>NZ_CAJUPR010000005.1:89678-161252 GCF_910588665.1 uncultured Brachyspira sp. | reverse complement strand
TTAAGAAAAGATAATAAAGATTTTGAAGAAAGTATTAACTCTAAATTACAAGAAACTGTTAATGAAAATAATTTAAAACATAATGAGCTTATTAACAAATTAGATGCCTATACTGAAGATTATAAAAAAGAAATAGATAATATATCAGATAGGCTTGATAAAAATAAAGAAGAAAATATAAAGCTTTTAGATGAAGAGAAAGAAAAAATTAATAGCATTATACTTGAGCATAATCTTAAAAATTTCAAAGAAGTATCGTCTTTAAGAAAAGATAATAAAGACTTGAAAGAAAGTATTAATAAGCTTTCAAATGCAGGTAATTATCAGCTTGAGGGGTTTGCTGAAAGCATTAATAAAAAAATTAATGTTCAGTCTCAAAATCAGGAAATAAAGAATGATGAGTTTATAAAATCTTTGAGCGAACTATTAGAAAAAAATAATATGAAATATGAACAGTTAATATATGCGGTAAATAAAAAATTACAGAATAATAAACATATTGATTATAATAATGATTCTGTGCAGTATAATAAAAATGATATAAAAGAAAATATTAAATATAATAAAAATATCAGTAATATTGCAATACTGTCTGTTTCTATATTTGCAGTTATACTTGCTGTATTTTTTGCTTATCAGTTATTATGATGTGTTTATTTTATATATATGTGTTTTCAAGATAAATTTGTATATGAAAAAGAATATTTGTTGTCTGGATGCAAATATATATGCGGTATTGATGAGGTTGGAAGGGGCTCTTTATTCGGACCTGTTACTGCAGCTGCTGTTATAATGCCTTTAGAATTGAATAATGATAATGTTGATATATCAAAAAAAAATATAGTATGTGATGCGGACGATTCTAAAAAAATTTCAGCTAAAAAAAGAGAATCTATATATGAGCTTATAATAAATAATGCTTTATGCTTCAGCGTTTATTCTGTTGATTCTGAAACTATAGATGAAATTAATGTTTATAATGCTGTAAAATTAGCTATGATTAATGCTGTTAAAAATCTTACTTTACAGCCCGATGTATTATTAATAGATGCTATGAAATTGGATATTGATATAAAACAATGTTCTATAATTAAAGGTGATTTTAAATCTTATTCTATAGGATGCGCCAGCATAATCGCTAAAGTAGTTAGAGACAGAATGATGAATGAGCTTCCCGATTTGTATCAAAAATATAAAGTTTCAAAGAATAAAGGCTACGGAACTAAGGAACATATTAAGGCTATAGAACTTTACGGACCAAGCGATATGCATAGATATTCATTTGAGCCTGTAAAATCTAATTTCTGTAAAGGAAATAATTTGAATTTGTAATATATTTAATTTTTTATATGTGCTTGTTTTTGCCTTATTTTATGATAATATATTTTTATGATTATAAAAAAGGGTATAAGACTTATAGCCACCGATTTGGATGGTACATTTTTAAATAGCGATAGCTGCATAAGCGATTATAATAATAAGATTTTTCAGTATTTAATTAAAAACGGAATTGAAATAATATTTTCCACAGGAAGACCTTTTAACGGAGCAAAGCGTTATAAAGATATGATTAATAACAATAATTATTCTATTGTTTTTAACGGAGCTGTAATCGCTGATACAAATGGAAAGTTTGTTTACAATAAAGTAATAGATGAGAATACCTCGAAATCTATCTGCAGTATTTACAGCGATTATGATGTTTATCTTCATGTTTACAGCGGAGAAAGATATATAGTATCGGAACCTGATTTTTATTATGAGAAATATATTGAAAGAGAGAATATTACGGATACCATAATAGGGCTTGATAATGTTAGGAATTTCGAATTTACTAAGATGCTGTTTATAGGTGAAAGAGATGAGCTTGAAAGACTTCAGACTCATATAAGAAACAGCTTCAATGTTCATACATCTTTTTCGCATACAAACTTTCTTGAAGTATTGGCTTTAGGTATAGATAAAGGAAGTGCCTTACGCTGGCTTTGCGAGAGAAAAGGCATAAATAGAAATCAGGTAATAGCATTCGGAGATAATTATAATGATATAGAAATGCTGGAATATGCAGGTGTTGGAGTTGCCGTTGAAAATGCAGAAGAGGAAGTAAAATTAAAAGCTGATTATATATGCTTAAGCAATGATAATGACGGAGTCGGAAAATTTTTAGAAGACTTTTTATCTTTGTGATTATATTTAAGGATTTATTATTTTTATAATTTTAATAGTTGACTTTTTTTTATTTTATGTTATACTCCTTTCAATGTCTATGCGGGAATAACTCAGTTGGTAGAGTTTCTGCTTGCCATGCAGACTGTCGCGGGTTCGAGTCCCGTTTCCCGCTCATTGATAACCCCAATAGATATATCTTTCTATTGGGGTTATTTTTTAATTTTAAAAAGGTATTATTAAAATGGATATTAAAGATTTAAATTTTGAAACTTCAACCAATGAAAAAGATTTAGTTACATTGAAAATTACTGTTTCTGAAGATGCTTACAGCAGAGAATTGGAGAAACAAATAGAGTATTATAAACCTAGAGTTAATGTTAAAGGTTTTAGGGTAGGTCATGCTCCTAATAATATTATACTTTCAAGATACAGAGAGGCTTTAGAAGGCGCAGCTAATGAAGTTTTAATAGAAGAGGCTTGGAATATTTATCATGATGAAAAAAATGTTAAGGCTTTAGGTACGCCTAAGCTTCTTAATTTGGAAAAAAAAGATGACGGACTTTATCTTAATTATGAATATTATCCTATACCTGAGTTTGATTTGCCTGATTTGTCTTCAATTAATGTTGAAAAAAATAAATACAGTGTTGATGATAATGCTGTTGAAGATGCATATAAGCTTTCTCTTCAGAGATTTTCTCATTTTGAGGAAAGCGATTTAAAATCAGAACTTGGAGACAGAGTTAATGTTAAAATAGAATTTGATGATGAAGAAAATAAAAAATATGATAAGGAATTAACGGTTGTTGCAAGCGAAGATGAAAATGAAAGCATATTTGCCAGAAATGTTTTGGGGGTAAAAAAAGATGATAAGAAGCTCCTTAAAACCTATGTTGACGGCAGAGAAGCTACTTTTATAATGAATATTTTAAAAGTTGAAAAACCTGATATGAAAGATGATTCTAAAGAGGAAGACAGACAAAAAGTAAAAGATTCATTGAAAGAGCATTTAATAAAAAGAGCTAAGGAAAGATCCGATAGAGAGTTTATAAATGATACTTTATTTAATAAATTAATAGAATTAGTTAATATTACGCTTCCTAAAGGTTATTTTGAAGAACAATTAGAAATTTCTTTAGATGAATTTGAAAAATCTATGTCAAGCAGAGGAATGAGCAAAACAGATTTTTTAATTTCTGTTGCTAAAACTGATGAAGATATCAAAAGAGAGTATGAAGAAAATGTAAGAAAGCAGATAATCTTTGATATGATTATGGCTAAGCTTTCTGATACTTATAAAGATTCCATAACTGTAAATGAGGATAAAGCTAAAGAATATGCAAATAAAATGTATCAATATCAAAGCTATATGGGACTTGCAAAGCTTCCTAAAGAGGAGCAGCAGAATATTGTTAATTATATAATGCGTGATGCCCATACAAGAGCAACTTCTGAAGCTATAATGGATTATGTTAAAGAGCATGTAAATGTTGAAGAAAAAAATGCAGGAAATTTTAAAGCTGAAGAATCCGATGTTTGGGGCGGATACTAATATACCCATTAAATAGGACAATATATGAATTTGGAGAAAAATTATATGACTATACCTTATGTAATAGAACAAACCAGCAGAGGAGAGCGTTCCTATGATATATATTCAAGACTTTTAAAAGACAGAATTATATTTTTAGGCGGAGAGATTAATGATGATGTAGCTAATATAGTTATAGCGCAGCTTCTGTTTTTAGAATCTGCAGACCCTGAAAAAGATATTTCTTTATATATAAATAGCCCGGGAGGCGTTGTTACCGCAGCTTTAGGTATGTATGATACTATGCAGTATGTTAAGCCTGATGTTGCAACTTTATGCGTGGGACAGGCTGCTTCCGCAGGTGCTTTGCTTCTTGCAGGTGGTGCTAAAGGTAAAAGATTTGCAACTGCCAATTCAAGAATAATGATACATCAGCCTTCTGGAGGATCCAGAGGTATGGTTACCGATATGGAAATACAGTTAAAAGAAACTATTCGTCTGAAAAGCATACTCAATAATATTATGGCTAATCATACTGGACAGGATATTAAAAAACTTGAAGCCGATATGGACAGAGATTATTTTATGAGTTCAGATGAGGCTAAAGAGTACGGCATTATAGACAAGGTTTTTTCAAGCAGAGAATAAAATAATATCTTAATAATTAATTAAATTATTTTTTAGGGGCTTAGGTCTCTTGTTATGATTTTTTTAAATTTTTTATTGCAATAGTTATGTTTTAATATAGAATTGGAGTTATATGTCTAAAAAGAATAATGATAAAAAAGAAGTTTGTTCTCTATGCGGAAGAGAATTAAAAGAATTAAGCCGATATATTGAGGGCAATGAAGGTTATTTATGTTCCGATTGTTCTGCTATAGCGAATGATTATTTCAGCATAAATATGCAAAATAAAAAATCTAAAGAAAAAAAAGATTATGAAATAAAAATACTTCCTCCAAAGCAAATTAAATCTTTGCTTGATGATTATGTGATAGGACAGAATTATGCTAAAAAAGTTTTATCCGTAGCCGTTTATAATCATTATAAAAGAATAACTCAAAATACCGAAGATGATGTTGAAATAGAAAAATCCAATATACTTTTAATAGGTCCTACTGGAAGCGGAAAAACATTATTAGCCCGTACTTTAGCTAAAACATTGAATATACCTTTTGCAATTGCAGATGCCACTACCGTTACAGAGGCAGGCTATGTGGGAGACGATGTTGAGAATATTTTACTTAGACTTATACAGAATGCTGACGGAGATATAAAATCAGCGGAAAAAGGAATAATATATATTGATGAGATAGATAAAATTTCCCGTAAAAGCGAATCCCGTTCTATAACAAGAGATGTGTCTGGCGAAGGAGTACAGCAGGCTTTATTAAAGATTATAGAAGGTACTGTTGCTACAGTTCCCCCGCATGGAGGAAGAAAACATCCTCATCAGGATAATCTGCATATAGATACTTCCAATATACTTTTTATATGCGGAGGAGCTTTCATAGATATAGAAAAATCTATTGCAGAACGTACATCAAAAAAAGGCTTGGGTTTTGCAGCCGAAGTTAATTCTATGGATAATCTTAATTATGATGAGATAATGAAAAATATTTCTACAGAAGATTTGGTTAAATACGGACTTATACCCGAACTTATAGGCAGGCTTCCTGTAATAGCCACTTTGGAAGAGCTAAAAGAAGAAGAGCTGCTGCAGATATTGAGAGAGCCTAAGAATGCTTTGACTAAGCAGTATAAAAAATTATTTTCTTATGATAATATAGAATTAAAAATAGATGATGATGCTTTGAAAGCAATAGTGAAAAAAACTATGGAGGAGCATACAGGGGCAAGAGGCTTAAGGGCTTTATTTGAAAGGGTTATGCTTGACGCTATGTATGAGATGCCTAATAACGATGGTAAAGAAAATCAGATATTTGAATTAAATAAAGAATATGTTGAAAATAAATTGGGAAAAGCGGATACGGAATAATAAATTACAACAAATATTAAAGAAATATAATTTCTATTAAAAATAAAATTTTTTTAGGAGTTTTTAATGTTACCTGTAAATGATTTAAGAAAAGGCGATGCTATAATTTTAGACGGAGAAACATATTTGGTAGTGGATGCGCACTTTCACAGGGCACAGCAGAGAAAAGCAAATGTGAAAACAAAGTTAAAAAATATGCTTAAAGGAAATATGATAGAAAAGACTTTTTCTTCTACCGAAAGTGTTGAAGAGGCTGATTTATCATATAAAAAAGCTCAATATCTTTATGAAGACGGCAGTAATTATATATTTATGATACTGGATAATTATGAGCAAGTTTCTGTTGATGTAGGCATACTAGGCGACAGCAGATATTATTTGCTTGACAACAGTGAAGTTGATTTGCAGTATATTAATGATGATGTTACTGCTGTACGCTTTCCTATACATGTGGTGCTTGAAGTTGCTTATACCGAGCCCGGATTTAAAGGAGATACTACAGGCTCCACTTTAAAACCTGCAAAACTTGAAACAGGTATTGAGGTGAATGTGCCTTTATTTATTAATATAGGTGATAAAATTAAAGTTGATACAAGAGATGATAGTTATGTTGAGCGTGTAAATAAATAATGCTTTATATATTTTCTGCTGTTTCAGCTTTATTTATATTAATAGCTATATTTTTTATAAAAATTAATCTTCTGATATATATTTCGGCAGCTCTTTTTATCATTAATATAATAATTACTAAATCAATTTATAGAACTGTAAAAAGGCTGATGCATTTAATTCCGTATTTTTTAGCCATACTCATAATTCAGGCTTTAAACTCAAGAGGAGAGTATTATACTGTTTTTGGTATTTATCTTGATAAAGCGGGTGTAGATTTTACTATTGCATATTTTCTTAGAATAGCCTCAGTTCTTTATTTTCTATCTATTTTCTTTTTTATTATCAACATGATGAGAATACCAAGCGGATATTTTTTTGATGAGATGATAAGAATAAGTATTTTTATGAAGATAGTAAGAAAATCTTTTTTATTTGAACTCAGTAAAATAGCAGATAAAGATAAATCATTTAAAGAAAAACTTAATTTAATAAAGAATTTAATTGATAATGTTTACAGCGATTCTTTTAAGTTTTATCCTTATGATATTTTTCTTCATCATTACAGAAATATAAAAAAATAATTTTTTCATAATATGTACACACTTTTGTTTAAAAATATTTTATATTTGCGGTTTGTCTTATAAGCCGATTATTTATTATTAAGGTATATTACTGTTTATATTAAAAAATAAATTAGAATAAAAAAAATAATTATATATAAATTTAATTGACAATTGAATTTTATTTTACTATACTAGAGTGTATTAAAGTAACAATAATTTATTCAAAAATATTAAATGAGGTAGTTTTTTATGGATTTTAAAACACTATACAAACAAAAATTAACAACAGCCGATGAAGCGGTGAAAGTAGTAAAATCGGGTGATTGGATTGATTACGGCTGGACAGTTGCTACAGCGGTGGAATTAGATAAAGCTTTAGCAAAAAGGTTGCCTGAATTAACAGATCTTAATTTTAGAGGCGGCATATTAATGTGGGAGCCTGAGATTTTCAAAATAGAGAATCCTGAAAAACATATAACATGGAATTCATGGCATATGTCAGGCTTAGAAAGAAAAGCGGTAGACAGAGGTTTTTGTTTTTATGATCCTATTCGTTATTCTGAAATGCCTAGATATTACAGAGATTTGCATAGAGGTATAGATGTTGCAATGTTCCAAGTATCAGAAATGGATGAAAACGGTTATTTCAATTTCGGTCCTAATGCTTCTCATATGCAGGCTATGATAGAAAGATGTAAATGCGTTATAGTGGAAGTTAATAAAAATATGCCTAAATGCTTAGGAGCAAGCTATATAGGCGGGGAAGCAGTGCATATTAATCAGGTGAATATGATAGTTGAGGGAAGCAATCCTTCTATAAAAGAAATGCCTGCAGGCGGAGCCAGCGAAGTAGATAAAACAGTTGCCAAACTTATAGTTGAAGAAATACCGAACGGAGCTTGTTTGCAGTTAGGTATAGGAGGTATGCCTAATGCTGTAGGCTCATTAATAGCGCAGTCTGATTTGAAAGATTTAGGCGTTCATACAGAAATGTATGTTGATGCTTTTGTTGATATATCTTTGGCTGGAAAAATAACAGGCTCTAAAAAGAATATAGATAAAGGCAGACAAACTTATGCATTTGGTGCTGGTACTAAAAAACTTTATGATTATATACATAATAATCCTCAATGCTTATCAGCTCCTGTGGATTATACTAATGATGTAAGAGTGATATCTTCCATTGATAATTTTATGTCAATAAATAATGCGGTTGAGATAGACTTGTTTGGTCAGGTAAGTGCAGAGTCGACAGGTTTTAAGCATATAAGCGGAGCAGGCGGACAACTTGACTTTGTATTAGGCGCTTATTTGTCTAAAGGCGGCAAAAGCTTTATATGTTTATCTTCAACTGTAACTGGAAAAGACGGACAGTTAAAATCAAGAATAGTTCCAAGCTTTACTAATGGTACTATAATTACAGATACAAGAGCTAATACTCATTATGTGGTAACTGAATACGGTAAAGTAAATTTAAAAGGATTAACCACTTGGCAGAGAGCTGAAGCTTTAATATCTATAGCTCATCCTAATTTAAGAGACGGATTAATTAAAGAAGCTGAAAAAGCAAAAATTTGGAGAAAAAGCAACAAATAATTTTAAATAAATTTGAAAGTTTATCATCATTTTGTATACTATTAATTAAATAAAAATATTAAAGGAGAAGCAAATGTTTAAAACAACAGAGCAGCATGAACAACTTCGTGCTAAAATAAGAGCATGGGCTGAAGAAGTAATTACTCCAATGGCACATGAGCTTGATCAAACAGGTAAATTTCCAAAAGAAGCTGTAAAAGAATTGGGTAAAGCTAAATTAGATATTATGGGACTGCCTTTTGAAACAAAATACGGCGGAGCAGGATTTGATAATATTGCCTATGCTATAGCTGTAGAAGAGCTTTCAAGAGTTGACGGCAGTATAGGTGTAACTTTATCAGCTCATTGTTCTTTAGGATCTTATCCTATTTATGCTTTTGGTACAGAAGAACAAAAGAAAAAGTATTTAGTTCCTCTTGCAAAAGGTGAAAAAATAGGAGCATTCGGTTTGACTGAGCCTGAAGCAGGTTCTGATGCAGGCGGTACTGAAACTACTGCAGAACTTAAAGGCGATCATTATTTATTAAGCGGTGAAAAAATATTCATTACTAACGGTATGGAAGCTGACACTTATGTAGTATTTGCTGTTACCACTCCTGGTATAGGTTTAAAAGGCGTAAGCGCTTTCATAGTAGAAAAAGGATGGGAAGGTTTTGAATTCGGTGAAAAATATGATAAAATGGGTATCCGCTCTTCTGCAACTGCTCAATTGCTTTTTGATAATGTTAAAGTTCCTAAAGAGAATTTGCTTGGTAAAGAAGGTCAGGGATTCAAAATTGCTATGCAGACTCTTGACGGAGGCCGTATAGGTATTGCCGCTCAGGCATTAGGTATTGCTCAAGGTGCTTACGAGGCTGCTGTAGCTTATTCTAAAGATAGAATACAGTTCGGACGCCCTATAGCTCAGCAGCAGGCTATTGCTTTCAAGCTTGCCGATATGGCTACTAAATTACGCGCTGCAAGACTTCTTATATACAGTGCGGCTGCTATGAAAGACAGACATGAACCTTATGGTACAGAATCTGCTATGGCTAAATTATACGCTTCTGAAATAGGCTTGGAAGTTGTAAATCAAGCACTTCAGATACATGGCGGTAACGGTTATATTAAAGGTGCTTATATCGTAGAAAGAGCTTACCGCGATGCTAAAATTTGTACTATTTATGAAGGTACAAGCGAAATACAAAAAGTTGTTATTTCTGCATCTATACTTGGTAAAATGCCTAAATCTGCAGCCGCTGTTGCAGGTCCTATGGCTAAGAAAGGTCCTATTACAGGCGAAAGAAGAAATATCATCTTCAAAGAAGGTTCAGCTCAGGATAAAGTTGATTCTTTAGTAGCAGCTCTTAAGAAAGACGGAATCGATTTCTCTGTAGGTATTGATATTAATACTCCTATTGTTAATGCTGAAAGAGTGGTAAGCGCAGGTAAAGGTATAGGCGGCAAAGAAAATATGAAGCTTGTTGAAGATTTGGCTAAAGCTGCAGGTGCTGCTATAGGATGTTCTCGTCCTGTTGCTGAAGAATTGAAATACTTGCCTATCATAAGATATGTTGGTATGTCAGGTCAGAAATTCAACGGTAACTTATATATAGCTTGCGGTATTTCAGGCGCTAACCAGCACTTAAAAGGTATTAAAAATGCATCTATTATAGTTGCTATTAATACAAAATCATCTGCTAAAATATTCAAAAATGCTGACTACGGTATTGTTGGCGATGTTAAAGAGATTCTTCCTTTATTGACTAAAGCTCTTGATACAGGCGCTAAAAAACCTGCAGAAGTACCATACAAAAAAATGAAAAAAATCACTCCTAAGAGAACAATTGAATTACCTAAAATTTATGTATGTCTTGGTTGTGGTTATGAATATAATCCATTTATCGGAGATCCTGAGTCTGAAATAGCTCCGGGCACAGACTTTACATCTCTTCCTGATGAATGGGCATGTCCTGAATGTAGCGAAGAGAAAGCTAATTTTATTAAAGCTTAAATTAAATAATAAATAAGGAGGAAAATAATGCATTGCGTTAGAAAAGTTACTGAAAACTTATATTGGGTTGGAGCGAATGAACATCGTTTGTCTCTATTTGAAAATGTACACCCTTTGACTACAGGTGTTTCTTATAACTCTTATGTTCTTTTAGATGAAAAAACAGTTCTTTTTGATACTGTTGATTGGGCTGTTTGCAGACAATTCTTAGATAATTTAGAATATGTTTTAAATGGTAAAAAACTTGACTATATGATAATTAATCATATGGAGCCTGATCATGCCGCTTCTTTAGATGAGGTATTATTAAGACACCCTGAAACTAAAGTTATATCTACTGAAAAAGCTTTTATGTTTATGGATCAATTCGGATTTACTATTCCTGAAGATAAAAAAGATATAGTAAAAGAAGGCGATACAAGAAAATTCGGCAAACATGAAATAGCTTTTGTTGCCGCTCAGATGGTTCACTGGCCTGAGGCTATGGTTAGTTTTGATACTACTAATGGAGTATTATTCTCTGCCGATGCTTTCGGTTCTTTTATAGCTTTAGGCGGAAGATTATTCAATGATGAAGTTAACTTTGACAGAGATTGGCTTGACGAGGCTAGAAGATATTATACTAATATTGTTGGTAAATATGGTCCTCAGGTTCAGCATTTGCTTAAAAAAGCAGGCGGAATCATTGATAAAATTAAAATGTTCTGTCCTTTGCATGGACCTATTTGGAGAAGTAATTTAGGTTATATTCTTGATAAGTACAACAAATGGAGTACTTATGAGCCTGAAGAAAAAGGCGTATTAATTGCTTATGCGTCTATGTATGGAAACACTGAAAATTTAGTTGGAGTATTGGCTTGTAAATTAGCTGAAAAAGGCGTTACTAATATTACTATGTGCGATGTATCCAGCACTGATGTTTCTTGGTTAATTTCTCATACATTCAAACTAAGTCATGTTGTGTTGGCTTCCGTTACATATAACTTAAATATTTATCCGCCTATGCATGATTATTTGGATCATATGAGATTCTTAAATCTTCAGAAGCGTAAATTTGCTATCATTGAAAATGGTTCTTGGGCTCCTAAATCAGGTGCTTTAATGCAGGAGTTTATTGAAAATAATTTGAAACAATGCGAAATATTAGATGCTCAGGTTTCTGTTTCTTCTTCTATGAAAGCTGCTAATATGGGCGAAGTTGATGCTTTAGTTGATGCTATAGTTGAATCTATGAATAAATAATATTTAATATATTGTTTTAATAAAGTCCGATTCAGGTGTACAGCTTGAATCGGATTTTTTATATAGCGGTAGTATCAAATATCAATTATTATATAAATATGTTAAAATATGAGATTAATTATAAATATAATTTGAGGAAATAATTTTATATGGTAAGCATTAAAAGACAAAGACAAATTAAATTATTTTTTGTATTATTTATTATACTAATTGCATCGGTATTTATATTAGTTATATTCGGATATTTTCCATACGGACTTCATAAAAAAAATATATCTGAAATAAAACTTCCGAAAGACAGCATTGCTTATATAAGTGTAAAAAGTCTTGATAAAAGCATACTTAAATTTTCAGATTCAATATATGCCTATAGAATATCGCATGATGAATCTATGTATGACTTTTCCCTATTGCTTAAAACTGCAGATTCATTTGCAAACATATTAAAAACTAATAATAATTTCTTTGTAAGACTTGCTTCTAAACCAATATTAAAAAGAAATTCCGCTTTGCTGTTTTGGGAATATAACGGTAATTTGAGTAATTCTGAAATATTTTATATTTTTGATATAGGAAAATTAAACTCATTTATATTAAGCTCTTTTTTTAATCCTAAAGAATTAAATATAGACAATGTTTCTTATAATGTAAAAAAAATTAATTATAATGGAAATAAAATATATGTTTTGGACAATGGGAAACCTTATTTATTTTTCGGTTTTTATAAAGGTCTTTTAATATCTTCTAAGAATTATAATCATATAAAAAAAATATTAGATTTTTTTAATTCTTATTCGGACGGTATAAATGATATAGAATTATTCAATAATATTGAAAATAAATATAAGTCTGATATTTCTTTCTATGTCAATAAAAGATTATTTGATTATAATAAATGCAGCGGTTCTATATTATTTATTCCGCTTAAATATTTTAATAATGTTTATACCATATACGGAAATATTAAATTGAATGACAATAACGGAATTGCCGATATTTTTGCAGATTATGAATATGGAGGTTCCGATAAATATTCTCTTTATGGTTTGGAAGGAAAAATAGATATACAAAAATATTTATCAAAAGAAAGAACGGTTATGTATTTAGGATTAAAGTCATATTTAGCGGGTCTTTATCCTATTATATATAATGATTTGAAAGTTAAACATAATAATAAATTATATGCTGAAATATTTAATTTATTTACGAAAATGAATGATGTTTATTCTTTTGGGAGTATTATAAACGATTTATACGGAGAAGCGGCTATTGCATGCATTGAATCTAAAAGATCCGAAATTATTTATCCTGTAATTATATTTGATATATTAAATGATAATTCTTTACTTCCTAAGCTTGAAATATCATTATTGGATAAATATACTAATATAAATAAAAATGAAAGAGGTTATAATAATAATTTTATATATTCTTATAATTTAAATAATGTAAATATACTTTATTATACTTTTATAGATACTGTTTATTTTGCGAGTGAAAATGAAAAAGCTATAGAAACCGTTATAGATAATAGCTATGACGATGAAACTTTAGAATTATATATTAACAATCAAATATCTAAAAATATGAATGCCAACTATATATTTACAATACAGTTTTCTAAATCTCAGGATATTTTAAGAAATTTTAATATACCGTTTAGAACTTGGAGTTATCCCAACAGCATTATAATAGCTTCTTCTATTAATTCAAATTATACGCATATTAATATAGACTTTAAAGCCAATTTTAAAAGCGTATCATAATAACAGATAGTTGATAAATATTATTATTCATATATAATTAATAATTATTTTTGGAGATAAATTTATTTTATGTCAATAATTGATAAACTTTCTTTAGTGGAAAATATTTATGAAGATATAGTACGAAAACTTAATGACGCTGATATAAAAGATAACAGAGTGATACAGGATTTAATGAAAAAAAAACATGAGATTGAAGATATTGTTGAAGAATATAAAAAATTGAAAATTGTATTAAAAGAAATAGAAGAATCTAATGAAATGATCAATAATTCTGAAACCGATAAAGAGATTAAAGAAATGGCTTTAATTGAGATAGATGCTCTCAATCAAAAAAAAGACAATATAATAAACTCTCTAAGACTTCTTCTTCTTCCAAAAGATAAAAATGACGGGAAAAATATTATAGTGGAAATAAGAGTTGGTACAGGAGGCGATGAATCGGCTTTATTTGTAGGCGATTTATTTAGAATGTACGCCCGTTTTATAGAAAGAACTAATTTAAAAATGGATATAATAGACACAAGCCCTACCGAACTTGGAGGATATAAGGAAGTTATATTTTCTGTATCTGGAAAAGATGCTTACAGAACATTAAAGTTTGAAAGCGGAACTCATAGAGTGCAGAGAATACCAGCCACAGAATCAGGGGGAAGAATTCATACATCTGCTTCTACGGTTGCTGTTATGCCAGAAGTTATGGAAAGCGATGTTATTATAAAAGATGAAGATATAAGAGTGGATATATTTCGCTCAAGCGGACCTGGAGGGCAGTCTGTAAATACTACCGACAGTGCTGTTAGGATTACGCATTTACCTACAGGTTTGGTAGTTCAATGCCAAGATGAAAAGAGCCAGCATAAAAATAAGGCTAAAGCTTTAAAAGTTCTCCGTGCCAGAATATATGAAAAAGAAGAGGCTGAAAGAAAGGCTAAAGAAGCAAAAGAGAGAAGGGAGCAGATTGGTTCTGGAGACAGAAGCGAGAGAATAAGAACTTATAATTTTCCGCAGAATAGGGTTACAGATCATAGAATTAATCTTACTCTTTATAAGCTAGATAGATTTATGGACGGCGAAATAACAGAAATAACGGACGCTTTATTTAAAAAAGAGCAGGAAGATATGCTTTCTTCATATTCTGATTAAGATTTATGTATATGTTTATTAATTTTAAGAGGTATATAAAATGAGTTTTTTAATATTAATTGACAAATCTTTTGATAGTGATTATTCCAAAGAGTTTGATAATATTTTTAATGATAAAACAGTTATTTTGAAAAATACTTTGAATTGTGATATTAAATATATTGAAAACAATGATCTTGAAAATATAGAAAATTATCTGAATAATATTTATAAAGAAAGTGAAAATTATGATAATATAATTTATATACCCAGCAGTATGCCTTTATTTGATATTGAAGAAACTATAAAATTAACCGAAATTCATAAAGAAAATATTTCTTATTTTAGTTATGGGGAAAATTATCCTGCAGGCATAGTTCCTTTTATAATTAGAAGGGATTCTTTTGAAAAGTTATTTAATATTATAAAAACAAAAAATATAAAGCCTTCTGAAACTGCTGTAAATAATATTGTATTTGTTGACCCTAATTTTTTTGAAATAGAAATACTTATATCTAAGTATGATATGAGATATTATAGAATATCGCTTTTTGCAGATAGTAAAAGAAATGCAATATTGATAAATAAACTTATAAATTATAAAAATTATGATGAAATAGTTAAAGCTATAGAGGAAAATCCAAGCATAAGGAGAACTCTGCCTTCATATATAGAAATAGATATCAGCAATAGACAAAATATTATAAAAAAATCTCTATTAAAGAGTGGGTTTTTTAGAAATGAACTTTCAAAAGATGAGAAAAATATGACTTTGGAAGAGTTCAAAATTATTTATGATAATATTTTGAATTTCTGCGGAGATTTTTGCATGTCTGTAGGAAGTTATTATGAACCTATGCTTAATAATGATATTTTTGAAATATTAAATTATTCTACTAAAAATAAAAATGTTAATATATATTTAGAAACAAATGCTATGATGCTTGACAGCGAAAAGGCTAAAAAGTTAATAAGCCTGCAAAATGAAAGAGAAAATCTTCATGTTATTATTCATTTAGATGCTGTAGATGAAGATGTTTATAATAAAATATATGAAAACGGAGATATAAAAACAGTTATGTCAAATATAGATTATTATCTGCTTAGGGAGCCTAAAAATACTTATTTGCAGATAATAAAACAGAAATATAATTTTGATTATTTGGCTTCTTATTACAAGTATTTTGATAAGTATAAAATAGAAATTATAATGCAGAAATATTATACTTACAGGGGTATTGTAGATGATAATAGGGTAGGTGATATGACTCCTCTTATTAATATAGGATGCTGGCATTTAGCCCGTGATTTATTTATAGATTCTTACGGAGATATTTATATATGCCGTTTTGATATAAACAGAGAAATAAAAGCAGATTCAATATATAAAAACGATTTAGCAAATATATGGAATATGCTTGGGAATTATTTTATAGATAATGTATGCGGAAAATTAGATTTTTGTAAAAATTGCGATGAATGGTATTTATATAATTTTTGATTATGGAAAATATAATATTAAGGTATTTAGAGTTTGTTTTAGCTTGTTATGTTGTTCGATTTTTAGCTACCAGACTTGTGCTGGAATTTCAATTTGTTAAGAAATTTTATTATATGAGAGAGATACTGCCGGGGGTAATGAATTGGAATAATAAAATTCAGATGATTTATTATTTTGAATTATTTTCTTTTATTCAAAGTTTATTGGCGGCATTATTTTTTATGATTTTTTTTCATTTTATACCATTAAAATATCATATAAAGCTTATTGTAAGTTTTTTAATGTATTCTTCTTTTGTAATAGCTGATAAGGTAAGATTTGCGGTGATGCTTACTAATTATCCGCATTCTCTTTTAGTAATGGATACGGTAATATTCTTATTTGTAAGCTTACTGCAGTTTATTGTTATGGCATTTATGAACGCATCTTTATAAAAATAAAGGTATTATTATATTAATTTTGTTCTATAGTAATAGAAGCTCCTATATCCATAGAATTTGTTTTTCCTTTATAGGTTGCTTTTTCAGATATTATAGAATTATCCATAAAAGCATTTGATATATTTACCTCTTCAAATATAATGCAGTTTTTTAGTATTGAGTTTTCTATTTTTGATTTTTTTCCTATATGCACATATGGACCTATTACCGAGTTTTCTATTTTTACATCCTTATCTATAAATACGGGCGGTATTATAGCCGTATCTTTTATTCCTTTGCTTAATATTTCATGTTTGATAATAGTTTTATTGGTCTCTATCATAGCCGATTTTTCACCGCAATCATACCAGCCGTCTAATTTGAATGTTTTAAATATAATGCCTTTTTCTATCATATTTTCTAATGCATCGGTAAGCTGATACTCGTTTTTGGTTTTTATACCGCTGTCTATAATATATTTTATAGCTTCAAAGAGTTCTTTAGTATTTACAATATTATACATTCCAGTAAGAGCTAAATTGCTTATAGGTTCTTCTGGTTTTTCTGACAATTTTGTTATTATTCCATTTTCATTTAATACGGCTATTCCAAATCTGCTTGGATTATCAACTTCGCATATGCCTAGAGAGTTTTCATTTTTGCTTACTATATTTGATAAGTTTAGCTTGAATATGGTGTCGCCTAGAATAATAAATATTTTATCATCGTATTTTATATATTCCTTTGCAAGATATACGGCATGCGCTAATCCTTTATATTCTTTCTGCTCTACAAATGTTAATTTTATATTTTGATATTTATCTTTTAAGTATTCAATCATTTGTTCCTGTAAATATCCTACTATAAATATCACCTCTTCTAAATCTTGTATTGAAGATATTTCAGTCATGATAAAATCTATAATTGTGGAACCTGCTATTGGAAGAATAGGCTTAGGTTTTGTAATTGTGTGCGGCCTTAATCTTTTGCCTTCTCCTGCTGCGGGTATAATAACTTTCAATTTTAAATCCTTAAAAATCTTTTTATTATATATAATAATATATAATAAAAATTTTTTAAAATCAATATTATTTATTATTATTGCTGATAAAAATTATTTTATTAATGGTATTAATAGAGCATTAGCTAATTCTTCATTAGAACCATTTAAATATTTTACTAATTCTAAAGCAAAAAATATAGCTGTGGCAGGACCTTTGGAAGTAATGACATTGTCATCACATACAACAATATCTTTTTCTGAATATTCTCCTTCTTTAATGGAAGTTTCACAGCTGGGATAGCAGGTATATTTTCCTTTTATAACTCCTGCTTCTCCAAGAACTATAGGAGAGGCACATATTGCAGACACCAATTTTTTTTCCTTATACATACTTCTGATTTTTTCAATTACTCTAATATCCGCTTTCAGATTATTCATTCCTCCTAAGCCGCCTGCAAGTGCTATAGCATCAAAATCATAATTTATTATTTTTTCCAAAGAAGTATCAGCTTTTATAACTATATTATGAGAACCTTTTACTTCCAAATCATTGTTAAGAGAAGCCGAAACCACCTCAATATCTGCTCTTCTTAAAACATCAATAATAGTAATAACTTCTATTTCTTCTACTCCCTCTGCCAACGGAACAAGAACTTTTTTAAGCATAATTAAAACTCCTTTTATTTATTATAGTATTATCATATTTTATTATAGTATTATCATATTGCAAGTAATTTTTTATTTTAATATATTTTATTAATTATTTTGTATGTCTTTAATTTTTTCTAAGGCTTTTTCATATCCTAAATCTGCCGATTTTTTTAAATATTTATATGCTTTTTGAAGATACTTTTCTTTTTTTTCTTTATCATATTTTCTATGTTTTGAGAATATAGTATAGATTTTATATAAATCATAGTATGCTATATAATCTTCTCTGTTGAACTCTAATGTATATTTTAAGTATTTAACAGCTTTTTTGTATTTTTTCTTTTTTTCGTATACTGCTGACATCAGATAGTATGCATCGGAATATGCACTATTCATCAATATAGTTTTTTCTAAGTCTTCTATTGCCTTATCATAATCATTTTTATATAAGTAAACTTCAGCTCTGTAATAGTATGCATCGCTGTCATGAGGATATATTTCTATAGATTTATTGAAAGTTTCTATAGCTTTATCATAATTTCCCATTTCATAATAAACTCTTGCTAAATTATGATAGGCATCTAAATTGCTGTTATCTTTTTCTATAACCTTAAGTAAATCATTTACAGCATCATCATATTTCTTATTTTGAATATTGCTTAATGCTCTGTAAAAATATTTGTTTTCTTCGCTTATCATTATAAATATTCCTATTTTTAATATAATATTATTATTATATAATAAAAATTATAATATTGAAATTGTTTAAAAATAATAAGTGAAAATATTAAAATTTTATCAATTTGGAAGCTTCTTCAAATCTTTTTCTGATTTCCTTCCAATTTTTTTCTTCCATTAAATTTCTAGGACAAAGCCAAGACCCGCCACATGCAAATACATACCTGTTTTCTAAGTATTCTTTTACATTATTGATGCTTACTCCTCCTAAAGGCATAAATTTTACACCCATATGCTGATATACTGGAGCTATATTATTTATCCAATTAATGCCTCCGAATAAGCCCGCATGAAAAAATTTTATATACTTATGTCCATAGTATAAACACTGTTCAATTTCAGCAGGTGTTGCCGCTCCAGGTATATAATAATAATTTCTATTTTTGGCATATTCAAGCATTACAGGCTGAAATCCGGGACTTATTATTAAATTAGTTCCCAAATCAAGTATTCTATCAACCTGACTAGTATTTAAAACTGTGGCTGCGGCTCTTGGAAGTTCAGGGTAATATTTAGCCAATATTTCTAAAGCTTTATATCCGTATTCTGTTCTTAAAGTTAATTCTATAGACGGCAAAAACTCTAAGCAAAGTTCGGCTATATTTCTTATTTCCTCTTCATTTTCTACTGTAACTACTGGTATAATTTTATTTTGTATATATTTTTTCAACATAAAAGCTCCAAAAAATTTAATAAAAATTGCTTTATTTTTGCTAGAGATAATCGCAAAAACAGTTGCTAATCTTCTAATATTTTTTATTTTTAGAAAGAAGATTTATATAAGGCTCTGTTTCAATACAGTTTTCATCTATACCTATTTCATTTAATATTGATTTTAGTTTTAATATTTGATTCTCTATAGTTTCATTTGAGTTTAAAAACTCTATTTCTATGAAGTTATTTAAATTTTTTATTTTTGAAATTTCTATTAAAGCATTTTTATATATAAAAGCATATCCTTTTTTTTCTTTGCTTACATATTCTCTGTATTTCTGCAGTTTTGATAGAAAACTTATAATAAATCTTGCTTTTTTTTTGCTTACCTTTAATTCTATTTCCTCATTAACTTCCGCATCTTCTATTAATGCTCTTTCTTTTGTGCAGAATGTGTATCCGCCATGCTCTATTCTAAGTCTTATGCAGTCATTTGTTTTTATGTCGGCATTTTTTATACAGTTTTCTTTAGCATAATAAATATCTTTTTTAAAATACTTTTTTTTAAATTTAGCATTATTCTTAAGAAAACTTAAAACTGATTCAAAATCTTTAATATATGCCTTTATTTCAATTTCAGAGTTTGCCATTTTATTCCAAATATTCCTTAGTGCTGTCATCAACATGTATTTTCTGCTTATCATAAATTAAAGGAGCAGATTTCTCAAATATTATAAATAAAGGCGAAGATAATATTACAGTAAGAGGCAGACCTGCAAGTAATTCGGATCTTATTAAAACGGCAACATTTGAAAGATCCGAATATATAGAAGTTACTAAAAATAAGGCTATTATCTTTATTAAATATCCTATTAATGTTACAAATATTCCTGCGGCTATTTGCTTTATAAATATTCTTGTATTGAAAAAACCTACAAAAAATCCTATATTTAAGAATATTATGGCATAAGAACCAAAAGTTCCGCTTGATACAATATCCTGCAAAAGCCCTATAATAAAACCGTATATTATTCCGTCAAAAGAACCATACCTAAATGCTATGAAAGTTAAAAAAATTAAAAGCAAATCGGGTTTAGCTCCAAGCGCTACTCTTATCAAATCATAAGCGGGAGATGATTGTATCAGAATCAAAATCAGCGCTGTAATTATAACGGTTATAACTCTTTTCATTTTGACGCTCCGTTTTCTTCTTCATTTGCAAGCATAATAATTTCCTGATCAGGGATCTTTTTTATAACATAAACATTTTCCAAAGTTGAGAAATTAACAACAGGCTCTACATACAGGTCATGAAAAAGTCCGTAATTTTTCTTTTCAACTTTAAATATAGTGCCTACCAATATGCCTTTTGGAAAAACTCCGCCCATTCCGCTTGTAACAACTTTTTCCCCCTCTTCAACATCCATCTGCAAATCTATATACTGCAGATGCGTCTGAGTGGATTTAGGACTTTGTCCTGTCATTATTCCAGTAGTTCTTGAACTTTCAAGCATTACTGATATTTGAGATCTTTTATCCACTAATGATAATATTCTGCTGTTATATCTTCTGACTTCCACAACTTTTCCAACCAGTCCTTTATAACCGTTTTGATATGATATAACGGGCATTCCTACAACTATTCCATGAGCACTTCCTTTATTAATAACTATTGTAGTATAGAAATTCTGAGGATCTTTAGAAACTATTTCTGCATATTCCAAAGGATATTCATCTGTGGGAGCTTCGTTTAATAGTCTTCTGAGTCTTTCGTTTTCTGCACTTAACTGCTCATACTCTAAAGCTGCACCGCTTAACTCCGCTATTCTGTCTCTTAATATCTGAACCTGACTTTGAAGCGTAAATATATCGGTTATGCTTGTATAAAGATATACAAATGCTCTTGATACGCTTTTTGTTGCGCTTTGTATAGGATATACCCCAAGCGCATAAACAGACTGCAAATTAAATACGAAATTACTTCTATTTAATACCATAAGCATTCCCGCTACAAGATTCAGCAGAATGTATAATGTAAGCAATTTATGTTTTATAAAAAGTTTCACTTTATGAATATCGGCTATATTTATTAAATTTTTATAACTTTTAAGGCTTAAGAATATCTTCTGTAATTCTTCAAATTTTTAGTTTCTTCTATGAATTTACCGCATCCTATAGCTACGCATGTAAGAGGACTTTCTGCAAGGATTACTGGAACTCCTGTTTCCATAGATATTAAATCAGTAAAGCCCGGAAGCAGAGAAGTGCCGCCGCTCATAACAATACCCCGCTCAACAATATCAGCAGAAATTTCAGGAGGCGTTTGATTAAGCACAGATTTCACAGCCTCTAAAATTTCTATCAGTATATCAGTTATGGCATCTTTTATTTCGGCACTGTTTATTGTCAGAGTTTTAGGAAGTCCTGATACGGAATCTCTTCCTCTTATATCCATAGTTTTTGATATATCTCCCTTATAAGCATGACCTATATTTATTTTAATTTCCTCAGCTGTTTTTTCGCCTATATATAAGTTATGAGTTCTTTGCATATATTTGATAATAGCATCATCAAGTTCATCTCCTCCAACTCTTATGGAAGAACTTCTTACCATACTTCCAAGCGAAAGCACGGCAACTTCGGTAGTGCCTCCTCCTATTTCTATAATCATATTTCCATGAGGCTCGTTTATAGGCATGTCTGCTCCGATTGCCGCCGCTCTTGCCTGTTCTATTAAAAATATGGTTCTTGCTCCAGCCTGTTCGCAGCTTTCTCTTACCGCTCTTCTTTCTACTTCTGTTATGCCTGTAGGAATACCTATGGCTATTCTGGGTTTTACCAAAGTCCTTTTATTATGAACTTTATTTATAAAGTATCTTATCATTTTTTCAACAGTCTCAAAATCTGCAATAACTCCGTCCCTCATAGGTCTTATAGCGGCTATTGAGTTAGGAACTTTGCCAAGCATCTGCTTAGCTTCATTTCCTACTGCTATAACATTTCCAGTGCTTTTTTCTATGGCTACCACCGATGGTTCGGCTAAAACAATACCTTCTCCTTTTACATAAACTAAAGTATTAGCGGTGCCTAAATCAATTCCCATATCGCTTGAGAACATATTATATAACCAGTTAAACATCTGTCATAATCTCCTTAATATATCCCTAACGGGCTTATGCAAATTATCTATTTTTATAGCTTCCCTGAACATTTTTACAGCTTCATTTCTTCTTTTTGTCTGCAAATATAATTTTCCTATACTATAATATAAATCAGGATTTTTGTCATCTATCTCAAGTGCTTTTTTATAAAAAAATTCACTTTCTTTATATAGTCCCTGTATGTAATATAAATCTCCTAATTTGGAATAAGTTCTTGATTCAAGCATTATATCGCTTTTAAATTTTCCATTCATAGATGATAGTATTTGTATAGCCTTAGTATAATCTTTATCTCCCTCATAAGCATTTGCAAGCTCATAATATAATTCCATATTAATAAATTGTCCGCTGTTTTCTTCCAATTCCCTATTAATTGAGTTTTCCAAATATATTACTGCTTCTTTAAATAATCCTATTTCATAACATATGTCAGCAAGCTCTATAGCAGTAGACACACGGTTATCGCCGTTATTTATAGCACTGATATATGAATTGTATGCATCAGTATAATATGCATTCCCCAATCTTTTATAACTGTATCCCAATCTTTGATATATGATATTTTTATTTTTTAAAAATTTAGAAGTTAATAATAACTGATTTGCATATTTTATAATGCTTTCGCTTGATTTAGTGTCTTCTTTATCGGATCTTATAAGTATATCATAATATAAATCTATTCCTGTAATAAGTATATTTTTATTTAATGGTTTTTTTGTATAAAGATCATTAAATAAGAAGGATGCATTATCATAGTCTTCCAAAGACATATAATCATATATTGATTTTAATCTTTTTTTTTCTATATATCCTGAAGTAAATAAATATGCTGAAGATATAATGATTATTGAAGTAATTAAAGTTATTACTATTATCTGTAGGCTTATTTTTTTTTCTACATTATATATGTATGGCATGTTATTTATGCAGTCTTTTAATTATTATTTTTTGTGCTGCCGCAGTTATTATACAGGTCTAAAATGGTTTCTTTAGGATTGCTGAGATGATCCTGCGATACTATACATAAACCCTCAAGTATAACTCCGTTTTGTATTATAAGCTCTGGAGTTCTTATTTCTCCAAGCACTCTGCTGGTAGGCATAAGCATTACTCTGTTTTTGGCTTCTATATTTCCAATAATTATTCCTTCTATAACAGCCGATATGGTTTTTATATTTGATTTCACTTTCCCAGTTTTACCAACAAAAATATTATCCACTTCTAATTTTTCGCCTTCATAACAGCCGTCTATTCTTAAAGTGCCGTTTAATGTAAACTCGCCTTTAAAATATGAACCTTCTCCTATAATTGAATTAGATTCTGTATTATCGTTTCTTTTTGCAAACATATGTAAAACTCCTAATTTTTAGTATATACTATGGAATTATCTATATTATTAAATTTAAATTTAGTATTGAGCCCAAATAAAGATTCGCTATGCCCTATAAATAAAAATCCATGCTCATTTAATATATCATAGAATCTGTTGACAGTAAGCTTAACAGATTCGTTGTCAAAATATATAAGAACATTTCTGCAGAAAATAACATCCATATTGGTTTGACTGCCTCTATGTATCAGATTATGATAGTCAAAAGTTATAAGTTTTTTTATATAATTTTTTACAACATATTCGCCTGAAGATAATTCATCAAAATATTTATATAAATATTCTTTAGGTACATTTTCCACTTTTTGAACTTCATATCTTCCTTCTTTAGCCGCTATTAAAGAGTTAAGAGACAAATCGCTTGCAAATATTTTTATATCTGCTTCTTTTATGCCGGGTGTTTCTAAGCAAGTTATTGCTATGGAATACGGTTCTTCTCCCGTGGAGCATCCTGCACTCCAAATTCTTATCTTCTCCCCTGATTTTTTATTTTTCATTATTCTAGGCAGAACATAATTTTTTAATAGTCTAAAATTCGGTTCATTTCTAAAAAATTTTGTAAGGTTTGTAGTGATATTATCAAGAAACTTATTCAGCTCTTCTCTGTCAGAAGAAACAATTCTATAATAATCTTCAACATTATCAAGTTTTTTTTCCTTCATAGCAGAAGCTATTCTGGATTCTAAAATAATTTTATTGATAACATTAAAACATATACCGCTTTCTTTATATACAAAATTTTTAAATAGATCAAATTGTTTTTCTGTTAATCTTAATTCATTCAAAATTAATTATTCCAAACAAATAAAATAATAAGCTATTGTTATTTTTTTGTAAGAACCATTTTAATACGCTCAAGAACTTTTTTTCTGTCTAAAGGTTTTGTTATGTAATTTTTAGCGCCTGCAAGAAGAGCTTTTTTAACCATATCTTCTTTACCTAAAGCGCTTACCATAACAACTTTAGCATTTTTATCATATTCAACTATTTTAGTAAGAGCAGTAATACCGTCCATTTTAGGCATTGTAATATCCATAGTTACCAAGTCAGGCTTGTATTCTTTATACATAAGTACGCCTTCCTCTCCGTTTTCTGCAGTTCCCACCACATTATATTGTTCAGATACAAAAATCTGCTGCAGCTGTTTTACAACGAATGCAGAGTCGTCTACTATTAGAACTTTGTATGGTTTCCCAAATTCATTTATACCGTCAGCTTCTTTTGTATTAATGTCAGACATATTTTTACTCCTTTTCTGATTCTACGGCAACTAATATATTAAAATCGCCGATAGAGGTATCTAATTTTATATGCAGAAATTCCGAATCACTTATCGAAACTTCCAAATTCTTGCTTTTCATAATAACCGGCGGAGATATATGGACATCATATCCGTATGCTTCTAATTTAGTAACAGCAAGACCTGCCACTAAATTAACAAGTTCCTGTACCGTTGATAATGACATTTTGTCAATATCTTTTACTTCACTGTCATTCATTATAGAAACTATTTTTTTTGCAGTTTCTATTTCCATATCTATTATAAAATGCCCAACTATATCTTCAGACAATGATACTATTCCTATTATTCCTGAAACATTAACAAAATCACCTTTTAATGTAATATCGCTTGTCCTTATGCGGTTTTTTAGATAATTATGCAGTATTTCATTGGATGCATCCGTAAACGGTCTTATATAGTCAAGTCTCATTATAATACTCTTTTTATAAAAATAATACTAGTGCAGTGCATATATTTTAACAATATATGAATTTTATTGCAAGTATAGTTATAAAATATAGTATCACGGCTGTCTTAAATATCGAAAAAAAAGTTATTTGCTTTATGATAATATTTTATTTAAAATTATAAAAGTATTCTTACATAATTATAAAAATTTAATAAATATGCTTATTAATTAATGTTTTATTAATAACTTAATTTTTTATCCTACATATTTTTATAAAAATCTATATGATGCTGAAGCTCATCAGGAAGCGGATTTCCTGTTTTTGTAAATTTGAAATACCTGTTTTCTAATTCAGAGGCTTTTTTATTTCTTATGTTTTTAAATCTGTTTGCTATTTCGGAATACATAGGCTGTTTTTCAAGTTCGCTTCTTATGTTTTTAGCAAAAGGAACTTGTCTGTATAATATGCCTCTTGCCGCTCTGTTAAGCCTCATTATTCCTTTGCTTTCATATTTTATCCATAAGCTGTAATCGGTTACAAATACTTCTCTTAGGTTATTTCTGCATTTTTTTATTTGAACTTTTAATTTTTCTTTAGCTTCATCGGATAAGCTTCTATTTTTTCTATAAAATTGAACATAATCGCTGTATTCGGAAGTAATAGACATTTGAGTAATATCATTCCATGAAGGTCCCAGTATAGTTTTGCATAATTCCCATCTGAATGCTCCTATAGTAGGAAGAAGCAGGCTGTTAAGATCTTCCGAACTGAATATAGGAAATAAGAATCTGCCTGTGCTGTTTTTTTGTCTGCTTGAAAGCTCTTCCCACATTATAGATCTTGAACCGAATGTCGGCATAAGTATTATATTAGGCAGAACTTCCTGCATAACAAGTTCTTTTTCTATATTCAGCTCTTTATTTTTGTATAATACTTCTCTGTAGAATGCTGAAAAATCTATATCTTTTATATCGTTGATAGAGTTCTCCATAATATCTTTTCTAATCAAAGCTTTTTCAAAATCTTTTGTAACCATATCTTTATGAAGTATAGGGAAGTATATGCTTACCTGTCCGTAACATAATCTGTGAGTGGTTTCAATCATATTTTCAATTTCATATTCAAGTCTTTTTGAAGAACTTTCCCAATGATTTTCAAGTTCTTTATCGTTTATAGTTCCTCTCTTTTTCAATTCTCTTAAAGCTTCTCTGTAATCCTGCCCGAAACCATTAACTGAAGGCGGTTCTTCTTTATCATAAATTTTTTGAAGCCATTCATCTATATAAAATACATTTATCCTTTTTGTTTTGCTTTTGTCTTTTATTTCATAAATATCCATTATTTGATTCGGTGTAAGTAATTGATCGTCCATATATCCGAAGTTAAGAAACATTTTTGCAAGTTTATTATTATCTCCGTTTATTATAATTCTTTTTGCAATTTCCTTGTATATTTCAAAAAATACGCTGGTTACGCCTCTTCTTATTTTTCTTACATCATCTTCAGTACTGAATTTATCTCTTAATTTTCTAAATGCCTGCAAAGATTTCATAAAATTTCTGGCTTTTTCTTCATCAATGGTAGACATTTCAATTAATTTTTCAGCAGGATTTTTAACCTCTTCAGGTAATTCTTCAAAACCAAGCGTAACTTTAATATCTCCGATTTCATTTAAGCCTTCAGGAATTTGCTCAATTATATTTGATTGAATTCTTTTTATTACAGAATCCATCTCTTCAATATCTATATTAAGATCATAATTATATTCTGTTTTAATTTTACTGTAAATATCTTTGATTTCATCAGACATAAATTTTATATATTTTATATATACATCATTATCTCTGCCCTGCTTATCTAATTCAGAAGCAATTTTTACATATTCCCTGAATAATGATTCTGTTTCATTTGAAGATAAAAATAATATATTTTCTATAGCTTCAACAATTTCATTTTTTAAAAGATATGATATATTTTGCAGGTTTTCATATAGCATATAAGAGGCATCTAAACTCATATTTTCATCATAAGTAAAAAACTGATTTTTAATTTCTTTGGGCATAGTTAAAAATCTTTTTACATAATCAATTTCAAATTCTAATTTTTCCATGTTTTCTGTAATATGATTTTTATTATGCATATATATTTCAGAATGATCTGTTTTTACAAAATCTGCATCAAAAGATGCGGGAAAATTGAAGCCTGAGTTTATAGAGTCGTCATAAATTTCTTTATAGCTTAAAAAAAGTTCGGATTTAATATTTTTTGATTTATTCTGAGAGATATTAAAGTATATAACTGCAAGATTTGCCGATATGATTTTTATATCTGAATTAATTTTTTTTATTTTTATATATTCCTCATAACATTTTAGAAGAATATAAGCTATAGAATGATACATATTGGTAAGATATGCTTTATTAATTTTGAAGAATGATTTTACATATTCCTGATTAGGAGTTTTTACGGTATAAATTTCTGTATTATCTTTTGATATATAAGAAAACATATATTTAGAATTAGATTTATAGCTTCCTATACCAATCATAATATTTTTAGGTATTGAAAATAATCTTAAGCTGTATTTCATAACTTCGTTTTCATCTTCTATTCCTAAAATTTCTTTTGAGGAAATACAAACATCAATTTCTCCGTTTTTAACTATTGATATATTTTTTACAGTTTCCCCTTCATAAAATATAGTACTTCCAGAATTTAATTTTAAATTTCCGTTTTCTTCAATATTCACACTCATAATAAATAACTCTCTTTGAAATAATTTATTGTTGCAAAATTATATATTATATTTTTAAAATATGCTAGTTTTTTATATTTTTAATATAAATTTCAAGATTATGGAAGAATTTTATATTGAATTCATCAATTTTAAAGATAATTTAATATAAAAAATAATCTTTTATAAAGTTTTATTTTAATTCCCCTGATTTTTTGTATAAAATGTATAATACAGTATTTTGATTTAAATATAAATATATCAATTTTATCAAAAACTAAGCTTTTTAATGTTGTGTTTTTTTATTTAGTATGCTACAATAGTAAAACAGTTGATGAGAAACAAAAACTTAATGTTCTTTGACAGATATATGAGAGCGTAGATTTTTAGAAAGTTTTTTCCAACATAAATTAATAAAGGAAATCAGCAATTATAAAAATCTTCACTAGATAAAGAAAACACAATTAGATTGTGTGTCTTAGAGTAGAAACAATTAAGCGGAGCGTTACTAAAGAATTAGATAAGAAACAGCTTTAATTAGCTAAAGTCTCATTCATGACATATTTTTCTTTTATTCTCTTCAAAGAAGAAAAGGATAATATGGTCAAGTAAGTAAGGGCTTAAGGTGGATGCCTAGGCACTGGAAGGCGATGAAGGTCGTGACAAGCTGCGATAAGCTACGGGGAGAAGCAAATATTCTATGATCCGTAGATCACCGAATGGGAAAACCTATAGAAGCAAACCTTCTATATCATACACTGAATCCATAGGTGTATGAGGCGACACCCGGGGAACTGAAACATCTAAGTACCCGGAGGAAAAGTAATCAAAATTGAGATTCCCTAAGTAGTGGCGAGCGAAAGGGGAAGGGCCTAAACCATAACAATGTCAAGTTGTAAGATTTTGTTGTTATGGTGTTGTAGGGCGGCAAGCGATGTACTTACATGCATCGGCTTTGTTTTATATGATAGTGGAATTGTTTTGGAAAAGCAAACCATAGTAGGTGATAGTCCCGTACACAAAATCATATAAACGAGGTTTTTCCGTCCCTGAGTAGGGCGGGGCACGTGAAACCCTGTTTGAATCTGGGTAGACCACTATCCAAGGCAAAATACTAACCAGTGACCAATAGTGTAGAGTACCGTGAGGGAAAGGTGAAAAGTCTCCCGTTGAGGGCTATTAAATAGAACCTGAAACCTTAAGCTTACAAGTAGTCAGAGGGTACCCTGTTAGCAATAGCAGATGGCCTGATGGCGTGCCTTTTGTAGAATGAGCCTGCGACTTATAGTATGTAGCAAGATTAAGAGGTAATAGCCTTGTAGTCGTAGTGAAAGCAAGCCTTAATAGGGCGAAATTAGTTGCATGCTATACGACCCGAAGCCAAGTGATCTACCTATGAGCAGTGCGAAACTCGAGTAACATCGAATGGAGGTGCGAACCAGTGGCCGTGAAAAGGCTTTGGATGACTTGTGGGTAGGAGTGAAAGGCTAATCAAACTTGGAGATAGCTGGTTCTCTCCGAAATGTCTTTAGGGGCAGCGTTATGCGTTTACTTGCGGGGGTAGAGCACTAAATGGACTAGGGCTCCTAACCGAGTACCAAACCCAACTAAACTCCGAATACCGTAAGTTAAGAGCATGGCAGTTAGACAGCGGCGGATAAGCGTCATTGTCAAAAGGGAAACAGCCCAGATCCTCAGCTAAGGTCCCAAAATCTATGTTAAGTGGGAAAGGATGTGAGAATACTTAAACAGCCAGGAGGTTGGCTTAGAAGCAGCCATTCCTTTAAAGAGTGCGTAACAGCTCACTGGTCGAGTGTTCTTGCGCCGAAAATGTAACGGGGCTCAAACATAGTACCGAAGCTAGGGAATTATAGAGTTAATCTATGATTGGTAGGAGAGCGTTCTTTAAGCCGTTGAAGGTGTATTGTGAAGTATGCTGGAGGTATAAGAAGTGAGGATGCAGGCATGAGTAACGAGAAAACGGGTGAGAAACCCGTTCGCCGCAAACCCAAGGTTTCCTAGGTAAAGCTAATCTGCCTAGGGTTAGTCGACCCCTAAGATGAGGCTGAAAAGCGTAGTCGATGGGAAACAGGTAAATATTCCTGTACTATGATATGTTTCGATGGAATGACACAGATTGTTTATGTACGCGTTAGATTGGTAGATAACGTCAAACAGTTTAGACCTGTGGCGAGTCAAATGCTTGCTGCTTTAAGGTTGAGGCTGGATAGTGACCGGGCTTTCGGGTTCGGGAAGCTGCATGAGCTAGGCTGTCTAGAAATAATTCCTAAGGTTAGGCATGTCATAATCGTACCGTAAACCGACACAGGTGGGTGAGATGAGTATTCTAAGGCGCTCGAGATAATCTTCCCTAAGGAACTCTGCAAATTAGTCTTGTAACTTCGGAAAAAGAGACGCTTGAATCTTGGTAGCAATATTGAGAGGAGAGTCGCAGTGAAAAGGCCTGGCCGACTGTTTAACAAAAACACAGATCTCTGCAAACATGTAAATGGATGTATAGGGATTGACACCTGCCCAGTGCTGGAAGGTTAAAAGGAGAGGTTATCCCCGCAAGGGGAGAAGCTTTGAATTGAAGCCCCAGTAAACGGCGGCCGTAACTATGACGGTCCTAAGGTAGCGAAATTCCTTGTCGGGTAAGTTCCGACCTGCACGAATGGTGTAACGATCCGGGCACTGTCTCGGGGAAGAACTCGGTGAAATTGAATTATCAGTGAAGATGCTGATTACCCGCAACAGGACGGAAAGACCCCGTGAACCTTTACTATAACTTGACATTGAGTTTTGTTTTGTGATGTGTAGGATAGATGGGAGGCTTTGAAGTGGAAGCGCCAGCTTTCATGGAGCCATCGTTGAAATACCATCCTTCGCAAAATGGGATTCTAACGGTTAGCCGTTATCCGGCAGCCGGACATTGTCAGGCGGGTAGTTTGACTGGGGCGGTCGCCTCCTAAAGAGTAACGGAGGCGTGCAAAGGTCACCTCAAACCGAATAGAAATCGGTAGTAGAGTATAAAGGCATAAGGTGGCTTGACTGCGAGAGAGACATCTCGAGCAGGTACGAAAGTAGGTCTTAGTGATCCGGTGGTCCCGAGTGGAAGGGCCATCGCTAAACGGACAAAAGGTACTCCGGGGATAACAGGCTTATCTCCCCCAAGAGTTCATATCGACGGGGAGGTTTGGCACCTCGATGTCGGCTCATCGCATCCTGGGGCTGGAGCAGGTCCCAAGGGTTTGGCTGTTCGCCAATTAAAGCGGTACGCGAGCTGGGTTCAGAACGTCGTGAGACAGTTTGGTCCCTATCCGTTGTGGGCGTTGGAAAGTTGAGAAGAGTCATTCTTAGTACGAGAGGACCGGAATGAACGCACCGCTGGTGTATCTGTTGTTCTGCCAAGAGCATCGCAGAGTAGCTATGTGCGGACGGGATAACCGCTGAAAGCATCTAAGTGGGAAGCCTCCTTCAAGATTAACTTTCCCTATGAGTTTCGTTGGAGACTACGACGTTGATAGACTGTAAGTGTAAGCAGGGAAGAAATACCTGTTCAGCTGAGCAGCACTAATCAGACCAATGGCTTGACCATATTATCGTTTTCTTCTTACTAATAAAATAGAAATCATAATAAAACAGAATGAGACTATCTGCGCTCTTATATATCTGGCAAAGAAGCTTTTACTTTGATCTTTTTATTTGCTAATATTATTTCGGTGACCATAGAGAAAGTGATACACCCGTTCCCATTCCGAACACGGCAGTTAAGCCTTTCATCGTCAATGGTACTGTAAGGGTAGCTTTACGGGAGAGTAGAACGTTGCCGGGTATATTATATATTTATCACTATAGATTTAATTCTATAGTGATTTTTTATATCATAAACTTATATAAAATAATAGTATATATAATGAATGTAAAAGAAAAAATTATTAAAATAGTTAAGCTTATAGGATATATATTTTCTTATATGATGGTTGCAGTTGTTGCTTTTAATTACGGATATATGTTTTATGCTATTAAGTTTGACGGCTTTTCAGCTCCTGCATCTGTTTCATTTATTTTTGCTGTTCCTTTCTTAATTGCAATTTCTATATGCATTATTATAGTTAAAATTCTTAAAAAGAAAATGAAAGACAGATAATATATTACTTTTTTATAAATAGTATGTTGAATATTATATATTAAAATAAAAACAATTTTAGGAGGTTTTTTTTAAAAAATGGCAAATCCAGTATTATCAGAAAAAGCGTTTGATTATGAACTCAGACATGAAAATGAAGGAACTATGACTATTAATGGGGCTGTAAATAAATCAATAATGCTTGCATTAATATTAATGCTTTCCGCTATGGTAAGTGTATTTTTTGTTTTAGCCAGAAACCCCGAGATGCTTTATCCTGCATGTATTGTTTCATCTATTGGAGCTTTTGTTTTAGCTTTGATAATTACTTTCAAAAAAGAATTGGCTAAAATTCTTTCTATACTGTATGCAATACTTGAAGGTATTGCCGTAGGTTCTATTTCATATATATTTAATGCAGTTTATGACGGCATAGTTGTACAGGCTGTATTTTTTACATTTTTGGATCTGTTTGTAATGCTCATTTTATATAGATTCAGAATAATAAGAGTAACAGATAAATTCAGAAGCATAATAGTAACGGCTACTTTATGCATAGGCGTAGTATATTTAATTAATTTTATACTTTCTTTCTTCGGTATGAGAGTTCCTTTTTTATATGGCTCAAGTCCTTTAAGTATCGGTATCAGTGTTGTTATAGTTCTTGTAGCTTCATTTAATTTACTTTTGGACTTTGATTTTATGGAGAAAGGAGAAAAGTTTAATATGCCTAAATATTTTGAATGGTACAGTGCTTTCGGACTTCTTGTTACTTTGGTATGGCTTTATTTAGAGATGCTGAGACTTTTATCTAAAATTAAAAGCAGAGATTAATTTACATTAGTTTTGTTTATAAGCATGCATATTGTTTATGCATGCTTTTTTTTGTTTCTATTATTGCTTTTTATTTTAATAATTATATAAATTAAAGACTTTATATTATTAATTTATATAATAACTTAAAAAAAATTATTGTATTATCAAAAAAAGTTATTGTTTTTTATGTAATTTATATTAGCTTATATAAAAGTATTATAATTTATTTTTAGGTGTTTATTTATGAAAAAGATAGCTGTTACTATATTAGCTGTAACTGTTTTTATTTTATCATGCGATAAAACTAATATACTTAATCCTAATGAAAATGAAGTGGAAGTTTTTTATTTAGATGGTTCTGATATTGTAGAATACAGAAGTAAAACAAATGAGGTAAGCGGAGCAGTAGAAATGGCAGAGGGTATAAAATTTAATATAAAAGATTATAAAGATAATTTTGAAAGTATTATTTCTATAAGAGAATATGAATATGATTATTTAACATATAAACAAATATTAAATAATGATGAACACAGATTTATTCTTAGATTCAGAATTCCTTTTACTAATTTAGAATCACCTTATATTGACATGATAAGTGTTGCCTCAATGAGGCAGAATTATTTTCTAGACTCTTACTCTAATGGTCAAATGGTAGCTAAAGAAACTAATAATAAAATAGTTTTTTCTGGAAAAGAAATTTATACACAAACTAATGTAGATATTGAAACTCCTTTTTGTTTTGAAGAAAGCGAGTTTAAAAATTACGGATATTTAACATATGAAGAAAATCTTATTTTAAATTTTATTACTTATTCTGTTAAATTATATGAAAGCCTCATTACAAATAATTTTGTAAAAAAGTAATTAAAAATGGAAGAATTATGAAATATAAAATATTAATTATGGTTTTAAGTTTAAGTATAAATTTATTTGCCAATTTTGAAATAAATTTTTATGTTCCTTTGGGATTTAATTTCAGCTTCAGTTCTATTACATTGGAAAGACCGAATAAAATATATGAATCTATTAAAGGCGATTTAGGTTTTGATTTTGCACTTATGACTCAGTTCGGATATAATTTAAGATTAAATAATAGCTATAATTCACCTGTAAAAAGTATAAGTTTTCTTTTGGACACAGGTTTTTATATGCAAAATATTCAGATTACTTATCAATATCCGAGAAGTGATATGTCTTACCTCAAATTTAATGATGATATTATATTTGCAGGCGCTTCAATAGGTTTTATTCCTAAAATTAATTTTAAAAGTTTTTCTTTGGGATTAGGATTAGGCATCAGGATTCCTTTTGCAGCTGCAGTTTTTCATGATTATAAAGATTCAGAAAATCTTTATTATGAAGGATCTTTAATGTATAAGGATAAATACTTTTGGGATTTTGAAGATATTAAAAAAGTATTTAAATATCCGGTATTTGCATATATAAAGTTAAGCTTTGACGGTTTTTATTATATAAATAATAAAATAGCTTTTATGTACGGCATATATATGGTTTATGATTTTTCAAGTCCTTATAATACTGATAATATACAAACTCTTAAGACAGGATTAATAAAAAAACATCAAGTTTCGTCTCTGTCTTTAAATGTTCATTTCGGATTTTCTTTCTCAAGGACAAGAGATTAAGTATAATATTTTTATAAGTTTTAATCTGCAATATTTGAATTCTTCTGCCATCTGTTTGACTTTAAATAATATATACTGAAAAGAGTGTTAATTATATAGCATATACCCATAGAAATCCATATACCTATAAGTTCAAGATGAGGCGATAATACATAAGCTAAAATCGTTCTTAAAATTAAAGTAGTAGATGTTGTAAAAGCCATTATTACTATAGTTTTTCCAGCTCCGTTTATAACTCCGTTGCATACAAACATTACGGAATAAAAAATAAATATAGGCATTATGGTATAAATATAGCTTCTTGCATATTCAAAAACATACATATCTTTTGTAAACATTTTTATAATCATATACGGATTAGTTACTGAAAAAATACTCATAATAGAAGAAATTATAATGCCTATTATAATACCGCTTTTAAAAATTTCTTTAACTCTGTCAAGTTTTTTAGCTCCTATATTCTGCGCCGACATTGTCATAACTGCATTTCCCAAAGCTCCCATAGGCATTATAAAAAGCGATTCTGCTCTATTAACTATTGCAACCGTTGCACTTGCCGCTTCTCCGAAACTGCTTATAAGTCTTGTTATTATAAGCCAGCCGAAAGCTACTATAAACTGATTAAATGAAATAGGAACTGCTAACTTCATTATTTTTTTAGTCATTTTCAAATCAAATGTAAATATAAAAGGATTAATTTTTATAAAACTGTTTTTTATTTTAAGATAAGACATGCTTATTAAAACGGAAGTAAATTGAGATATTACTGTAGCTATTGCAGCACCTTCAAGTCCCATAGCTGGTATTATATAAAAACCTTTTATAAGAATAGGGTCTAATATTATATTAAGAAAAGATGATACAATTAAAAATATTAATGGTCTTGCAGTATCTCCGACTGCTCTGAGTATTGAAGAAATAAAAAAATAAGTATATGCAAACGGCATACCCAAAATTGATATTCTTAAATATATAAGCGCCATATTCATAGCATTTTGAGGGGTTTTCATAGTTACTAATATTTTTCTTGAAAATATAAGCATAAGAGATCCTACAGTAATTAATATTATAACTCCCAAAGTAGCGGATACTTTTATAACATAACTTACCATATTATAATCTTTTGCCCCGTAATACTGCGATACTATAACCCCATTAGCCATATTAACTCCGAATGCAAAAGATCCCATTATAAGCATTATAGGAAAACTTACTGCAACAGCTGAAAGCCCCAAAGGTCCTATAATATTTCCTATCCAAATACTGTCTGCTATATTATAAACTACATTAAGCATATTGGATAATAATATCGGTATCAGCAGTTTTAATAAAGACGGAACAACTTTTGCTTCTGTAAGATCTGTACCTATTGTATTATGCATTTTTACTTTGCCTTAAAATTAAACTATTATTAATATTATAAACTAAATAATAATTAATTAAACGGGAAAAAATATAAATATTGTTTTTTTAATGAATATAAAAAATCTTATATGGAATTAAACTTTTTATAAAAAATAAAAAACTTGTAAAATTTATACTTATAGTATAAAATTGAATATCTTTATAAAATTAAAAAATGGAGCAAAATTAAGATGGATTATAGTTCTACTATCAATTTGCCTAAAACTGCTTTTCCTATGAAAGCGGGTTTAAAGGAAAAAGAGCCCAAAATAATAAAGAAATGGGACGAAGAAAAGCTTTATCAAAAGCTTAGAGAATTAAGAAAAGGTGCTCCTAAATGTATTTTACATGATGGACCGCCTTATGCGAACGGAGACATTCATATCGGAACATCATTAAATAAAATTATTAAAGATATTATAATAAGATATAAATCAGCTAAAGGTTTTGATTCTCCTTATGTTCCGGGCTGGGATTGTCATGGCATGCCTATAGAATTAAAGGTGCAGGAGAGTTTGGGGGATAAATATAAAGAGACTTCTAAATTCATAATGAGAAAAAAATGCCGTGCTTATGCTCAGAAATATATAGATATTCAGAGAAAAGAGTTCAAAAGACTGGGGGTAATGGGTGATTGGGAAAATCCATATCTTACAATGTCGCCTGAATATGAATCTGAAATAGTTGAAGTATTTGCTCAATTGGTGGAGAAGGGATATATATATAAAGGATTGAGAACTATTCACTGGTGCATGGACTGTGAAACTGCATTGGCTGCAGCTGAAATAGAATATGATGATAATCATACTTCCACAAGTGTTTATGTAAGATTTCCAGTATTAAATAAAATCAATGATAAATTGGACTGCAATACCGATGTTATGATATGGACTACTACACCTTGGACATTGCCTTCAAATATGGCTTGTGCTTTCAATAGAGATTTAGAATATGCCGCTGTTGAAATAGACGGAAGATATGCAATAATGACTAAAACTTTAATTGATGCGGTGCTTGGCAAAAAGGATATGAAATCGGAGGGCAGAGATATGATAGACATATCTATAGATGATATTGAAAAACTTGAAATAGCTCATCCTTTTATAAAGGGCAAAAAATCCGCAGTTGTATTTGCAGATTATGTAGAGTCTTCGGCTGGTACAGGTGTCGTTCATACTGCTCCTGGTCATGGTATGGAGGACTATCAAACTGGGGTTAATTATGGGCTTGATATATATTGTCCTGTAGACAGAGAGGGAAGATATACAAGCGATTTTTCAGAAATGGAAGGAATAAAAGTAAGAGATGCCAATCCAAAAATAGTAGAGATGCTTGAAAATAACGGTTCATTATTTCATAAAGAAAAAGTTACTCATAGTTATCCTATTTGCTGGAGATGTAAAAACCCTCTTATATTCAGAGCCACTTCTCAATGGTTTATGAATATAAAGCATGATAATGTTGATGAGAGAACAGTTAAATCTTTAGAAAATATTAAATGGTATCCAGCTTGGGGACATGAAAGAATGAAAAATATGCTTGAAAACCGTCCTGATTGGTGCCTGTCAAGACAGCGTTCTTGGGGTGTTCCTATACCTGCATTCTATTGTAAAAGCTGCGGCAAAACTTTATTAACCGCCGAATCTACAAAGCATTTTGCCGATATAGTAAAAACTAAAGGAATGGATATTTGGTTTGAATTAGATGCTGAAGAATTGATTCCTAAGGGTACTGAATGTGTATGCGGCTGCAGCGATTTCGGCAAAGAAGAGGATATTTTAGATGTTTGGTTTGATTCTGGCGTATCATCTTTTGCATCTCAGAAAACTAATAAAGATTTGGACGGTGTTTTTCCTGTTGATATATATTTAGAGGGCGGAGATCAATATAGAGGCTGGTTTCAAGCTGCAATATGGCCTTCTATGGCTATAAGAGGTATTCCGCCGTATAAAGAACTTATTACGCATGGCTGGACTTTAGATGAACATGGAAGAGCTATGCATAAAAGCGCAGGTAATGTAGTTTCGCCTTTGGAAGTTATTGATAAATACGGAGCCGATATATTAAGACTATGGTGTATAAGCGAAGATTTTACTCATAATGCACGTGTAGGTGATAATATGATAAAGGCTATTGCCGACAATTATAGAAAAATAAGAAATACTTTCAGATATCTGCTTGGAAATATTTCCGATTTTGACTTAAATAAAGATAAAGCTGATATTAAAGATTTGCTTCCCGTTGACAGATATGCTTTATCAAGACTTCATAGTTTTATAAAAGTTGCAGAAAATGCCTGCGACGGCTACGAGTTTCATTTATTTTATCAAAGACTTATAAATTACTGTGCGGTTGAGCTTTCCGCTACTTACTTTGATATTATAAAAGACAGATTATACTGCGACAGAAAAGATTCTGTTTCAAGAAGAAGTGCTCAGACTGTACTTGCCGCAATATTAGATGTATTAGTTAGGCTTATAGCTCCTGTTCTTCCTTTTACAACTGATGAGGTTTGGGGATACTATAAGGGAGAAAATACTTCTTCCGTACATTTGGAATTATATCCTAAAGCAGATGACAGTTTAATTGATTTGGAATTAGAAAAAGATTGGGTTATGCTTCTTAAAATAAGAGATGATGTTTTATTGTCGCTTGAAAGGTCTAGAGATAATAATACTATAGGTAAATCTTTAGAAGCTTATATAACAATATGCCCTAAAGAATCATTTTCAAAAGATTTGCTTGTTAAATATGAAAAATATTTAAATGAAATATTTATTGTAAGTAAAGTAATGCTTTCTGATGAAAAAGATAATTCATTTATAGAAGGCTCAGTTTCTTTTGTTAATACACAGAAAGCAAATCATGAAAAATGCGTACGCTGCTGGGGACATTATGAGAGTGTAGGAGCTGACAGCGGACATAAAGAGTTATGTATAAGATGTTCTGAGGCGGTAAAGTAATATATATAATTTTTTTGATAATATGTAAATAAAAATATATCTATTTTTTCAAATAGATATATTTTTAAGGTTCTTGTATGAATGCAAAAAATGGAAAACTTATATATCATTTAACAGCATTAGATAATTTTGAATCTATAATAAAAAACGGATTATGTCCCAGAAATAAAATTAAAACTAATATTGATGTTGCAGATAATGAAATATTAAAAGGTAGAGATAAATATAGTTTATTGGACTATGTACCATTTCATTTTTTTATTAAAACTCCATTTGATGGAGCCGTAAAAAAGAAACATAAAAATACTGATTTTATTTATATATGTTTAGATAGAGAGATTGCTAAAAGAAATGAATTTAAAATAATACCATGCCATCCATTATCTAATAAACTTATTAATTATAAAAATATTTTGTTTAATTATGATGAAGGATTTAAATTGATAGAGTGGAATATAATAGACAGTGATAATAGGGATTATAATAATCAAGATATAAAAAATGCCTGTATGGCTGAGTGTTTATATAAAGGAATAATATATTGTAGAAGTTTTGCATCAGTATCTGTAAAAGATATTGAAAGTTTTAATAAAATAGATGAGATTTTATTAAAATTTGGATTTATAAAAGATAAAAATAAATATACTTATAATGAAGAGTATAGTTTTTTTGTCGATATTAATGATAGTTGGTTTTAAGATTATGATTATATATAAGACAGGTAATATATTAGATACAGATTCTCAATGTATTGTTAATACTGTTAATTGCGAAGGTTATATGGGTAAGGGTTTAGCTTATCAATTTAAAAAAACTTATCCTGAAAATGAAAAAGCATATATAAAGGCTTGTAAAACAGGGCAGATTGCTATAGGCAAAGTCTTTTTATTTGAAGAAGACAGCAAAATAATTGCAAATTTTCCTACAAAAGATAAATGGAGACTGCCTTCAAAAATGGAATATATTAAATTAGGGTTATCAGATTTGATTAATAAAATAATGTCAAAACAAATATATTCTATCTCAATTCCTCCTTTAGGTTCAGGTAATGGAGGACTTAATTGGGAGGACGTAAAAAAGGAAATAGAGTCATATTTTTATGATTTGTCAGAAAAAATTGAAGTAATTGTTTATGAACCTTCAGTGAATATTCAAACTAATTTAAAACCGAAAAAAGCTCCTAAATTATCACTATCTAATTATGTAGTTGCAAAAATAGAGTCTTCATTAAAATATTATGATGTTAATGATAAAACTTATATCAGACTTCAAAAAAGCTGCTATTTTTTTAATCATTTTTATAGAAAAGATTATTTTAAATTTAAACCTCATAAATATGGTCCGTATTCGCATAATATAGAGATTGTAAGTAAAAAAATTAATGAGTATATGCTTTATTATGATATAAAACATTATAATAGTTTATGTGATGAGATTTATAAAACAATAATAAGTAAAAAAATAGAAAATGAATTAAATAATATTGAAAACGCTATAAAATTATCATCTGACTATGTTAATAATATAGAACAAAATAGCGAATTAGAATGTTTATCAACAATAATGCTATTAATAAAAGATTTTAACTGTACAACTGAAGAAGATATAATAAATGGTTTTAAAAATTGGAAATTTTCAAAAACAAAGTCAGAAAAATTCACAGAGAAAGATATAATAAATTCTATTAATTATTTAGTAAATACAAATATAATATCAAAAGGATTATTAGGATATTGTTTGATATATAATTAAAAAAATTAATATAAGTAATTTATATAATAAGTTTAATTACTGCCGTCCTTTTTTATACAATAATTAATTTTTAGTGATTTTAAGCACTCATTGTAAATTAAATTATATATTTATTCAATATGTTTCAGCTTAAATCAACTATTTTTTGTAATTGCATTTTTTTATTATCAATTATAGTATTTTCTTTGAATGTCTTTGCAAATAATTTAAAATTTATAATTGCATGCAGAAAAGTAAAAATAAAAATCAATAAAAATATGAATTTACTATTAAATACCTGTCTTTTCCTTTAGTATTTACATCAGGATTATAAACTATATAAATATTATCTCCAAGCTCAACATATCTTAAGAGAGTATCATCAGATATAAAGTCTCCTTTAACATAAATAGCCGAACCCGGAGCCATAGTACAATTATATTGATGGGTTATAATTTTCGGTTTTGTTTCTATATATCCTTTATATCCGTAAAGCCCTTTTGCATCATTTCTGTAATTAGCTTCAAGCCAATAGGCATACAGCTCGCTCCAGTCTTTAAACTGCTTAATATTCTTATTTGCGGCATAAAGTACGGCTTTATAAGTACCTTTATATTCTTTAGGAGCATTTGCTATATCTTTATATATTTCAAAACCGTTTTTTGAATGCAGTCCGAGCCAATACATAAAAAGAGAAACCGTTGCATATTTATGAACGGTATATCCCTGATTCCAATTAATAAAATAATTGCCTTTAGTTATTAAATGCATAGAATCCGTATTATAATAATTAAGTCTGCTGTCAGGTAATTTTCCTCTGTAGGCAATAACTGCGGCTTCGGATAAGGCTTCATCAACCCATATATCAAATTCATTTACGCTTTTATTTTCCATACTCCCGTAATATATGACATGATGAAGTTCATGGGCTATTGTATTTACGACCGATTCTATATTCTCCCAGCCGTTTATATAATCTAAAAATATTATATTTTTATCATCATTTTTTATCTCATCAAGACCGTCTAATATGGAATATCCCTGCATATAAGGTTTATCTCCTGTATATCCTCCGTTAATATCCATTATTAATAATGTTAATCTGCCTTTTAATCTGCCGTATAGATATTCTTCTATGTCATATATTTTTGAAGTTTCTAATAAAATTATTTGCAAATCCCTGTCATTTATTTCAAGATTATTTTCCAAGTAAATATCTATTTTTGATGTGCTGTATATATTTTTTGCTTTTATTATTTCTTTAGAATAATTATTATTTATATATCTTACGGCATTAAAATCTTTTTGAATGTTTCTGCTTTTATAAATATTATAGCTTACAGGAGTTTGTAAAATTTCATTTAAATTGCTGAAATCTTTTGCATTTAAAACAAATATATTAAATATAAACAATATTAAATATTTTTTCATAGTGATTTAATATCCTTTGTAAAATTATAATATATATAATTAATATCGGAAAATTAATTAAAAGATATGAAAAATTTAATACATAATTTTTATATGTAAAATCATAACTCATAAATAAAAAAAACCTGCTGTAAAAAGCAGGCTTTTTATGTAAATTATAAAATCAATTATTTATTATTGGCTGTATTAATATCAAATATCACGGTTTGGATATATATCTATATTTTTAGTATTTTCATCATCTATACTGTTCCATATACTGTTTAATTTATCCTGAAATATTGCTGCAGGTATTATATACATAAATAAATTTAATATTACAAGTAATGTAGTGCTGTCTTCTTTTGAATCCATTCCCGCTTTTTTAGTCATTTCTAAATATAATATTTTGCCGAATTTATAATACCAATAAAAAGTATATACGCCGCATGTTATGATGCTTAATATTAATTCCAAACTCGGATTTATATCTTCCATTTCCATAAAGTTTTTAATCTCATCTGTAGTTTTATAAATCCAATAAATATAATAAATACCGCAGGTAATTATAGAGAGCAATATTAAAATCGGAATATTTCTTACAGTACCTTTTTTCATAATTTTATCTCCTCATATATTTTTATGTATTATACTTTATTTATACTAAATATCAACTAAATATGTTCAAATCTGAAATATATTAATATATGATTTAAAAAACTTAAAGAATGTATAAACTTAAAAAAGCTTTAAAGCTTATTTATATTTTTTTCATCTTTAAGCAGATTATTAAATTGATTTCTGGAATAAACTGTAACTTTATTATTATGAGAAGCGTAGCTTTTAGCGCTGCTGCTTAATTGCACAGGAAGTATTAAAATACCGTTTTTGGCTCCCGATTCTGAAACCATCATTAAAAAATCTCTTATAATCAATTCTCCCGCCTCTATTTTTTTCCATCTTTTAAAAGATATTAGAGTAATATCTTTTTTACTCGCTTTATTATGATAAGTAAGATAATTAACTTCGTCTCCGTAATCATTGCCGTCTGCCTTATCCATGTATTCCTGAATTATAGAATATGATAGTTTTGTTCTTATAATATTTTTGCATAATTTTTTAAAATCCTATAATATTCATATTGTAAATTTTATCTACTTTTTGAACAATTTTAAGACTCATATCTTTGGAATTATTATTTTGCTCAATTTTAAGTTCGTCTAAAATTTTTTCAACATCCATAGTTTTTTTTATTTCTATTAAAGATGTAAGATAATCTATATTAATAAAAGAACTTTCCCATAAATCAACGGATCTCTCCCAATTTTCTATATTCTCCGTTTCAACATATTTTTCATAATTATCATTTTTTACATTTTCTAACTTCATTATATTTCTAAGCTTATTAAGATGCAAAGTAGCTTTATTTATATCGGATAAATATTTCAATATACTTTCAAAATTATAAATAGAAAACTCTTCTATATTGAGACTGTTTATATATTCAAATAATTTTATTGATAATTCCGTATCTTTTAAGAAATATGAATAAAAACAATAATCTAATATTAAATTCGGTACTTTTTTATCAAAATTCTTTATATTATATTTTGCATAAAAACTATCATATACTTCTTTGAACTTTCCCTTTTCAGATAATTTATATAAAATATGCATATATATTCTGTCTATATTTAATTTTATGCTGTCATCGATATTTTTTTCAGATATTATTTTCTCAGTAAAGCTTTCTGCGATTTTTAACTCATCGGATAGAATATACATCGATATTAAGCTTTTGTTTAAATAATTTAATTCATCATATAATTTAGGATTTTCGTTTTTATCTTTATTGAGTCTGTTATGGAGTTCCTCTAAAAATACAATTGACTTTTTATAATTTTTATTATTAAAAAAACAAAATGCCGCAGTTTTTATGTCTTCTGTGTCAAATTCATTTTTATTTAAAAGAGCTTTATTAAAATAATCGCATGCCAATATATAGTATCCTTCTTTTCCTAAAATGCTTCCAGCCTTTATATTATAATACATGTCATTTGAATTTAATTTGCATATTTTTAAAGTGTATTTAAAACCTTCTTCATATTTTTTTTCATCTTCATATTTTTTTTCAAGCTTCATGCATATTTTAAGCTCTTCTTCTTTTTCTTTAAAAAATGAAGCTTTTAAAAGCTGTTCATATCTTTTTAATGCAGATTCAGTTTCTCCGATTTTCTCTTCTATTTCTGCAAGTCTGTAAACGGATGCATAATCATCTCTGTTTTCCTCTGTTTTTCTTTTTAATTCCTCTATTTCTTCTTTTGATGTTTTATATAATTTATTTTTTTTATTTATAAGTTTTTTTATTACAAATATTAAAAAAATAGCAGTTATTAATACTGCAGATACAATATAAATCATTTTTATATAGCCTTTTTATTATGATAATTACATAATAAATATAATAAAATTTCTATAATATCATATTATTTTTTTATTTTTTTAAGTTAAAAAACTATAGACTAAAACGCTCTTTTAATGTATTATACACTATCTTATACGCTAACGGATTAAAAAAATATGCATAATATCAGAGAAAAAGAATATGAAATTTCATTTATTACTATACTCATTATTTGTTCTTATATAGCCTGTCAAATGATATCAAATATAGCAAGCGTAAAAATAGCTAATATTCTGAGTCTTGCTGTTGATGGAGGTACTTTTCTTTATCCTCTTGCTTTTACTATAAGAGATATGGCTCATAAAACTATAGGTAAAAAAAATACTCAGAAGCTTATATTAGTTTCCGCTGTTATAAATATATTCTCGCCTATATATTTTTATATAATATCTCAGATTCCTGCAGATGCAGGCTGGGAGTTTAACGAGGCTTTTAAGTTAACTTTAAGTCCCGTTCTTAGAATAACATTAGCTTCTATAATAGGTTCTTCATTATCCGAGCTGGTTGATACTGAAATATATCATTTATTTGTTGCTAAAGTTACTTATAAATATCAATGGCTCAGAGTATTGATAAGCAATGTTTTCAGTATACCTGTTGATAACTTTTTATTTGTTGCTATAGCTTTTTGGGGAACTTTGCCTTTTGATGCTTTGATTGGAATATTTATTTTTAATTTCTTTGTTAAATACGCCGTTACTATAATAAGCGTGCCTATGATATATTTAGTAAAAGATAAAGAAGGGCAGTAAATTTAGTTATATATAAATAAGATAAACTATTGTATTTTCAAATTAAAATATAGTTGATAAATTAATGCAGACGGCATAGAATATTTATAAAAATATATTAGTTTATAGTAAAATTACAAATAAGAATAAAGCTTAATATATAAAGGAGTTTTCTTAAATGACATTATATGAATATCTGCATTCAGGATTTGGAAAGACTGAAGATTTAAATTGCGCTGAAAAAATGCTTTACGGAGCTAATAAAGTATATAATCTTGGAATAAATAAAGACGATCTTAAGCTGGCTGCAGGCTTCGGAGGCGGTATGGCTTTGGGTATTACCTGCGGAATATTAACAGGAGGAATAATGGCTTTAGCTAAGTCTTTTATAAAAGACAGAGGGCATGAAGGAACTATTCTAAAAGAAATTGAAGCCGAATATATAACGAAATTTAATGATAAGACAGGAAATATTAACTGCGGACCTTTATCTGAAAAATACAGAGATGCTGAAAACGGATGCGATTATTTAATATTTGAAGCGGCTAAAATATTTGATGATATAATGGAAAAATATAAAGATTATAGAAAAAAATTATAAGTATCGTTTAATCTAATTATATTTTTTGAGCCTTTAATATATGCCTGCCTTTTTTGCATAATCTTCATTAGTTAAGCTGAATGTTTTTTGAGTGAATATTATATCATTGGTATTGAATGCGTATGGGGCTTTGCCTTTTAAGCCGTTTATTCCGTTTGATATAGCCTGATCTATAAGAATATATAATTCCTCTGCATGTCTTTTTTGATATCTCATTACATCGGCAATAACTATTTCATAAGCGGTTTGTCTTGTAGGCTCTCCAGTATCTCCTATTATATAATAAGATGTGCCGTTTAAAGTATCTATCCATAGGTATTTGCCTTCAATATCGTAAATTTCAAAGTCTATATTAACCTTTTGAGACCAAAAAGACATAGAGGATTTTGCATACATTATTCCGTCCGTCTTACCTGCAAGTTTTGATAAAGTTTCTTCGCTGAGTTTGTTAACTGCAAGTGTTCCTGTAGCGGCTGCATAATCTGCTCCTAATATGGAATGATTAGGAAGTTTTGAGAACTCATCATTTCCTAAAGCTTCCTGCAAAGTTATAAGTTTAACCATTTCATTTTGAGAGTTAAAATTACTTATAAAGCTGTTTAATACAAAATCCGTATATATTTCAGTATTAAGATATTTTAATTTATCCAAATATTGATTAGTCATGCTTTTTGGAAATGTAAAAGAAGCTATGGCTATAGTTCTGTTTTTTTCTATAATATCATCTACTCTTATATAGGAATATTTAGAGGAGCATGATGCAGCTGTAAATAAAGATAATACTGTAAAAATAAAAATAGTAATTTTATTATTCATTCAATATATTTTCCTCAATAACTGTTATTCTTTCATTTTCTTTTGCTCTGTATTCTATAACCTGATTAATAATAGATCTTACCGCAAAATCTTTATCTGTTGAAGCGAGAAGCTCCAAAGATCTGTCTACTCTCACATCTTCATAATCTTTCAAAGCCTCCACAGCAGCCATTCTTACCCATTTATTTTTACTGGATAAGCTGTCAAGTATAGGGTTCAAAAGTTCTTTTGCATTCATTTGTCCTGCTACTTTAAGACTCTCAATCTGCACCTGCAAATCGGTATCCGAGATAGCTCTTTTTATTCTGTCTATTGCTTCAGGATTTTTAGCGTCAAGTCTTCCAAGCCCTAAAACCGCCAGACAGCGCACATTAAAATCTGGATCTTCAACGCTTGCTCTGAGAAAATCACTGTAAGCAATATCCGCCTTTATTTTTCCAAGCAGCCAAACAGCTTCAGCCCGAACCTCTCTGCCTCCGTTTTGCGCAGCATTAATAACCTCTAATATTATCTCTTCATCATCAGGATTTTTAGCAAGTTTATTTTCTGCATTATGAATATCATCAAGTCTTCTTAAAGTAACATCTTTTGCAGAGCATGAAAGAAGAACTGCAGATATTAATATAAAAGTAATTATAATTTTTTTCATATTTTAACTTATAACCATTTATTTTTTAATTTATTTATTTCTTCTTTTGCCTTCTCTATATTTTCAACAGAGCCTTGAGCAAAAGTATCTTTTCCGCCGCCTCGTCCTCCCGAAGCTTTGATAATATCTTTTATAATATTATTAGCAGATAATTTTTTTTCTTTAAGCGCATTTCCTGTTGCTTGCACCAGTATAGAATTAGAAGAATCTGTTTTGCTTATCATTATTGACAGGCTGTCTTTTACTCTTTCTTTTATAGTATCAGCATAAAGTCTTACTTCTTTAATATCTTCATTAAATTCTAAGTTGTAAAATCTTAATCCGTTTATATTTTCATAATTATCTATAAATGAAGATGCATTGCCTGATGAAGTTTTTAATTGTTTAATTTCCTTATGCAGTTTCTTTACTTCGTTTTGCAGATTCTCCGTTTTTATGCCGATATCATCTATTTTTGAAATATTAAGTATTTGAGCTAAGCCTTTAACTTTATTAAATAATTTACTGGCTTCATTTGCGGCTTTTAATCCTGTAATAGCTTCTATTCTTCTTACTCCGCTTGCAATAGAACCTTCGCTTACTATATGGAAATAACCGATTTCAGATGTGTTTGTCAAATGGCTTCCGCCGCAAAGCTCAACGGAAAAACCGTCTCCTATATCAAGTATTCTTACAATATCGGGATATTTTTCACCGAATAATGCTTTAGCTCCTGATGATACGGCTTCATCTTTAGGCATATATTTAATAACAGCAGGCATCGATTTAAATACCATTTCATTAACTTTGTTTTCTATATCAAGAAGAGTTTCTTCAGGTATAGATTGAGGATGTGTAAAGTCGAAGCGCAAATACTCTTCAGAAACAAAACTTCCAGCCTGATTAATATGACTGCCTAATGTAAGCTCCAATACCTTTTGAAGTACATGGGTAGCTGTATGATTTTTTCTTATGGCATTTCTTCTGTCAAAATTTACAAATAACTTTATTTCTTCTCCTTCATTTAATGAATAATTACCGCAGTCGGCTATATGTATAATAGTATTTCCCTTCTTTTGAGTATCTGTGATTTTAATGATTTCTTTTTTGCTGTTTTCTATATATCCGTTATCTCCTATTTGTCCGCCCATTTCGCCGTAAAAAGGAGATATATCCGTTATAATGATGGATTTTCCATTGTATATTTTTTCTTTTTTATTATTATCTTGATACAATGCGGTTATTTTTGCTTTTACTCCATTAATTAAATTATTAAGTTCTTCGCCTACATATTTTGTTTCAAAACTTTCAACATATTCAAATTTGGATTTTTTATTTTCTCCAATTCCTCTGCTTCTTTTTTTCTGCTCTTCCATAGCTTCTTCAAACCCCGCTTTATCAACGGTAAATCCATGATCCGATGCTTCTTCTTCTGTTATATCAAAAGGAAGTCCGTATGTGTCAAACAGCATAAAAGCATCTTTTCCTTCTATTACTTTAGTGTTCTTTCTTTCTTCCATTAAGGCATAAAGCTTATTCATACCTGCAGATATTGTACTTATAAATTTATTTTCTTCTTCTTTTAATATTTTTTTTACATTTTCTTCTTCTTTTAATAAATAATCGTATATATCTTTATAAACATTAACTACTGAAGATGTAAGTTCATTTAAGAAAGCTCCTTTATATCCTAAATCGCCCGCAGTTTTTAAAGCCCTTCTTAAAAGCCTTTTAAGTACATATCCTCTTCCGTCATTTGAAGGAATGCATCCTTCGGATATTACAAAAACTAATGCCCTTAAATGATCCGCTATTAAATTTATTTTAGTTTTATTTTTATCTTCATATTTTACATTAAGTTTTTTAACTATTGAATCAACTATGGGCTTCATTACATCGGTTTGATAATTGCTTTCAGCCTCTTGCACAATATAGCAAAGTCTTTCAAGTCCCATTCCTGTATCTATACCTACATTCGGAAGCGGAGATAAATTCCCTTCAGTATCTTGAAAAAATTCATTAAATACTAGGTTCCAAAACTCTAAATATCTTTCGCAGTCGCAGCCTACAAAGCAATTATGATTGGAGCATGCCTTATCTTCTCCCATATCAATATAAAGTTCGCTGCAAGGTCCGCAGGCTCCCGAATCTCCCGCGGGTCCCCAGAAATTATCTTTTTTTCCGAGCCTTACTATCTTTTCTTTAGGTATTCCTATATGCTCATTCCAAATTTTAAAAGCATCATTATCTTTTTCATAAATAGAAACATATATTCTTTCTTTAGGAAGTTTTATAACCTGAGTTGAAAATTCCCAAGCAAACTCTATAGCTTCCTTTTTGAAATAATCTCCCATAAAACAAAAATTACCAAACATTTCAAAAAAAGTATGATGTCTGGCGGTTTTTCCTATATTTTCCAAATCTGAAAGCCTGAAGCATTTTTGTATTGTGGCTGCTCTTGAGTATGGAGCTTTTTTTATTCCTGCATAGTAAGGCTTGAATTGAAGCATACCTGCTGTAGTAAATAATAGGTTAGGGTCGTCTATCGGTATGAGAGATGATGATTTTTCTATAGTATGCTTTTTGCTTTTAAAAAACTCTTTGAACTTTTCTCTCAATTCTAAATGTGTCATGATAACTCCTGTTTTTAAGAACATTTATTATATATATGAAAATTTAATTTTTTATTTTAAGCTATATATTTTATTAATGATATATTAAATTGATAATGAATGCAAGTATGCAGAATATATGAGAATCTACAGAAAAATTAAATTAGTTTTATTAAATATAATTTATTTAAATAAAAAAGAGTTGTAAGTGTAAGAAATTACTTACAATTCTTTTTTATTAACTTTATAAAAGCACTATTCTATAATTATAACATAAGTCATTCTGGCTCTTTTAATTGTTATAGTAAAAGACTTATCATTTCCGTTAGATTTTACAAAATTATTGTAGTCGTCTATATTGGATATTGTTATTCCATTAATGGCTTTTATAACATCCGCAGGTCTAAGTCCGTATTGATAGGCTTTAGAGTTCTGAGTCATATTAAGCACAACAACTCCTCTTTCATTGCTTCTTATCTGAAGTCTCTGAGATATTTCAGGCGTAATATTTGACACATCTAATCCCATCCAAGATCTTGCATTTCCATGAGAGTTATTTTGCGACTGTCTTGAAGGAACAACATTTTCATCTTCAATTCTTGCTTCTATAATTATTTTCGAACTTTTCTCTCTTCCGTTTCTTAAATATTTAACAGTCACTTCTTTTCCTATTTTAGTAGCTGCAACTTTATTAAATAAATCCCCTGATCTTGTCATTTTTTCACCATCAAATTCTATTATAATATCTCCGTCCTGCAATCCGCCCTTAGAAGCTGGAGAATTAGGAACAACTTCACTTACATATACGCCGCTGTTTTGCTTAACATTAAGCCCTCTTGAAAGATTTTCATCAATATCCTGCAAATATATTCCTAAGTAGCCTCTTGTAACTTTCCCGTTTTCTTTTAAATCTGTCATAACTGAAGTTGCAATATTTATAGGAGTAGCAAAACCTATTCCTATGCTTCCTCCTGAAGTGGAATATATAAGAGTATTTATGCCTATAACCTGACCATGAATATTGAATAAAGGACCTCCTGAATTACCTGGATTTATGGCAACATCTGTTTGTATATATCTTTGATATCTGTTAGCTCCTACATCGCTTCTTCCTTTTGCACTTACAATACCGAAAGTAACAGTATTATTAAGTCCGTAAGGGTTTCCTATGGCAATTGCAAACTCTCCAGGCTCTATAGCATCGCTGTCTCCTAAAGCCACATAAGGAAAAGTTCTTCCGCTGTTTTCTATTTTTAATAGCGCTAAATCATACGCCTCATCATAGCCTATTAATTTTGCTGGTAATTCTCCGTCTTCTCCGTAAAGAGTAATCATAATTTTGGTGGCTCCTTTTACTACATGGTAGTTTGAAAGCACATATCCGTCTTCATTAATTATAAAACCGCTTCCTAAAGACTTCTGACTTCTTCTCTGTCTAGGCATTTGATCTCCGAAGAAAAATCTGAAGAATTCATCTGCATATCTGTCTTCTTCTCTATTGCCTGCTTCTATTTCTGTAGATATATTAACTACTGCAGACATATTTTTATTGACCACATCTCTTATGGCCCCTTCAACAGATAAAGCACCGTCTAATGAACCTGAAAAAGATGTTTTTTCTGGAGCTGTCTGCGCATGAACTAAAAACTTGTCTTTTTTATAATTTTTTTCATACGAGAATATGAAGAAAGAAATAATTATTCCTACTAAAATAAATGTAAGTCCTATATTAAAAAAGAACATAAATGAACGTTTTTTATGTTGCATTATTCATAACCTCCTATTTTGAAATATTTTTATAATAATATGTTGCAAATATATTTAAAAATTTAAATAAACAGGCATCTTAATAATATTTTTTAAATTAAGAAATCTGTATTATAAATGCTTTTTATAACATATAATATAAACCTGTCAAAAAAAGCAAAGTAAAAATCTATTTATAATTATCATTCTTATAAAAAATTTCAGGCTCTCCCTTAGGTCTGGTATTCCATCTGGGGTGAATCCAAAGCCAATTTTCAGGATATTTTGATATTATCTCTTCCAATTTTTTGGTATATCTTTGAACATTATGTTTTATGGTCTCTTCTTTTGTATTTTTTTCTTCTATATAGAGAATATCGGATACTACGATTTTATGATGTCCGTATCTGTCTGGAATATTGTATAAAATAGCCATAGGAAGTCCTGTTTTCATAGCAATGGCAACAGGTCCTGAAGCTGTGGCGCATGGATATCCGAAAAAATCAACAAATATGCCGTCTAGGTAATTTTGGTCGCATAAAAAAGCAATAGGTTTATTTTCATTTAAAATGCGGAATATTTCTCTCAGATCCCCCCATCTTGATATGCATACTGCTCCTCTTTTCTCCCTCCAAGAACGCATATAGGCATCTAATTTAGGATTATCCAGAGGTCTGAAAATAACTCCGGGATTATAGCCTTTCAAACTAAAATAAAAGGATATATACTCCCAATTACCGATATGTCCTGTAATAGCTATAATACCCCTGTTTTTTTTATGCATTGCCTCGTCAAAAATATCCCTGCCTTCTATTTTTATTCTTTTTAATATCTGTTCGTCCGACATTCTTGACGATTTTATAAACTCGGCAAAAGTCATCATCATAGATTTCATAGAGCGTCTTGCTATTCTTTTTCTTTCTTTAAAACTCTTTTCAGGAAATGCCTGTTTTAGATTTATTAATGCTACTTTCCTAACATTAGGAACCAAATAATACATTAAAGTACCTATTAGTTTTGCCATCAATATAACTAAGATATAAGGCATAATAGATATAATTTCCATTAATATACGAAGCGGTATATATTCAAGCATTATAACTTTTGGTGATTTATATGACAAAATAACCTCTCTTTATTCTTCAGTTTTAATATCTGTTTCATTATTTTTATTTTGTTCTTCTTCGTTTTCTTTTACTGTTTTTAAGTTATTTGATTCAATTTCAGATTTTGAATCGTTATTTTTTTTATCATCAGATTTATCTTCATTTTTATTATCATCCTTATTGTTCTCATCAGGCTTTACAGTACTGCTGCTTTCTGTATTATTTTCAGACGATATTATATTTTCTTCTTTTGAAGATTCATCATTAATATCATCTCTTTCTATCAAGAGTCCCGCACCCGATAATTCTCCCTGCGTAATTAAGTAATTAAAACCTGAAACAAAATAATAGGCTTCCGTTAAAGCTTTCATTACATTATAACCCTGTATCCTCTTTTTAGTTTTTCCGACTTCAGCTGAAAAAGTTAATATATCATTAGGATTTTCTATTATTCTTTCTCTTTCTTCTTTATCTAATAATAATTTATCCAATTTTTTTTTGAAAGGAGTTATTATAGATACAAAAGTATTTCTTAAATTTTTAGCTAAATAGGAGCGCTGTCCGTTTTTATCCGACAGCATAGAAACTCTTTGTTCAAAACGCATAGTTTTATCATCTTCTATTTTAGAAATATTTTTGCAAAGTCCGCTGTATTCATTTAATCTTGAATTGGTATCTAATAATGATAAAAATATATTATTAAAATCATTTTTATAATCCGTTCTTATTTGATTATCATAAACCAAATTATATTTTACCTTATTAGAAACAAATACGGCTGAATATTCCCTGTCTAAAAAATCTATCAAAACTTTTATTCTGTATATTTTATCTTTAGTAGGCACAATAAAAAACGGATCTCCCTCATATTCTATATTATTATCTTCTTTTTTGAAGGAAACGCATTTATTTATTAATTTTACTCCTATAGATTCCACTTTGCTGAGTTTTTCATCATCATCATCTTTTTTCTTTCCTATATTTTCTTTAACTTCTTCTATTTTACTTGCTTTCAGTTTTTCTTTTTCTTTTTTTAATTTTGTATAGTATCCTAATATATCCTCTTCTGTAATATTAAGGTATTTGTTAAAATCATTAATAGTTTCTAATTTTTCTTTAGAAGCATACTGAAGAAGTACAAATAGTTTAGGATAATATTTAGAATAAATCAATTCCGCCGCCCTTTTAAAGGCAGATATTCTTGAGTTTACTATTCCTCTGCTTATATTATCAACTGCAGCATAAGCAAACATAGCTTTTTCCCCTGCGATTTTAATTCTTGATGAATAAGTATGAAGCACATAAAGAGGTCTGAATATTGCTTTAATGTTTTTAACATAGATTTCAGCAGAAATATTATTGTTTAATTCTTTATAAGGTCTTAATAAATCTTTATATGTTTTTTCATCATATTGATCTTTTATTCTCTCAAGTAATTCCAAATCTTCAATATCTTTATTAAATTGGGCTATTATTTTATGATGTTTAGCTTTAGCGTCTATGTTGGAAGAGCCGCTCGGATTTAATGCATTGAATATTAAGGTATCCATCTCAAGAAAAGCCGCTATTACATTTTTATCTATGAAATTCAAGAATTTAGGGTTAATATTACCGCCAATAAATGTGATTACGCCTGCGCTTACGGCATTAAACCATAATTTTGCATTAAAAAATATTCCGTTATTTTTTGCTGCCGAAATATTTGAAGATGATGAAGATTTCTGAGTATTATCCTTTGCGGTGCTTTTTGAACTGCCGTAGTCTGTATTTCTTCCTCCTCTTCTTTCATTTCCTGCCGATAATGTTCCTGAATTTTTTCTTGAAACTCCTGAAATAGTTCCTGCATTATCTTTTTTTTTATCAGCCACCACTTCGCCGCCTGCATCTATAAATTTATTAAATAAATCTTTTCTTGCATCTTTATTAAGTTCATTTAATTTTAATCTATCTCTGGTATTATCTATATCTCCCATAAATAATAGCTCCCTTAAAATATTTTTTATTATCTTATATATTTTTATGTATTATAGTGGCGCTTCCCTGATTTTCTGCCATAATAGTAATACTTGATATTTGTATATGACTTTTTCTAGTAAGTACATACTCTATATTATCGGCTATATCTTCAGCATATAAAGGGGTAAATCCCTTATATACATTATCAGCTTTTTCCTTATCGCCTTTAAATCTTACAACAGAAAACTCTGTATTAACGGCACCTGGTTTTATATTTGTTACTTTTACAGGCTTATCTATTAATTCTATTCTTATGCTGTCTGCAAACATATCAACAAATGATTTAGTGGCGCAATATACTGCTCCTCCTCTGTACGCTTCATCTGCAGCAGTAGAAGATAAATTTACTATATGTCCGTATTTGCTTTTTAATATATAAGGCATTAAAAGTCTTGTTAATACTATTAATCCTTCACAGTTTACCCTAAGTATTTGAATTGAATCTTCTATACTGTTATCATAATATAAATCTTTTCCTAAAGCTAAGCCTGCATTATTTATAAGTATATCTATATTTTTATCTTCAATACTGTCAACAGCTTTTATAATATCCTCAGTTTTAGAGAAGTCTGTTTTTATTATCTGTATTTTTATATTATGCTCTTTTTCTAACTTGGATTTGAGTATTGCAAGTCTTTCTATTCTTCTTGCGGCAAGAATAAGATTAACTTTATTATATGCAAGCATTTTTGCAGTAGCTTCTCCTATGCCTGAGCTAGCTCCTGAAATAAAAGCTGTCCTTTTGCTTATATCTTCTTTATGCATCTGGTATATCCTTAAAACTAATATATATATAATAATCTTAATTATAAGTTTTCACCATACCTGCCGCATCCTGAGCGGTATACTGCATTCCTACTTCATTAAGATATTGCGAAATTAAAGTATCCATTTTATTTTTTCCGTCCAATTCTGCAGCCTGCTTTGAAGTAATTTGTCTTCTGAATTTATCTGTAAAATCTATATCGTCGGCAGGAGAACCCATTCCCATAACTCTGAAAGTGCTGTCATTTATCTAGCCTTCTGGTCTGTTTCTGATTACTCCGCTGCCGCAGGAAACCGCAAATGCAGTTAAAATTGTTAACATAATGAAACTCTGTTTTATCAATTTATTCCTCCCTTAAAATTTATATTATATATTTTGAATGCTATATTGCAATAGTATTTAAAAAAATAATCATGCAAATATAAATTAAAATATGGCAAAAAGTTATATAAAAAATATTTTTTTAATTATCAATTATTAGTTTTTATTTTATAAATAATTTTATTAAAATTTATTTAAATCATTATGTATATAAAAACAGACCGTATTAATACAAAATATGCATTAAAAACAGTCTGTTTTATAGTTTTCAAATATACAATTATTTTACTGAATTATATTTTAATAAAATAACCTAATATTATTTATAAGTATTTACCATACCTGCAACATCTTGGGCGGTATACTGCATTCCTACTTCATTAAGATATTGCGAAATTAAAGTATCCATTTTCTTTTTTAATCCTTTGGAATATAATTCCATTACAACGGTGCAGTTTTGCTTTGAATCCCATTTGCTTTCAACCACAGAAAGCCCTCTTACTCTGCCTGCCACTCTTTCCTGTATAACATATTCATCTATCATGCCTTTTTCTGAAGAAGTCAATGATTCCACATAGGAACCCACTATTTTGGCAACTATTTTATTTTTTCCGTCCAATTCCGCAGCCTGTTTTGATACAACCTCTCTTCTGAACTTGTCATCTATATTGTCTGAAGGAGAGCCCATACCCATTACTCTGAATGTGTCGTCATTAATCCAGCCTTCTGGTCTGTTTCTGCTTACTCCGCTGCCGCAGGAGTTTAAAAGTACTGCAAATGTAAATACAATCATATAAACATATATTTTTTTCATAAATTGTAAAACCTCTTAAATAAATTATTTTTTCATTATATATTTTTAATAATATATTGCAATAATAGTTTATAGTTTTTTTTATATTGTAATTGACATAAAATAAACATTATATATAATTATTAATCAAACATTATTTTACAAAATCAAGGATCTAAAATGAAACTTAAACATACAATCAATTTTATAAAAAAACATACTGTAGCCGTATTTGTAAAAGTTGAAAAAGAAGCTCCTAAAGTGTGTACATTTAATGAAGAGTATATTAAGCTGTTTAACAGTTTGGCAAAAGATAAATACTATACAATATCTACTCCTTTTGCTTTTGGTTTTACAAGCAATACAAGAGTAATTTTTATAACATATAGGGAAGTAAAAAATTATATGTATGAGACTTGGAAGAATGCAGGCGCTTCTCTGATAAAAATAATGAAAGATTTAAGTATTGATGACATAGAAGTTGATATGGCTGAATTATTTGCAGAGATAGCTTCAGAAGAATCGTATGTTCAATTCTGTTTAGGAATAATACTTTCCTCCTACAGCTTTGATAATTATTTGGGTGATAAAAGATTAAAAGACAGAGTAAATATAAAAAATATACTTTTAGTTTCAGAGCATAAAAAATATACTGAAAATGCCATAGATAAAGCAAGCTGCATAGCCGACAGCATATTTTGGGCGAGGGATATGGTAAATGAACCAAGCAATGCTGTAAACTCATTAACATTTGTAGATATGGCTAAAAAGCAGTCTGAAAGCAGAAAAATAACTACTTCAGTACTGAATGAAAAAGAATTAAAGGCATTGGGTATGAACGGCATATTGGGAGTTAATCAGGGCAGCAAGAATCCTCCTAGGGTATTTATTGCTCAGTATAAAAAAGATAAGGCTAAAAAAAATATTTTATTGGTTGGAAAGGGTATAACATTTGATACAGGCGGAATGTCATTGAAGCCCGCCGACAGTATGCTTGGTATGAAAGACGATATGGCGGGAGCAGCCGCTGTCTGCGGAGCATTATTTTTAATATCCGATATGAATTTAGATGCTAATGTTACCGTAATATGTCCTTTAACCGATAATAAAACTGGAAGTTCTGCTATAAATCCCGGAGATATATTAAAAATGCATAATGGAGTTACGGTTGAGGTTGTTAATACAGATGCCGAAGGAAGGCTTATACTTGCCGATGCTCTGTCTTACGGAATAAAAAAATATAATCCTGATTTTGTAATAGATATAGCCACATTAACGGGGGCATGCTCAATAGCTTTAGGCAGGAATGCTACAGGGCTTATGTCCAATGATAATGAGTTGACTCAGGCTTTAAAAGAAGCAGGAGATGATACTTATGAAAGAGTATGGGAACTTCCTATGTTTGAAGAGTATAAAGAGCAGATAAAATCGGATATAGCCGATATAAAGAATACAGGCGGAAGATATGCAGGGACTATAACAGCTGCTCAGTTTTTATCTTATTTTACAGAAGGTGCAAAATGGGCTCATTTGGATATAGCATGTACTTCTTACAGCGACTGCAATTCTAAATATATATCTAAAGGCGGTACGGGAGTAGGTGTTTATCTGCTTGCTAAAACAGTTGAAAAGCTTACTGATACGGATAAATTTTAAATTTATGATACAGTAATAATTAATAAATATAACTGCAGTGTGAAATACTTAAGTTATTTTTATTAATTATAATTGTTTTTTCCAATTTTAAGCTTTTTTTCTGTCTTCATCATTTATTTCTCTTATAATTCTGCATGGATTTCCAAAGCAAAGCGTATTGTCTGGTATATCATTTAATACCATGCTTCCTGCTCCTATTACAGTTCCGTTTCCTATATTTACTCCGCCTAAAATTATAGTATTTGCACCTATCCATACATTATCGCCTACAGTTATAGGATAGGCATATTCTATATAATTATTTCTTCTTTCTATGTCTAAAGGATGTCCTGCAGTATAAAATCCGCAGTTAGGAGCTATGAATACATTATTTCCGAATTTAACTTTGGAACAATCCAATACTATGCAGTTATGATTTATATAAAAATTATCTCCAATTTCTATATTGAATCCGTAATCGCAGTAAAACGGAGCAGTAATTTCAAAATTTTTTCCTATTTTTCCAAACAGATTTTTTATAATATATTCTTTTTCTTTTAATTGCTCAGACTTCAGTAAATTATACTCTAGACATAAATCTTTTGCCTTGTTTCTCATATTTGTTAAATTTTTATCAGAACTGCTGTATTCTAATCCCTTTATCATTTTTTCTAATTCAGTTATTTTATGCCTCCGATTTTTTATTTGGGTATATATAATTATAAAGCATATTATATAAAATAACAATCAGTTTTTTAGGTTTAAACTTGAAATTATTTATATAAGATGTTATAATAAGCTTTCAAATTATATAAAACGGGAGTGTATATGCCTTCAGGAAGAAAAAGACTTCGTCAAAAGATGGCTACGCATAAACGCAAAAAGCGTTTACGCAAAAACAGGCATAAGAAAAAATAATACAGCTGATATTATTATATATTAATGTTTTAATCTCTTAAGTTTTTAGCAGGAATAAAAATAATATGTCTTACAATGTAAAAACTGTGATAGAGGTATGCGTTGGGCTTCATTGTTCTATTAGGGGATCCTATGCTCTTTTAGAAGCTATACGTTCGCATTATGACCTGCAAATAGGCGTGCCGTCTTATGACGGTATGCTCCTTAAAGAGATGGAATGTATGCATAATTGCCGTAATGCCGTACCTGTTCTTATTAATGGTATGGAATGTACAAAATCGTCTTTAAAAAGTATCATTAAATTTATAGAAGCTATACATATAAGAAAAAGATGAATAACTTTGTACTTCATAATGAGTATAATATAGAAGATATAAAATCATATAAAGATCATTTCGGAGATTATTTAACTGTTCAAGATATAAATGACGGCTTTTTTCAGTACCTAGATTCTTATCCTATACTTAAAAGAGATATTATGCAAAGCTCTATGCATAAACTATTAACCGATAAAAATATAAAAGAAGATTTTATAATTGTTAATGCGGCATCATCGGATTATTTAGTTTTTAAAGATAAATTTTTGATTAATAATAATCCTCATCTTATATTAGACGGATCTCTATTAATAGCTGAAATTCTGAATATAAAAAGAATAGATATAATATTAAAAAATTATTATTTGGAAGAAAAAGATATTATAATAAAAACTGTAGCCGAAGCTGAAGATTTAGGCTTTACAAATAATATTGAAATTAATATTTATAATGAAAATGATTACTATAATGAATATAGAATCAGAATGACTCCTTTATTTTTAGAAAATAAAAAATATATATTTGATTTGGAAACTATTTCTCAGTTTGCATATTTGTTGCATATAGGAGAGCTTGGTTTTAAGAGCTATGGAGCTGGTAAAAAATATAACGGAACATATATACTTTCAATTTCAGGAGATATTATAAATCCTAATCTTTATGAATTTGAGATGTATACGCCTTTTAAAAATATAATTAAATCGGCGGGAGGAATAGAGAAAGAATACAGCATAAAATGCGTATTTACTAATGGTTTTCTTAATCCTCCTATAGATTTTAATGCTTTTCAGAAAATGACTTTAGATTATGAATGTTTTGACAGTTTTAATATGAAGATAGGAAACGGAGGTGTATGCTTCATAAAAGAAGACAGATGCATGGTAAGAGTGATATTAAAGATAATTAAATTTGCAGATACTCTGTCATGCGGGAAATGTACTCCATGCCGCTGCGGATTTGATTTATGCGGATATTATATTAATAAAATGCTTTTGGGACATTCTGTTTTAAGCGATTATTCAAGCTTAAAAGACTGCGCTGAAATGATAAAAATCGGGGCTTCATGTCTGTATATAAAAAGTCTTGCAGACTGCATATTATCTTCTATGGAGATGTTTAAAGAAGAGTTTATATATTTAATAGAAAATAAGACTACACTATATAGTTTTGTAAAGGATTAAATTAATATGAGGTTTATAAATTATGATAGTAAAGTTTAATGTTGATGGCAAAACTATATCATCTCAGAAAGGATATACCATACTTCAGGCATTATCATATATTAATATAGATATACCTCATCTATGCTCATATAAAAAAAATAATACAAATACTTTTGAAGAAAAAAATAATATTTTAGGATGCAGATTATGCTTAGTTAAAGTAAAAAAAAAGAATGAAAAAGAATATTCTTTTAAATATGCATGCAATGAAACAGCAGAAAACGGAATGAGCGTATTAAACTTATTAGATGAAGATATTACAAAATATAGAGTTTCTCTGCTTAAGGCTATACTTTATAGTCATAAGCCTGTATGTGAAAGCTGCAAGGCCGGTTATATCTGCAAATTAAAAAAATATTTGGATATTTATAATATTTCAATACCTTCATCAGTTAATGCTTCAAATGATAATGATATTAATCTAAAAGAAATAAAGTCTGCAGCGGAAAAAATGAATCTTCCTGATTATATATATGCTGACTATGACAGATGCATCAGCTGCGGTATATGCGCAGATTATAAAGTTACAGACGGATATAATGCAATGATAACCGATTTATGTCCCACACATGTATTTGAGGCATTAAGAAATATAGATAATAAGATTAATAATGATATAAGTATGGTAAAAAGCATTAATAGTTTTTGTATAGGATGCAACCGTCTTTGCGATGTTAATTACAGCTATATAGATTATAGCATAAAAGATATATCATCTTGTCATGGAAAAATGTACGGATTATGCGATTACGGAAGAAAATTAGATTATTATTCAAATGATATATTGGAAATGCCTTTTTTTAACGGCATGCAGTGCGGATTTGAAAAGGCTAGGGAATTATATTATAAGTTTATTGATATGATTGATATTGAATTTACTTTGGCAGTATCTTCAAGCATGTACCCCATTGAGGATATTAAAGCTTTTGATAATTTTATTTATTCCATAGGTATTGAAAACCTTACTTTCAAAAAAAATAAAATGGCTACAAACTCTAAAAATATAAGAGATAATTATACAAATATTAATAATTTTTCTATTAGGAATTTAAAGTTTTCAGAATTTCACGAAAATATAAATGATGAAAAGTTTAATAAATTTATTATATTAGGCGATGCTTTAGATGATAATGATTATATGATTGATTTTGCAGGCAAAAACAGAGGAAATTATATAGTGTTCTCCCCTCATTTTTCAGTTCTTGCTTATAATGCATATTTAAGTTTTCCTGTATCATATTTGGGCGAGTTTGAAGGACATTATATAGATAATTACGGAAAATCAAAAGAGATGACTTCTTTTCTGAAAAAAAATAAAAACCGATTAAATTTAAGGGATTTATTAAAATATTTGTATTTGTAATGATTTTGTTATATACTATATTGTAAATAATAGGAGAGGTATTTATGGCAAAGACAAGAGCTGAGATACTGCATAATAGTAATAAAGAATATGATATTATTATTATAGGCGGAGGTGTTATAGGCGCCACTATAGCATTGAAAACTTCCAGAGTGGGGCTTTCCGCTCTTCTTCTTGATAAGCATGATTTTTCTTACGGTTCTTCTTCCAGAACTTCAAAGATGCTTACAGGCGGATTTAATGATATGAGCGGCGGAAATCTTATATCAACTGCAATAAGAGTAAAAGAGAGAGATAATATCATGTATAAAAGCTCTTCTTCTTCTTTCGGCATTATTAATCCTATATATGAATATTCTAATAAGGGGCTGTTCAGAGAGGAATTAAAAACTGTATTATACGATATGTTTTCTTTATTCGGAAAAACAAAAAAACATATATCGCATAGCAGAAATGAGACATTGGATTGTCTTCCCGATTTAATAAATAATGATGTTATGGCTTCTGTAGAGTATTATGAAGGCACATTAGACGATTCAAGATATGTTATAGAACTTCTTTTAAAGGCTGAAGAGTACGGAGCGGATATATTAAATTATGCAGAGGTAAAGGCTTTTGAATATAATGAGAAAGAGATAGAAAAAACAGTATTCAGAGATAATATTACAGGCAGAATTTATACAGTTAAAGCAAAAACTATTTTAATAGCTGCAGGGGCTTGGGGGCATAGCATAAGCTCAATGCTTCCAAACGGAAACTTTGAAAATAAAGTTGATTATATTAAAGGCAGTCATTTGATAATAAATAATGATTTAATTCATATAAACAAATCGGTAGTGCTGCCTAAGATAAAATCAAGACCTAATGTATTTTTAATGCGCTGGAAAAACTCTACAGTTATAGGTCCTGCAATTAAAAAAAATAATAATAATTTAGACTGCATATATACTTCAAGCGATGAAGCTGAGTATCTTCTTGATATATATAATACATACTTCAGTTCCATTGTGAATAAAAATCATATTATCACAACTCAGTCTGGAATGATGCCTGTAAATCCTTCTAATATTAAAGTACATACGCATCCTAAATACAGATTGTTTTTAGCTGAAGGAGGAACTTTTACCACTTCTTCTTTTCTTTCCGTTAAAGCTTTGATAAAAATGTATGGAAAGCCATATAAATGGTTCAGCAATCAGAAAGTTATTAATAATAAATTAGATAAAAATATTCAATTGGTTTTGAATGAAAATACGGTTAAATTTTTGATAGATTATTTCGGGTCTGTTCGTTTAATTTTAAAATTAAATGAACTTTGCAGAAATGATTCTTCTCTTTTGGCTGAAGTAGGATTGGATTATAGAATTAATAAAGGGCTTATAAAGTATTTTATTGAAATAGAACATGCTATGCATTTAGATGATATTATGATGAGAAGGCTTAGATTTATTCTCACAGAAAACGACTGCGGAACTTTAATATCCGAGCATATAGCGGAGGAAATGGCAAATATTCTTCATTGGGATAAGCAAAAAACCGAGTGGGAAATAAAAAGATACAGAACAGAAATAAAAAGAGCAAGAGTTTCATTATTTTAAATATTATAATATGCAGATAATAATTATATTAAATCTTTGAATCCTTTTAGTATATTAAGTCCTGTGTCTGCACTTTTTTCAGGGTGAAACTGTATTCCGTAAATATTATTTTTTTTTACAACGGCTGGTATTACAACATCGTATTCGCTTTCGGCTATTATGCTTTCGCTGCAGTATTTTCCATAATATGAATGCACAAAGTAAACATATTCCATATTATTAATATATTTAAATATTTTATCATCTTTTATTATATTAAGATTATTCCAGCCCATATGCGGTACTTTTAAACTTTTATTTTTTAAATCTTTTTTTATAGGACAAATACTTCCCTTTATAAGTGAGAGACCGTTATATTCGCCGTTTTCATAGCTCTTATCAAACAGCATCTGCATGCCTAAGCATATTCCCAAAATGAGTTTTCCTTTAAGAGCTTCTTCTATTATTGTTTTTTTTAAGCTTCCTTCATTTTTTTTTTCAAGTTTTTCTATGGCATCTCTGAAAGCACCCACACCCGGAAGTATTACAGCATCAGCATTTTTTATGATTTTCTCATCATCTGTAAGTTTTGCATCTATTTCTGCATATTTAAGCGATTGCATAAGAGAAAATAAATTGCCCACTCCGTAATCTATTATAGCCGTCATATTAGCATCCTATGAAAAATTGTATTTTATATATTTAAAGAATTATACTAAAATAAAATATAAAAGTCAAAGTATTATTTTAACTTTAAATATTATTAATTTTATTATTTTCAAGCATTCCCTTTGTAGACAGAACCTCATCTTTATATTTTTCATCTATTTCGCATGCTTCTTTTAAAGCTCTTGCAGCGCCTTTAAAAATAGATTCTGCTATATGATGAGTATTTTCTCCGTATAAAGTGTTTATATGCAAAGTAATATTCATAGAGTTTGTAAATGCAGTAAAGAATTCTTTTATAAGCTCCGTATCAAAATCACCTACTTTTTCATGTTTTAAATCACTGTTAAAAACTAAATGGCTTCTTCCGCATATATCAACAGCGGCTAAAGTCAAAGCCTCGCACATAGGCATATAAAAATTTCCGTATCTTTTTATTCCTTTCAAATCTCCTAAAGCCTCAGCAAAGCATCTGCCTAATACTATTGCCGTATCTTCAACTGAATGATGATAATCTATATAAGTATCTCCGTCACATACCGTTTCCAAATCGAATCTGCCATGACGGGCAAATAAATCAAGCATATGATCCAAAAAACCGACTTTAGTATTGTTTTTATATTTTCCTGTACCGTCTATATTTAATTTAATTTTTATTTTTGTTTCGTTTGTTATTCTTTCTATTTCTGATATTCTCATTAAATAATCTCCTAAAAATAAATTTATTTTAATTCTATATTTATAAAACGCATAGCTCTTTCTGCGGCATTTTCTACTAAAATATCGGTATTTGAAATTGCTTCTTCAATTGTCATAGCTTTCGTAAATACAGGCATTATGGAGGAAATACCTAAATCATACACAATATCTGCCCCCTCTCTTATCTCTCCTACTATAGCTATTACTGGAATATTTCCTGCTCTTTTAGCTATGCCCATTGGCACTTTTCCTTCTTTCGTCTGTCCGTCAATAGCGCCTTCTCCCGTTATTATAAGAGAAGCATATTTTATTTTTGATTCAAAGTCTATTATATCAAGCACGGCATCTATTCCGCTTTTTAGCTCAGCATTGCAAAATGCAATAAGTCCTCCTCCAAGTCCTCCTGCAGCGCCTGAGCCTTCAATATAATCTATTTCTTTGCCGAATTGTTTTTTTACAATTTCTGCTATATTTTTAAGACCGTTATCTAATATATCAAAACTCTCATTTGTAACTCCCTTTTGTTTTCCGTATACTGCTGTGGCTCCGTTTTTACCGTAAAGAGGATTTTTTACATCGCATGCCGCTGTTATTTTTATATCAAATATTTTTTTATCAACATTGCTGTTATCTATATAAGCAACTTTTATCATATTTTCAGCAACAGTTTCAAGTTCATTATTACATTTATCTAAAAATCTGTAACCCAAAGCGCCTGCCATTCCTATTCCGCAGTCATTAGTAGCACTTCCTCCTATGCCTATTAATATCTCTTTTATATTATTATCTAAAGCATCTTTTATAATTTCCCCTGTACCAAAAGTTGAATATTTTAATGGATTTCTAGTTTTATCATCAACTAAAGTAATACCAGATGCAGCAGCCATTTCTATAACAGCTTTTTCTTTATTTATTATTCCGTATTTAGCTTCAATAATTTTTCCTTCAGGATTTTTTACATTTACTTTTTTTATATTACCACCAGCAGCATATAGTATTGATTCAACAGTGCCCTCTCCTCCATCTGCAACAGGTATTTTTATGATTTCAGCTTTTTTAATTACTTTTAATATTCCTTTTTCTATATAATTGCAAATTTCCAAGCTGCTTGCACTTCCTTTAAATGAATCAGGTATTATTATTATCTTTTTCACTATTATTCCCCCTAATAATTTTATATTTTAAATATAATACATTAATTTTAATTTTCATTGTTTATTATATACAATAAATATGTTAAAAATTGTATCTATGATACAAGGCAAATATATATAATTTTTATATACTTAAAATAGTAAAATAAAAAGGAGTAAATTATGCAAGGCGGTTTATTGATTATATTTTTTATAAACAGAAGCAATAAAAAAAATTCTATAAAAAGTATTGCTATTTTGTATATTTTCATATATCATATAAGGTTATGTATAATAATGAAAAATAAAAATTAAGGAGAGGAAAGATGAGTCATCATCATCACAGAGGACAATGGGGAACCAGAGCAGGCTTTATACTTGCGGCTATAGGTTCTGCTGTCGGTTTGGGTAATATATGGCGTTTCCCCTATATGGTTGCATCTAACGGCGGCGGAGCTTTTATGATTGTTTTCTTAATAGCTATGCTTACCGCAGGCATACCTATAATGATATTAGAGTTTTCCATAGGTCACAAAACACATAAAAGCGCGCCCGGAGCTTTGAAAGCTTTGAACCCTTCTTGGGAATGGTTAGGCTGGCTTCAGGTATTTACATGTTTTGCAATAGTTATTTATTATTCTGTCATTATTGCTTGGTCATTATCTTACGTACTTTTTTCTATTCAAGGCTTAAAATGGGGAACCGATACAGCTTCTTTTTTTACTCAGGAATATTTAAAACTTCAAAGCGGCTTTTCGCTTAGTAATTTCAATTTATCGGTTGCCGTACCTTTAATTATTGTTTGGATTATTATATTAGTTTCCGTTATAGGAGGCGTTAAAGACGGTATAGAAAAAGCAAATAAAATATTTATGCCTTTGCTTGCGGCATTGGTAGTGCTTATTTTAATTAGGGGCATAACTCTGCCAGGAGCTTTATCGGGACTCGATTATATGTTTAAGCCCGATTTTTCTAAGCTTACCAATCCTAAAATTTGGGTTGATGCTTATGGGCAGGTATTTTACAGTATGTCTGTTGCATTCGGAATAATGATTACTTATTCAAGCTATTTGCCGGATGATTCCGACATAGCGAATAATGCATTTATGACAGGTTTTGCAGATACAAGCTTCAGTTTATTTGCAGGTATTACAGTATTCAGCATAATAGGCTATATGGCTCATTCTCAGGGAAAAGCTGTTTCAGATGTGGCTGGAAGCGGCGGCATAGGTTTGGCATTTATGGTATTTCCTGAAGCTATAAACTCTTTGCCCGGATTAAACTCAATATTCGGATTAGTATTTTTCTTGGTGCTTGCATTTGCGGGGCTTACTTCCGCTATTTCTTTATCTGAAGTTGTAATATCTTCATTTATAGATAAATTCCATTTCAATAGAAAAAAAGTAAGTATTATTATTATTTTAATACAATGCATTATATCAATGGTATATGCCACAGGAAGCGGACTTTCCATACTTGATATAGTTGATGCTTTTGTAAACAATTATAATATTGTATTAAGCGGATTGATAGAAATTATACTTGTGGCTTGGGTATATAAGCTAGGATCATTTAAAGAAACTATTAATACGGTAAGCGAGTTTAAAATAGGAATATGGTGGGATTTCTGCCTTAAATTCCTTACGCCTGTATTTTTAGCCGTAATGCTTTCATTAAAATTAATAAACGACTTTAGAAATCCTTACGGAAATTATCCTGCTTGGGCATTGGCTCTTTTGGGCTGGTCTATGCCTGTTATAGCGTTTGCAGTGGGTATATTATTTGCTAAGCTTAAAGACAGACAGCCTAATATACCTCATCAGCCTAAATAATAAAAAGGAGATATAAAATTATGGGAATAGATTCAGCTTTATTTATGGGGCTTAGTTTGATTAGTATATGGGGAGGTTTTGCTTTCTTTCTCAGCATAGCTTTAAGAAAAATGTAAAAGTAAAAAATTGAGAGCATAGGCTTTTATAAAAGTCTACGCTCTTTTTTATTTAATATTAATAAATAGTTTTTTAATCATTATATGCTATACATCTTATTTTAATTAAAAATCTGAAAATCATTGACATAAAGCTTAAAGTTCACTATAATATATTTAACTGGAGATATCATAATTATCAATCAATCAATTATAATTTTATATTTATCAGCTTTTCTTTTGGCATTGCATAAAAATTTTATTAAAATAATCAGAGCAAAACAAACTATTTTTATTATCTTAATTTATATTTCTTTTATTTCCTGCAATAAAAATCTTTTAAGCCACTATATGAATTATAATGATTCTTACTATATAACAGGAGATTATATAGATTTATCTATAATAAACCAAAATGATTTAACCAATAAGATGAATGAATATTTAAATGGCAATCCTTATAATATGCTTTGCTTTAAAGGAAATTATAGATAGTAATAAATTAAAGATTATTAAAGATTATATTAAAGGTTCAGACAGGTTAATATATTTGGATTTAAAAAACTGCACAAATTGGGATAATAATTCTAATAATGACTATACTTTTTCAGGATTAAGTAATTTATCAGGAATAAAACTTACTCATGACTGCTATCAGTCAAAAGTTTATATGTTTAAAGACTGTATAAATATAACCAATATTGTTTTCCCTGATTCTATGTCTAATTTTCAAGTCAATACCTTTGAGAATACTCCTAAATTAAAATATTTAAAAATTCCTGATACAGTCAGTGTATGCGGCATTATGTGTTTTTATGATACATATATTGAAACATTAGTTTTCGGAAATAATATGAGGATACTTGGAGATAATGCTTTACAAAAATGTACAAATCTTAAGACTTTAGTTATAAATGAAGTTTTTGAAAGATTTGCCAAATCGGCATTATCACAATGTTCAAATCTTACTGAAATTGTATATTATGGAACAATCAACAGAAAAATAGAATTTGACAGAGATGTATTTTACAGATGTCCTACAAATGAACTGATTTTATACCTGCCGAATATTGAAAGACATGAGCTTGATAATTTCAGCTGGCCTAAGGAATATTATAAATATGCATACTGCAAAGGCGAGTTTGATATTAATGAAATTCTCAGATAGAGTTCTATAATGCGTATAAAAATTATTATTTATATATTCATTACATATATATGCTGCTTATCCTTATACTCTCAAAGTATTTATAACTCAGATTTGTTTTATAATTTTTTAACTAATTATTCCTTAGAATATGATAAAAATATTTTAGAGGATATAGATTATTTAAAAACTCAGGATTTTATTATTAAATATTGGTCTAATGCATACAACAAAATAAATAATCTTGGTTCAAGCAATTGGGGAGCTATAAACGGAAGCGTGAGCAATATACATAAATATACTGATGATAATGATGTGGCATTTTTTATAGGTGCTGTAAAAGGAATGTCATATTTTTATGAATCGGGTATGGATAGAATGGGAATTTTATTTGAAGCCTTAAAAAGAAAGATAAATATGTCGGCAGCTTCAGGAGATAATTACGGACTTATAATACCCATGCATTTTCCTTTAGGTACGGCAGGAATAAGCGCCTATGTAAATTGGCAGCTTCCAGATTCTAAGATTAAAGGAGAAAGTTATTATTTGGAATATATAAGAGCTTTGGAGAGAGTTCCCATACCTTATGTGCAGATTTTCGGTCAGATAAACTGCTGGACGGCTCCTTTATCTATAGGACTTAAATTTGCTTTTGCTCCCGGTTTAAGTGGGTTATATAAGCCGTTTATAAAAGATATTGAAGTTTTATCTACAGCTTATCATGCGGGTTTGGATATGAAGTTTTATATATGGAGGAATAAATATTTTTTTGCAGATGCTAGACTTGACTTTAATTTTGATATGGGAGAAATAAGCTTAAGCTCCAAAAGCAGAAATTATTTTTTTGATGTTCCTATTGAAAATGCTGTTAATTCGGGAGTTATTTTTAATTTAAGTCAGTCTTTAGGAGGCAAATGGACTTCTTTTGCTTTAACTCCTAAAGTTGTTTTCGGATTTAAGTTTCAGGAAAAAGTTCCTGTTATAGATTATTTCGCCGCTTATTTTTTAGTAGGAGTTGATTTAATTTATTCTTTTGCAGACGCTAATTATAATATTAACAGCGATATATTTTTAAACTCCCCAAACTCTAAAAACGATGATTATAATATAAAAAATGCTTATACCGATAAGGGCAGCAGAAAAAGTCAATACTTTGCTTATGATGTAAGATTTGGTTTAAATATTGATATATTTTATCAGTCTTTGTCTATTGAATATGCTTTGTTTTCGAAAAGCTTTTCTATAATGTTTATGCCTTTTGTTTATAGATTTGTAGGCCAATAGATTGTATAATTTAAGTAAATGAGGTATTATTTATGAAATTATTTTTCCGAATTATATTTTTGATTTTTATTTTGTTCAGTATTTTATTTTCTACGCCTTTATTTATTCAGGAAACTCAGATAAAAAATTATGTTAAGAATAAGATATTGGAAGAGGCTGAGAAAAAAAATGATTCCAGAACAATATATGAGCTAACCAATCAGGGAAGAAATCAAGCCTATACTAATATAAGCGGAAGAGCTGCAACCAACAATTACAGAAATCAGAATCAAGTCTATACCAACATAAACGGGAGAGTTGTAACCAATAATTACAGAAATCAGAATCAAGTCTATACCAATATAAATGGGAGAGTTGTAACCAATAATTACAGAAATCAGAATCAAGCCTATACCAACATAAACAGTAGAATGATAACTAATAATTACAGAAATCAGAATCAAG
>NZ_CAJUPR010000005.1:0-89578 GCF_910588665.1 uncultured Brachyspira sp. | reverse complement strand
TATACCAACATAAACAGTAGAATGATAACTAATAATTACAGAAATCAGAATCAAGTTTATACCAACATAAACAGTAGAATGATAACTAATAATTACAGAAATCAAAATCAAGTTTATACCAATATAGAAGGCAGAGTTATAACTAATAATTATATAAATCAAAATAGGGATTATAATATAGAAGGCGAAGCTTTAACTGATGATTACGGAAATCAGTCAGACGGCAGAATTATAATAGATGATATAGATTTTTCCGTGTATAAGGAAAGAGGCTATGATTTAACTATGGACATACTGCCTAGATATTATACTGTAAGAAAAGGCGATACTTTGAGAAAAATATCTTCTTATCATTTTATATATCAGGACCCTGAATTTTATAATATTATTTATAATGCTAATAAAGATAAAATAAGAAACCAAAGCGGCTTAACCGTAGGAGAGAGATTAATTATACCAAGCATCAGGGGGGAGACCAGATATTGGACTTATGAGCCTTTATTGGAATATATATCTTTTAAAAGTCTGATGGATTTACCAGGGCTTCTGCATAAAAATTATCCTTTTATGATTAGAACTAAGGAATAATATTTTATACAATACAGTCTTTTATATTCGGAAGCAGATTATAAATGGAAGTTCCTATTATGCTTTCAAAATATGCTTTTATTTCAAATACTCTTTTCCATCTTAATGCGCTTTGAGGAAATGTACCGTATCTTAAAGCCACATCTATAAATCTTTTTTCTAATAAACAGAAACCTTCAGGCAAAGCAAGACTGTCGCATAATTGAATAAGAAAATCATAGTCATCATATACTGCATTCTCTATAAAATTTTTCATAAACAGATAATCGCTTTCAGGCATATCGAAATTACCTATTGCGGTATTGATATCCTGTATCATAAATGCATGAGATATGCATATCTGAGCCGTTTTTTTCCAGCCGTATTTAATGCAGTATTTATAACCGTCTATTAAATGCCTTTCCGAACTTATTCCCGTATATCTTCCTATGTCATGCATTAATCCGAATATATAGGCTTTATCTGAGTCCAGTTTTTTATCTTCTGATTTTTTATTATACTGCGATGATATTATTCTTGCAGCTTTTGCCGTATATCTTGAATGATCTGCCCAAGCAGTGGGATTTGATTTGTAGGCTTTGCTTAATTCGTATTCGGCTCTTTCCAAGTCTAATTTTTCTATTTCCATAATTGTATTTTACATCTTTTTTATAAAAAATAAACAGCTGCTTTATTAAATATCTATTTTATTAATCCTATATCTTTTCTGTAATATTTATCTTTAAAATCTATTTTTTCTATATCGCTATATGTAAGTTTTCTAGCCTCTTCTAAAGTATCTGCGGTATTAACTACATTAAGCACGCGTCCTCCGTCTGTAATTATGCCTATATTTTCATCTAATTTAGCACCCGCAATAAAGCATTGTCCTTTTATCTTATCAATGCCTTCTATTTTGTAGCCCTTGCTGTAGCTTTCAGGATATCCTCCTGAAGACATTACAACGCAGCATGAATATTTATTTTTCCATTTAATATTTAAGCCTGATAAATCTTTATTCATAGCATGTTCTATTATAGATAAATAATCGGTTTCTAAAAGCTGAAGCAAAGCCTGAGTTTCAGGGTCTCCCATTCTTACATTATATTCAAGCAGATATACGCCTTTTTTAGTTATCATAATTCCGAAAAATATTATTCCAGAGAAATGCATTTTTTCAGCTTTTATTCCTTTAAGAGTAGGTTCTAATATATCTTTTATAAATTGCTTTTCGGCTTCTTCTGTATAATAAGGATTAGGGGCAATAACTCCCATTCCGCCCGTATTATTTCCCGTATCATTATCTCCCGCTTTTTTATGGTCTTTTGCAGATATAAAAGGTATTATGGTTTTGCCGTCTGTTACGGAAAGTATTGATGCTTCATAGCCTTCAAGAAACTCTTCTATTACAATTTTATCTCCAGCCTCTTTAAATATTTTTTTAATCATTATATCATTCAAAGCATTTTGAGCTTCTTTTTTATTTCGGCATATTAATACTCCTTTTCCTAAAGCAAGCCCGCTGGCTTTTATAACTATAGGGTAGGGGCACATATTTAAATATTCATAAGCTTTATTATAGTCTGAAAATATTTCATATTCTGCGGTTTTTACCGAGTATTTTTTCATAAAATTTTTAGCATAGGCTTTAGAGCCTTCAAGTACGGCTGCATTCTTATCAGGTCCGAATATCTTAAGTCCGTTTTCTTCAAATTTATCCGATATTCCGCATACAAGCAGTTCTTCGCTTCCTACGATAGTTAAATCAATATTTTCTTTTTTTGCAAAATTTAATATTTCATCTATAGAAGAAATTTTTATATTTTCACATTTATTTTCTAAAGCCGTTCCTGCATTACCTGAAGCGCAGTATATTTTTTCAACTTTATCATTTCTGCTTAAATTACTGCATATAGCATGTTCTCTGGCGCCCGAACCTATAACAAGTATTTTCATATTTTTATCCTTTTATATAAAATGATACCATATTATAATATAAAAATATATTTAGTCTATAAATTTTGCCTATATTTATAATATTTTATTTTTTTATAAAAAATATGAAATAAATTTGCAAAGCTATTGCAATCTATTTGCGTACTTAAATGAATCTGCTGTATTTATAATATATAAGCCGGCTACTGATTAAAAATATAAACATAATTTGAGTTATATAATTAATTCAGCTCTTTTAAATATCATAATTTATATTTTTTATCTCGCAACTATATTTACAAGCTTTCTTTTAACATAAACAGCTTTAATAATATTCTTGCCGTCTGTAAACTGTTTTACTTTTTCATTATTAAGAGCCTGATTTTTTGCATCTTCTTCGCTTATATTGATATCTGCCTCAATTCTGTCTCTTATTTTGCCGTTTACTTGAAATACAAGCTCAAAAGTATCATCTTTGCAGTATTCTTCATTATGTTCAACCCATCTTTCTTCAAGTATCATCTTTCCGAAATTTAATATCTGATAAAGCTCTTCAGTTATATGAGGCGCTATAGGATTAAGAAGTATTAAATATCCTCTGATAATTTCTTTAAACATAGCATACTCGCAGTCTGTATTTAATTTTATTGAAGACATATCATTTAAAAGCTCCATTAATGCGGCAACAGCTGTATTGAAATGGAATCTGTCTTTAATATCCGATGTAACTTTTTTTATAGTTTTATTATATTTTCTAAACAGATTTTTAGCTTCTTTCGATAAATTATTATAATCAAATGTTTTATTATTTTTGAATGCCTCTTCATCTTTGTATTTTAAAAATAAATTCCAAACCCTGTTTAAGAATCTGGCAGAACCTTTAACACCCTCATCTGACCATTCTTTATCTTTTTCAGGCGGGGCTACAAACATAACAAATATTCTGACTGCATCGGCACCGAAAAGCTCTATAATCTCAGCAGGATCTACTCCGTTAGCTTTTGATTTAGACATCTTTTCCATTTTTACAATTATGTCTTCTTTTTTTATCCCGTCTTTTTCATATACTTTATTATTCATATCGTCCTGAGTATAGAATTTTTTTAATTCTCTGGATTCGTAGCTGTTTGCTAAAACCATACCCTGAGTAAGGAGTTTATTAAAAGGCTCATCTCCTTTTATAAGCCCTATATTTCTCATAAACTTATACCAAAATCTTGAATATAAAAGATGCATACAGGCATGTTCTATACCGCCTATATACTGATCTACATTCATCCAAGCATTTGCAATAGAAGTATCAAACGGCATTTTATCATTATGAGCGTCCGTATATCTTGCATAATACCAAGAACTGCATGTAAATGTATCCATAGTATCGGTTTCCCTTTTGGCACTGCCTCCGCATTTAGGACATATCGTATTAACAAATGACTCCGATTTTTTAAGAGGATTATCTCCTACAGTAAACTCAATATCCGTAGGAAGGGTTATAGGCAGGTCGCTTTCATTTACGGGAACAATTCCGCATTTTTCGCAATGTACGAAAGGCATAGGATTTCCCCAATATCTTTGTCTTGATATAAGCCAGTCTCTGAGTTTATATTGTACTTGTTCTTTTCCGAAGCCTTTTTCAGATGCATAAGCTACGGCTTTTTTTATAGCTTCTGCATTTGTAAGCCCGTTTAATATATCAGAGTTTACAACTATTCCGTCTTTGGTATAGGCTTCCGTCATACTTTCTGCTTTAATGGAATTGTCATTATTCTGTATAACAACTTTTATAGGTATATTATATTTTTTAGCAAATTCAAAGTCTCTTTGGTCATGGGCTGGAACTGCCATTACGGCTCCTGTACCGTATTCAGCCAATACAAAATTAGCGGCATATAACGGAGATTTCTCGCCGTTAAACGGATTGATTATATATCTTCCTGTAAACTCTCCCTCTTTATCATAATCAGTTTTCTGATCTATTTTAGCAGACTTCTTTATAAACTCTTCAACTTTATTTCTCTGTTTGGGAGTGCATATATCTAAAAGTCCTTCATAATTCCAAGCTATAGCCATATATGTAACGCCGTAAATAGTATCAGGACGCGTTGTAAATATAGGAAAATCTTTTCCATCATCTAAAGTAAAATTTATATAGGCACCCGTACTTTTACCAATCCAATTTTTCTGCATAGCTATAACATTATCAGGCCAATAACCTTCTAATAATTTTAAATCCGCATCAAGCTGTTCAGCATAATCTGTAACTTTTATATACCATTGTTCAAGTTTCTTCTTTACAACTTCTCTGTCGCATCTCCAGCATGTGCCTTCAGGAGTAACCTGTTCATTGGCAAGCACTGTATTGCAATACCTGCACCAGTTAACATCTCCTCCTTTTCTGTATAAAAGTCCTTTTTCATACATTTTAAGTATAAACCATTGCCCCCATTTATAGTAATCAGGAAGACATGTTGTAACTTCTCTATCCCAGTCATAAGAGTATCCGAGCATATTTAACTGCTCTTTCATGTTAGCTATATTTTTCAAAGTCCATTCTGCAGGGGGAGTTTTATGTTCTATAGCTGCATTTTCTGCAGGCATACCGAAAGCGTCCCAGCCCATCGGATGTAAAATATTATATCCCAGCAGTTTATAGTATCTGGCTATAGAGTCGGCTATAGTATAGTTGGAAACATGCCCCATATGCATTTTGCCTGAAGGATAGGGAAACATCTCAAGCACATAATATTTGTTGTCTGCAGGTTCAGAAACAGTTTTGAAAGAATTATTATCTTTCCAGAATTTCTGCCATTTCTTTTCAATGGTAGTAAAATTATATTCCATCAATATACACTCCGTAGTTTGATACTATATTTATTTTAAATAATAAAAATTATATTGCAGATTTGTATATTTTTCAAGCTGTAAATATTATTTTAATTTTTTTATTATGCGTCCTAGTCTTTATTGTATAAAAAACATAGTTTATTTTTGCAAAAAACATATATATATGATATAATTTTAAAAATGAAATAACTTTTATAATATTTTTGTTTAAGAGGTTTTTTACTATGGATTTTAATGAATTAACCATAATTCAAATAAGAGAAAAATTGAAAAATAAGGAAATAGATGCTTTAAGCTTAGCTGAATCTGTTATAAAAAAAATAGAAGAAGATGATAAAAGAGAAGATAAAATATATGCTTACCTTGAGGTTTTTAAAGAAGAAGCTTTAGAACAGGCAAAAAAAGCTCAGGAAAGAATAAATAAGGGCGAGGATTTGCCGCTTCTTGGAGTTCCTCTGGCAATTAAAGATAATTTATGCTATAAAGATCATCTGATGACAGCTTCTTCAAAGATGCTTGAAGGATATAAAGCTCCTTATACTGCCCCTGCCGTTCAAAGATTAATAGATAACGGCGCTTTGATAATAGGAAGAACAAATATGGACGAATTTGCTATGGGCGGTACTACAGAAACTTCTAATTACGGTGTAACGAGAAATCCTAAAAACAGAAATTATGTGCCCGGAGGTTCTTCAGGCGGTTCGGCTGCAGCAGTTTCCGCTGGTTTTGCATTCGGTGCATTAGGAAGCGATACAGGAGGCTCAATAAGACAGCCCGCATCTTTTTGCGGCATTGTGGGAGTTAAGCCTACCTACGGAAGAGTTCCAAGACTGGGCTGCATTGCTATGGCAAGCAGTTTGGATCAGGTAGGACCGTTAACTAAAGATGTAAAAGACGCTGCTTTGATGACAAAAATTATTTCAGGATTCGATCCTAAAGAATCAACAACTTTAAATATACCTGTTCCAGATTATACCGCCGCTTTAGACGGAAATATTAAAGGAATGAAAATAGGACTTGCAAAAGAGTATTATGATACCGATTTAATAGCTCATGATGTAAAAGAAAGCATAATAAAAGCTATTGATAAGTTGAAAGCTGAGGGCGCCGAAATTGTAGATATTACTTTGCCTAATGCTAAATACGGCTCCAGAGTGTATACGGCAGTTATGGATGTTGAAGTTGCATCTAATATGGGAAGATATGACGGCATAAGATACGGATATCACCCTAAAGGCGATTTTAATTTAGATGAATATTATTATACTTCTAGAAGCGTAGGTCTTGCTTTTGAAACCAGAGCCAGAATATTATTCGGTACTTTAATTACTGGAAAAAAATTCTTTTACAGTCATTATCAGCATGCTTTGAAAGTGAGAAGACTTATGCAGATGGATTTTGAAAATGCATTTAAAAATGTTGATGTTATAATATCTCCTACTTCGCCTGTAACGGCTGGACTTTTAGGCACCAGAGATAAAACCGACAGCGCTTTAAGCTTTTTAGCCGACAGTTATATTTCCAACATTAATTTAGTGGGACTTCCTGCTATGAGTGTGCCTGCGGGAGCTGATAAAAATAATTTACCTATAGGAATACAATTTATAGCCAAACAATTTAATGAAACGGATATGTTTAGAATGGCGTATGCTCATGAATTAGCCAGTAAATAATTATTTGTATATGAGCTTTATATTATAAATATTAAAATAATAAGGATATCTGCTGAAAAGCTCAATATCAAAAGTTTTTATTTTATTATTTATCTCTTTTAAATTTTTTATTTTTTTCCAGCCATTTAAATAAAAATCTGTTTTTATAAATAAGTTTATATTTTTTTATTTATATTATTAAAGATATTTTCAGGTATTTTTACTATTAATAATCTGCCTTCTTTTGAAGCCTTATAATTATTATATCCGTCTGTAATTTCTAAATCAAACAGAGCAGGATATATATTAATTATATATGTGTTTAATATTCTTCCGTACTTAATTATATTTATTTCCAGTATTTTTATATTGTATTTCTGATTTTCTTTTTCTTTTATTTTTAATTCTGTAATTGCATTATTGTCGAATGTTTTTATATATAGATAATCGGCATCAAAACTATTAATATCATTTTCTAAAAATAAATTGTATTCATATTCATTTTTATGAAAGCCTATTATATTTGATTTTTCTCTGTATATATCATAGCCTTTATATTTTATATCGCTTAATTTATAAATATCATCTGGCATTACAGAAAATGCCTTTATATAAAAAATAAATATTATAATAGTAAAATATTTTATCATAATAGTTTTTTGTTATTTGTAATTATTAAAGCATATATTCGGTATACTTTTTAAATTACAGCTGAAAGATAGGGTATTATAAGAAACTATTTACTGCAAATATTATTAGGCTTAAAACAATACTGTAAATTAAAGTATTTTTTATTTTTATAAATCTGATAAAATAATAAATAAGAAATAAAGATAAAATAAGAGATGCCGCAAAATAATATCTTTTAACCCCTTCATTTACAATAATTAAAGCGGTAGAAGCGGCTAAATTACTGATTAAAAATATTCTTGCGAGCACTATTTGAACGGTTATTGCAAGTATGTCATCATTATCAGGTTCCTGATTCATATTTATGCCTCTTTATAACATAAAAATCAAATTATTTAAAGAATTCCGAGAAAGGATTTTTAAAATTGAATTTAAATTTACCTTTTTCAGATGTTTTTTTATTTGATATATTAACCTGAGTAGCCTCATCTAAACTCATCATCAGTATTCCTATAACGGAGGAATATGCGGGATTATTTGCTATATCTCTTATTCCTTCAATTTTATCTGGTATGCCTATTCTTGCAGTGATAGGCGCTGATCCTTTAACTGCATTTTGATAAGCTTTAGCAAGCTCTGTTAATCCTGGAAGGAGAGCTCCTCCGCCTGTAAATACCATACCTGCAGAAAGAGAATCTATATATTTCATTTTATTTAATTCTTTTCCGCATAAACTGAATATTTCCTCAACTCTGGGCTGTATAATTTCAGTTAATACTCTTTTAGGTATAGTTCTTATTTGTCCGCTTGCAGTTGGCACCTCTATAATTTCTTTTTCTCCCACCATATCTATAAATGCAAATCCATGATCTCTTTTTAATTTTTCAGCGGAAGGTATTGTTATTCTAAGTCCTTCAGCTATATCATTAGTTATATGCTGACTTCCTACAGGCACAACAGCAGTATGCCAAACAGAACCTTCCAAATATACCATTATGGAAGTTGTGGAGTGCCCTATATCAAATACTATAACTCCTAATTCTTTTTCATCTTGCGTAAGACAGGCTTCGGAGCTTCCTCTTATATTAACTATAAAATCTTTTCCTAAGAAACGCATTTTATTTAAAGTTTTTTTAAGATGCTCGCTTACATGTTTAAGCCCTGTTATTATATGTACTTTTGTCTCTAATCTTGTTCCAGACATTCCTATAGGATTTTTAATTTCGTCTTGACCGTCCAATGAATATTCCTGCTCTATTGTTTCAATTATTTCTCTGTCGGCAGGTATTAATATATTTTTAGCACTTTCAAGCACCCTTTCTATTTCAGCAGGAGTAACTTCTTTATCTTTTGTATTAACTCCTATTACGCCTTTGCTGTTTAATCCTTTTATATGGTCTCCGCCTATAGCGGCAATTATATTAGGAGCCTGCAGTCCCGCCATATGTTCAGCTTCATTTATAGATTTTTCTATAGCATTGGCTGCAGCATCTATATTTATTATAACGCCTTTTTTTATACCTTCGCTTTCGCTTTCACCTATACCTATAACATCTAATTTATCATTATTAACACGGGCAATAACGGTTTTTACTGATGCGCTTCCTGCATCCAATCCTGCTATAATTGGCTCTTTCAAGGTAAACTCCTAAATAATAATATTATGTTAATATTTTTCGGCAAAATTTAAAGCGGTATTAATGATTATTTTCTATAATGATAGTATTAATATATGATTATAGTATAACCCATCTGTTATTTTCATAAGACATTACAAATGTTTGTCTTGCTTTTGAAGTAGTGTTTTTTACTCTGTCATATACAGAGGAATCGGCATCTATATATGCTTTTTTACCTTCTAATTTTATATCATAAACTTTATTTATTTCTGCTTCAAATTCAAAATCTAATGATGGATTGCTTTGCACATATTCATCTACATTTTTTATATTTCTGGTTTTTTTCAATATTTCTTTATAATCTGAAGAGTAGAATTTTTCATAAGCTCTGCGGACGCTTTTTTCATTGTAAGGCATTGAGTAAAACTCTTTTAAAGATGATAAAGCCGTTTTTTTTAAGTTATCTTCATTATATTCCTTTATTTCTATACTTTCTTTAAAATCTTCATCTTTTAAAATAATTTCTACTCTTTTTATATCATTTCTGTTTTTATTACATGCAGTAAAAGCTAATAAATATAATAAAGCAAAAGATGTAAATAATATATTCCTAAGCATTAATTTAAAGTCCTTCTAATATGGATTTTCTGGTATTTTGAGGAGGGACTTCTTCTTTTTCTCTTATTCTGGTATCAGATGTTTCAGTAATATTATTCATATCTATATATTTTATAATGCTTGGTCTTTCCAGTATTATTCTTATATCTCCATTCTGCCAAGCTACGGTATCTGCATTTATAAATGAGCCTTTAGTGTATTTAGCATTAAGGGCAGATAATAATTCTAAGAAGTCCACCTGATTAGGCTGAAAATTTATAGTTATAGAATATAATGCATCATTTTTGAAAATAAAATATCCGCTTTTATAAAATTTGTTTTCTTCCAATGCTAAAAATGTTGCACTTTCTTCAGCAGATAAATCAACTGTGCCTGTCATATACTGTTTAGGCAGCGTCATAGTATTATCGCTTAATATTGCATTTATAGTATCTTCTCTTGTTGCGCCTAATTTGATATCTTTAAATCCCGTTATAGGAGTATCTATTACAGTTGGTTTTCGTCCCATTACAGCGTCATTAGTTATATATCCGTCATTTTGATTATTTTCTTCCGATGTCTGCATATTATTGTTCGGATTATAAGCATCATTTGTAGCATATTGAGGAAATAAACAATAGCTGAATAAAAATATCAAAATAAATATATATATTTTCATTATTTCATTCCTAATTTTATTTTACTATATTAAAACATTAAAAATAGAATCTTGTTATATTTATCGGATATATTTTCATTTTTAGTACAGTAAATTTATTTTGCATTAATTTTCATATATTAAATTTTTTGCTGCCGGCATAATTTTTATAAAAAAAATTTGAAAAAATTATTAAAAATAGTATATTTTAAATGTGATATTGTTTTAGGGGATTATTTATAATGAACAATAGTAAATACGGCAGGGTAACAATAATATGCGGTCATTACGGCGCAGGCAAAACTACTTTTTCCGTCAATTACAGTATGTATATAAGAAATTTCACATCTAAAGATATTTATATTGCCGACTTAGATGTTGTAAATCCTTATTTCAGATCCAGAGAGCATTCTTCATATTTAAGTAAAAGAAACATAAAAGTTATAGGAAGTTATCTGCCTCAGTCGGGAAGCGATTTGCCTGCCGTGTCTGCAGAAGTTTATTCCTTATTTGACAGAAAAGATATTATAGGTATTATAGATATGGGCGGAAACTCTGTCGGAAGCCTATCTTTTGCATCTTTCAGGAAATATGTTGATATCTCTGAAACAGATGTTTTTTTTGTTATTAATGCAAACAGAAAAGAGAACTCTACTTTTGAAGCTGCTTTAGGCAGTTTGCTTAGTATAGAAGCAGTGCTTGGATTAAATGTTACAGCCATAGTAAATAATACCCATTTGATGGATTATACCTCTATTGATGATATATTGAAAGGTGAAAATATAGCCTTAGAATTATCCAGAGAAAAAAATATTCCTGTAAAATTCAGCTGCATAGACAGTAGATTTTATAATGATAATTTAAAAATGTCTTTAAGGTATGATTTATTTATAATTGATTATGATATAAAAAGTGTAGGAAATGTTATATAGTTTAATTTATGGATTACAGTAATTTAAGATTATATGAGATAGCTTCTATGCTTTCGCCTAATGTATATGAAACTATATTTTACAGTCAGTATCAGGGACGCTCAGATAAAGATGCTGTAATTTTAGATTCTGAAACTTTTGAAAGATATTATGTATCTGATACCGTTTATAAAAATTTCTTATTTTCTAATTCTATGAGGCTTGGAAAGAGTATTGACTATATAGGCTTTAATCAAATGCATAGTTCCGTTATAGTAGATATGGAAAGATATGAAAATAATATTATAATGAAATTAAATGATATTGTTTTAACTAATTTGGCAAAGACTCTGATAGAGATAAAATCTATGAAAGTAAAATTAGAGCCATTCTATATTAGTTTGTCATTTAACGGAATTAATTATTATTCTAATAATTATATAGATGAAAATGAAAAATTAATACCTATAAATGAAAGTATCATTAATTCAATATATTATCAGGATCAATTATGCTTTGTTAATGACAAGCATATAGATATTGTAATTTCTGCTTATTCGGGTAAAGCTGGCAGGCTTAGATATATTATAATAAACTCTAAAACTATCAATGTTTCTGAATCTGCAAAAGATATTTGGAAAAATACTTTTAAAAATGATTTCTCTATGCTTTATGAATATTTTATAAATCTTAGAAAGTCTAATAATTTAATAAAAATGGAAGGAAATGTTTATAAAAATATAATATTAGGCTATGAAAAATTTATGAATGATTTTATTGATTTAGACGATATTTAACTTTTAATTATGTGTTATGAAAGATATTAAAAATTTACTTATACATGCTCCCAATTGGCTTGGAGATATCATTATGTCTATGCCTGCAGTATATCTGATAAAAGAAAAATATAAAGATATAAAAATTACAGTAATGGCAAAAAAATCTATGTTCGGAATATTTAAGGCAATTGATTTATTTGATGACTGCTTAGAATTGAAGAGATTTCCTCATTTAAAAAAATATAATTTTGATGCGGCTTTGCTTTTTCCAAATTCATTTGAAAGCGCATTTAGAATATTTGGTCATGGTATAAAAATAAGAATAGGATATAAATCGGACTATAGATCTTTTATGCTTACCGATGCAGTGAGCAGAAAAGAAATAAGATGGATACATACAGCCGATTACTATATTAATTTGCTTAAAACTCTTGATATTTATGATGAAAGACCTTCAATTAAATTAAATATAAAAGAAGAGGTTATGATAAAAGCTAAAGAATATTTAAGAGAAATTAATCCGCATAATAAAAAAATATTTGCTTATGGAATAGGCGCTACTAATAGTTTTGGTAAAATTTGGATGGAAGAGTATTTTGCCGAAACTGCTAATTATTTATCAAAAAAGTATGATGCTTTAACATTATTTATAACCACTCCGAATGAAAAAGAAATATCGGATAAAATATCGGCAATGCTTTTAAATTATCCTATTATACCTTATATGTCATTGGATATGATAGCCGCAGTTTTAAGCTTATGCGACGGATTTATAGGAAATGATTCCGGAGCTATGCATGTGGCTTCTATAGTCGGAATACCTACTTTGGCATTATATTTTTCAACGCCTTCTTATCAAAATTGTCCGATAGGCATAAACAGTCATATTATAGAGAAAAAAGTTGATAATCCTGCCTGTATATGCGGCGGCAAGAAATGCAGACTTAAAACCTTTGAATGCAGAAGTATAATAAAGCCTGAAGAGGTTATAAGCAAATTTGAAAGTATTTTACTGACATTAGGATAAGCATAATGTATTACGATGTTACTTTAGTTATAACAGCATTTAATGAAGAAAAATATTTGCCTATATTACTTGATTCTATAAAGAATCAGAAAACAGATTTAAAAATTGAAATTGTATTAATAGATGATTCTTCTGCAGATAATACATTAAAAATAGCTGAAGAATTTAAAACAACATACGGGGAGAGGTATTTAAAAATACTTCATAATGATAAAAAGTCTGATGTTCAGTATATGAGAAATACAGGACTTAGAGATGCTTTGGGAAAGGTTATAATATTTTTTGATGCTGATGTTGCCGTATCCGATAATTTTATAGATAATATGGTAAGACCTATAATAGAAGGCAAAACCGATGCAACATTATGCAAAACTTATGCTTTGCTTGAGGCTTTTTATGATGTTCTGCCGGAAAAATATTCTAAGAGTTATGTAAGTTTTATAAGGCATTGCCCCAGATTTATGATGAAACGCTTTCCAGTTCAATTTGTTCCTTGGATATTAAGATGGTTTAATATGATGAAGGATAATAAAAAATTTATTAGTATATGGAATGTCCCGAATAGAACGCATACTACAGGAATAGCGGTAAAAACAGAAATAGCCAGAAAATCTGGCGGATGGAAGGTAAAAATAGGAGACGGAGATGATGCTCAGTATTCCAATGATGTATGCAGTTTCAGCAGCAAGGTATTATGGGTAGGCAAATGCATATTATTTATATCAAGAAGAAGAGTCTTTCCAACAAATAATGCATGGATAAGCGATATATTATTTAAACCTATAAAGAAATTATTACACAAAAGAAAAAATCAAAATGATTATAGTCAAAGCATAAGATAGCATTAATAAGCGGTATTATCTAATATGAAATTTATTTTTATTTTCTTTTCCGTTTATTAATGTATTTTTTATCCAGCCGCTGTTGTCATTCATAGGAATCCATCTTCTTTCTTCAGCTCTATAATGCCAGTCCTTATCCTCTTGATAGTATATTTGTATAGTGCTTCCTTCATGTATATTAAGTATTTCATTATCATGGTAATTGAACTCGTCATAATCTGTGCATGATTTTTGTCCCATCTCCGAATAATACTCATTTAATGACATTAAAGATTCATTTAATTTTTCATCCATTTCTTTAACATTAAGTCCTAATTTTTTTGCTTCTTTTATAGTTATAGGATAATTATGAGAAGGATATGCTGAATTAAGAGAATTGGATATATCATCTATTAATTTCTGATCATCCATATGATATGATAAAATATCTTTGCAAAGCTTTATAGAGAGGCTTGATGCTCTGTCCACAGCTCCAAGCACTAAGGGATGTATATATTTGTATATATGCTCATAAGGATTATTGTCATTATTTCCAGCCTGTTCCTTCCATAGTTTTATTACCCTTGCCAATTCGTCCTGACTTACATATACTAAACTATTATCTTTATTTATAGGCGATAATTCATGCTGAAGAGATGTGTCAACTGCAGTAAGAAAAGCCAAAGGTCCCATTTGTATTTCGTCGGCTCCCAAGCAAAGCATTGTAGCGGCGCTTGCAGCTTCTAAAGGCAGCAGAGCCACCAAATGCTTGCATGATTGTCTAAGAAGATGCACTATTCTTAAAGATGCCTGACCGCTCCCCCCTGAACTTTTTATAAAGAAATATATTTTATCGCATTTTCCTATATGCTTAAGTATATCCGATAAAACAATAACATCATTCTGACATACGCTTCCTCCGTTTGAATTCCAATATGAAAGCAGAGGAGCGTCTAATTGATTTGAAATTTTACTTATAATATCCTGAGTTTTGGAAAATAATATAGGAGGTTTTATAGTTTGATTTTTAGCAGTTGTTTTTTTAGAAGCCATATCATAACCCTTTTTTATTTACATAATTACATTCTTAATATTAGATTTTACATTAAATAATAGATAATGTCAAATATTGATTTATTTTTTAATTAAATTTGCTTGACAAATTAAGAAATTTAGTGTATAAAAGTTATATTATTATGCTTATTAATTAGTACAAGGAGTGCAATAAATTATGAAAAAGTTATTCGTAATATTTACTTCCCTTTTTATCGCCGCATCTGCTTACGGTTTGACAAACTCAACTTTAATTGATTTTGCTATAACAGGCAATGCTGATAATTTACAGGCAGGAGAAGGTGAGGAAAATGAAGTGGTTCCAGTTGCAGAAAATCTTTATAATGATAACTGGGTAGTATGGCTTAATGAATCTGCTAGATTAACTGAAAATCGCAGAAATTCTTATGTTACTAACGTAGACAGTAAAGGCAACAACGGTGCTTGGGAAGCAGGTAAGGTTCTTGGTATAAGAGTACATTTCCCATTAGCTGCTTGGAATAGTTACGCTTTAGTAAAACCTTTATTTGAACTTGAAATGTATGGCGGTACTGACGGTACTAAATATACAGAAGGTAAAGGTGTTATACATAATGTAGGCGAAATTAAATCTATTAGTTCTTGGGTTTACGGACGTAATTATTTAGTTAGCTACTTTGTAAACTTACAAAATCAGTTCGGCGAATTAAAATCTTATCCTATGGGTTATCTTTATTTTGACGGCTGGAGACAAGTAAAATGGGAGAACAGAGAATATTTACCTAATATCAGAGACAGAGTATTGGTAAGAGAGCCTCTATATCCTAGAATGATACCTTCCATTAAATTAGATTCTTTAGGTTTCTATAGAATTAAAGATACTAAAGGCGGAGACTTCATTACTTATATTAAAGATGTTACAGTTGAGTATGATGTGGTAGTTGTTGATTTTGAAGAAGATATTGACGATGAAGCTACTTGGCAAATCTTAAAAACTGAAAATGACAGAAAACAAGCTATAGAAGCGGCTAGAATACGCGAACAAGCTCAGTTAAGAGAACTTGAACAAAGACGCATAGGTGATGGTGGCACACAAGATGGTGCAGCAGCTGCTCAGGAGCAAGCTCAGTAATAGTTAGTTTTGTAAATAAAATCTAATTAATAAATTAAGGGGGAGACTAATAGTTTCCCCTTTTTTTATTTGTATTTTTTTTATTTTACAATATAATATTGTAAATATAATATTTATATTCAAGGAGTTAATTATGAAATTAATGAAAGACCCTTTAATCAATAAAGACAGTGCTTTATATATTTGTATAGATGAACAAGCTAAATTAGCGCCTGCAGTTTGTGATTCTGAGAATGTTATAAAGAATACCAACCTTCTTTTTAGGACAGCAGATATGCATAATATACCTGTTTTGATTACAGAACAGTATCCAAAAGGTCTTGGAGGTACTGATGAAAGAATAGTATTTCCAAAAAATTATAAACTGTTTGCTAAAGAATATTTCAGTATATTCGCATCAGAAGATTTTGTAAATGAATTTAATTCCATCAATAAATGTAATATAGTGGTTTTCGGTATAGAAGCACATGTATGTGTTTATTACAGTGTGGTTCATTTGCTTGAAAACGGATATAATGTATATGTAGTTTCAGATGCCTGTACTTCCAGAACCAGAGAGAGCAAGGATACAGCTTTGAGGCAAATGGCTAATCTCGGAGCTAATATAGTAACTACAGAGATGATAATGTTTGCACATATAGAAAACTGCAAGGTTTCTTGTTTTAAAGATGTAAGTAAATTATTAAAAGATAACTAATATATAAAAAATTAAGGGGATTAAAAATGGCTAGAAAAAAACTTATAGCTGGAAACTGGAAAATGAATAATTCTAATAAGGAGGCTTTGGATCTGGTTAATCAATTAAAAGATTTGGTTAAAGATGTAAAAGACAGAGATATTATGATAGCTCCGACATTCACTTGTTTAAGCGATGTTTATAATGCTGTTAAAGGCACTAATATTAAATTAGGAGCTCAGAATCTATATTATGAAGATAAGGGAGCTTTTACAGGCCAGATTTCTGCAGATATGCTTTTAGCTGTAGGATGCAAATATGTTATTATCGGACACTCTGAATGCAGAGATATTTTTTTGGAAAAAGATGAGCTTATAAATAAAAAAGTAAAAAAAGCGTTGGATAAAAATCTTATACCTATTTTATGCGTAGGAGAGCATTTGGAAGAGAGAGAAAAGGGAATTACTTCCGATGTGGTAAGTACTCAGACTAAAGCGGCATTCAAAGGTTTAAGCGTGGAAGAAGCTGAAAAAGTTGTTATAGCTTATGAACCTGTTTGGGCTATCGGAACAGGAAAAACCGCCACTCCTCAAGATGCAGACGATGTGCATAAAACTATAAGAGAAACTTTAAAATCTATTTATAATGAATCTGCAGCCTGCAATATGGTTATACTTTACGGCGGAAGTGTTAATGAAAAAAATGCAGATGATTTGCTTAATATGCCTAATATAGATGGTGCTTTAGTTGGAGGAGCATCATTAGATGCGGATAAATTTGCAAGAATAGTTAATTATTCAGCTAAATAATTATATATCTAGTTTTATTTAAAGGGCATGCTTTTTAGCACTGCCCTTGTTTTATTTTTATTAATATATATAATAAAATTAAAAATTATGAAGAGTATATTTTGAAATTATTAAAAATATTTTTTGTATTAATATTTGCTTTCTATTCAAATATATTATTTTCTAAATCTCCTCAGTTATCAGTTAAGCAGTTTTATTTTTGCAGCGGGTATATAGGGGAATCTAAAATTTATATGTATTTATATATAAATAATAATGAGATTACAGGTAAATATTATTATGACACAATATATCAGTTTATAAATATAAAAGGCAATATATTAAACAATAAAATTAAGATTGAAGAAAGCGTTAATAATAGAATAACAGGATACTTTGATGATATAGTATTAAATAATTTTGTTTTTTCAGGAAAATGGCATTCTTTTGACGGAGAAAATAACTATAATTTTGAGTTTTCTAATGATAATAAATATCCTATTAATTATCTTGAAATTATAAACTCTTCATTAGAATTAAACTATAATGATAAAAAATTTGAATCCAGCAAAGATGCCGTCATAATAAAAAACGAAAAAAATCTTAATAATTTGGATAGAATATCTTTAGATGTGGATGGTGTTAAATCTTTAAACTCTGACAGAATATCTCTTCTTTTAAATAATTCTATTATTGATGAATATAATGTTTGGAAAGAATCTTCATACAGCAAAGATGATTTTTATATGAAAAAAGAAATAAATGTTTCTTATTTAGATGAGAATATAATATCTTTTTCTTTATATAATTATACTTATACAGGCGGAATTCATGGAATATATAATTTTTCACCCTCTATATACTTGATTTCAAGCGGAGAAAAAATAGGAAATAGTCTTTCCGAATTAATAGAAAATAAAAATGACAGAGAGTTAATCCGTTTAATGAGATCCAAATTACTTAGAAACTTTACAGAGAAAGATTTTTTTGATTTTTATTCTATAGAATTAAGCGATATTTATGATGTTACGCCTTACGGAATAAAATTTATATGGCCTTTATATAAAATAGCGGACTATGCTCAAGGCATTATAGAGATTGATTTTACATACTTGGAATTAAAGCCGTTTGTAAAAACCGATTCTAAATTTTGGTACTTATTTGATAAATAATAGATTATTTTTAATTGAGGTTTATTTTTATGAATGATAATGATATTCATCTGATAATGAAAGAACTTATTGAAGTAACAAAAAAAATGTCTATGCCTGTGGTAACGGAGATAAAAATACTTACCAATAGAGACGCCTATAAAATTTTAATATCAACTATGCTTTCTCTTAGAACTAAAGATCCCACAACCAGAGATGCTTCTATGAGATTATTTGAGAGAGCGGGAAATGCCAAAGATATGCTTAAGCTTACGGAAGAGGAAATAATAAGCCTTATATATCCTGTAGGTTTTTATAAGGTAAAGGCTAAAAATATATTGGAAGCATCAAAAATGATTATAGACGATTTTAATGGAAATGTACCCGATGAAATAGATGAGCTTTTAAAACTTAGAGGTGTTGGAAGAAAAGTTGCCAATTTGGTTGTAACTGAAGCTTTTGATAAAGACGGTATATGCGTGGATACCCATGTTCATAGAATATCTAACAGATTCGGATATGTGAGTACAAAAACCCCTGATGAAACTGAATTTGCTTTGAGAGATAAACTTCCTAAGGAATATTGGAAAGTTTATAATGATACTTTGGTAGTATACGGTCAAAATCTATGCAGACCAATTTCTCCTTTATGTTCTAAATGTTCTGTATCTCAGTACTGCGATTATTTCAGAAATGAATATAAAGAAAAAAGTATGGTTTAAGAGAGATTAATTTATATAATTATTGTTAAAATTATTTGACAAAATATATAAATATAATATTATCTTAATTAACATAATATTTGCATAATTTAAAGAGGTATATATTTATGAAAAGAAATTTATTATATTGCGTTATTGTTATTATATATTCATTTATTTTATTTTCATGTTCTAAAAAGCCGTATAATGAGATTAATATAAAAAAAGCATTGGATATAGTGAATAAATCTACGAATTTAGTATTATTAGATGTAAGAACTGCAGAAGAATATATGTCTGGAAGCGTTCCTAATTCCATTAATATTGATGTTCTTAATACCGATTTTAAAAGCAAAATAGATCTTTTAGATAAAAATAAAGAATATATAATTTACTGCAGAAGCGGAAACAGGTCTTCTATAGCATCAGGCATAATGTCAACTAATGGTTTTCTGCATATTTATAACTTGGCAAATGTAAATTATTCTGACTTTGTAAATGCAATGCTCACTAATAAGAATTAATTATATAAAAATAATAAATAATTGAATATATTATTAAATCTTATTTTTTATTTTATAAATATTATTATATGCTTCTATGTATTTCATATAAATTTATTTGCTTCAAATAAAAAATAAAATACTTGTTTTTTATGAGTTTTTATTATATTATACGATTTTAGAAAAAATATTTTGAATTTTAATATCTTTTAAGGAAAGAGAAAATATTTTATGAAAAAAGTTATTATATTTATTATATTATTTAGTATTAGGCTTTACAGTCAGATAATGACTCCTGAAAAAGTTGTAAGTATGATATCAAATAGATTTTCGGGTATTAAAGGATTTGCCGCAGATTTTGCAGAACGCAATGGTGAAAAAGTATCTTATGGCAGTGTTATAACAAAAAATCCTAACCTTTTCAGAATTCGCTATTCAAGCGGAGGAAACGGACAGTCCATATACTGCAACGGAAAAACTTTATGGATACTATTTCCAAGAAATAATGTTGTTTCCGAACAGAAATTAAATTACGGAGATTCGGGTGCCATATATACTGCGCAGGGGATACTTAGATTGACGGCAAAATTTAATATAGACTTTTATAATGAAAGAGGATTAGTACCTGTTAATAATTTTCTTGATTCTGAACTTGGAATAGCTAAATATAATAGTTCTTATGCGGCTAATGATAATAGAATGGCTTATCATATGCTTTTAACTTCAAAACAGGCCAGCGTGGATAGAACAGGTTTTACAAAAATACATTTATGGGTTGATGATACTGGTATGATTATAAGAATATTAGGAATAACGGCTAATAATATTCCAGTAGAATATTGGTTCACTTCTATTAGATATAATCCTAGCTACAGAGAAAATAATAAAGATTTTGAACCTGATATATCTGAGGATATGCAGGTTCTTAAAGATGGTTTAGCACCAAATTAATTTTAAGGATTTATATGGAAACCATAGGTCAGATATTAAAAAATGCCAGAGAAAAAAAAGGACTTAGTGTAGAAGAGCTTGAATCTTCCACTCATATAGTTGCTAAATTTATAAAAGCTTTAGAAAATGAAGAATTTGATACGCTTCCTGGAGAGATATATGTAAAAGGCTTTATTAAAAATTTGAGCGATAAATTGTCATTAGATGCCGATACGGTTCTTGAAAGGTATAATTTACAAAAAAACGGAGTGAGGTTTGAGCAGGATTTATTAAAAAATACCAAAATTAAAGGTGTAAAAAAAGGCAGAGAACATTCTAAAGATGCTGAGTATAATAAAGAGAATGACGGTAATAAAGAAACTGCAAAAGAATCTATTAAAGATACAGTACATAATGAGAAAAAAGAAGAAAAAACTATACAAAAAACAAATAGAAAAAATGCAAATATAAATAATAATGCTGAAGTGGATTTATTATTTATGGCAAGAAGAGATTTATATAAATTAAGAAATAAAAACAGATCTGTAATACATGCTGTAATAATTATACTTGCCGTTATATCTGTTATAGCATTTATATTATTTAATTGGAAAAATATAATCACCACATTCCAGTCAGGAAATAAGAGACATAATAGAAATGAAGTAGAAATATCAAAGAATATAGTTGATAGTAAGGCAAAACAAAGTGTAAAATCAGGAGATATTATATATTTTAAGCCTTTAGGCATATCAGCTACAATAAGATTTAATACTATAGGAAATGTTCTTCACATTAATATCAATGGCCAGGATTTGTCTTTTTCCAAAAGCAGCCCCATAATATTAGATTTGAATGGAAACGGAATAAATGATTTTAAGATAAGCGTTATAGATGTTTATGATAATTCGGCAACTGTAGAAATGGAAAAACTTGAAGAAAATCAAATGATTAATGCTGGTTATACTAATGATATTGAAAATCCTGAATTGAATAACAACGAATACAATAATGATACTGTATCTGCAAATTTGCTTGTTATAAACGGAGAAACATATATAGATCAGAATACGGAAAAAACTGATATAAGAATAGAAATAACAGCGAAGCATTTTGTATATGTAAGATATTTTATAGATTCTAACAGACCTGCTACAACAAATATTTTAAGCGGAAAAACATTATATTTAGAGGCTAAAGATGTAGTTATGCTTACTATAGGAAATGCAGGTGAGGTTTCAGTAAAAGTTAATGGAAAAGTTATAAATGTAGGCGCTGCAGGAGAAACCGTTAATAAGACTGTAAAATGGGTTAAGAATCTTAATGACTCCACCAGATATAATCTTATTATGTCGGATACAAAATAGAAGTTATAGTTTTTAATAACCGCATATTAATTTTATATTTAACATGTTATATGTTTTTTGGCTGATTTCAGAAATTGATAAAATTCGGTATATTGCATTTTATAAGTTTTAATTTACTTAATAGATGCTTATTATATATATAATTGACATTTTAATAATTTTAAGTATATTTTTAATATATAATCAATAAAAAGGATAATTAATTTGCAAAATATATATTTACATAGTTTAGGGTGCGAAAAAAATACGGTTGACGGAGAGCATATATTGTCTATATTATCAAATAACGGGTTTAATATTACATATAACCCAGAAGAAGCTGATATTATAGTTATAAATACATGCGCTTTTATAGAGGATTCAAAAAAAGAATCTATAGATGCTATATTTGATCATTCTATTTACAAGAAGTACGGAAGATGTAAAAAATTGATAGTATCAGGCTGTATGAGTGAAAGATATAAAGAAAATTTTCTTGACATGTTTAAAGAGGTTGATTCTGCTATAGGTATACATGGATTAGAGAATATATTAAAAGCTGTAAAAGAAAACGGATTTTATGATGCAAAAGAAAATACTCAATATAAAGAGTATGGAGAGAGAATAAATACTGGATCTGAACATAGTGTTTATATAAGAATAAGCGATGGCTGCCATGCGAACTGCAGTTTCTGTGCTATACCATCAATAAGAGGCGTACATAGAAGCAGAAAAATTGAAGATATAGTAAAAGAGGCTGCAAACTATGCAGAAAACGGCGCTAAGGAAATTAATTTAATAGCTCAGGAAACGACATATTACGGATATGATATATATAATAAATTGGCTCTTCCAGATTTATTAAAAGCCCTTTCAAAGACTGAAGGTATAAAATGGATAAGAGTATTATATCAAAATCCAGTAATATTAAATGATGAAATAATAGAGGCATTTTTTTCTATTGATAAGATAGTGCCTTATTTTGATATACCTCTGCAGCATATTGATAAAGATATATTAAAAGATATGAACAGAGGCTCAAGAGGATATAAATTTTACAGAGAAATGATTGATAAGATAAGAAGTTATGATAATGATGCTGTTATAAGGACCTCTTTTATAGTAGGCTTTCCGGGAGAGACTCCTGAATCATTTAAAAAATTGATAAAATTTATAAGAAATTCCGAACTAGATAGAGTCGGAGTATTTACTTATTCTGAGGAAGAAAACACTAAGGCTTTGCTTATAAATAAGTCTAAAATAAGCGGAAATAAAAAATTGATGCTTAGAGAAAAACTTATGCATGCAGCTGTAGAAGTATCCGAAAAAAGATTAGAGAGATTTATAGGAAGGAATATAGATGTGCTTATAGAAAAAGAAGACGGAGACGGCAGATTTATAGGAAGAAGCAAGTATGATGCTCCAGAAGTTGACGGTTATGTTGAAGTTTATAATGAAAATGCAGATAATAATATAAAAACAGGCGATATAGTTCAAGTTTCCGTTACTCATAATACGGAATATGATTTAATAGGCAATGTTATTTGATTTAGGAGAATGATGTTATGAAGAAAAAAAAACAAGATAATAAATCTAATGTCAATGAAAAATATTCATCATCAGATAGAGAAGAGGCTTTCAGAACATATTTTGAAATAGTAACTAAGATTGTGTATACATTAAATTTGATATCTGATAGAAATGACATGACAAGAAGACTATCAAGCAATATTGACAGAGCTTTAGGATATGATGATGAAATGCTTCCTAATAATGAAAAAATAGTTAATAATACTAATGAAATTGAAATACTTGTAAACTCTATTAAATCAGATGTTAAGAAAATAAATGCTTTTAAGAAATACAATTTTAATATAGAAAGATTTATATATGAAAATAATTTGGATTTAGATGAAAGATTTATATTATATTCCGTATTAGTTTACACCATTTACGGTGATTCTATGTCTGCTATATCTATTAGAAGGATACTAGAACTCATTACATTAAACAGCGATATTTATATAAATAAGTATCATTATTTTGATAATAACAGCAAATTAATATCCAGCGGCATATTTAATTTATCTCATGAACCTTACCCTAGTATAGGTATATTTGAAATTACGAATACACTCATAACATTTGTAAGCTCCAAAGTAATATTTGCATTTTTAGAAAAAGAAAACTATAAGGTTATAGATAATATAATAAACAGCGAGGAAGTTATAAAAAAATTTACTTTAGAGAATAAAGTAAGCGGTAAAAGTAAATCATTAAGTTCAGGTATATTAACTCCCAGAGAAATAGTGTCTCAATTGGATAAAATAGTTATAGGACAAGATGAGGCTAAAAAAGCATTGGCGGTACATGCATATCTGCATTGCTTAAGAATAAACGGCAATAAAGATATACCTTTTAGATCCAATATTCTTATGATAGGACCTACAGGAGTCGGTAAGACTTATTTAGTTAAAACTTTAGCGGATATATTAGATCTTCCTTTTGCAAGGGCTGATGTTACAACTTTAACTGAAACAGGATATGTGGGAGACGATGTGGAAGTTGTTTTGTATAATCTGTATAGAAAGGCTAACGGTGATTTAGATAAGGCTCAGCATGGCATAGTGTTTTTAGATGAGGTTGATAAAATAGCTAAAGCTGATGCACATCAATCAACTACGGGAAACCCTTCTGATAAGGCTGTTCAGGAGGCGCTTCTTTCTATGATGAATGGAGAGGATATAAGAGTTCCTGAATTCGGAGACAGAAGAATGATGCATTCCAGTGACGGAATACTTATGAATACTAAAAATATATTGTTTATATTCGGAGGAGCTTTCGTAGGACTTGATGATATTATAAAGATGCGTTTAAAAGGAGAGAGCAGCTTAGGCTTCGGCTCTAATGCCGTTATAAGCAAGCTTCAAAAAAATAGAATATTAAGTCAGGTTGATGTTAAAGATATAGAAAAATACGGTATGATACCCGAGTTTATAGGCAGAATACCAATAATAGTAACTTTAAATGATCTTAGTAAGGAAAATTTAAAAGATATCTTGACAAAAACTTCAGAATCTCCTATTATTAAGTATACTGAATTTTTTAAAAGTATAGGAAAAAAATTAACTGTAACATCGGAAGCTATTGGCTTTATAGTTGATAAGGCTTCCAGTATGAATATGGGTGCTAGATCATTAAAAAGTATAGTTGAAGCTGCAATGGTTAATATACTTTTTAATTTGGACGGAGTTAAAGGCAATACTCTTACTCTTACCAAATATGATATAGAAAATGCATTTAAGGATAGAGAGACAGTGATTTCAAGCAATGATGATAAAAAAATAGATAATTCTAATAAAAATTTTTCTAAAGAATCATTTATGGCTTGATTTTACTTATTGTATGTTTATTTGTTATAATATAGTATGTATATTTAATAACAGATAATTATTGGAGTTTGTGGATTATGATAGTAACTAAAGAAAAAGAATTATTAAAAGATTATGAATTAATAGAAGCACATAAGAAAGGCGACAGTGAAGCCTTGGATATTTTATTAACAAGGTACAAAAATTACATATTTAATTTGTCATACCGTTTTATGCATAATTATGAAGATGCTATGGATTTAACGCAGGATGTATTAATACGGGTATATAGGGCAATAGACAGATATGAAGAACGCAATTACTTTAAAGGCTGGCTGTATCGTATAATAAGTAATACTGCTATTAATATGTATTCTAAAGCTTATAGGAGAGAATCTCCGTATTTGGAAAAATTGGAGATAGTTGATGATAAAAGATATAATACTGAAAAAGAATATGAAAGGATATATCTTAAAGAAAAAATATATAATGCTTCTATGAAATTAAAAGGAAAACAAAGAGATGTTTTTATATTGAGATATTACGAGAATTACTCATATAAAGAAATAGCAGATATTTTAAGTATATCAGGCGATTCAGCTAAGAGCAATTATTCTTATGCTCTTAAGAAAATGAAATCGTTATTAGAAAAGGAAAGGACTCTTTTATGAAATTACATGACATGATGCAATTTAAAAGCAAAATCGAGAAAAAAAGACATCATTTCGATTTGCCTAATCTGCCTGATAGGGAGTGGCAGCATATGCTTCATAGAGCTAAAATGGAGACTATGGATAAAAATAAATTTAATCCATTGTATGTTTTTATGTGTTCTTTTAAGCTTTCCTTAGCCTTATCTACGGCAATAGTTTTGATGCTTAGTTTGTTTTTGTTTTACGGTAATACAGGCAGATTCAGAAGCAATTCCATTAAAACTAATACTGCATCGTCTGTTAGAAATAAAGAAAATATTGTTAATGTGGTTAATAGCAGTTTTATTTAAAATTTAATATCTGCGGAAGAAATTTAAAATTATACATTATCATATTATATTTTATATGCTGATGTATAATTTTATTTATATAATAGTATTTCTATTATATCCGATAATAATTACCAGAATATTTTTTATATATAAATATTATATATTGCAGGATTATAACATGTTTCAATTTCATTTAACAAGTAAAGCAAAAAAAGTTATAGAGTTGTATGCTCAGGAGGAAGCAAAAAGATTAAATCATGATATGGTTACTCCCGAACATATACTTTTAGGATTACTTCATGAATCCGAAGCTTTGGCTACCCGTGTTTTAATGAGATTGAAAATAGATTTAGACAGATTAAAGTTAGAATTAGAGTCTGCTATGGTAAAATCTTCCGCCACAAAAGTATTCGGCACATTGCCGACCGCCCCAAGAGTACAAAAACTTATAAGCAGGTCTGCTGAAGAGGCTAGAGCTTTAAGTCATAATTATATAGGAACAGAGCATTTGCTTTTAGGACTTTTGAGAGAAGAAAGCGGTACAGCTTATAATGTGCTTACCAGTATGGGGCTTGAACTTAGCATATTAAGACAGGAAATATTAAAGATGCTTGGGGTTGCATCAAGCAATATACTGTCTTCAGAGCAGACTCATCAGGAAGATAATGTAAAAAAAATAAAAACTCCTACATTAGATCAATTTGCCCGTGATTTAACAAAGATGGCAAGGGATAAGGCTTTAGACAGAGTTATAGGCAGAGAAAATGAAGTTATGAGAGTAATTCAGATACTTTCCAGAAGAAAGAAAAATAATCCTATACTTCTAGGTGAGCCAGGAGTAGGTAAAACCGCCATAGTTGAAGGCTTGGCTGAAAAGATAGTGTCAGCTGATGTTCCTGATATTTTATTGAAAAAGCGGGTATTAACTTTAGATTTATCTTCTGTTGTTGCTGGTACAAAATACAGAGGAGAGTTTGAAGAGAGAATAAAAAATATAGTATTAGAAATAAAAAAAGCAAATAATATTATAATATTTATAGATGAGCTTCATACATTAATAGGAGCGGGCGGAGCAGAAGGTGCTTTAGATGCCGCTAATATGCTTAAGCCTGCGCTTTCAAGAGGTGAAATTCAGTGTATAGGCGCTACAACAATTAATGAATATAGAAAGTATATAGAAAAAGACGGTGCTTTAGTTAGAAGATTTCAGCCTATTAATGTGGAGGAGCCTAGTATAGAGGATACTATAGAGATATTAAACGGAATAAAAAGCAAATATGAAGAGCATCATAAGGTAAAATATACTGATGAGGCTATTAATTCTGCTGCTGTTTTAAGCAAGAGATATATTTTTGAAAGATATTTGCCTGATAAAGCTATAGATTTAATAGATGAAGCTGGTTCAAGGGCTAGACTTCTGAATATGACAAGACCTCAGGAGGTTAAAGATTTGGAAAAGAAAATAGAGGAGCTTAATCAGGATAAAAAGAATGCTGTTGATAATCAGAATTTTGAAGAGGCTGCTAAAATAAGAGATGAAATAACTTCATTACAGGAAGAAATTTTAAAAAAAGAAGAAAAATGGCGTGAAGAAAGAAGAAAAATAGATACATATATTGAAGAAGATGATATAAGACATGTTATATCAGAAATAACAAATATACCTATCAAAAGATTATTAAGTTCTGAAAGCAAAAGACTCATAGGAATGGAAGAGGAGCTTCATCAAAAAATTGTAGGTCAGCAAGAAGCTATATCTTTGATTTCCAAAGCTATAAGAAGAAGCAGAGCAGGACTTAAAACTTCTAAAAGACCTCTTGGAAGCTTTATATTTTTAGGACCTACTGGAGTTGGGAAAACAGCTTTGGCTAAAGTTCTTTCAGAATTTATGTTTGGTGACAGTGATGCTCTTATTAGAATAGATATGAGCGAGTTTATGGAGAAATTTGCCGTAAGCAGACTTATAGGGGCACCTCCGGGATATGTGGGTTATGAAGAAGGCGGCGGACTTACCGAGAAAGTAAGAAGAAAACCTTATTCTCTTATACTTTTTGATGAAATAGAAAAAGCCCACCCTGATGTTGCTAATATACTTTTGCAGGTTCTTGAAGAGGGGCAGCTTACCGATAATTTTGGAATAAAGGTTGATTTTTCAAATACTATTATAATAATAACCAGTAATTTAGGAGCCAGAGACATTGTTAAAGGCGGTTCTTTAGGATTTAATGCCGTAGGTAGTGAAAAAGATTCTGATGATATAAAAAACTTTGCCTTAGAAGAATTAAAGCAAACTTTTAATCCTGAGTTTTTAAATAGAATTGATGATATTATAGTTTTCCATACTCTTACTAAAGATGATTTGAAGGATATTATCAATATAATGCTTAAAGAATTAAATGATGCTATCAAAGAAAAAAATATTATTATCAATTTGACGGAAGAAGCTAAGAGCTATATTATAGATAAAGGTTTTGATAAAAAATACGGTGCCAGAAGTCTAAGAAGAGCTATACAGAAAGAGATAGAAGATTATATCAGTACTGAAATATTATTCGGCAATATAGAAGAGGGATATACAGTTAATGTTGATGCTAATAATGATGGCTCTTTAATATTTTCTTATGATAAGCCTGTTAAAACAGAAGACAAGGAATTATCTAAAAGTTAGTTAACATACATACTCCTATAAATATTGAAGATGCTTTTTAAATTATTTAATACAATAATTTTTAAAGCATCTTTTTTTACATCATAAATAATACATTAATTTTTTAATACTTTATATTTTTATTATTTGGTTTAAATTATTCTTTATTAAGATATTAAAATACTGCTTTTTGAATTATATATATTTTTTTATAAGATGAGTATTCAGATAAAAAAATCTATGCATAAATATATTATGCATAGATTTTTATCAATTAATTTTTTTATTGTGCGGCTGTTTCTTCTGCAGTATTATTATTTTGCTGCTGATTTCTTAATATTATAGCCTCATCGTATGTAATATATTCCATATTAGGATCATAAGTTCCGGCTCTCTCCTCTCCGTTCATACTAGGTATTGTTAATAACTGACCAGGAAGTATTAAATCTGGATTATTAGGATCTCTCAATATATTTCTGTTAGCCTGATATAATCTGTACCATTGTATAGGATTATTATATATGAAAGAGTAGCCCGCTATTCTCCATAAGGCATCAGTTAAAGGAGTTCTTTGCACAACCGTATAATACATAGGAAGTACAGTAATTTTACCTTCGGTATTAACAGATTGACCTGTAGTAGCATCTATAATCTGACCGGTTTCATTATTGTCCGTATCTATATCAACTAAATCTCCGTCACCTGGTTTTTTAGGTCCCATTTCATATATAGCATTCATATTTCTGTTGGCTTCTTCAAGTTTTTCTCTGGCTAAAGTATTATCATTATTAGCCAAAGCATCTTCCGCATCTTTTATTATATGAGAAAGATTCTGATCTTCTTCGCTTCCTGTAATTATATAACCGTCATTAACTAATTGCTGATATCTGGCTTTAATATTATCCAGCTGTCTTTGATTTTCTTCTCTTTCTATAGCATTATCTCTGTTATTAATTAAATCGTCCATAGTTTTAGAGGCTTCTAAAGCTTTCTTGCTTGCATTTTCAGGATTAGTCTCCACTATATTATTAGCGTCGGCTAAAAGAGTGGATATATTATTATCATCTTCATTGCCTCTTGTTATGGTATTATCATTTATAAGATTGTTGTATTTTTGCTGAGCATTGGCAATATCCTGTTTAGCTTTGGCTATAGCTTCCTGCTGAGCTCTTAATCTAGCCTCTTCTTCCGCCTTTCTTTTTGCCTCTGCTTCGGCTTTTGCCTTAGCTTCAGCCTCCGCTTTAGCTTTTGCTCTAGCCTCAGCTTCCGCCTTAGCTTCAGCCTCCGCTTTAGCTTTTGCTCTAGCCTCAGCTTCCGCCTTAGCTTTAGCCTCTGCAGCGGCTTTAGCGGCGGCATCTGCTTCAGCTTTATTTATTCCTGCAAGAGCGGCTGCAACATTTTGCTGTACGCTTGCAAAATTATCGGCTTTCAAAGCCTCATCTGCCTTAGTTAATGCTCCTGATACGGTTTTATCATTATTATCGCCTGCTTTTATACTTTTTCCCAAAGCTGAATTATATTTTCCTCTTGCATCTGCTATAGCTTTAGAAGCAGTGTCTCTTTCTCTTCCCAAATAACCTTCTTTAACCGTATTGGCTGATGCTAATGCATTATTAAAATACTGCAGAACTGTATTAAAAGTATTGGATGCAGCTGTAAACTCTTCATCATTTTGAGCTGTAGCATCTGGAGAAGGCATACTTCCTATATTGGCATTTCCTTCATCAAAGTATTTAACTGCTTCTTCATAAGTTGCTTTAAATTGATTATCGGAAGATGCTCCCATCTGATTAATTTCTGTTATAGCGTTATCTGCATCATTTTTAGTTTTATTTATTCTAGCATTCATAAGTCTGTAGAATAACGCCATACTTGCTTTGTCTATAGTAGCTGAAGCCTCCTGAGATTTATCATAAGACTGCTGATACTGTCCTTCATTTTGCAAACTATCCGCTTCATCTGTTATTTTTGCAGCATCTTCATAAGTTTGAGCCGGTAAAATAGACCATGTAAAAGATAATAAACCTATAATAGCTATTATTTTTTTTATTCTCATCATCTTACTCCTTAAAATATTTAATTCTGTTCTTGCTCAAAGGCTTCTATTTCCTGCATCATTTTTTCTAATTGAGCTAAACGCTCTTTTACCAATTTTAAAGCCTCATCGCTCCTGTCAAATTTTTCTTTAGTTTTATTATATAAGTCCGTATAAGCCTCTTTAGCTTTATAAAGCTTATCTACCATTGCTCTATAGTCTTTATTTTCAGCCGTATACATAACATCAGCTTCCCTATATAAAGCATCAGCCTTACTGAATTCATTAGCATACATTACGCCTGCTTTAATATTAATAGCATTAGTGGCGCTTTCATCTGTTTGTTTTTTCAATATCTCTGAATATGGAGGCAAGCCTTTATCTAAAACAAGATTATAATTTGTTTCGGCTGTCAATAATAGTTCTTTGGCTTTATCCGCCTCATCTTTATTTTCTTCTTTCATAATAATATCAGCTTCGGTATATCCTTTTTCAGCTATATCAAAATCTTCCTGAGCAAATGTTTTTATTTCGGGATATTTGTTTACTATTGTGTCTCTTAAAGCTGTTACTCTCTCATATTCCTTTACGGGTAAGCCGCCGCATGAAATAAATATAAAAGCTATTAATGTAATAAAACCTATTTTTAACTTTAATTTCATAATCAGATTAATCCTCCCAATTTTCATAAAATATATTTTATGGATTTAAATAAATAAAACCATAATTATTAAAATAAGAAAAAATATAATTAAATTTTATTATAAAAAATAATACAGTTATGTTAACTATATTATTAACGGTATAAAAGTCAACAACTTTTATATTTTTTTACTTTTTATAAAACATAAAAAACAGCAGTAATTTAAGATAATTTTTTTAAATTAATTAAAAAAAAAGATTAAAGACCTTATATTATTTAATTAATTATTAAAGTAATAAATTATTTACTAGATAAATATTTATCTATTCCTGCGGCTGCTTTTTTACCGTCTCCTATAGCTAGAATAACGGTAGCGGCTCCTCTTACCGCATCTCCTCCTGCGAATACGCCCTCCATAGAAGTAGCCCCTGTTTCATCATTTATAGCATAAGTACCCTTTTTTATAGTTTTTAATTCAGGCACTTTTTTTGCGATAAGCGGATTGGGAGTAGTTCCTATGGCAACTATAACAGCATCAGCTTCTATATCTTCAGTTTTATCTTTTACAGGAATTGGTTTTCTTCTTCCGTCTGAATCAGCTTCTCCAAGCTCCATTACCTGAGTTCTTATAGCTTTGACATTATCATTTTCATTGCCTAAAATTTCAATAGGTGCTCTTAAAAATCTGAAATCAACGCCTTCTTCCATAGCATGATGTATTTCTTCCAATCTTGCTGGAAGTTCATTTTCGGTTCTTCTGTAAACTATATATACTTTTTCAGCGCCTAACCTTACGGCAGTTCTGCAGGCGTCCATAGCGACATTTCCTCCGCCTAATACAGCAACTCTTTTATGTCTTATAACTGGGGTATCAACTTCAGGAAATTTATAAGCACCCATTAAATTAACTCTTGTTAAATATTCATTTGCAGAATAAACTCCGCATAAATGCTCCCCATTTATATTTAAGAATGCAGGCAGTCCAGCTCCTGTTCCTAAAAATACCGCATCATATTCTTTTCTAAGCTCTTGAAAATTTAATGATATGCCTGCAACTTCATTAATTTTAAACTTTACGCCGTCTTTTTTTAAATTTTCAACCTCATAAGCTACCAATTCTTTAGGGAGTCTGAATTCAGGAATTCCGTACATTAATACTCCGCCTATTGTATGCAAAGCTTCAAGTACAGTAACATCATATCCTAATTTTATTAAATCTCCCGCACAAGCTAAGCCTGCAGGACCTGCTCCTACTATACATACCTTTTTTCCGTTTTTTGCAACTTTTAATTCTTTATGTTCGGCATATTTTCTCTCATAGTCTGCAACAAACATTTCCAATTTTCCTATAGCAACAGGTTCAAATTTTTTACCGACTATGCATCTCTTTTCGCATTGCTCTTCCTGAGGACATACCCTTCCGCAGGCTGCGGGTAAGGCATTGGTTTCCTTAATTTTTTTAGCCGCTTCTAAAAATTTCTTTTCTGCTATAAGCTGTATGAAGTCAGGTATCTTTACTTTAGCAGGACAGCCTTCCATACAATGCGGCACTTTGCAATCTAAGCATCTTAAAGATTCCAAATACGCCTGCTCTTCGGTATAGCCAAGAGGAACTTCTTTAAAATCATTTCTGCGTTCTTCGGCGCTTCTAGTTGGCATTTCCTGTCTAGGTATTTCACCCAATTTTGATCTTGGCGGCATATATATCTCCTATTTTCAGGTATTTTTTACTTAATTTATTAAATTAAAATTATTATACTCTAATTTTAAATATTATCAATGATAATTTTATATTCATAATAATTGATTTAAAATCATTTATAATCTATTGACTAGAATTATTTTTTATAATATAATTATTTGAATAGTTATTATAAAATATAATCATTTTCTTGGAGGAAAAAATGGCAAGAGTATGTGAAATATGCGGAAAAGGCAAGCAAAACGGTCATAATGTAAGCCATTCTAATATAAAAACTAAACGATCTTTTAATGCTAATTTACAAAACATAAGAATAGAGTTAAACGGTTCTGTAAAAAAAGCATTAGTTTGTACTAAATGCATTAAAGGCAGCAAAGTATCTAAAGCTAAATAATATTAATTCTTAGTTTCTGAATATAATGAATGTAGATATAGGTAAATTTGCCGGTTTCTGCGATGGTGTGAAGCATGCTGTTGAGAATACATTTTCTCAGGCTGCTAAAAATGATAATGAAATATATATAGACGGACACTTGATACATAATCCTCAGACTCTTGATATGCTTGAAAATATCGGCGTGAAAACTTATGATGATAATGAGGATATTTCGGTATTAGACGGAAAAACTGTTATTGTAAGAGCTCATGGAATTTCGCCCAAAAGAAGAGAAGTTTTATCAAGTCATGCTAAAAAAATAATAAATCTTACATGCAAATATGTGGCAAAGATTCAGGGGCTTGTAAAAAAGCATAGCTCACTCGGATACAGAGTAATAGTAATAGGCAATCCCGGGCACCCTGAAATTATAGGAGTTTGCGGATATGCTGATAATGTTTATGTTGTATATAAGGACATAGACTTAGATAAACTTCCGAATGATTCTCAAAAAACTTTAATAGTTGCTCAGACAACCTTGCAGAAAGATATATTCAGTAAATTTGTAGAACAGATAAAAAATAAATATGCCGATGCTGAAATAATCATTAAAAATACTATATGCGAAGCTACAGAACAGAGACAAAATGAAGTGCTTGAGATAGCAAAAAGAAATGATGTTGTACTTGTTATAGGAGGATCCGAAAGCTCTAATACAAGGAATTTATACTCTATAGCATCTTCCATTAAACCAGCATTTTATGTTGAATATAAAGAAGATTTGGAAAATATTGATTTATCAAATTATAAAAATGTAGGAATTATGGCTGGCGCATCAACTCCCGATTGGCTTATAGAGGATGTTGCTCAGACTATAAAAGATAAATATTCAAGTTCTGTATATAAAACATTATCAAAAGTATTTGATTTTTTAAATTACGGATACATATTTTTTTCTTTCGGCGCTTTTCTTATGTCTTATGCCATATATGATATATTATCTCAGCCGTTTCAATATAGAATAGGAATTATAATAGCTTTATATTATATGTATATGAGTTTGTCTAATGGGTATAGTAATTATACTATAAAAGTAAGCGATAAGAGAAGATATTTATTCTATCAGAAAAATAAGATTTTCTTTATGTCATTGATAGCTGTAAGTTCATTATTAATGTTTTATTTTGCATATAAAGTTAATACAGGCATATTAATGCTTTCAATACTTTCAAGTCTGCTTGGAATAGGATATAATATAAGTTTTGAAAATAAATCCAGATTTGAATCTTCTGTTTTCTTTAAATTATTTAAGAAGTTTATACCATTTAAAGCTATAGTAATATCGGTTGCTGTTACGGTATTATTAAACGGTTCAATATTCATTATGCATAGAAATATATTAAAAGATAAGCCTTTTTTATATTTGTTTTCAGCTGTCTCTGTATTTTTATTTATGTTTATAAGACAGGCTTTAATAGAAATAAAATTTTCTCAAAGCGATAAAATAGCAGGTGCTGTAACTTTAACTACATATATAGATTCTCATAAATTAGCAATTATAACAGGAATAATACCTATAATTTTGGCTTTATTTACAGCTGCAGGTATTTTTATTTATAAATTGCCGTTAGAAATTAAATATTTTATACCTATTGTGTACAGCAGTATAATTTCATTTGTTGTGATGAAAAAGAGAATTATAACAAGCAGACATTTATTTTCTATATTAATAGATTCCCCGCTTTATATATTATTTTTAGCGGCATTAATTAATGTTTAATTTATAGAGTAAAAATTATAAAAACAGAAAAACAAGTATTATTAATACCGCTTAATATTCAATTTTTTTTCATAAAAAGAGAAGATGAAGAAGAAGCGGCAAGGTGATTTCTTCTTAAATCTATAAGCTCAAATATTGTAGCCGAAGATAAACTTTCTCTTAAAGCTTTAGGAGATTTTAAAAGCTTAATAATTTCTTCATTAACCATCCATTCTTCATCATAAACATTACTCATAGAATCTCTAGGAGCATAAATCATATTACTTCTTGCAAGCACAATAAATCTATTATTTTCATCATAATAACCAAGCTCGCCTATAAAGTATGCATGAGGCATAGCTAAGTTTACATATCTGTCGCCATAGATGTAATTTACTTCTATTTCTTTATGAATTTCTCCGTTAGTAATATCATATCCGAATACATGGAATATTCTTACAGATATTCTCTTTCCTTTTAAAGAGTGATAATTTATATCATTATCCGATATATCCCAATAGAAAAAACACCATTCAGGATCGCACATCATAAGCATTAATTTTGTTTCATTATATCTGTCGGATAATTCTCCGACTATATCAACTTCATCAGGTATGTATTCTTCTTTTTTTATTTCTTCTGTCTTTTCCGTATCTTTGACTTTTTTTTCAGTTTTTTTCTTTGATGCTGCTTTTTTAGTTGTATCTGTTTTCTTAACCGTTTTTTTAGAAGCGGCTGATTTTACAGCGGCTTTTTTAGGAGTGCTGTCAGATTTTTTTTCGGCAACTTTTTTAGTAGCAGCGGCTTTTTTAGCAGCAGTTTTTTTGACGGTTTTTTCTGCCGCCTTCTCTGTTTTTTTAGTAGCCATTAAATATCTCCATAAATTTATATTTTATAAACCATTATAGAATAAATACTTTTATTGTCAACAATTAAATTCACTTTTTTACTTTTTTAAGTTTACAGGATTTTAATTATTACGATAATAAATAATATACATATATTATTTTGTTAGTATAATTTTTATAGGAGAATAAATGAAGCTTAGGATAGTTATATTATTTATTTTTAATACTTTATTATTTTCTCAGGAAGACTTTACCGTGCCAGTAACTCCTAGCAATGATCAGGAATTAGACAGAGCTGCTGGATATGCAAGAACATTATCTGAATTTGACGGAAGTATAAATGCATATACAAAATTAAAAGCTTATATCAATGTTTTAGATTCTAAGGGAATGGAGAAATTAAAAAAGCATCCGTCATATCCTATATTAGGAGATATTTATATGTACGGAGCTTCTTATTTGTCTAAAGAGTTTAAAGAAGATAAAATAATAGAATTATATAAAAAAGCTTTAGAATTGAGAGCGGATCCTAATTCAAATTACAGACTTGCATTAATATATAAAAAAAAGTTTGATGATGCCGTAAATAAAAATGATAAAGAGAAAGAAAAAGAATACGGAAAAAATGTTTATAATTATTTAAATGCTTATTTGTCGTTATCTGGAAATAAATCTTCTAAATATAATGAAATACTTAGTTATTTTAGTTCATATAAATAAAAAATATATATTATCTATTGACATTTTTTTTATTTATGCTATAATATTTACACATTAAAGGATAATCCGAGATAGCTCAGTCGGTAGAGCAGGTGACTGTTAATCACCGGGTCGCAGGTTCGAGCCCTGTTCTCGGAGCTTTGTTAAAGCCCCTTATTGGGGCTTATTTTTTCTTGACATAATTTTTTATGAATCTGCTTATTATCATAATAAATCCCATTACTGCAGATAAAGCAAATCCTATCATTCCTATAACCGATGTTCCCTTAAATAAAGGAGGCATTTTACTTGTTATAATTAAGGCACTGGACATAATTAAAGAAGCCAAAACTATAGAATAGCTTAATCTGTCGGCTAAACCGTCTAATATGGCAGATAATGATTCTAAATTTTTATGTTCAAGCTGAATTTTCATGCTTCCCTTTTTTATCACTGAAATCAGTTCTGCTATATCGCTTGGAAACTCTTTTAATATATTAGAATACCCTGATATTAATTTTTTTAACTGCCTAAATATATTATCAGGTTTTATTTGATCTTTAACATATCTGAAGGCAAAAGGTTTAATATGTTCTATTAGTTTCACATCTTTATCTAAATTTCTAGCTACCCCTTCAAGAACTATTAAAGATTTTATTAAAAGCATAATATTGCTCGGCAAAGTTAAACGGAATTCTTTTATAATAGATATAAGCTCATTGAATACATCTTCTATATTGATATTATCCAAAGGCATATCAATATATTTGCTTACTAAAATAAATATTGCCGTATTAAATTCATCTATATTATTTATCTCGCTGTGATAGCATAGATTCAGTATAGCATTAGAAAGATCTAAATAATCTGCGGAGCTTATACTTATAATAAGAGAGGAAAAAGCTTCTTTTGAGTTCGGCGGAATAAATCCTATCATTCCGAAATCTAAAAAACATAATATATTATTTTCCAAAACCATTAGATTTCCAGGATGAGGATCAGCATGAAAAAATCCAAGCATAAAAATTTGCTCCAATACGGCATCTATTCCAATAGAGACTAGTTTTTTTCTATCATATTTTTCATCGTCAGGCGATATATCAGATATTTTTATACCATCTATATATTCCATAGTTAATATGTTTTTAGTGCTGTATTCGTCATATACTTTTGCTATTTTTATATTTTTATTATTTTTGAAATATTTTGCAAATTTTAAAGTATTGTTTTTTTCAAAATTAAAATCTAATTCCTGCAAAAGCTGAGATTTAAAAGCGCTTATTAATTTTTGCGGCTGCATTAAAGCGAATTCTTCATTATATTTTTCTATAATATTTGACAGCCATACTATAATCTCTATATCAGTAAGTATATTTTCTTCTATATCTGGTCTTTTTACTTTTATGGCAACTTTTTCGCCGTTTTTTAAAACAGCGGTATGAACCTGAGAAATAGATGCACTGGCTTTAGGAGATGCTTCAAATGATTCAAAAATATCTTCTATTTTAGCTCCGAGCTCTTCTTCTATTATTAATCTTGCAGTATTATCATCAAAAGGCTTAACATGATTTTGAAGCTTGCTTAATTCTGCTATAACATCTTTCGGAAGTATATCTGTTCTGTTTGAAATTATTTGTCCAAGTTTTATAAAAGTAGTGCCCAAATCTTCGCATGCCATTCTTATTCTTTCAGCTCTTGTATATTTTCTTAAATCTACGCCTTTATATTTTATATTGAATTTGTCTATAGGATTTTTTATTATTTTTAATATGGGAGTTATTGCTATAATATCTCTGAAGCCGTAAGCTATTATTATAGATATAATTTCTCCTGCTCTGTTTATAGATTTTATGCTATTCATTATGTTTCCTGAAGATATAATTATGTATTGTGATATAAAATAAGGAGTTTAATAATATATCAAACTCCTTATTTTATTATTGCTGATTTTTGTTTATAGATTCTTTTAATTCATCTAACTCTTTTCTCATAGCATCATATTCTTCTTTTCTTACATATCCAATTTTATCAATTACCTTCTGTACTCTTTCATCTATAAACTGAGTAACTTCATCTTTAGTTTCAGACGCTTTGTTTACCATATCCTTTACAAATTTTTCTCCCTCTTCAGCGCTTACATTCTTATCTTTAATAAACTCACGAGCCGCTTCTTCCAATTTTTCCTTTCCTTTAAGCATCATTCCAATGCCTGCATAAAATCCTGATTTAATATCTTCTGATAAAGCCATAATACTCTCCTTTAATTTTAATTAATTAACTTTTATCACTAAAATATAAAAAGTCAATACAGAAAAATTTACTTTTATAAAATATAATCATACTATATATAACCATATAAAAATATAAATAATAAAAAAAATTAATTATTATTTATCGGCAGCATTAAAATAGCATGCCATAAAATCTCCTTCTCCGTTTTCAAAATCATTTACCATAGAGGCAACTTTTTTATTAAGTTCTTTTATCATAAAATATGCCATATCCTCCGCTTTGCTTTCTGTTATATCGGCGTTATTTTTTTGAATATTTTTTATAACTTTATTGATATTAACTCTTTTATATACTGAATCGCTGTCCATATCATAATCTCCTTATAATTTATATTTAAACATATCCGTCTTTTTTTAATGTTGTTTTAAGAACATCAATATCGCTTGTAATATCTATAATATTATTTTCATATATTTTTGAAAGTATGCATTTTAAAAACTCTATAACCGATAGTATGGAATCTTTTATTTCTGATTTTACATTATTTATATTTTTATTATTTACGGCAGATGATGTTAATTCTATATAAGAGTTAATTAATTTCAATGCTGTAGGTATATTATATTCAAGCATTTTATCCAGTTCTGCTGAATTATCTGCAGATTTATCTATTATTTCTTTAAATAAACTATTTAATTGTATTACATAAGATGAAAACTCATAATTTTTTATATATATAACGGTATCATTTATTAGTTTATGATATTCTAAAGCTTTTGCAATAATATTTATCTCTTCTTTTTTATTCAAACTTACTCTATTAATTTCTTCATCGTATGCATAACTGTATTGAACTTCTATAGCATCATCAAATATATTTTGATTATCTTTTTCTTCTTTTTCATCGTTTTTACAGCAATAAAATTTTTCCATATATTCTTTATTGTATTTCAAATTAAAAGCTTCATCGCTCATAAATGAAAATCTTAATAAATCTGCTATGCAAAGCAAATAAGGTATTCCTGTCCAGAAGAATAAAACATATAATATTCCTCTCTTAGTCTGTCCCAAATAGAATTTTTGTATTCCTATTCCTCCGCAAATAAGAGAAACTGCAGAACATATTACAGTCTTAATTCTATTTTTTACCAATCTGCTTTCTTTTTTCATATTGAACCTTTTTTAATTATTTATTACTTCTATAAATTAAACTCAGCTAATTAAAATCGGCATTGTAAATATAGTTATTTTATCCTTTTATGTTTAAAATCAGACTTATGATTTACATAATCATCAACTATCTGATAATTGCCGAAAATTTTGTATTTATATATGGTTAATCCTTCCAATCCTACAGGACCTCTTGCATGCGTTTTGTTTGTTGAAATACCAACTTCTGCACCGAAACCGTATCTGAATCCGTCAGAAAATCTTGTTGAAGCATTGCAGTATACATTTGCAGAATCAACATAAGTCATAAATTTATCTATATTCTTTTTGTTCTCAGATATTATTGAATCTGTATGATGAGAGCCGTATTTGTTTATATGATTGTATGCTTCTTCTGTATCCGATACTATTTTTAATGATACTTCTTTATCTCCGTATTCAAAATGCCATTCTTTTACTTCTTCTATATCAGATTTATTAAGTATATTTATAACTTCTTCATTACCGTTCATTTTTATGCCGTTTTCTTTAAATAGCTTATAAAGTTTAGGAAGGTATTGTGAAGCTATATTTTTGTTTATAAGTATTGTTTCTGCGGCATTGCAGGCGCTTGGATACTGAGCCTTTGAGTCCAAGCATATTTTTAAAGCTTTTTCCTGATTGGCAGATTCGTCTATATATAGATGACATATACCGTCGGCATGTCCTAATACGGGTATGCTGGTATTTGATTTTATATATTGTACTAAACTATTTCCTCCTCTTGGTATTATAAGGTCTATATATTTATCCATTGATAATAATTCTTTTATATCTTCTCTTGTAAATACCAAATTGACGGAGTTTTTTGGAAATTCTTTTATATTATTTAAAGTTTCTTCTATTATCCTGAATATTGCCTTATTAGTGTTTTCTCCCTCGCTTCCGCCTTTAAGTATAACGGCATTGGAAGATTTTATACATAAAGAAGATATTTGAGATAGGCAATCTGGACGCGCTTCGAATATTACCGCTATAAGTCCTATAGGACATGATATTTTTTTTAATATTAAATTATCATCAATTTCAGTTTCTAATAATGTTTTATTAATAGGATCTTCAAGTTTTGCTACATCTTTTATGCCCGAAATAATATCCGTTAATTTATTTTCATCTAGCTTTAATCTGTTAAATATAGATTTTGAAATTTTATTCTCATAAAGAAGTTTTTCAGCATATTCTAAGTCTTTTTTATTTTCTTCAAATATTTTATCTTTATTTTCTTCTATTTTTTTTGCTATTTCAATTAAAGCATTATTTTTTATATCGCTGTTAATTGATTGTAATTTATAAGCGGCTTTCTTAGCATTTTTTACTAAATCTGTTAATTGCATAATTTGATTTCCTATTCTATTAATATATACTATATTATACATATTATAAAAATATAATCAATTATTAAGCATTAAAGATACCCAGTCATTTTTTGATTTTCTTAAAACAATACTAAGATTATTTTCTCTTACGGCATCTTTCATAAATGATTCTTTTTCCAGAAGTATGCCAGACAATATCAGTACAGAATTTGATTTTAATAATTCACTTAAGCTTGGAAGTATTTCTACTAATATGTCGGTTTCTATATTGGCAATAACTAAATCAAATTTTAACCCCATATTAATTAAATCTTTTGCTCCTGCCGTCATAACATTATCTATTTTTATATTATTGTATGATGCATTATCAAGCGTACAATTAACGGCATCATTGTCTATATCTATAGAGGTAATATTTACTGCTCCTATCTTATATGAAAAAAGCGATAATATACCGCTTCCGCATCCTATGTCGGCAATATGTTTAGATGTTATGTCATTATTTACTGCATATTCTTTAATCATTTCAAGTGCTAGCGATGTGCTTTCATGCGTTCCTGTACCGAATGCATATTGTTTTGCTATATAAAGCGGATTTTTATTTTTTTCATTATAAGATTCTTTCAGATTAGGTACTATAGTAATATCTCCGATATCAAAAGGCTTTAAAAAATCTGTATATGAAGTTAAATATTCTTCAGATTTTAACTCTTTTATGTAAATACTGTAGTCTGCAATATCTTTAATATATCCTTCTATTATAGTGAGATTGTTTTTTAATATATCTTCATTATCATTATATATATTTACTAAGGCAGTATTGCTGTCTTCGGCTGAAAACTCTGTATTAAAACCCAATATATTTAATTTTCCGTTTTCTATTACAGCTTCTATTATATCTTCAAATCCTCTTTTTAGCTTTATAGATAATGAATATATAATCATAATAACTCCGGGTATTTTTACTATATTATAATATATTTATAATATTATTAATATCATTTATTTTATTTTCCATATCTTTTCTGTATTTAATAACAAATGCATTGTCATTAACATTTCCCCTTACAGATTCAAAATCTTTTTCCATAATAGTTTTATCATCTATTCCGAAGCTTATCATTTTTGATATATCATATTCTTTTTGAATATCTTTATAAAATATATTGTATGTTTCTTCTAATAATAATTTATGCCTGTCTAATAATTTTTTTATTATGTCTTTATTTATATCTTTTATATTATATCTTGATTTTACAGTATTTATTACCCATGATTTTTCATCTTCCGAATATATATGGTATAATTTTTCAAACTCTTCTACCAAAGTTTTTATATTGTTTATTTTATTATTTTCTAAGTCTTTAATAATATTGTCTGCTCTTTGTTTTGCACATATAAGTCCGCCTATATCAATCCATTTTTCAAAGAAATTATTTTTATTGTATTGTAAATTTAATATTATTTTCTCTATGCTTTCTGAATTATTAATATATGAAAGTATTTTATTATGCAGGTATAAATCTATTGCTATAGAATATCTTTTAGAATATTTATCTAAAGAAGATTTTTTTATTATCATATTTTTGTATGTTAAAAAATCATTATTATCATTATGATTTTCTTTTTTTATATTTTCCAAAATAGATTCTGAATTAATCATCTTTGATACAGTATACGGACTAAATACATCAAATATTATTAAATCTTTTTTGTTTCCTTTTCTTCTGTCTCTTTCTCTCCATTTATTTTCATCTCTTGAAAGTCCCACTCCGAATAAATTTAAAGCGGGTATAAGTCTTGTCTGATGATACCCATGTTCTGTTATATAAGAAAAAGGAAAATCAGAAGTGTCTACATTATCATAGTGAGCTCCTATTACAGTTGAAAAAGCTCCTATGCGAGAAGGCCATATAATATATGAATTGCTCCCAGTTTTGCATCCTCTTTCCATGAAACCATGATGATAAGGTCCTAATTTATACATATGATTGCTTTGATTTGTAGCACTTCCTGCATTGAAAAATGAAAAATAGCTTGCTATTAAAAGGGTTGCTTTATGATGCGTAACCGTATAAGGTCCTGCAAATATTGAAAACATTTCTCCATGTTCTCCTTCGCAGTTTGCAAATAAAAGCGAATCCTCGCATGAAAACTGTCTTCCTAGTTTTACACCTTCTCCTATAAAAGCTTTTTTAATTAGTGTACCATCTACTATATGAGCGCCTTTAAGAACAATAGAATCTTTTAATATAACTGAAGTTCCTATATATGAAGGACATTCTTTTGTGCTTATTACAGTTGTGTTGTTAATTTCATCTGTATTTTCTATAGTGGCATAAGGATCTATTAAAGAATTTTTTATAAGCCTTGCATTTATTATTTTTGCATACTTTTTAATTTTTCCGAACTTTCTTGTTTTCTGATTTGTATAATCGTCTATAATAGAATTAATTTTTTTACGCATTAATTTTTTATGTCTGTATATTGCAGTTAAATATGCTATATGAGAATTAAGCCTGTTAAATATTTTTACGCTTCTTCCTCCGCCTTCAATAATAGGCGAAGTTTCCACTCCGTTGCCGAAGCTGCTTTTACCTTCCATGCATATTGATCCTGCATTTTCTATTATAACGCCTTTTTCTATTTTATAATTTGATATAAATCTTCCTACATTATTTATATATACATTTCCGTTTATAAATACATCTATTAAAGATGCCCTGTTTATTGAAGCGAGTAATTTTAATTTTTTATGATATTTTACAGCACCGTTAAGATCATTGATTTTTATTTTGCCATGAAACTGAACATCTTTTATTCTGCTTAAATCAACATTTTTTATGAATATTTTTTCCCAAGACTGAGAAGAACAGCCCTGAGATTTCAGAAAGTTTATTTCTTCATTAGTAAGATTCCTGAAATCTTTATCTTGTTTTTTAAAAATGTACATATCTAAAAATCCTTTAATTATTATGCCTGCTTTGTAATTTTTTGTAAAATTTGAAAATTCGTTAAAAAATGAAAAACATTAAATATTATATATTAAAAATAAATAATTTGCTATTCTTTTTTATCCATAGTTATTTATTAATAATTTTATAAAATTGTTTTTTGCTATTGACTTAATTATTATATAAGTATATTATAATATAATAATATACTTATATAAAGGAGCGTAAAATGAAAAGAGAAGATATTGTAAATGATGATGATGACTGCGAAGCGGGTATAACATATACAGGCATATCTTCATTTATTCCGAAACTTCCTGATGATGAAGAGTTTTCTCTTTTAGCAGGATTTTTTTCCGTATTTTCGGATTCTACAAGACTTAAAATCATATCAGCATTGAGCGAGAAAGAATTATGCGTGCATGAATTATCATCTTTGCTTAATATGAAGCAGCCTTCAGTTTCCCAGCATTTAAAGATGCTTTGGCAGGCTAGAGTAGTAAAAAAAAGAAAAGTTGGGCTTCATGTTTTTTACAGACTAGATGATCAGCATATAGAAAAAATTTATACTTGGGGGTATGAGCATGTTAAAGAATAAAGAAAGACTTTTATTTTTATCAGAAATTTTATTAGGTATTATAGTATTAATATTATTATATACTTTGCATAAAACTATACATGGTGCTGCGGAATATATAATTTTCTTTATACCGTATATTATTTTAGGCAGAGATGTATTTAAAAATGCAGCTTTAGATTTTATTAAGGGAAAGTTCATGCGGGAAAGTTTCCTTATGAGTATTGCTACTGTAGGAGCTATTATACTTCATGAATTTCCTGAAGCTTTAGCAGTTCTCATATTTTACAGGGTGGGTGAGTATTTTGAAGATATGGCTGTTGATAAATCAAAACGCACAATAGCGGCTTTAATGGCTATAAGACCCGATTACGCAAATATTATAAGAGAAAACGGAAATATTGAGACATTAGATATATCTGAGGTTCATATTAATGATAATATAATAATTAATCCTTTTGAAAAAATACCTCTTGATTCTGTTATATATGAAGGAGAAAGCTGGATTGATACTAAAGCTTTAACGGGTGAGAGTATGCCTGTTAACGTTAAAATTAATGATGAAATTTTAGCTGGAACTATAAACGGAGATAATACTATTAAGGCAAAAGTTATAAGAGATTACGGAGAATCATCTATAGCTAAAATTTTAAAATTAGTTCAGGATTCTCAAAGCAGAAAGGCAAATATTGAGCAGTTTATAAGTAAGTTTGCAGGTATTTATACTCCTATAGTTGTATTCAGTGCAGTTTTACTTACTGTTATACCAGTATTAATATACGGCAGAGAGTTTTTCAATGATTGGTTTCAGCGCTCTTTAACTTTATTGGTAGTATCCTGTCCATGCGCTTTTATGGTTGGAATTCCTTTAACATATTTTTCTTCTATAGGAAGAGCTTCAAAGTTCGGAATAATGGTTAAAGGCGGAATATTTTTAGATTTGCTTGCTAAGACTGATAAAGTTATTTTTGATAAAACTGGAACACTTACAAAGGGCGAGTTTTCTATAAGAGATATATATAATACAGGCATATACGATAATGATACTCTGCTTAAATATGCCGCCTATGCAGAAAAAGGTTCTTCTCACCCAATAGCAGTGTCAATATTGCAGCATTATAAAAATCATAATAACGGAATAATAAATGACAGCCTGATTTCAAGTCATAAGGATATAAGCGGAAAAGGTGCTTCATCAATAGCTGATAATAAAAATATATTGATAGGAGGTCTTGATTTGCTAAAGCACAATAATATTGAAATATCAGAAATTAAAGAAAATATAAATGTTCATATAGCAGTAGATTCTCAATATGCGGGAGGTTTTTTTATTGATGACAGTATTAAAGATGATGCCAAAGAGGCTGTTGAATTATTAAACTCTATGAATATAAAAACTGCATTGATAAGCGGAGATAATACTGACAGAGTAGAGGCATTTGCAAAAGAGATGAATATAAAATCATTTGAAGGAAGCTGTTTGCCTGAAGATAAAGTAAGCGCATTAAAAAATATGATGGAAGATTCTAAAGCTTCAATATTTGTAGGCGACGGTATTAATGATGCTCCTTCTCTAGCTGCTGCCGATATAGGCATAGCTATGGGAGGTCTGGGTTCCGATGCTGCCATAGAGAATGCCGATGTGGTTATTATGGATGATAAGCCTTCTAAAGTTGCAGCCTTAATTAAACTTGCTAAAAAAAATCATACAGTGGTTTTACAAAATATTATATTATCATTGGCTGTAAAATTTGCTGCTATTATTTTAGGAGGCTTAGGGCTTGTTTCTATGTGGCTTGCCATTTTTGCAGATACAGGCGTTACTTTAATAGTAGTGTTAAATGCTTTGAGGCTTTTATATCCTTTAGGCGAAAAAGATGATAATTATAATATAGATACTAAAACCTGCAGTATAAAAGTTACTGACTGCAGCTGCGGGCATTGATTATAAATTATATAGAGATGTATGTTTTATATATGCATCTCTGTTTTTGTTTGATATTAATTTAATACCGCTTGTTTTAAAATTAAAAAATCAAGCCTTCAAAATATTTAAATAAATTGACAAATATTTTTATATTCTGTATTATATAATTATGATATTTTATTTTGGGATTATAAATATTGAAAATAAAAGATATAGGCTTTGATGAATATTTTGAAAAATTGACGCTTGAAAGTTTAAATATTAATTCTTTGGAAGATATTAATACGGAAAAACTTGTGCCTGCAAGAGTTATAAGAATTAATAAAAGATACTATACGCTTTTTTCTGATGACGGAGAGTTTTTAGCCAGAATTAAAGGAAAAATAAGATATAATTCAGAAGTTAAAAGCGAGCTTCCTGCGGTAGGCGACTGGGTATTAATGAAGAAGTCTGATAATAATGCTTTTATTGATACTGTTCTAACTAGAAAAAATATTTTATACAGAAAAGCCAATATTAAAAAAAATGATATTCAGGCTATAGTAAGCAATATTGATTATGCTTTTATTATAGTGGGTATTGATAATGAAATGCCGATGTCGGCTATAGCAAGATATTTATCAATAGTACATACTTCTCATATAAAGCCTATAATTGCCGTAAGTAAAATTGATTTGTATAAAGATGAAGAATACAAAGAATTTCTTTCTTTAATAAAAGAAACTTATCCGAATGAAACAGCTTTTGCATACAGTTCTAGAACTGGAAAAAATACAGATACTTTTCTTAAATATATAAAAAAAAATACTTCGTCTGTATTTATAGGAGCTTCAGGAGCAGGAAAATCCACTATTATTAATTATCTTCTTAAAGATGAAAAAATGAAAACTAAAGAAGTAAGAGAATATGATTTTAAGGGAATGCATACAACAACTCATAGAGAACTTTTAGTATTAGACAGCGGCGGGGTAGTAATAGATACACCTGGTTTAAGAAATCTTGGACTTTGGGAAGATGATAAAGGCATAAAGAAAACTTTTGAAGATTTGGAAGAGTTTGCTAAAAAATGTAAGTTTAAAGACTGTACGCATCAGCATGAGCCTGACTGCCGTATATTGGAGCTGCTTGAAAATGATGAAATATCTTATGAAAGATACGATGCTTATATAACTCTTTTTAATGAAAATAGAGAATTACAGAAATCTTCTATAGAAATAAAAAAAGACAGAAAAATAGCTTTAAAAAAAATTACGAAGTATGGCAATATTTATAATAAATCGAATGCTAAAAATAAGAAATTTTAAAAGCTATAAACGGCAGTAATAAAAATTATAATCATTGATTTTATATTTTGTTAATGTATAATGAACTTCAATATTTTATATTTTCAGGATATTTATGAAAGAAATTAATAATAAAATAGGCAGTATATTAGAAAATAATTTAATATCAAATCTAATAATTATATTTTTAGGAATTATTTCTTCTTTTACTATTTCTGTTAGTATTTTTATCATATCTAATAAAGATGCTTTTATATTCAGAAATATATTTTTTTCGTATTCTAATATATTTTATTTTTTTTCTTTAAGTTTAATATTTTATATAAATAAAAATTTTAATTTAAAAAATATACTAATAATATTTTTATTATTTACTTTTATATTTATTGTTAGTTTAAGCACTGATTTTCTTACAAGTATTTTTTCTATGCACAATCCAAATATGCAAATTTATATTATTAAATATGTATTTTCTGCTTTAATATTTTTTATAATAATGGCTTTATCATATAATGGTTTTGAAGTAATTAATTCTAAAAGTATTTCAGAGTTTTTTACTTTTTTTGCAGATATATTAATATTTTCAGGTTTAATAGTTTTTTTACTTTCAGTAATATTTGTAATATTTATAGCAATAGTTATGTTTTTTATACATATAGATTATGCATATCAGGAAATTATATTAAAATTGATAATAACAGTTTGTTCTTTTATCAGCGCATTATTTCCTTTTTTGGTATATATAATTTATAAAAAAATAAAAACTAATATTTCTATATACTTATCAAGAATATTAATGCCTTTTAGTTTATTATTTATATTTATACTTTTGATTTTTCTTTTAATGCCTGATATAAGACCTTATAATAATAGAGTTGTTTTTATGCTTTATAATATTATGCTTGCAATAATTGTGTTAAATCTGCTTTTTGTAAGAGCTGATTATAAATCAGGTATATTCACAAAAGCATTATATATTGTACTTCCTATAATTACTATATTATTTGATGTATTAGTATTAACTTCCTCTTTATATAGATTAATAGAATACGGTATTAGTCCGAATAAAATAACATTAATAGGCACAAATTTAATAATGCTTGGTAATTTAATTTTTATAACTTTTTTTAATATAAAGTCAGTATTAATAGTATTTAAAAAAACTGATAATATTCCAGATATAAAAGAAATTACTATCGGAGATACAAAATCTATGCTCTATATTTATGTTTATGGTATATGGGCTTTTATAGTATGTTTTATAATGCCTCCATTAATTGTACAGTGTATTTAATGTAATACTTAAAAAAAGCATATCATAATTTTATATCAAGAACAGATGATAAACATAGCGACATAGTGCTTTTAGAATTATCTGATGAGAAAGAAAGTTATGAAATAATAAATTATCATATAATTGATAATAAGGCTAGGACTGGAAAAGAGAATAAACATAAAAAAGCTAGAATGGGAGGATGCGCATCGGATATTCCGAGTCCATCCATCATATCAATTTAGTAAACACTAAATATAACGGTAGGGAGGCTGATTTTCTGCAGTTCGCACTAGCTTTAATACAGCTGCAGTTTAATATATTTTTTATAATAAGTTAAGAAAAAATAAATAATATCAGAAAATAGTAAAAATACAAGATAATAAAGATATTCTTTGATTCTCGCCATGTGATATTTCTACTAAATCTTCAGGATACATTTGACACAGCCATTCTTTCATACATACTTTTATAGTTTCTTTTTCATCTTTTCTTAAAAAGTTATAATTAGTTTCTGCATTTTCCCAGTCTATATCTTCTTTATTTAAAGCAGGACCATAAGGTAATATTTTAAAACTAATATCTGTAATCATTGGTTCTTTAAAAAAATATCTATGATACAATTCAGCAAAAAATAATATTTTATTTGCTTTAATAGCTTTGGCTTTATTATGGTTTATATTTTTTAAATATCCGTTTATATTTAATAAATGGTATACATATGAAAAAGCATCACGTCCTTTCATCTTAATAATCCTTTAATATAAAATAGCGTATACTCTATATATAAAATAGAAATGTGTCAAGTATATTATAGTTTAGTAAAAATATTTAGCATTTTCAATAATAATTTTCAGGTTTTTTAAAAATATATTAAAAACAGGAAAATATAGATAGAATTAAAAAAATAAAAACTAGCGGGATGGATGGCCTTCTCCATCATTGTAATTTGATAAACAAAAAACGGCAGGAGAGGTTGACAAATTTTCTGCTCTTCCATTAGTTTTTATATTTATAAATAAAATATTTTTGTCAGGAAGTCAAGCGGCAGATTTGAAAAAATTAAAATAAAAAGAAAATAATTAATTAAAAAAACTCTCATAAACTAACTATTGTATAAAGACTTTTATTTTCTTTGACAAAAGCTTTTTATATATTAATCTTCCAAATAAGCTTCTGCAAAACTATGCTGTCCCATAGAGTCATACATAACTCCTTTTAATTTAGGTGATACTAATATAGGTTCATTTGAAAAGTATATTGGTATTATCGCCATATCATCTATTAATAATTCTTCGGCTTTATGCATAGTCATCATTCTATGAGAAGAGTTTGTAATTAAATTTGCTGTTTTTATTAAATCGTCGTATCTTACATTACTGTAAATACTGTTATTATTGGGAGAAGAACTTAAAAATATTGACAGAAAATTTATAGGGTCATTAAAATCCCCATTCCAGCCGCCGCTTGCAATATCGAAATTTTTGTCAAATCTATTATTAAATAAATCGGATAATTCAAGCTCCTCCAAAACCGTATTGATACCTAAATTTTCTTTCCACATTTTTTGAACAGCTTCAAATATATATTTATGATTACCGTATGTAGTTTTGAAAGTTAATGTAGGAAATCCGCTGCCGTTAGGATATCCCGCCAGCATCATAAGTTTTTTTGCCTTTTTTATATTATCTTCATATCCGCTTATGCTTATATCTATATAATCTCCTCCATTTTTTCTAAAATCTCCGAAAAAACTTGGTATGCCGTAAGGCACCAAAGCGGCTGCTGGTCTTTCTCCGTTTTTAGTTATATTTTCAACTATATGGTTTCTATCAATTACAATAGATAATGCTTTCCTTACATTTGCATCAGATAATGCACTGTTTGTAGTATTTATAAAATAGAAATATACGGCTATTCTTGGTATATTTTTTATGTATCCCGATTTCTGCAGAGAGTTTATATCTTTTATAGGAAAGTTTCTAGATAAATGCATTAATCCTTTTTTTACATTATTCAGAGAATACTGAGGATCATTTTTTAATATGAACTCTAATCTGCTTGGTATAATTTCTTTTATATTCCAATAGAATTCATTTTTTTCCATAATAATAAACTCATTTATTTTTCTTTCAACAACTTTAAAAGCTCCGTTTCCTATAAAAGTTTTCGGGCTGTCTGTCCAATTATTTTTATATGATTGTATTATATCCTCTCTTAACGGATAAAAAGTAGGGTGTGTTAATATCTCTAAAAAATATGCAGCAGGTATTTCTAAAATGATTTCCAATGTATGATTGTCTACAGCTTTTATACCTAAATATTCAGGGGCCATTTCTCCATTCATAATTTTATTGGAATTTTTTATAATATTATTCTGATATGCAAATTTACTTTCCGTATTTTTATCAAAGAGTCTTCTGAACGAATATACAAAATCATCAGCTGAGACTTTCTTGCCGTCGCTCCAATAAGCATTATCCCTAAGATAAAATGTATATACAAGTCCGTTCTCGCTTACATTCCAGCTTTTTGCGGCTGCAGGTATAATTTTACCGTTTTTATCTTTTCTTACTAATCCTTCAAATATATGATTTAAGTATATTAAATTATCTGAAGTTATATTTACGCTAGGATCCATAGTATGCGGTTCCTGGCCTATATTGATCTGTAATGAAAAATATTTATATATTTTAGGTTTTTTCATTATATCTCCGCCTTTTACGCATGATACTGCTGACAGAATGATTATAATTACTAGTATACGGTATTTGTTTAACATTGTATTTATCCAGCTATATATTATCAAAAAATATGTAATAATTGGTATATATTTTAATTTCTTAATTTAAAATATTCTATAACTTTTATTAATTTATTAGCTTCATCAAAAAGAGATTGGGAAGATGAAGCTGCCTCTTCTACTAAGGATGCATTTTTTTGTACAGAAGAATCCATATTTGTAATAGCTGAATTGACCTGTTCTATTCCTCTTTGCTGTTCCTGCGAAGCTGTATTAATTTTATCCATTATATTGGAGGCATTATCCATTTTTACAAATATGTTTCCGAATATTTCTTTTGTTTCTTTTACACTTTGAGATGCCAAATTAGTTTTTTCATTACTGTCGGATATTAAAGATGTTATGCTTTTTACAGATTCCTGAGTATTTTGAGCTAAATTTCTAACCTCGCTTGCCACAACTGCAAATCCTCTTCCCTGCTCTCCCGCTCTTGCAGCTTCAACCGAAGCGTTCAATGCAAGTATATTAGTTTGAAAAGCAATATTTTCTATAAGTTTTGTAATATCCATTATCTTAGTGCTTGCTTCATGTACATCATTCATTCTATTTACACCATCTTCAACTATAATACCAGCCTTATTTAAATATTCTTTTGCCTCTGACACCATAGAAGCTCCAAGCTCCACCCCATTTGCCGATTCTTTAATTGAGCTTGACATCTCATTCATTGATGCAGCAGTTTCCTCTAAACTGGACGCCTGCGATTCTGTTCTTACTGATAAATCGTTATTTCCTGCTAAAACCTGATTAGCTGCGGAAGATACATGCTCTGCAGAATTTTTGACTGATGAGACAACTTTATTTAAACTGCTTAATGTATTTTCCAATCCGTTTCCTATATCTCCCCATTCATCATTCATATTTAAGAATTTTCTGCTTATTTTAAAAGATATATCTCCTTCAGATATTTTTGTTATATCTCTTGCTATATATCCTATTATTTTTGTAACTTTTGCTCTTATAGTATAAGGTATCATAATAGAAGCTACTATCATAATTAATAAAGATATTATAATCATAGTATTTCTGGCTGCATTACTATACCCGAATATAGAGGAATTAGCAACCATTAATTCAAGTATCCAATACTTCCCTTCCGCCATTTCTATAGGCGTAAAAAAGTATGTGGCGTTTTCTTTATAATATTCTGTGTAATCGGTAAACGATGCTGTATTTCCTTTAGATACATTTTCAAGTACCTGATGCTCTTTATATTTAGGGTATATGCTGTATATATTTTTTGAAATATTACCTGCATTTTCATCATATAATATATTTCCGTTATGATCAAATAAAAGACCTTCCGATTTTTGAAACGGCTTTATTAATTTCATAGTTTCATTAAGCGTTTCTATTTTTATATATGCAGTTATTACAGCTATAGGTTTATTCTGATGCATTATAGGTACAGACCAAGCATACATTTTTACTAAATTATTGTTTCCTAAATTAAAACTGTATACTCCTGATAAATGCTCTTTTTGTTTTCTTATTGGCTCCGTATAATATTCCGAACTTATATCTTCGCTTGTTAATTCCCTTTCATGTATAGAGTTGTCGAAATATCTTGATATATAATAAGTCTGCCTGCCTTTATTTAAAGGATAATCATCAATATAGTTTATATCATTGCCTAATATGTCTGGTTCAAAGGCTATCATACAACCTACTGCAGTTTCAGGAAGTATATTAAAAAAAAGTTTTACGGCATCTTCGTAGTATTTTCTGTTCCGATTTCCTAAATTATACATATTTTCTAATGTATATTTAAGACCTGTTATCAGATATAAGTCTTCTTTTACAACTGTGCTTAATTGGCTTCCTTCTCCTCTTGCCGTCTCCTGTAAAATTTTATAAGATAGTTTTTGGTTTATACCCTGAACATAAATAATATTAACTATATTTGATATTAATATCATTATTAACAGCGGCAGGAGTATTGCAAGGCTGATTTTTACTTGAAGACTTAATTTTTTAAACATGAACAAAAACCCTTATTAACTGCATTTCATATATAACTTAAATATTATAAAATATAGTATAGTTAATTTAATATATATTTTCAAGCTAATAAATTATAATATTATGTATTTTATATTTAAATTGTTTATAATTAGTTTAGTTTTGTTTTTAAGTAATTTTTTAAAATATATAATAAATAATGTTAATGTTGTGCATACATTTTGAATCATTATTAAATACTGCTTCATTACTCATAATTATGCTATTTATACTTTTTTAATTATTCTATAATATCATAAACCTATTTATATTTTAGTCAAATTTTAAATTATTGACTTTAAAAGTTATTACTGTATTATTAAACTTATTATAGTTTAGGATATTAGAATGAAAAACTTATATATATTAATTATTTTAATTTCAATTTTAATTTTATCATGTTCTGATAATGAAAAAAAAGTTTTTACAATAGTTCATATTAATGATACTCATTCTAAAAATAAAGAATTTGTAAAAGTCTCAAAAGAAGACGGTTCTGCAGATGCATATGGCGGAGCTGCAAGAAGAAAAACTTTTATTGATAATATTAAAAAAGAAAATGAAAATGTTATAGTAATGCACGCAGGAGATACCATAGCTGGAAGTATATTTTCTATTGTTTATCAGGGTATGGACGAAGTTGAAATTATGAATGATATAGGAGTTCAGGTATCTTCTCTTGGAAATCATGAGTTCGATTTTGGAATAGAGCAGTTAAATAAGATTATAGCAGGCAGAAATTTTCCTACAATAGCATGCAATGTTAAAATTATAGGTACAGATGAAAATTATGTGCTTCCGTATATAGTAACAAATATTAATGCAATAAATGTTGCCGTAATAGGCGTTTTGCAAAGCGAAAAAATGAATATAATACAGGGACTTGATTATGTTTATATAGAAGATGAAATTTCTTCTTTAGAAAATCTTTTAAAAGAGACTCCTCTGAATACTACTAATGAGATTACAATTCTGCTCAGCCATGCAGGTTTTGATACCGATAAAAAAATAGCTGAAAAAATTCCGAATACTTTTAATATTATAATAGGAGGACATAGTCATACATTATTAGAAAAACCTGTAATTATAGGCAGTACAACTATAGTTCAGGCGGGAGAATACGGAGAATATATAGGCACAATCGATATGATATTTAAAAACGGAAAATATTCTCATCCTAATTATAAACTTACAAGATTAGATGAATCTGTAAAAGAAGATGAATATATACTTTCTAAAATAGATGATATGCAGATTAAAGCTGATAAAGAATTTAATGTTGAAATAGCTATGCTTCCTTATGAATTAAGCGATGAAAATATAAGAAATAAATCCGCTCCTTTAGGAAATTTTGTATCCGATATAACGGCATCATCTCAAAACGGTATTGATATAGCATTAATCAATTCAGGTTCTTTGAGAGGCTTTCTTCCAAAAGGAAAAGTTACATTGGGAAATATATATGAGTTTTTTCCTTTTGATAATTTAATAATACTTGCTACTTTAAGAGGTAAAGATTTAAAAAATATATTGGAATTATCCGCTTCAAAAAGAGGCGAGGGAGGATTTCTGCAGGTATCAAAAGACTGTATTATCAGTTATGACAGTAACGGAAAACTTTCGCAATCCTATATAAAAGGAAAACTTTTAAATGATAATGATAAATATGTGGTTGCCGCCGCAGATTATATATTTAACGGAGGCGAAAAATATATTGATGATGATGGAAAACCTTTATTTCAGTATGGAGAGAATATTATACATACAGGATTGGATATAAGAGATTTAATAATAAAAAGATTAAAAGAATATAAAAATGTTCCTGAAAGCGCTATAGACAGCTCAGAGCGTATAATATTTAAATAATTATTTTTAGTTTATAATTAAAGTAAGTATGTCTGAAAATTTTAATAAAATGTTAAGCAGAGAAAAAATAGCCAAATCCTCATTAAAAATGTCGCTTGTAACAACTGTAAGCAGAATGTTCGGGCTGGTAAGAGATCAGATACAGGCGGCATTATTAGGAACGGCATTCATAGCCGATGCTTTTGCAATAGGGTTTATGCTTCCTAATCTTTTGAGACGCTTATTTGCCGAGGGTAATATGGTTGCAAGCTTTATACCCGTATTCACCGAGCTTGAAAAAGAAAAGGGAAAGGAAGAATCAAAAAAGTTTTTTAGAGCTGTATTTACATTGCTCGGATTAATACTTATAGCTGCAGTATGCATTGGTATAGCGGCATCTCCTTTATTAGTGAGGATACTGTATAAATCTGCATACGACAATATAGAAGCTCTTAATCTTGCAAGCGACTTATCAAGGATAATGTTTCCGTATTTGTTATTCATATCTTTAGCGGCTTTAATGCAGGGGGTTCTCAATATAAGAGGATACTATTCAATATCAGCTGCAAGTCCCATACTTTTAAATACAGTAATTATATCTATGTCATTGTTTTTTTATTTCTTTTTGCCGAATTTTTTTAATAATATGTCCTATGTGTTTGCTGTTTCCGTACTTTTAGGCGGGTTTGTGCAATTTATATATCAAATGCCTTTTGTATATAGGCAGGGTTTTAGTTTTAAGCCGTATTTTAATTTTAAAGAGGCTTATGTTATAAAGATGATAAAATTATTTGCTCCCGGTATTTTGGGTGCAAGCATATATCAGATTAATTTACTTGTATCTACCGCATTTGCAGGAGCTATCGGAGAGGGCAGGGTTTCTGCTGTTACTTTTGCAACTAGGATGCATGAATTTGTTTTGGGAGTTTTTGCAGTGAGCGTGGCAACCGTAATGCTTCCATCTTTAAGCAGGCTCATAACCGATGGGAAAAAATATGAAGCCGCTGAAACTTTATCATATTCTTTAAGACTTGTGGCATTGGTTACTATTCCCGCAACTTTCGGATTTATAGTAATGGGTAAAGAAATAGTGAGAATGATATTTGAATACGGAGCTTTTTCTTCAAACTCTACTTATTTGGTATCAAGCGCTTTAAAATATTTATCTGTATCGCTTTTCTTTACGGCTAGTTATAGAATACTTGTACAGTCATTTTATGCTATGAAGGATATGAAAACTCCTGTTTATACAGCTTTTTTTGCTTTTATCATTAATGCAGTAAGTAATTATCTATGTGTATACATATTTAAATTTGATATTATAGGAATATCTATATCAAGCGTTGTTGCAAATATTACATCTTTTTGTATACTATATGTATTACTTATGAAAAGAATGGCTTTAAGCTCTATAATAAATAATAAAATAGAAGTTGTTAAAACATTAATATCCAGTATTTTTATGGCTGCGGCTGTTTACGGAATTAAATATTATTTGCTGCCTTATCAATATGATTTAAAAATATTTTTTATATTTAAAGTTTTTATAATAATAATATTAGGAGCGGTTTTTTATTCTTTAATGAATATAATATTAAGAAATGATGATTTTTTATCTTTTATTAATATGTTTACTGGAAGATTTCTAAGAAAGTTCGCAAAAAAATAATATGTATCATTCTTAATAATAATAGAAAAATATCCGATAACTTAAGTAATAATTTTTTTAATAAATAATAAGGTTTTTTTATGAGTCTGAAAAATAAGATACTTTTATTAGTTGTAATAGTTATAATTTTAGCATTATCACCAACAGTTTTTATAAATACTAAAACTAATAAGAATGCGTTATATGAATCCGCAATGAATGTTTCTCAGAATTATTTTTATGATATATACTCCGCTTTTGATAATATATTTTCTTCAACAAGCGTCGGCACAGTTTCTTTATCGGATATAGCCACAGTATCTTATGATTTATATTCAACAGGAGCTGTTACTGATGTTGCAACAAATCTTAGAAAAACCATTTATAGATTTCATAAATCGCAGACAGCTTTGCATCATATTATAGCAAACGGCATATATTTTGAACCTGATATTATAGCTGATAATACATATATGAGAGGAATTCACTCTTTATATCTTTATGATGTAGGCAATACTGGAAATATGCATCCTAAAATTGAAACCGTTCAGGATAATTATATTTCCGAAGAGTTTTATTCTTTAGCGCTTCCATACAATTGGAACAGAGAAGCTAAAAGACCTAAAAGTATTTATTATACTGCACCGTATTTAAAAAATATTGACGGACCTCAGAGAGTTATTTCTTTCTCTTCTCCCATATATTCCACTATCAATGATAATCTTATAGGGGTTGCTCTGTCAGATGTTTCTTTAGATATAGTTTATGAAATGCTTACAAATATAGTTAAAACCGGACCTTTTAATACTGTTATATTTGATTCAAGAAATGAAAAAATAGTTTATTATGATGATCCTAATTATATATTAAGTGATTTAAGTGAGATGGAATGGATTAATAATGCTGTAGAAAGTACAGCTTTCTATACTAATACAAGAATAAGAGAAAATTATCAGGTTGGAGAAAATAACTACACTTTGTTTTTTAAACAGTTTGAAATAGGTTATTATAATATATTTATGTATGTGCCTACAACTTTTTTTCACAGTGTACTTACAGCTACAAACAGAACCATATTTTTTATATTAATATTCGCTATAATTGCCATAATAATAGTATTGAATATAGCTATACCTATATCCTTAAAGCCTTTAGATAAAATATCTCAGGAATTAGAACAGGGTGTATTTAATAATAATATATTTTTAAATGTAACAAAGATTAATTCCAGAGATTCTTTAGGATATTTAAGCACTTGGATAAGAATATTCTTTGATATGGTTCAGCATGTATTTTCAAGCGTATCAAAAAATCTTAAAGTGTCAAAGGAACAAAATGAAGCTTTAAAAGATAAAATGACAGACATATCCAAAACTGCAGGAGATATGATAGAAACAGTTGGCATAATAGTGGATAATATATCATCTCAGCAAACTGAATTTAAGCATGTGGAAAGCAGTAATTTGGAAATATATAAAATTATAGCTTCAAGCTTATCCGAATTAATTTCTATTAATGATATGACAAATAATCTTCAAGGTAAAATTGACAACCAGTCTGTAAGTATAAATCAGATTAATTCGTTAACTATGGCTATGCAAAAAGATATGCAGGAGGTTTCTGTTTCTGTTGGAAAGGCTAAGGAAGAGTCTGAATATATTGTATCTTTGACGGAAGATGGTAAAGAAAAGATATTAAAAACCGAAAATATTACAAAATCATTAATAAATTCCATAAGAGGCATTACAGATTTTGTAAACTCTACTATAGACATATCTCAGCAGACTAATATGCTTGCGATGAATGCCGCTATTGAGGCTGCGCATGCAGGAGAACAGGGCAAGGGATTCGCTGTTGTTGCTGAAGAGATAAGAAAATTAGCCACCACTACAAATTTGCAGTCCGAAAAAGCATGGAAGATATTAAGAGATATAGAAAAAGAAATGAATCAAATTATGTCTATTATGACGGAGAGAATAATTTCAACTGGGGATATGCTTATAAAAATGCAGAACTTTGTTAATACTATGACTAAAGTAAAAAAAGTTGCAGATGAAAAATATGATTCTACAAAAGAAATAAGCATCTCCATAGAAAGTTTATATAATATTATTAAAGATATTAAAGAACAATATACAAATTTGCATAGCAGAATATCATTAGCTAAAGATGATTTGATAAATCTTTCCGATTTCTCTAAGAAAAATGATGAGGCTATGAAGCTTGTATCAGAGAATACTGATGATATAGTATCTAAAATTCAGGATATGGGCAAGCAGATAGGAAATGTATTTGGTCTTATAAAAGAGATAGAGCAGCTTTCTAATGTTGCAAGAGATTCTGTGGATATGCTGGGAAAAGAAATGTCGGATTATGTTATAAAAGATTTTGAAGATGTTATAAAAGAGAAAATTAAAATTATAAATGAGGGAGACAGAGCTTACAGCAGACATGTATTTGTTCAAAGTATTTATAAATTTGTCATATCTGTATTCGGAAAAGAAAAATTCCAAAAACTTTTGGAGCAAATGCCAGATGAATGCAGGAATATATTTGAAAATGCTAAGAATACAAAATTTCGAAAGAAGTATCCTTTATCTTCTTCCTGTTTTATTCCTATGACTTCAATAATGGATGAGTTTTATGACGGTGCAAGAGAAGGTATAAGAGAAAAAGCAAGATTTGATTTTAAAAAGTTTGGCGTATTCAAAAAAATATTTATAAAAATTGCTAAAAGAAATGCTTTAGCTAATATATTTGTTAATTTCAATAATAAGATGTTCAAAAATATAAATATAGAGGTGGTTAAAGCAGAGAAAAGGCGTATAATTTATCATTTGCATTATTTCCCTAATTACGACTCTATGATAGAAACCTATTATGATGAAATGATAAAAAATATATTCAGATTTAAATACCCTAATGGTTCTAAAGTTAGAATGACTAAATCAATAAGCAAAGGCTATATTTATACCGAGTATATAGTAACTTGGTAATTTAAGCTATAAAAGTTTTTATATTAACTTTTATTATTAATAGAATTATGATTATTTCCGATATTATTTAAAGATATTTTTTATTTAAAACAGGATATATTATGAATATAACTGACAAATATAATTTTAGTATGAACAATGCCGGTTTTAATAAACTTCAAAATGTAAAAAAACGCTACGGCAATGCTGAGTTTACCATAGACAGTGCAAAATATGACAAAGAATTTGAAAAAAAGCGTTTGAGGCAAGTTTCTGAAGATTTTGAAGCTTTGATGATTAATCAAATGCTTAAAGAAATGAGAAAGACAGTTGATAAAAGCGGTTTAGCAGACGGAGGAATGGCTGAGCGTATATTTGAAGATATGCTTTATGATGAGTACGCTAAAGAGTTTTCAAAAACAAAAACTTTCGGGCTTGCCGATATCATATACAATCAAATGGAAAGATATATTTAATTGTAATTCATGCATAATAGTTTAATTTTATGATTAAAATATTAAAACTTGTATTAATATCTTTTATGATGCTTTTTATGAATTATGACGGAAGTAATAATACGGATAGATATTTTATACAGTTAGGCGGATTATGTTTAATGAAAAATACCACAGGCTTTCCTTGTCCAAGCTGCGGTATGACAAGAGCATATACGGAAGCTTTTAAGCTTAATTTTAAAAAAGCATTTTATTATCATCCTTTATTTGTATTTCCTATTTTTATATTTTTACTTATAATTTTTAAGAAAAAATTTAAAATAGCGCAGTATATATACAATAATAACTATATTATAATAGGCATGCTGTTAATTTTTATAATAGTATATATAATAAGATTTATACTATTATTTCCTAATAAAGAGCCTTTTACATATAATTATAACAGTAATTTTTATATTATATTTAAAATTATTAATAATATTATTAAATAGTTTTTATATTTTTTAAGCTATTAATTATTTAAGATAGGTATTTTACAGATAGTAATTTAATATTTACTTATTTTATATAAAATAGTATAATGTTGCCATTATGAAAAAAACATTTCTTATTATTGACGCATTCGGTATACTTTACAGATACCATTTTATTTTTTTGAAAAGACCTCTTATAAACTCTAAAGGTCAGAATGTTTCATCTATTAACGGTTTTATGAGGACTTATTTTTCGCTTATCAATACCTATTCTGCAGAATATGTCGCCATAGCTTTGGACAGCTCCAGAAAAACTTTCAGAAATGAAATATATAAAGAGTATAAAGAGAATAGAGAAAGCATGCCTGATGACTTAAGAAGCCAGATTCCAATGCTTTATAATCTTATAGACGCTTTAGGAATATCAAGAATAGTGATTGATAATTATGAGGCTGACGATATTGTAGGTACTATTGCTGAGAAAAATAAAAAGGAAAATATAAAAACTATTATTTATTCTCCTGATAAAGATATGCTTCAGCTTGTATGCGATGATGTGAGAGTGATTGCAAGCAATAAAGATAATGAGCTTATGGAGTATGATATAGAAATGGTTAAAGAGAAAAGGGGAGTTTATCCAAATCAAATAATAGATTTGCTTGCATTGATGGGAGATTCTTCAGATAATATACCGGGAGTAAAAGGTGTAGGAGAAAAAACAGCTTTAAAGCTTCTTGAGGAATATAAAACTTTAGACGGTATATATGAAAATATTGATTCTATTAAAGGAAAACTTCAGGAAAAATTATTAGAATCAAAAGAAAGTGCATATATGAGCTATAAGCTTGCCACTATAGAAAGAAATATAAAAGATTTTAATTTAGATTATGGTAAGATAGCGGACAGTAAAATAAATATTGAGGAAGTTAATAAAATATTAGATGAATTAGAATTAAATCAGATTAGAGATAAAATTAATTTTTATATATACGGAACTTCCTCAAGAAAAGCGGATAAAGTAAAAATATCGGATAATTCAGATATTAAAAAAGAAGAAAGCCCGATATTAAGTGCTAAAGATAATAAAGCAGACTACTATTTAATAGAAAATGAAATAGAACTTCAGAATCTTTTAAATGATATTAAAAGCAAAAAATTGGTATGCATAGACTTTGAAACTACGGGACTTGATATATTTAAAAACTCTATTATAGGTATTTCTTTTGCAATAAAATCTAATGAAGCTTTTTATTTGGATTTAAGCGGAAGAACGGATATGAATAAAGAAAAGTGCTTAAATTATGTATTTGATATATTGTCTGAAGAAGATATAAAAATTATAGGTCATAATCTTAAATATGAATATAAGATGGCTAGGGCTGTTAATAAAAGTTTCGGAAATATATATTTTGACACTATGGTTGCCGCATATCTGATTAATCCCACAAGAGGAAGATATAATATGGACGATTTAGCTATAGCTTATCTTTCATACAATACTATCAAGTACAGCGATATAACCGATAATTCTAAAAAAACTTTATTAGATGTGCCTTTAAAAGATGTTGCGGAATATGCATGCGAAGATGCAGATATAACATTCAGATTTTATGAATACTTTGCGCCTTTATTAAAAACTCATAATCTTGAAGAATTATTTTTTAATATAGAAATGCCTTTAGTAAGCGTTCTTGCAGATATGGAGTTTGACGGAGTATATATAAGCGGAGAAAAAATGAAGTCATTATCCGATGAATATTCTTCTCTTTTAGAAAAAATTAAATTAAAAATATATTCGGAAGCTGGGGAGGAGTTTAATCTTCAGTCTCCGAAGCAGCTTGAATATATTTTATTTGAAAAGAAAGGAATACCTCCTACTAAAAAAACTAAAACAGGATTTTCTACCGATGAGGAAGTATTAACCGAATTGTCGCAGAATTATAAAATAGCAGAGTATATGCTTAAATACAGAAAATATTCAAAGTTAAAAAATACTTATCTTGATGTGTTTCCTTCTTTAATAAATGAAAAAACAGGAAGGATACATGCATCTTTTAATCAGACTGTAACAGCGACAGGGCGTTTATCATCATCTGAGCCTAATTTGCAGAATATACCTGTAAGGGGAGAAGAAGGTAGAGACATAAGAAATACATTTATAGCGGAAAAAGGAAATTTGCTTATAGCCGCAGACTACTCTCAGATAGAATTAAGATTATTAGCTCATTTCAGCAATGATCCAATATTGTCGGATGCATTTAAAAATAATGACGATATTCACAGAAAAACGGCAATGAAAATATATTCAGTAAGCAAAGATCATGTAACTGCTTCAATGAGAAATATTGCAAAAATAATAAATTTTTCTATTATTTACGGTAAAACGGCATTCGGATTGTCAAAAGAATTAGGAATAAAAAGAAAAGAGGCTGAGGATTTTATAAAAGGATATTTTTCAACTTATGCAAAGGTAAAACCGTTTTGCGAAGAAGTTGTTGAGGAAGTGAGAAGCAAAGGATATGTACAGACTATGCTTGGAAGAATTAGGGATTTGTCAAAAACTATAAATTCTTCCAATGCTATGGCTAGAAATGAAGCCGAGAGAATGGCTTTAAATACTCTTATTCAGGGAAGCGCAGCCGATATGATAAAAGTAGCTATGGTTGCCATACATAAAGAGTTTAAAAATCATTTCAAAACTGCTAAAATAGTTATGCAGGTTCATGATGAATTGGTAGTTGAAGTATCCGAAGAAGAAGCTGATAGGGCTATGATAATAATGAAGGAGATAATGGAGCATTCTGTAAAAACCAATGTCCCTATAACCGTTGATATACATAAAGGCGGAAGCTGGGGAGAAGTTCATTAAAGAAGTTTAATATGATTTTATAAAGCCTTCTGTTTTTTCAAAAAGCTCTATATATTTTTTTATTCCTTTTGCCGACGCTTTTACCATTTTAAGTCTTGTTTCTTTGGTGTTCATAAACTTAGCATCATCAGTATTTGTAATAAATCCTATCTCTATTAAAACGGAAGGCATAACTGCACCTTTTAAAACATAAAATAAAGCGTTTTGTACAGGATGCGTCCTTCTTGCAACGCCTGAAACTTTAAGCACTTCTTCGGTAATGAATTCTGCTAATAATTTGCTTTCTTTTATGTACTGTTCCACCAGCATATAATTATGTGTTATCTGAGATGAGCTGTTTTCATATTTTGAAGTATCTATATTATCAAATTTTACCAAAGCTTCATTTTCAAGCATTGATACTGCTCTTGCATATTCGCTTGATTCCTGAGCGCTTACAAAATAAGCCTCAAATCCTTTAGCATTTGGACTGAATGATGCATTTGCATGCACGCTTATGAACAAAGCATTTTCAGCTTTATCTGTATTTATTTTTGCGGTTTTATTTGCTATTTCAAAACGCTCTTCAAGAGTAGGATATATGTCTCCTGTTCTTGTAAGCACAACTTTTATATTAGGCATCAACTCTTCCAGCTCTTTTTTTAATTCTAATGAAAAATTAAGCACTATGTTTTTTTCAAATAATTTATTTACTCCTACAGCTCCCGGATCTTTTCCTCCATGTCCGGGATCTATTATTATAACAGATATGGTTTTTTCACCAAATTTATTTACGGCAGGATTAAAAGCATTTTTTAAGTCTTCTATTTTTATATTTAAATTATCAAGATTTACTTTATCATTATTCTGGCCATATAAAAAATAAGTATTAAACAGAAGTAATACCAAAGTAATGAAAAATAACTTTATTCTTCGCTTTCTTCTATTTCCTGCAAGTAACCGCAATCTTCCTTGATGCAAACCTTAAATAATCCTTTGTTTTTAATATTCTTTTCAATCATAAGCCCCCCGCATTTAGGACAAGGCTCTTGAATAGGTTTATCCCAGCTTACAAAATCGCATTTAGGATAATTGGAACATCCGTAAAACTCCCTTCCTCTTTTTGAGCGCTTTAAAGTGATGTCGCCTCCGCATTTAGGACAAATCCCGAAAGATATTCCTTTAGTATTTTTGCATTCAGGAAATCCTGAACAGGCAATAAAATAACCGTATCTTCCAAGACGCTTAATCATCTTTTTGCCGCATTTCTCGCATATAAAATCCGTTTCTTCATTGAAAAAATCTTTCATGTTGTTGATATTTTCAGCAGCCGTTTTCAATGTATCCAAAAAATGAGGGTAGAATTCTTTTAATATATTATTCCATTCTATATTATCGTCTTCTATTTTATCAAGTTTACCCTCCATGTCGGCTGTAAAGTTAATATTAACCAATTCTGGAAAATTTTCGCTTATAAGTTCATTAACAAGTTTTCCTAATTCTGTAGGAACTAACTGCTTGCCTTTTCTCTGCACATAATGCCTTGATATGATTGTTTTAATAATAGGGGCATAAGTGGAAGGTCTTCCTATTCCCGATTCTTCCAGTATTTTAACCAGTGATGCATCAGTATATCTTGGGGGAGGCGTTGTGAAATGCTGCTGAGGATTATTTTCTATAAACTCGCAGACATCATCTTTTGATAAATTAGGCATTTTTGATGCTTTTTCTTTAGCTTCTTTATCTATTGTAAGAACTTTCATAAATCCGTCGAATTCTATTTTTGACGAGGATAATGAAAACTCGCAGTCTCCTGCAGTTATTACGGCTCTTGTATTTTTCATTTTTGCGGGAAGCATCTGAGACGATACAAATCTCTCCCATATAAGCTTATATAATTTATATTGATCCGTTTTTAAATATTCTTTAATATTATCAGGGATTAAAAATACATTAGTAGGTCTTATAGCTTCATGGGCGTCCTGAGCATTCTTTTTTACAGAATATACTGGAGGCTCCGAAGGAAGATAATTTTCTCCGTATTCCCTGCCTATAAACTCTCTCGCTTGTTCCTGTGCGGCTGCTGATATTCTCACGCTGTCGGTACGCATATAGGTTATTAATCCCGTTGCCTCTCCTGCTATATCAACGCCTTCATATAAAGACTGAGCCACCTGCATAGTTTTTGAAGCACTGTATCCGAGTACGCTGCTTGCCGCCTGCTGCAGTTTACTTGTGGTGTATGGAGCTGTAGGATTTCTTAATCTGTCTTTTATCTCTATTGCTGAAACAATATAGGTTTTATCTTTAAGATGCTCCATTATATCTTCAACATCATGCTTTGTTTTTAAATCTGGTTTTTCTCCTTTATATTTCTGCAAATCAGCTGAAAACTCTTTATTTTTATGCTTTAAGAATACTCCGAAAGTCCAATATTCAGAAGAAACAAAAGTCTCAATTTCGCCTTCTCTATTGCATATTATAAGAAGTGCAACATTTTGCACTCTTCCTGCGGAAAGCCCTCTTTTAATTTTCTCCCAAAGCAGAGGACTTAAATTGTATCCGATAAGTCTGTCTAATACCCTTCTAGCCTTTTGTGCATTTACTTTTGAAATATCTATATCTCTTGGCTCTTCAATAGCTTCCTTAAGTGCATCTTTAGTTATCTCATGAAAGACTATTCTTTTTATAGGCACAGCAGAGTTTATGCCTCTGATTTTATTTCCTATATGCCAAGCTATGCTTTCTCCCTCTCTGTCATCGTCAGCGGCTAATAAAACTTCTTCCGCTTTTTTTGCCTCTTTTTTTAAATCATTTAATATTTTAGCTCTTCCTCTTATAGTTATATATTCAGGTTCGAAGCCGTTGTTTACATCTATGGCAAGCCTGCTTCTGGGCAAATCTATTAAATGTCCCATTGAAGACATTACAAGATAATCGGGTCCTAAATATCTGTTAATTGTTTTTGCTTTTGCAGGAGATTCCACTATAACAAGTTTTTTCTTTTTAGAATATTTTTTAGTATTTTTTTCCCGCTTTTTTTTTACTTTTTCTTCTGCCGCATTAGACATTATTAAATCTCCTTTTGTAGATAATCCTGATAGTTATATATTACTTTTCCGCCATATAATATTTTCCAGATAACTGCTTTATTATTCCTTTTATTTCCAACTGCATAAGTATAGAAGTTACGGTTTGTACTTTTATATTGCTTTCATCTATGACATCATCTATATGTATTTTATCTTTATTTTTTATAATATTATAAAGTACGGCTTCATCTTCCTTCAGATTGTTAATAAGATTATTATCAATATTTTTTTCTTTTCTACCTGATTTATTGTTTTTTATTTCAGATTTATTTTTTATTTTTTTATCTGTATATTTTTTTTCTTTATTTATTATTTTTGATTTTATATCTCCGCCTTCAAAGTATTTTAATTTCATTTTTACATATTCGTCATCATTTGAAAATATAGAATCAAAATCCTCCAGTATGTCTATGATATTATAAGCTATTTTTGCGCCGTCTTTATATAACTTATGATTGCCGAAATAACATCTTTTTTTTTCATCATAAGGTGCTATATAAACATCTCTTCCCTGATTAAGCGCATAATTAACGGTAATTAAAGCTCCTGACTTGCTTGCAGCTTCCACCATAACAACTGCATAAGAAAGTCCCGATATTATTCTGTTTCTTCTTGGGAAGTTTATTCTGTCAGGCTTTCTTCCTGCTTCAAACTCGCTTACTATTATTCCTTTTTCTATTAATTTATTATATATCTGCAAATTCTCAGAAGGATAAACATGATCTATACCGCTTCCCAAAACGGCTGCTGTATTTACATGCGATGACATAGCGCCAAGATGCACTTCTCTGTCTACTCCTTTCGCCATTCCTGATACAACTGTTATATTTAAAGATGATAATTTACTGGCAAGCTCAAAAGAATATTTTCGACTTTCATAGGTAGGTTCTCTTGTACCTACTATCGCAACCGCATTTCTTCTTAACTTTTTTAAATCTCCTTTATAATACAGTATATACGGAGGATTATCTATTTGCTTTAAGTTAAAAGGATAGTCTTCATCAAATAAACTTAATATTCCTATTTCATAATTATTTGATTTTTCAATTATACTTTCCGCTTTATCTAATATATCATTTTTGCTGAAATTTCCTATTTGAGATTTGAATTTTTTTTCTAATAGTTTTTTTATATTATCTTCTTTATCTTCAAAAATATTTTCTACAGATTCATAGTGACTGATAAGTTCAGATATTCTCTTATCTCCCACTTTATCAATTTGATTTAGGGCTATCAAATATTTTTTTATATCATTAATACCGCTCAATTCTGCCTTCCTATAATTTGATTAATATTATTTAATGCTGTTTGCTTTATATTATTTTCATCAGTTATATTTATTATTTTTCTGTATGCCGCTATAGCTTCATTATAATTTCCTCTGCTGTATTGTATTCTGGCTAATATAAATAAATAATCTGTATTATTCGGACTTATCTCCACAGCTTTTTTTATATTTTCAAATGCAGTATCATAATCTTCCTGCCTTATGCCTTTTAATGATGCCAAAGCTGCATAGTAATTTGCATTATTAGGATCTTTGATTATCGCAAACGATATATTGCTTTCTGCTCTATAAATAAAATTAGTCGTCTTAGCGTATGTATCTGCGCTTTCAGCCAAATTAGCATAGGATATTCCAAGTCCGTATCTTAAATAAGGGCTGTTCGGCAGTATCTTTAATGCTTCAGAGAAATATTTAGCTGAATATGCATACTGCTCTTTTATCAAACTTCTTTCTCCTAATATTCTGTAAACTGAGGCTAATCTGTCCTGAGCATATATTTTCTGATTTATAATATCATTGTATACTGATGTTATTTCAAGGAGAGATTTATCATCTTCTTCATTTTTTCCTTTTTCATATAAATTATAAGCTCTGTTTAAATTAAACCTGTTTACAAATACCTGTCTGCTGCATGAAACCGCAGATATAAAAAAAAGTATTAATACGCAATATTTAAAAATATCTCTCATCAGCTTTTCCTTATAATTATAATATATACAATATAATGCAAAAAAGTAAAGAAAATTATTAATAAAAATATTGGAAGTAATATAAACGAATAGTATTTTTTATATAAAATAATCTATTTTAAGAAAATGATATCTGTTTTTATTTTTTTCTCATCAATATTAAAAGCATGTTTGAACATATATTTATAATCTGATAATTGAGATTTGTACAGATTTATATTTTCTTTGCTGTATTCAGCTGTTTTATAATCCAAAATAAAATATTCATCATCTTTATTTTTAGTTATAATATCAATTTTTCCTGTTATCATATTTTCGCCGCTGTAATGCTGGAATGTATGTTCTCTGGATACTATCTCTTCATTTCCTGATAATATATTTTGTATATGCTCATTTTCAAATAATTTTTCAAATGCTCTGTTTAAGCTTTTCAGCAGCTGAGTTTTATTATAATGGCTATTATTTTTTAATATATATGATTTAACTTTTTCCAGATATTTTTCTTTTTCTCTGCTATATTTATCAAAATCAAAATATTCAAGCATTTCATGTATTGCCGTGCCTAAATCCTTAGGGGACATAAATATTATATTTTCATCGTATTCATATAATTTATTTATATCATTTTGAAGTTCTGACATTTTTCTATCCAGCATATCCGATATATTAATATAATTTTTATTAGATTGATTAATTTTATTTAGAGAAGGAATTATATTTTCTATAATTTTATTTTCAAATTTTCTGCTGTTACATGCACTATTGGCATCTTCTTTTATTTTTTTTATGTCAAATATATTCATTTCTTCTTTGGGCTTTATAGATAGCCCATACATATAAGTCTTAATAAATTTATTTTCAATATCTTTTAATTCCATTAATTTTTCAGTGTCTTCACTTGCAATATCCGATTTATAATTTTTTATTTCGTCATTAAAATATCTGTTTAGGTATGTTCTATAGGTTTCTCCTCTTAGATATTCTCCTGAAAGCATCAAATTATAGGATGCTCTTGTTAGGGCAACATATAATAATCTTTTTTTTTCGGATATTTCGCTTTTTTTATTATCGTCTTCATTAGATGATGAAAAATTTATACTGTAATGCTTATTTTTAACAGGCAGTTTTATGAAAGGACTTTCTTCTATAAAATCAAAATCTGATAAATACGGTCTTATATAGTTTCCCATTCCTGCTACAAATACATTATTAAACTCTAATCCTTTAGATTTATGTATAGTCATTATTTTTACAGATTCAACGGATAGTTTCGGTATGGAGGAATAAGGTTCATTGTCGTTTGTATTTTTTAAATTAAGTACAAAATCATAAATATTATTTCCTGTCTGATTTTCAAAATTATTTGCCATAGTTTTTAATTTTTCTATATTGGCATAGGAGATTTCGGCATCATTCATAGTCATTAAATAATTATAAAAATTAGTATCAATGCATATAGTTTCTATTATCTGAGAAGCGTTCATCATAGCTGTTTTATTTTCTATATTGTTTAATATTTCTTTTGCCTTTCTTAATTGATTATAATAGCTTTTAGATTCTGCTATTTTTTCAATTTCTTTATAATTATTTTCATTATATACGATTTTAGGAAAATAATCTTTGATATCTAAATTATTTATAAATAAACTGAATAAGAAATCTGATAAATTATTAATATCAATATCAAATAATTCGCTTCTAAGCAGCTGCGGAAGTTTGGCATGATCTCTTAGTATTAAATATTCTAAGAATGTTTTTACTGTCTTTATTTCTTCTCTGGAATAGAATTTATTTCCGCCGTCAATATAGTAGGGTATTTTATAATCGGATAATGCTTTTAAATACATATCCAATCTTTTGAATGTCTGAAGAAGTATAACAGTATTTTTATAGTCTCCGCTGTAATTATTTTTTATATGCTCCGCTATGGCATATGCTTCTAATTGTGTTTTATCGTCCATATATAGATGTATATTTTCATCTTCTATATTGTTGTTGAGCAGAAATACGGATACTGATTTATCTTCCGTTTTTTTGCTGTAAATAAGATCATCATCTTTTGTATATTCAATATAATCATTTAAGAAAACAATATTTTTGAAGAAGTCATTAAAAAAATCTATAAGCATGGAATTGCTTCTGTAATTATTTTTTAAATATCTGACATAACCGCTGAATTTTTTTTGATTATAAGCAAAAGTATTTATATTGGCATTTCTAAATCTGTATATGGACTGCTTTCTGTCTCCTACTATCATCAATTTTTTATCTGTTTTTACTGATTGATTTTCTATTTTTCTTTTTCCGAATACTATTAAGTTAATAAAATTAAATTGAAGAATGCTTGTATCCTGCGCTTCATCAAGTATTAATACAGATATATTGTCCCTTATTTCCTTTGAAATACTTTCATTTTCAAGAGCTTCTATTGCTTTATACATCATATCTTCATGAGAATATATTCCCATTTCCGATTTTAGCTTTTCTATATGATTATACGCTTCTTTTATAAATCTTATTACAATATTATAATTTTCTTTATTTTTTTCTATATCTATGCAGAATAATAATTGATTATAGAGATTTTTTAAATGGTCAATATTTTCTTTAAATTCTTTATTTTTATTTCCGCATGAATTTTTTTTTGATAATACAAGATTAACTGCATATTTTATATCTTCGAATTCATTTTCATTTATATTCTTTATATTATCTATATTTGATAATTTGCTTATGCTGCTTATAGTATTTTTTATTAATACTTTAAAAGATTTTATTGTATTATTTTCGCTTCCGTCATCATTTATTAAAAAATTACTGACATAAGAAATATCATTATAAATTTTACCGTATTTATCTTTAATATTTGAAGCTTCCAATGCTTTTTCTTCAAATTTTTGTATATTTTCTAATCTCGGTTTTATTTTAAGTAAGAAATTTAATATTTTATCTGCAAATATATTTTTACTTTCTTCAGTGGCTATTCTGTATAAGGAACGGATTTTTCCAGCATATTCTTCTTTTCTTAAAATATCAAAAACAGCATTTTTTAATGTTTCCTGAATTTCCATATTGTCTTCAAGTATTGACATATTCGGAGGTATGGAAAGATGCATTGCATTTTCCGCTGCTATAGAGTTTGCAAATGAGTTTATAGTTGAGATTTTAGCGCTTGTAAGTATATCTTTATAAACGCTTTGCCAGTATTTTTTTTCTTTTATGCTTTTATCATCATTTGATTCTTTTATTCCATATATTTTGTTTCTTACTTTTAATCTTATCCTGAGAAGCATTTCATTAGCAGCCGCTTTTGTGAAGGTTATAACTGCTATATCTGATACTTTTTCTTTTTTTTCTAACAGATTTAAATATAGTTCCGTTATTGTGCTTGTTTTTCCAGTTCCTGCTGAGGCATTAACAAAACATATACCGTTATCAAAAAAGCATTTTATTATATTTTCCTGAAGTTCATTCAATTCAAATTTCATATAAATATTATATGATTAATATATAAAAATTGCGAGTACCTGTCAGGCTTAGATTACAGGTTACTAAATATCAGATACAGTTTTAAAGTGATAAAATGGCTCTCTATTCTATCAGCAATATTTTATAAAATACTTGAAAAATATGTTATATATATTATCATATGAAATATTATTATTAAATTTCGGAGAGTTTATGAGTAAAAACAATATAGGTTACATATTTTTTATAGCCTTTATATTTTTGTCTATATTTATAATGTATAAATTATTAAAACCATTCGGTATGATAATATTTTTTGCCGTTGTTTTTTATGTTGTTTTAAATCCGTTATTTATAAAAGCTATGGGTAAAAGCTATAAAAAAAAAGATAATATTTCTATTATAAAAAAAAATACTTTAGCCCTGCTTTTTTCTTTAATATCGCTAATAATATTTTTACTTCCTACAAGCATATTGGCATATACAATAATAGTTCAGCTTATAGATATTTCCAATATAGGAATAAAATATTTTATGAATCTTGATGTGGATAAAGTTATGCATAATTCAAATATAAATAATTTTTTAAAATCTCTTCCGATAGATGTTTCTATGGAGACAATATTAAAAAGAATACAGGATTCCTCTCTTTCTAATTTAACTTTTATAAGTTCTTATTTAACCCACAATGTTGCCAGTTTATTAAAGAGTACTGGAGGATTTGTAAGTTCTTTTATATTTATGATGTTTTCTCTTTTTTTCTTTTTTATAGACGGCGAATATTTAATAGAGCAGGTTAGAACATTAATTCCTATAGAAAGAAAATATCTTGACAGACTTATTAAACAGGTTTCGGAAGGTATTAAAGGCATAGTATTCGGCAATTTATTTACAGGAATATTTCAGGGATTCTGTGCTTTTATAGTATATACTATATTCGGAGTTTCAAATTCTTTTACTTTTGCTTTTCTTACAATAATAGCTTCTTTTATGCCGGTAATAGGCACCACTATAATATGGCTTCCTTTAGGCATTTTATTTATTATTAAGGGTGAGATTATAAAGGCAGTTATATTTGTATTATGTTCTTGGTTTTTTATTACTATACCTGATAATTTTGTACGTCCTCTGCTTCTGGGTAATAGAATAGAGCTTCACCCTTTATTTATTTTCTTTGCCATACTTGGAGGAGTTTTATTCTTCGGACTTTCAGGTATTATACTTGGTCCTTTAAGTTTTATTTTATTTTTTGAAATTATGAAGATATATAATGAGGAGAGGCTTTTTGAGGAAAAAAAGGGAAGAATTGTCAGAAGAAGAAATTATTAGAAGATTTTATATATGAAAAATATACTGATTATAGGAATGAATTATATAGGCGATACTATTTTTATTACTCCTCTTATAAGAGCCGTTAAAAAACATTATAATGATTGTATTATTGATGTTTTAAACGGAGTTATTGGACTTGATATATTAAAAGAAAATCCGCATATAAATAATATAATAGCAAAAGATGATAATGTTCTTGAATATATAAAAAAACAAAATTATGATATAGGTTTTGCCGCCACAACTGCATTTTACGGAGCTTCTCTTTTATATAAGGCTAAAATACCAATAAGAGCTGGAGTAAACAGTGAATTAAGAGGATTTTTGCTTACAGAAAAAACCGCTTGGAAAAAACATAATAGGCATATAGTTGATACTATTTTATCTATATTAAAGCCTATGAATATAGAAACGGACGGAATTAATACTGAAATATTCTTAAATGAAGAGGAAGAGCAGTTTGCAATTAATAAGATGAGGTATTATAAAAATGCTTTATTGGTTCATGGAGGCGCCACTAGGTTAAGCAAAAGATATGATGTTGATAATTTTTCTAAACTTATAGATATGTTTTATAAAGAGTATAAAGTACCTATAATATTAATAGGCTCTAAAGATGATTTAGATTTTTCTAATGAAATGAAAAAGCGTTTAGGAAATAAAATAGCAGATGATTTTACTGATAAATTAAATATTAGAGAACTTATATCTGTAATAAAATATTCTTATGCGCTTATAGGCGGAGACAGTGCCCCTCTTCATATAGCCAATGCATGCGGCATATATTCAATAGGCATATTCGGAGACACTTTGCCTTTAATTTACGGAGTTAGGGGATATAAAGCTGTCAATATAGAAGCAAGAAAAAAATACTGCAAAGCATTAAAAAGTTTTCATTGCGAGTATATAAAAAGAGGATGCAAAACTATAGACTGCTTAAAAAAACTTATGCCTGAAGAGATTCTGCCTTCTCTCTTATATGCTTATAAAAATATATAAAACTGCTGTTAAATATAATTAATAAAAGAAAAAAACAATAAAAAATATTTTTAATCTTACTTAACTGATTTTATATTAAAAAATTATTGATATTATTATAAATTTATTTTTTAAACTATGTTAATATAAGACCTATGAAAATTAGTAATTCTATCAAAGTTATATACAGTCTACAATAAAAATTTACACTTTATATACTATGCCGTTTCTTTCGGCATTGCATCTGAATTCTTCATGATAATAATGCATTACAGCTCAAGATGTGATGCATTTATTATAAAATCAATCTATATTTTTTGTTTTTTTGGAGTGATAGTATATTATATTCCACCTCTTAAAACATTCAAAGGAGATAAAAATGAAAACTATTAAAAAGATTTTGCTGCATCTTTTATACTGCTCTCTTTCAGTGTATCAGCATTCTCAGCAAGCAGTTTCAAGGCTATACTTAATTTGCCTCTTGGTGTCAGTTTGGGTTTGCCTGCAGGAAAACAGTACAAAAATGATAAAAGTGCAAAAGTAGGAGCAGGTTTTGATGCAGGAGTTACAGCTCAGTTAGGTTATATGTTATCATTAAAAGAAGGTTTGGGATTAAGCTTTCTTGGTGAAATATGCTATGCTTATGACACTTGGACAATTAGCTACAAAAGTGATGGTTATAGTATATATGCTTCTACTTCATATCATAGTTTGCAGATTAGCAATACTTCCTAAAATTAATATTAATTCTTTCTCTATAGGTATAGGAGGCGGTGTTAAAATTCCTCTTTCAGCACAAATATATAGTAAAACTACATTTGAAGGTAAAACATTTAAACAAAAGTATAATTATAATACAAAAGGTTTAACTAGCACTGATGATGGTTTAGGCTTATCTCCTGCAGTTATAGGCTATATTAAAGCTACTTTTGATTATTCTTTCTTCTTCACTGATAATATGGCTATGAATTTAGGCTTATGCTTAGGATATGATTTTATGCCTACAAAAAAAGCCTATGATCATAATTATAATGGGACTGGTGTATATAAAAATCAGGAAGGAACTTTTGATATAGGTGTTCAGTTAGGATTTAAATTCGGATCTAAGGCTTAATTAATATTCTTTAAATAAGAGGTTTTTTCCTAATTTTCATTTTAAAAGCATATTATACATTAATTGATTTAATGTATAATATGCTTATTTTTATAAGTAAATTCTACTTTTATGGCAGAAACTGAATTTTTAGGTAAAAGTAATTAAATTAATATATATCATTTTTAATAATTTGCTTTATTTTAAAAAAATAAAAATAAAAATATTTAGGTAAATTTTGTATATAATTACATTTATTTGTCATATAATTTTTTTAATAAATCTATTGTTTTAAAATACAATTAATTATAATATTTATGAAAAATAAATGCGGTTAATAATAGTATATGATGAATAATAATATTGAAAAAAATGATAAGCTTAGAGAAGAATGCGGGGTTTTCGGTATTTACTCTAAAGAGATAAAGAAAGACATATTGAAAACTTTAAATTATGCTCTTTATTCGCTTCAGCATAGGGGGCAGGAGAGTGCAGGAATAACGATATCAAATTATAAACATTTATTTACTTATAAATCTATGGGGCTTGTGTCCGATTTATTTTCAGGAAATATTCCTAAAGACACGGAAGGAAATATTGCAATAGGACATGTACGCTATTCCACCACAGGATCAAGCAGAATAGAAAATGCTCAGCCTCTTGAAAACCTTTTCAGACTCGGACAGATTTCTATAGCTCATAACGGTAATTTAACCAATTCCGAAGAATTGAGAAATGAGCTTGAAGAGGGCGGCGCCACATTTAATGCAACTTCCGATACAGAAGTTATAATAAAACTTATAGCCAGAAAAACGGTTAATAATTTTATTGAAGGCATAAGAGAAAGCATAAATATTATAAAAGGCGCTTTTGCTTTAGTAATAGTTGTAGATGGAAAGCTTATAGGCGTAAGGGATCCATACGGCATAAGACCTTTATGTTTAGGTACAAATTCCAACGGAGATTATTTTCTAACCTCAGAATCATGCGCTTTAGATGCGGTGGGTTCTGAGTTTATAAGAGATATTGAAGCTGGAGAAATGGTTATAATAGATGATGAAGGTGTAAAGTCTTTTAAATACAGTAAAAAAGAAATAAAGCATAGCCCCTGTGCATTTGAACATATATATTTTGCACGTCCTGAAAGTAACATAGACGGCATTAATGTATATAATGTGAGGTTTCAAACTGGTGTTTTATTGGCTAGAAAAAATAAAATAGATGCTGATATAGTTATAGGAGTTCAGGACTCTGGTACTATAGCCGCGCTTGGATTTGCAAAAGAAAGCGGTATTCCATACAGCATAGGTTTGGTAAAAAACAGATATATAGGAAGAACTTTTATTATGCCCGAACAATCCACAAGAGAAGAAACTGTAAAGCTTAAATTTAATCCTTTAAAGCATTTAATATACGGAAAAAGAGTTATATTAATAGATGATTCATTAGTGAGAGGAACTACCAGCAGAATATTAATAGATATAGTAAGAAGGGCGGGTGCTAAGGAGGTTCATTTTAGGTCTGCATCTCCTGTTATTAAAAGCCCTTGTTATTACGGTGTTGATATATCTTCAAAAAAAGAACTTATAGGGGCAAAACTTTCTGTGGAAGAGATTAGAAATGAAATTAATGCTGATACTTTGGAATATCTTACAATAGAAGATATGCTTGAGGCTTTGGAAAACAATAACTATTGTACAGGCTGTTTTACGGGTAATTATCCTGCTGAAATACCTAATAAAATACAGGCTTAAAAAAAATTGCTAATATATAAAAAAATTATGCCTATTGCCTGCATTGACTTTTTTATTAATAAAATTATCATATAACTATGGTAAATGAGGTTATTAAGAATTATGAAAGATGTTTCTTATAAAATTTGTATGAATGAAGAGGAGCTTGTAAATGCTCTTATTGAGGATCAGGATATTATTTATATAGATTATAAGCTTGGAAAGAAAGTTTCTAATATTAAGAATACGGGTAAAATTGCTTGGGGAGTTCTTATAGGAGGGGCTGCGGTTGCAGCAGCTGCTGTAATATCGTCAAAAAAATTCGGAAAAGATAAAGCTTTAATAGCTTCTTTCATAGCATCTGTTCCTTCCGCAGGCATTGCCGTTATTTATATAGGTCTTCCTTCTACCATATCATTAATACAAATACTTATACATGCATATAAAAAAAATGAGTCAATCAATTATGCAAAAGATATTGTACTGAAATTAAGAAATGAATATTATATATCTGAAAAAGACAGAGAAAAATTAATATTAAAAAAGACGGCGGAAGAAAAAGTAAAAGAAGTAAAAATAACAGAAATAAAAAAAACTAAGTAAAAATAAAATATATAAAAATACTTTGGCAGATATAAAGATATCCGTCAAAGTATTTTTTTATTATAAATTATTAAGTCTATTTAAAACTTCTATATAAGCCTCTTCAATAGAACCTAAATCTCTTCTGAATCTGTCTTTGTCTAATTTTTTACCTGTTTCTTTATCCCAGAATCTGCATGTGTCTGGTGTAATCTCATCGGCTAAAAGTATTTCTCCTTTTGAATTTTTACCAAACTCCACTTTAAAATCAACTAAAGTAATGCCTATTTTATCTAAAGCTTCTTTAAGAAGATTATTAATTTTTGAAGCTGCTTCATAAATATATTTTAATTCATCATAATCTGCAAGCTTTAAAGCGGCTGCATGATGATCATTGATTAGGGGATCTCCGTATTCATCATTTTTATAGCAAATTTCAAATATAGTGTTTGCAGGAACCGTACCTTCTTCTATTCCAAGTCTTTTAGACATAGAGCCTGCAATTATATTTCTTACAATTACTTCCAATGGAAAAATTGAAACTTTTTGACATAGCTGTTCTCTGTCATTTAACTTTTCTATAAAATGAGTTTTTACTCCGTTTTTTTCAAGCATCTTAAAAAGCAATGAAGTAATTTCATTATTCATTATGCCTTTATCTTTTATAGATCCTTTTTTCTCGCCGTTAAAAGCGGTTGCATCATCTTTGTAATATACTATTATTTCATCTGCATTATCGGAAGCATAAATTTTTTTAGCTTTTCCTTCATACAGCATTTCTTTTTTTTCTTTAGACATTAATAACTCCTATTATGATTAAACTTTTATATATTTTTCTTTAATTGTATATCTTTTTTAATTATTTTCTATTAAAAATAATTAAATATCAAAGTCTATAGGCTTATCGTTATCTTTAATAAAATCTTCTTTCATTTTTTTTCTGTATTCTATAAGCTTATTTTTTATACTGCTGTATTTTAAAGCCAATATTTCTACGGCAAGCATTCCTGCATTATAGGAATTATTTATTCCTACGGTTGCAACTGTTATAGGTTTAGGCATTTGAACTATAGAAAGTAAAGAGTCCATTCCGTCAAGAACATTCGCACTTATAGGCACTCCTATTACAGGAAGTATTGTTTTTGATGCTATCACGCCCGGAAGATGCGCTGCAAGTCCCGCACCTGCAATTATAACTTCATAATTATTTTCCTCTATATGTTTAATAGTTTTTTCAAGATGTTCGGGCACTCTGTGAGCGGAAAGTATAAATGCTTTATATTCTACTCCAAACTCTTTTAAACAAGAAGCGGCGCCTTTCATTTTATCAGTATCGCTTCTGCTTCCAAATATTACAGCAGCTTTCATAGTATTATCCTTATTTTTAATATTATATATTTATTTTTTATATGTTTTTAGAATATTTTAGTATAAAAATGGCAATACGGCATAGAGCCTTTTTTAGCATAATAATCCTGATGATAATCTTCCGCTTCATAGAAGTTTTTATATTCTCTTACCGAAGTAGCCACATCATAATTTTTATCTCTTAATATTTGAACATATTTTTCGGCTATTTTCTTTTCTTCATCATTTTGATAGAAAACTGCAGATAAATACTGCGGTCCTATATCTGGACCTTGTCCGTTTTTCTGAGTAAAGTCATGCGTTTCAAAAAAAAGTTTGACTAATTCTTCATAAGAAGTTTTATCAGGATCATAAGCTACTCTTACGGTTTCTAAATGTCCTGTAAGTCCTGTACATACCTCATAATAAGTAGGATTAACTTTATGACCTCCTGCATATCCGCTGACAACAGAAAGCACTCCTTTAGATTTTTCAAACCAATATTCCGTTCCCCAAAAGCAGCCTGATGAAAAATATGCATATTTAACATTATCGGGCATCTGCGTATTTCTATTCATATTATTGTCCTCTTTATTATTAATATTTTGGCTTTTAATATTCTGAGAGCAAGATATTATTGATAATAAAGCTGAAATTATTATTGTTTTTTTTATCATATAATTTTCTCCGTCAGTATTTATTCTTTATTATCATTATATTGCTTATTTTTCTGAATTTTTATTAGTAAATTTGCTTATAAAATCTAAGGAAACCGAATTAATGCAATATCTGATGTCTTTTTTTGTAAAGTTTTCTCCGTAAAATACATGCCCTAAATGTCCGCCGCAGTTTGCGCATACCGTCTCAATTTTATTATCTTCAGGGATAAGTTTAACATTTTCTTTTATTGCATCATCAAAACTAGGCCAGCCTGTTCCAGAGTCGAATTTTGCTTCTGAGCTGAATAAAGGAGTTTCGCATATTCTGCATATATATATACCATCTTCTTTAAGATGTAAAAGATCTCCCGTGAATGGTATTTCGGTGCCTTTATTTATTAATACATGATATTCTTCATCAGATAAGTTTTTGTTTGTGCTGTATACTATGTATTCATTATTCTGTTTTTCATTGCATGAAATAATGATTGCAAGCCATATAACAGTAAATAATATATTATTTCTCATAATATTTATTATAGTAATAATTATTTTTAAATCAATAGCTTTCTTTTATATATTTCTATCTGTATGTTTTTATTGGAAATGAATATGCAGTTCTGTCTTTCAAATCAAATATATTACCTGATGCATCTATAATTTTATAATCAAACATATGAGTAAATTTTTTATATTTTATTTTAGAAGGCAGCTGTATAGCTTCTATATTGCCTGAGTATGCATCTATTCTGTATAATACCATAGAGTCAATTTGAGTGTTTGACATTTTTTCCTGAATAATAGCGGGTGTATCTAAATATACTTTATTATCTTCTTTAAGATAGAAAAAACCTCCGATATAGTAATTAACAAAAGAAAGAAATTGTATTTTCCAAATTATTTTTTTATCGCTGTACAGAGATATATATTCATTGTTGTCAATAAGAAGTAAATCTTTTCCTCCTGCATTAAATATTTTTGATGCTTTAATTTCAGAGTATTGTATTAATTCTTTTGTTTCGGTAAGTGTATTAAAGTTTAAATGATTAATAATTCTGATTTCTGAAGCAGAAGGATATGAAAATATCTCTCTTTTTTCATCAAAAGCTCCGTTTACTATTAAAATATTTTCTTTTAATGTATATACAATTTTTTTTGTATGTATATCATATATAAACACTTTCATAATATTTATATCTCTTGCTCTTATAAATATATATCTAGGATTTACTGTAAAATTCGCCTCATAAACATATAGATTTGTTATTTCTAATAAAACTTTATTCGTTCCTATTTCTATTATCTTAAATATATTATGCTGATCATCTTTGCCTGCAACCGATATTGTCATTATTGCCGTTCCGTCTAGAGATATATCAAGTATTGAATATGATCTTGCATTTTTATGAAATATTCTGCATATATCTAATTTAAAATCATATAAAAAACTATTCCAAGTTCCTTTATAATAAGGAGCGAATATGCCTTTATTATTTTTATGATCTATATAAATATAATAATCTTCTTTATCAATATCATTGTATATTACATTATGTTTTGATATCATATATTGATTATCTCCTAATTTTTTATTTTCACCGTCATCATAAGTTCTATTTCTTTTTTATCAGTATTTTCAAGTATTGCAAAATTATCATAAGTTTCTATAACTTTGGCTGAGCCTATAAAAGTTTCAATATTTTTATAGTATCTGTATTTATAAAGCATTTCGCTGGTGTACCAAACATCTCCGTTTTCATTTGTTCTAACTCCCATATATTCTTTTGTATTTTCATTTGTATGAATAAAATTTTTCGGGCTGTTGCTTATATTAGTTGAAATACTTTTTTCATTGGGTAATTCCAGTACCTTATCTGTTTTATATATATTAAATTCATCGCCTTTTTTTATATTATTTATTTTTCCTAAATTTATATAAATTTTATTATCCTCTATTCTTGTTATTATTCCAGTAAGAGGAGGATTTTTAAGAAATTCAGTAATTTTATTTGCTGTTTTATTTAAAGCTATATAAGAAGCCCTGCCAAGAGCAGTTTCTATAAAAAGAGCGTCTTCCGATGAATATACGGGGCTATTATTAGGCAATGTATAACTTCCGCTGTCTGTAAAAGACTGAACAGTTTTTAATGAGTTTATATCTATTAAATTTACTTTGAACTCTGCATTTGCCGTATCTTTTCCGCCTTTTTTTAAATTGAAGTTTAGTATTTCTCCCGTTATTATGTAATCCGAATTAAATGTTTCTTTAATAAAATCGGAAGCCACCTGCAAATTAGTCTTTAAAATTTTATATGATGCCACTATTTCATAAGAACTGAAGTACGATATGAGAAGATCATAATCGGTAGCATTTATCATTTTTGTATTTATTAATACATCTCCCAGTATTCTCGGCATACCGTCATCGGCATTATATTCTTCTATCCAAGATTCATTAATGCTTGAAAACGGAAGAATAGTTATAGTTACAGGGTATATATTAATGCTAAAGAAAAGTATCAGTAATAATGTAAATTTGTTTTTATGAAAAATCATATACTAGTAGTCTTTGTCTATTTCCTTGCAGTCTTTTCTATGTTTTCGGCATAACATTAAAGTATTTAATGATATTAACGAAAGAATTAGTCCGAAAATAAATATAATTTTTTTTAAAAAATTCATAGCAAAAATCCAATAATTTTATATGAATATATTATATTATATTATATTATATTATAAACTTTAACAATTTCAATATTTAACATAAAGATTTTTACATAAAAATATATTTGACAACTCAATTAACATAATATATTATATATAAATGAATAAAAAAGATAAAAATATTAATGATAATGCTTTAAGAATAATAAGTCAGGCTAATAAAAAAGCCGTTTTTTTAATAATTTTTTCCGCATTATTTTCATTAACTTTTATCGGTTTATTATTTTATTATTTTTTTGTAAGCAAATTGGATATAGCAAAAAGAAATGATAAGCCTTTATATTTTTCAATTTTATTTGTAGATGATAATAATATTTACGGGGCTTATGCAGGTATAGTATCCTCTCTGAATAACAGAATAGGCTTAATAGGACTTCCAAGAAATTTAGCATTACATAATAACAGAGATTCCATTTATTTAGAGCTGAATAAACTCTATAAAGAAAAAGGAGAAAAAGCAGTTTTTAAGGTTATTGAAGCTTCTTTAAATAAAAAAATAAGCTATAATATTACAGTTAATAATAGTCAAATATCTGATATCATAGATTTAATAGGCGGCATTAAAATGTATATTGAAGAGCCTATTTATTATAAAGATGAAGAAAAAGGCTATGAACTTTCATTTGATATAGGCGAATGGGTTTTTACTGGAAAAAAAACAATATCATATTTACATTATTTGAATATGAAAGGTTATGAAGATATAGAGACTTTATATAAATTGGAGGATATTATAGTTAATTCTATGATAGGCTTAATACAAAGCCATCAGCTTAGAAATATAATTAGTTCTAAGGATATGAGGAATGCTTTATTTTATAAGATAAAAAGCAATTTAAGACCTCCCGACATAAAGGCATTTATGAATATACTTGCAAACAGTAATGAAAGGACTCTGGTTATAGAAAATATAGATGCAAGAGTTAATGATGACGGAGTTTTAACACCTATATTCAACGGAAGAGCTTTTATTAAGCAGATGGAAGATTTAACTTTGTATGTGGAGCTTAAAACTCAGAAGAGCAAATTAAATAATGAAGATGTAAGCTTAACGGTTCTTAATGCCACTTCTGTTGTGGGACTTGCAGACAGAGTAAATATCAGAATGCGCTACAGAGGTTTTTCGGCTGGAGAATACGGCAATTTCGGAATTAGGCTGAATGAGAGTGTGGTTCTTATCAGAGACGGGCAGATTGAAAAAGCATTTATGGTTGCAAATGAAGAAAGGATTGCAAGAATATATGCAAAAACCGACAGAAGAGTATTAAATAATGCAGTATTAATTTTGGGGAATGATTATTATGAAATTACGCAATAATAAAAAAGAAGATAAAGAATTTTCAAATAATGATGTTAATGAAGTTTCAGAAACAAAATTGAAAAAGAGAAAGAAAAAAATTATAGATAAAAACAAAGCAAAAGAGCTGACTTTAAAAGCGGCTAAGGCTTTGCATAATAAAAAACTTGAAGATATTGTTATATTAGATTTGGAGGAAGTTACAAGTTTATCCGACTTTTTTATATTGGCTACAGCTTCTTCTTCCCCTCAGATGAAAGCGGGCTCCGATGCAGTTTATAAAGATTTAAAACTTGAAGGAGTTCTCCCTTATGCGCAGAACAATAATGATACTCAGTCCGTATGGTATTTAAGCGATTATGGATTTTTGGTTGTGCATATATTTACCGAAGAGGGCAGAGAATATTACGATTTAGATAAATTATGGCATGAGGCTAAGAAAATAGATATGCCTGAATTTTAACTTTAAGGAGTATTATATATGAGACAAAAATTAATCATTATACTATCTTTTATGCTTGTATTTTCAAAATTATCTTTTGCCGAAAGCGGCTGGCAGTTTGGAATTATGGTTCCAGTAGGTGCTAGTTTCAGTTTTTATAATGTAAACTTTTTTAAAGATGCCCCTTCAGATTATGTAAATAATTATAAGAAAAAAGTAGGCTCTGTTGGATTTGATAGCGGAATAAATATTAATGCAGGATATTTGATAACGGACGGAAATAAAGGAATAAGTTTATTATTAGATTTGGGTTATTCGCATGATACATTTTCTTTAACTGATTTTTATAATAATAACGGCGTTAATGTGAATAAAAAAGAATACTATACTTTTGAAAGCTTATCTTTGGGAATACTGCCTAAATTTCACTATAATAATTTTGCTTTCGGATTGGGCATAGGAGTAAAAATACCAATGCATTTAACACATACATTAGAATCGTCGCATGATAATACTATTACAGAAATGACTAGTTATTATAAAGTTTCCCAAATGAATGATGTCATGAAGAATGCAGTTATGACTTATATTAAACTTACATTTGACTATTCTTTTTATGTGCATAATGAAATTGCTGTTGTACTGGGTGCTTATATGGGTACTGATTTCGGTATAGATTTAAGAGGTGCTGAAAGAGAATATGTTGACAGCAGAAATTTGGCCTCATTTGATTTAGGCGTTCAGTTAGGCTTGAAATTCGGGCAGGGTATATTCGGTTTATAATATTTATGTATTATATGGTGTGGAAATTTGCAAAAAAATATCAATTATGTTATAATTTTTACACTAAAATATTTAAGTGCCTGTAGCTCAATTGGATAGAGCATCAGATTGCGGTTCTGAAGGCTGGAAGTTCAAATCTTCTCAGGCACATTGAATCCTAATAAGGAGAGATGTCCGAGCTGGCCTAAGGAGCACGATTGGAAGTCGTGTGTGCGTAAAGTACCGTGGGTTCGAATCCCACTCTCTCCGTGTATAGTTCTTTTTAATTTTTACATCTCTTATAACAGGGTTCTACGGCAATTGATGATGAATCCGCCAGGTTCGGAAGGAAGCAACGGTAAGTCAGCCCAATTGGGTGCTAGTTTTCCTGTTATAAGGGGCTTTTTATGTATATATCTTAATTTTTTTATTATTTATTAGCAAACAACTTGACAAAATAATGTATTTTTATACAATATATTATTATTATATTATTATATTATTTTTTTAGGAGAAAATATAAATGGCTACTAAAAAGAAAGAAACTTCTGAAATAAAAAAAGACGGTAAAAGCGAAGCTATTGAAGCTATTACAGATCAGATAAATAAAAAATATGGTGCTGGATCATTTATGAGGCTTGGAAGCAATAAAACCGTTAATGTTGGTGTTATTTCCACAGGAGCATTAACGCTTGATCATGCTTTAGGCGTAGGCGGAGTGCCAAGAGGAAGGATAATAGAGATTTACGGACATGAGGCATCTGGAAAAACTACTCTTACGCTTCATATTATAGCTGAGGCACAGAAGGCTGGAGGATATGCGGCTTTTATAGATGCCGAACATGCTTTGGATCCTATATATGCAAGTGCTTTAGGTGTTGATATTGATAATTTATATATTTCTCAGCCTAACAGCGGCGAAGAAGCTTTGGAAATATTAGAAAAAGTTGTTTCTTCCACAGCTTTCGATATAGTAGTTGTAGATTCTGTTGCGGCGCTTGTTTCTAAGGCGGAACTTGCGGGAGATATAGGAGACGCTCATATAGCTTTGCAAGCCAGACTTATGAGTCATGCTCTGAGAAAACTTACAGCTATAATAAGCAATACCAATACTGCTGTAATATTTATTAATCAGTTAAGACAGAATATTGCAACTACAGGTTACGGTGCAGGTCCTACTGAAACTACAACAGGCGGTAAGGCTTTGAAGTTTTATTCTTCAGTAAGGCTTGATATCAGAAGAACTGAATGGATTAAAAAAGGCGATGAAACTATAGGTCATAAAGTAAAGATAAAAGTAGTGAAAAACAAATTATCATCTCCATTTAAAATTGTTAATTTGGAAATAATATTCGGAAAAGGCATATCATCTGAGGGGCTTTTAATTGATTTGGCAATGGAGGCGAAAATAATAACAAGAAGCGGAGCTTGGTTTTATTACAACGGCGAGCAGATTGCACAGGGTAAAGAAAAGGTGAGGGAGCTTCTTGCATCGGATACTAAAATGCGTATGGAGCTTGAAATACAGATTAGAGAAACATTAAATATGGGCGGAGCGGATAAAGTAAAAGAAAAGCTTGCTGAATATTTAGAAGAGCAGAAAAACGGCGGCGTTAAAGAAGGTTCAAAAGAAGATAATGAAGATGAAAATTCAGAAATTAAATCTTCAAGCAAAAAATCTAAAAAGAAAGATGAAGATGATTCTAATCTTTTAATGAGTGTACAAGAGGCATATTCCAATGATGAAACTTACAGCGATAATGATTTTGAGGATACTATTGTAACTCCAGTAAAAAATTAATAATTATAAGTAAAATAATTTATTTTTTAATACAGGGCTTTATATTGAGCCCTTTTTTTATTTTAAATAAAAAGGCATATACATATTTTTATAAAATGATATAATATTGCTTATAAAATTAATTATAGAATGTTTTTTAATGAAGCAGATAAAATTTTTATATATTTTTATAATATATGCTTTAATAATATTTAAGCCTTTAAAAGCTCAGACTAATATGCAGGCAGGTCTCTATATAGGTGCGGATTTAAAGGGAAGATTCAGCCCTTATTTTGACGGCGGCGGAAGAATCATGCTTTTTTACAGATTTATATCTGATATGTTTCCAGGATATATTTGGGAGGGAATAAAAACCGATGTAGGTATGGAAGATCATATAAGCGCCGAAATGAATAGGCTTACATTTTTTGTTAATAGTTCTATTTCGGAGTATTTTAATATAGATGTAAAATTATCTATGCTTAATTATTATCTTTCTTATGCCAAAAGGGGATTTGTAAATTTTAATAGTCCTAATGATGATTTTTCAGTTTCAGGAATATCAAGTGCGCATAAAACTTCAAATTTATCATTTGAAGCTGAAGTTACGCCGACATTTAAAATAAGTTTTTTAAAATCCTTATTTGACGGAAGAGGATTAACTATACAGGCAGGGCTTGCTTTTAAATATGCATATAATAAATTTGGAAAGTATTATTTAGATTATGATTTATTATTAATTAGAGATCAAAATGATATATCATATAAGCTTGATTCTATGTTTATTTTTGATTTAATGCCTTTAAAAGTCGGAGTTAATTATATGCTTGCCTATATGAACAATACTAAGCAATTATGGCATTCTATAGGTGCTTATGCTAATTTTGAATATGAGTTTTTAAATAGAATATATACGGAAATTGATTTAAAAATAGGTCAGTATATAGAACATCCTAAGTTTACTGCAACATTATACTTTGATTTAAATGCTATGATAACATATAGAATAATATGATAAAGTTTTTTATTATTTTTATTATTGCTATGCCGCCATTAATGGCGCCTACTCGGTCGAACTCGGCTGATTACGGCGGGTTTATAAATAATCCCGCCGCCTCGTTCTTGC
>NZ_CAJUPR010000004.1:78692-229734 GCF_910588665.1 uncultured Brachyspira sp. | reverse complement strand
TAGTTCATCGGCGGAAGTGAGGAAGGAGGCGATGCGGTGTTGTTCTTCTAAACTTGGTATTTGTATTATCATTTCTTGCATAGAATTAAAAGACAATATATTTCGGACACTACCCGCTAATAGTGGTTTTATATAACCTGTAAAATTGTAGGATTGTATCCAATATTTAAGAAAATATTTATATATAATTTCATGATTTATACTAAATACAACATACATAGGACTAACTATGCAAACTTCAAAATTTTCTAACATAGATATTGAACCGATATTTATTCTTGCTGGATTATAGGCAAAATCCCATTTATTGACTATTTTATAATTGGACACATTTTTACTTGCTATACTCTTACCAAAAAATTCATTTTGTATTACAAACCCATCTTTTTTATTAGTTACGCTTAATACTAAAGTTATTAAATTATTTTTATTTCTAATATTTTTTTCTTTTATTAAATCCCCAAGCCTTACTGTTTTCCATTCGCCTGATGTCTGGAATTCGGGGAATCTGAGTTTCGGGATTAGTTTTTTATTATTTTCATAAATCATATATTTTATAAAGCTTTATATTTTTTAATTATTAATTCATATCCGCTCTGTCTAAAATACTTCTTGCCAAAGATCTGGAATCCGCATTTTCTATATCGCTTGCCAGAGAAATGCCGTAAGTAATTCTTGTTATTCTTCCGTTATAATTATTATCTTTTAATGCTTTATGAATATATCCTGCCGTTGTATCCGCTTCTAATGATGCGCCGAATGCTATCATTATCTCTTCAATATTATTTTTATTTACTCTATCCAAAAGCTCTTTTATTCTTATATCCCCTATTCCAATTCCTTTAATAGGAGATATAAGACCGCCTAATATATGATAAACTCCGTTATATTCTTCCGTTTTCTCTATTGCAAGCATATCAGGGTACGACTCCGCAACACATATTTTATTATGATCTCTTCTCTCATTGGCGCATATAAAACATATATCATTATCGCTTAAACTGTAGCATTCCTTACATACTTTTATATTACTATGAAGCGAAGACAAGGCATCTGCAAACTCTTTTAAATATTCATCATCGCAGTCAAATAAATACAAAGCAATACGCATAGCTGTTCTTGCGCCTATTGATGGAAACCTTGATATAATTTTAGTAAGCTTATCTAAAGATTGTATATTATTCAAAATCATTATTCCTTATTATTTCCGTCATCATTTTTATTGCTTATATTATTTATCATATCGTTCATTTTTGATATCATATCAGAATTTATAGAGTCTAAAGAAATATTTATTTTACCGTCTTTATATTCCACCGATGTCATTTTGCTTATATCCTTAAACATCTGATTCATATCTTTAAGATTAAACAGATTAGATTTATCTTCCTTCTTAGAATTATTATCTTCAGAATTATCATCTTCTTCTTTTGATTTTTTTCTTAATTCATTTACATTTATAACCGCCTCATTTATGCTTGACATTATCATTTCTTCAAGCAGTTCTTTTTGATCTTTTGATAAAAGTGTTTCATCTATAGAAAAACTAGTTATTTTATATGATTTATTCATAGCTAAGCATACCAAATTGCCCGCAGAACTGTATTTTATGCTGTTTTCATTCATAATTTATACTCCTTAATTTAGCTTATAATTATTATAATATATATTCTTTTTAATATTTTATCAATAAAAACTAAAAATAATATGAATTTGACTTTTTTTGTTCTATAATATATCATCTTCCATTATAAATTAATAATATTTCATTTAAGGTGTTACAGCAGAGTATTACAGAATGTTAATAAAAAAAGTTATATTTACAGTATTCTTTCTTACATCAGTATTGTTTTCTCAGCAGATAAAAAAAGAAATAAGCGAAACTTATGAAAAAGAAAATATAGCCGTTTTTGAAATATCTGATAATTCATCAGTATACGGAAAAAATTTAGGCGCAAAAATGACTGCATTAATAGAAAATTCATTAACTAAATTAAACAGATTTAATATTGTAGACAGAAAAAATTTAGATAAATATTTAAAAGAAATGGAGCTTCAATTAACGGGTATAACTGAAAAGCAAATAATTGAAGCAGGTAAAATATACGGATATTCAAAAGCCGTAACGGGAAAAATAATATCTGCAAATGTTGCAGTAGAATATAATGAAGATGACAGCTTCAGTTTATATTCTTCGGTTGAAATGGTGCTTCAGATAACAGATGTTGAGACCGCTAAAATACTTTATTCCTCAAAACTGAATGGAAGCTCTTACGACATTACAAGCGGCTATCCTTCTTATTCCGTAAGAGAAAGCCTCATACATGATGCATGCAATAATTTATCATACAAAGTTGAAAAAAAAATGAGGGATATATTTAAAATAGCGGTAAAAATAGCGGATATTGATAAAGGCAATATCATACTGCTTGCAGGAAAAAATCATGGCGTAAGTCAGAGAACCAGATTTAAAGTTTACTCCCCTAAAGAGGATATTATTCTTCCTTCCGGCAATATAATAAGCGGAGGATACGATTATAAAGGAACTCTAAGAATAAAAGAACTGAAAAATGAATATTTGATTGCAAAAATTTCCAGAGGAAAAAATATACAGGTGGGAGATATTGCAAAAGAAACTGTTATAGGCAATTTGGCAATGGGAATATTTTTAGATTATTCGGCATATAATTTACCTGATTTTCAAAGAACATATAAAAGCGCTGTAAAACCTAATGAAGGCAAAATGAATATATCATTAAATAAAAATAAATACGCTTTGGGAATACATTTTAAAATGGGATATAACGGCGTATTATTTTCCCCCAACTTAAGCGTAGGCTTATTATTCGGTGATTTTTTAAAATCAAGCTATACTGTAAATGCCAGAGCTAATTTTGATATTAATATAAATTTATATCATGAAGTATTAAGGCTTATCATAACGCCTTATATAGGAGCTGGATTATCATTTACTACTATAGGCAGAATAATAGAAGGAAATTATTATACTGATAATAATATATATTTACCGAACGGAGCTAAGATAGACTCAAGAGATATTATGTTCGGCATAGGAGCTTCGCTTTCTTTGCAGTATAATGTTACAGATACTATAGGGGTAAATTTAGGAGTAGGATACAGATTTTATACTAACCCTATCAATTTAGGAGTTTTCAGCGACGGTATTGAAATATCATTGCCTGAAAATGTTAAAACAGTTAATCTTACAGGATTGGAATTTACATTCGGAGCATTTTTTATATTATAATGATTAAAAAAATTACAGCAATATTATTTATAATATCAAATACTTTCTTTGGAGCATTTTATTTTTCAGATATAGCTAAAGAAAACGGCACTAATGAAGTTATGGAATCTGCAGAAAAAAAAGAAATAACAGAAACAAATGAAAGTTTAAAATATGAATACAGCATAGAAACTAATGATATTAATTCTTTTTTCTATATGAAAGGAAATAATATAATAAGTCAAAACGGAGTTATAAACTCTCCAGTTATAATTGAGGATACATATAAAAGCAATCCTTTCAGATATACGGAAGTAACATTTATATTAACCGCTTTTTTTTCATATACCTACGCCACATATCTGGTGTTTGGTTTAGAAGCCTTAGAAAGCGCTAATGTAGTACCTTCAACAACAGGAAGAGGCATGTATAAAAATATATGGATATCATCTATGCTTTTTGAAATAACGGCGGCGCTGTTCTGCGGAGCGGCTGTGGCTTATGATAGCTACCAGAGAGTTTACGGCAAAAAGAAGGAAGGATTTAGTTTTAATTTTACGCCTTTTTATGAGATTGCAAATAAGGATGCAGGATTTATATTTTCTCTGAACTATACATTATAGCTGTAATTAATATTTTATCCTCTGGAAGGAATTATTTTTCTTTTTCTCAATTTCGGAATAAAATTTTTATTTATAAGAAGTATATAGGATATAAAACATAAAGCTATCATAAATGCCGATATTAAAGCGGCTTTGATATTTATATAATTATTATTATCTTTTGTTAAATTTGAAATATCTCTTTTTTCCTTGCGGTCATTTTTTATTATCTTTATAATTTTTTCATTTTTAGCCTCATCAAGATAACCAAATGTTTTTGCAAATGATAATATATATTCTTTATCGGTTTTCAATCTTTCTATATTATTTGATATCTGTATTTTTTTTCTGTTTAATTCTTCCACTTTTTTTATTTTATTATCTATAACGGCTTTTTTAGCATCTAATGTAAAAAATCCTTTAGAACTAAAAACAAATACATACACCATAAAAGCTATTCCTGTCAATATGATGCCATAGAATATTTTAGAACCGATTCTAACATTAAAACGCATATATTATAACCTTATTAAATATACAACTTATTATCGGAAGTAATTTATTAAAATTAATACACTTATATGCAAATATTATTATATTATTTAAATTGTATTTTTAATGCTTAAAATACTGCCTTTATCTGTTATTTTTATATTCCATAAAATATTTACTGTATTTTTTAAAAAATTTCTATTATGACTTACAATAATCAAAGCGCAGTTAAAAGAAGACAAAGCCTCGCTAAGACGCTCTACGGAATCTATATCAAGATGATTAGTAGGCTCATCTAATATTATAATATAAGGATTTTTTATAACAGCCATTCCGAGCATTATTTTACGCATTTCTCCAGGGCTATGAACTTGGGAATTAATTACAGATTCTGCGCTGCTTCCAAGTCTATCAACAAAACTCATCAAAAAACCTAAAGATTTATTATCAAAAGTTTTTATACTATTAAACATTTTATTATAATTTTCTCTGTCTATGCTCTGATCAATATATATAATTTTTTCTTTATTTATAGAATTACTAAGCATTGTCTGTAATATATAATTTAATAAAGATGTCTTTCCTGCTCCGTTTACCCCTTCAATACCTATTCTGCTGTCTCTTTTTATTATAAGTTCAGAATGCTTTAAAATTATATTATTTATTTTTGTTTCTCCAGCTTCCAAATAAAATAAAAATTTTCCTTTATACCTTTCGCCGATAAACTCCATATTCATAGCTTCTCTTTTTTTTATATACAGAGTTTCGCTTTCCAAAACGCTTTTATTATATAAACTTTTTGCCTGCTTAGCTTTTGATGCAAGTCTTCTGTCTTTGCCTGTAAGTCTTGCAGCATCGATTTTTACTTTAGCGTCATGATCTTTTTTATCTATATGCCTTTTACTTCCGCATTTGATTTTTTTAGCGTCCGAATCATTTTGCAGTTTTTTATACCTATTTTCCAACATCTTAACTTTTTTTCTGCTTTCTTCATATAAACTTAAATTATAATTATCCTCTTCTTTTTCATATTTCCTGCATTCTGTATAATTACCCGTTCTTATTTTGCATATTCCGTTTCTTATAAATATGCATTTATCTGCCAATTCATCAATAAAATCAATATCATGGCTAATAATAACAGCAATACAATCAAGTCTTTTTATTACATTAATAAGTATTTCTTTGCATTCCATATCAATATGATTAGTAGGTTCATCTAATATCAATATATCAGGATTGGAATATAGAGCAGAAGCTATTTGAAGTCTTTTCTTCTCTCCGAAACTAATAGAATCAAATCTATATAAATAACTGTAATCTATTTTAAATATAGATAATAAATATCCTGAATATGAACTGTCATCATAAAATAAGCTTTCAGAATTATCAGGCAGAGAAATACATTCCTGACTCAGATAAGAACTTATAATATTTTTTTTTGAATATTCTATACTCCCTGAAGTCGGCTTAAGTATTCCTGCAATAAGTTTAGCTAATGTACTTTTGCCGCATCCGTTTTGTCCAACTACAGCAGTGCAGGATTTCTCTATATGAAAAGAAACATCATTTAATATATTATCTGAACCGTCATAAGAAAAAAAAACTTTATTGAACTTTATAAACATATATTAACCTCTCATAAAAAAATAATCTGTCAAGTAAAAAATACTCTTTTATTTTGGTTAATATATAAAATCACATATTTATATTTTATTCATATAATTAAAAAATGTCAATAAAAAAAGCATATTAAAAATAAAGACTCTTTTTTTAAATAAATAATTAATATAATTAACCTCTCTTTCCTCCCATATCTATATACTGACTGTACATAGGAGAAGGAAGTCCGAAACCTCCGGCTACAGGCATAGTTTCGCCTGTTACAAAAGAAGAATAATCGCTTGCAAAGAAAAGCACCGCATTAGCAATATCCTCAGGCTCAGCGGGTCTATTTAAAGGAACATTTTTCAGAAATAATTTTAAAAACTCTTCCGACATATTTTTCATTGCCGCATCGGTAGCCACAAATCCAGGAAGCACGGCATTGCATCTTATATTATGCCTTGCATATTGAACTGCAATATTTTTTGTAAGAAAATTTACAGCAGACTTTGATATTCCGTAAGCTAATCTTGACATATCGGGAAAAATACCTCCTACAGAAGATATATTAATTATGCTTCCTCCTCCCGTTTTAATCATATATTTAACAGCCGTTTTTGAAGGAAGATAAACACTTTTTAAGTTTGTATTAACTATATTAAAAAAAGCTTCCGTATCTCCATCAACCAAATCAAAATCCTTATTAATATCGGTAGTGCCGAAATTATTAACAAGTATATCAAGCTTATTTTCTTTTTTTATAACATCTTCTATCATAGATGTAAAAGTTTCTTCTTTTAAGGCATCAAAATATACGATGTCGGCATTGCCTCCGTTTTTTATTATTTCATTTGCAGCTTCTTTGCCTGCATCCAATCTCCTTACGGCTAAATAAACTTTTGCCCCGTTTTCTGCAAGTTTTTTTGAACATGCCAAACCTATTCCTCTTGTTGCAGAAGTTACTAATGCTGTTTTTTTATCTAAAAGCTTCATAAACATATATCTCCTTTATATTTTATTTAAATCATATTTAATTTAGTAATTATATCAAATTTAATAAATATTTTTATAATTAATATAACTATTTTGAATATATAGTTCTGTATTTCATGAAAAATACCATAGCAATAATAAAAGTTATAACTTCTGTAATCGGCATAACATACCATATACTGTCTTTTACAAATATTAAAGGCATTATAAATATTAAAATACCGCTTATAGCGAGTCCTCTTAATACAGCAATTATAAAAGAAGAGCTAGGTTTCATTATTGCTTGAAAATAGTAAGTGGCATATACATTGAAAGGAAGTATCAAAAATGATATAAAGTAAGCTCTCATAATATTTTTTGATATTGATAAAGCTTCTTCTGAAGGCTTCATAAATGCTTTCATTAAAAAATCTGTATTAAAATATGTAAATAATGTATATACTATACTAAGTACCAAAGCTGATAATACACTGCATTTTACAGCCGATTTTATTCTGTACATTTTTCCAGCACCTAGATTAGTTGATATTATAGGCTGAGCAGCTTGTCCTATTGCATAGGCAGATGACTGAACTAATATATTAATATTTATTATTACAGAATAAACTGCCAAAGCTGAAGTACCGAAATATTTCATTATTTGCCTATTAAACATTAAAGCCAATATTCCCATTGCTATATCTATAAAAAATGTAGAAAAACCAATAGAAGCAACATTCCTTGATAATGAAAATAATTTGCTAACCTTTTGAAATTTTAAAGTATTTTTCTTAGTAAATAAATGCGATATTAGTATAGAAGCTGTAATAATTTGTCCTATAGCAGTTGCAAGTCCAGCACCAAATATACCCATATCGCATATAAATACAAAGAAATAATCTCCAAATATATTAAAAATACCTCCAGCCATAACTCCTATAGTTGCTTTCATAGGATCATTATCATTTCTAAGGAATGCTGCAAAAAATTGACTGAAAGCAAATAAAGGAAGAATAATTTTTATAGGAAGAAAATATTTTCTAGCTAAATTTAAAAGAACTTCATCAGCACCGAAAAAATAAAGTATATTATCTTCAAAAATAATAGATAATATCCAAATTATAAATATCACTATTGATAAAGCGATAAATGATGCAGTAAAGAAATTATTTTGTTTATCATAATCTCCAGAACCTTTTGCCTTACTAAAAAGTACAGAACCTCCTATACCAAAAAGCAAACCTATACTATATATGACATTCCATATTGGAGCAAATACAGCTAAAGCAGCAGCGCCATTATCACCTTCATATTGTCCTACCATAGCAACATCAACTATAGAATAAATGGCAGCTATCAAAGCACTTCCAAAACTGGCTGATAAATACTTTAAAAATATTTTTTTTACATCTGTTTTTAGCATATCCATAAATAATACTCCTATATAAAAGTTAAAAACAAAATCTGTAAAATATTACATCATATAAATTTATAAGTCAAATTTTGGACTAATATTTTTTACAAATACTAAATTTTATTTCAGTACTTATCATATTTATTTATTGATATTTTTTATATAATATATTATATTGATACCGTATAAAGCGTATTATTGAAAAAACAAAGAAGATTGAATATATGAAAAAGTTTTTATTTACATTTGCTTTAATGTTAATATTATCGGCATCGGTTTATAGTTTTCCGTATAAGATATATACAGGAATGACAGGAGCATTGCGTCTTGGAGGCACACTGTATATTAATAATGATAGGATAGGTACAAAAAAATATACTTTATCAACTCCCATAATGATAAACTTCGGAATATTTAGAAATTTTGATATATTTGCTAGGGTTCTGCCTATAACTTATATTCCAGAAATAGGCGTAGGCGTACAAGGTCAGCCGCAATTTTCCATAATGCCTAGATTTCAATTCTTTAACGGATTTATAGGAGCTGTTGAAGTATTATTTCCGGGTTCGTCTAAGCAGAAATTCGGACTTAATCCTCAGCTTCATTATTTAATAGGTTTAGGAGATTTTTTTACAGCATTTTTTAATCTTGAAGTTCCTATGTATTTTAAAGATCCCAGAGGCTTAGTTGAATCTGTAAGATTAAAAACTGCATTCGGTTTTTATCCGGGAGCTTTATTCGGATTCTCTTTAGCAGGCATATATTTAGAATATCATTTTGCATATGACTTCTATAATAATTCCGTACTGTATCTTAATCATTTAGGTTTGGGGCTTTATTTAGTATTAAACAGTGATGCAAGTCTTTCAGTAAACTTTACTCCGTATTTGGAGCAGCTTTCAACAGGTTTTTACTTTGGTATAGGAGCATATCTGTCATATACATTTGATTTCAGTAAATTTATAAGATAATCATTTTTTATAATTTAATTATAAAATCAAGTATTTATTATTTTTTTATTATAAAATATAATATATAAAAAAATAAATTATTTCTTAGAAATGCTGAACTTCCATTTGTGCAGTATCAGTAACATCGCATTCATCTGCGCTTTTAAAATTAAATATAAATTTATCAAGACCATATTGCGAAATATCTAATATAAAAGAATATGAAATTTTTTTCTTTATTTTTAACTGCTTCCCAATTCTGTATATCTATAGCATGTGCAGATTGTCAGCTTGAAATTAAAGTCAGTTTGCCGTCTGATGATATTGTAAATTTTTCATCTGGAGATTGTGAAGAAGTCCAATTACCAACTAAATATGCAGGCTTGAATTTTTTATGATTTTGTTTTGATGAGCAGCTTATTGAAGTTAAAAACATTGAAAGAAAATAAACTCATCAATAAATAAAAACTTTTGTATATTTTTTGTTCTAAACATATAAAAGTACTTTAAAAAAATTATAATAATCATAATAAGTAATTATTATTTATTAATAAGTATTATAAATTATTTTTAGTAAAGCATATATAAAATATTTTATGCTGTAAAAAACTATATTGACTTTTTTTATATTTTTATATAATCTACTAAGATGATTAAATACTGTATTTTTTTAATGATTATAACGGCAAATGCATTATATCCGATAGTAATAGTAGAAGAAAAAATAAATAAAAAAACTATGTATTTATGGCAGAATCTGGAGTATTCTATTAATTTTACAGGAGATGCTGATAAGTTCAAAGCTGTAGGAATTAATATAAATGCTATAAGCGATTTTGAAGTTATTAATGAAAAAGCGGAAATAGAAACCATACATAAAGAAAACAGTATTGCCTCTACAAAACATAAAATAACATACACTCTTAAACCTGTCAGAAAAGGAAAATTAAAAATACCAAAATTAGAGGCAAGATACTATGATATAGAAAGAAAAAATAATTTAATACCTAAAGAGCAAATAATAAAAGAATATAGTATAAGAGTATTTACTTATTGGTTTTTATTAATTATCATAGGACAATGGGGAATAATAATACTTATTATATTTTTAATATACAGATTCATAAAAGATCAGCATAAATTAAATAAAAAGAAATTTTAAAGATAAAATATCTAAATACAATTAGAAGGAATTATTCAAATGTCAGACAATAATAATGATAGCATAATAAGTACAGATAATGCAAGCAAAGATTTACAGGTAATTTCAGAGGCTTCTAAAATGGCTTCTGATGTTGTAAATACCGTAAAAAATGAAATAAAAAAAGTTATAATCGGTCAGGAAAATATGATAGATAAGCTTCTATTGGGTATAATATGCGATGGTCATGTATTATTAGAAGGTGTTCCGGGACTTGCTAAAACATTAACTGTAAAATCATTAGCAAGTACAATAGATGCAAGCTATAAAAGAATTCAGTTTACGCCTGATCTTCTTCCCGCAGATATTGTGGGCACTGAAATATACGATATAAAAAATTCTGTATTTCTTCCGAAACAAGGACCGATATTTTCTAATATAATACTAGCCGATGAAATAAACCGCTCTCCTGCAAAAGTACAATCAGCGCTTCTTGAGGCTATGGGGGAACATCAGGTTACCATAGGAGACACCACATACAAATTGCCTGATGTATTTTTAGTATTGGCTACTCAAAACCCTATCGAACAGGAAGGCACCTATCCTCTTCCCGAAGCTCAGGTTGACAGATTTATGCTTAAAGTAATAGTGAAATACCCTACCAAAAGCGAAGAAAAAACTATAATAAAAAATATGTCATCTTCAAAACCTGAAGAATTAAAACCTATAACCACTATAGAAACCATAGAAAAGCTTAGAAAATTAGCAAATCAGATATATATAGAAGAAAGATTAATAGATTATATAGTTAATATAATAGATGCCACAAGAAATCCAAGCGAATATAATTTAAAAAGCGAATATATAGAATACGGGGCGTCTCCAAGAGCAGGAATATACCTTACAAAATCTGCTAAGGCTAATGCTATGATGCATGGCAGAGGATTTGTTATGCCTGAGGATATAAGGGCTGTTGCTTATGAAATATTAAGGCATAGAATCAGCATAAGCTATGAGGCTCAGGCTGAAAATATAAACAGCGATATGATAATAGAAAATCTTCTTGCAAATATTAATGTTCCTTAAAAATTATAAATAATAATAAACTTAAGCATATTATTTTTATAAAGCAATTTACCATATTGACGAAAATATAATATAAATACTTAAATTAACGGAGTGTATTATATGATACGTTCTTTATGGACAGCCGCAAGCGGTATGAATGGTATGCAATTTAAAACGGATACAATTGCAAATAATCTTGCAAATGTTAATACTATAGGATATAAAAAAGTAAGGGCAGATTTTGAAGATTTAATATATCAAAATCTGAAAATACAGGTAACTCCTGCAACCGAAGATACTGTAACTCCTGTAGGTCTTCAAACAGGCTTGGGAGTGAAAAGCGCTGCTACTCAAAAAATGTTTGATCAAGGTTCATTGCAGGCAACTGGAAATAAATTGGATTTGGCATTGGAAGGAGAAGGATTCTTTCAGGTATTAATGCCTGACGGAAGCGTTTCATATACCAGAGACGGATCTTTCAAAATTGATGCTAATAAACAGCTTGTTACCTCAAACGGATACAGATTAGTACCTGAAATAATATTTCCTGAAAACTTCTTAGTAGAGCAGATAAGCATATCAAGAGAAGGCATTGTTTCCGTAAAAATAGGAGATGAAAATGATCCTGTAGAGATAGGACAGATTACGCTTCATAGATTTATCAATCAGCCCGGACTTCTTTCTATAGGAGATAATCTGTATAAAGAAACAATAGCAAGCGGACCTGCCTTTGAAGGAGAAGCTGGAGCAAACGGATTTCCAAGAATACATCAGGGATTTGTTGAAATGTCAAATGTAAAAGTTGTTGATGAAATGGTTGATATGATAGTTGCTCAGAGAGCTTATGAAATGAACTCTAAAGCTGTGCAAACAAGTGATAACTTGCTTGCCACAGTAGTAAACTTAAAAAGATAATAAAAATAGATAACTAGCAAAATAGATGAGAGATCTTTTATAAGATCTCTTTTCTGTATATAGATCTGTAAGAACTGTCTTTTTTAACATAAAGATTAATCATATTATAATATTCATTTTTTATGCTTTCTGCATAAGATTCTCCTATTTTATTATATGCATTTCCTGCATTATAATATTTAAGAGATTTAACAATATCGCCGTTAAATTTATCCAAAAGCTTATCTATAAATCTTACGCCAAGTATAATATTATCTCTGGGATTATATCTATTTAAATTAGGATCAACATCCTCATTGGCTATAGGAGTTATCTGACAATATCCGTAAGCATTTTTCCTTGATAAAGCTGTAGGAACAAAACTGCTTTCGACTTTAATCAAAGCCACCATTAAAATAGGATCCACATCATAACCGCTTGAAATATCAAAAATATATTTTATAAACCAAAAATCCTGATTATAATGATCGGCAATATCGTTTATTAAAACAGATAAATCATTAGAAACAAAAGAATAATCATTATTGTTACAATTATGAGTTTCCAAATTTAAAGTACAAAAAAACATACAGATTGTTATAATAATTCTTTTCATATACCCCTCTTTATTATTAATAAATTAATAACATATATTCTTAATATAACATTTTTATAAAAAAACCGTAATAAAATTATTAAAACTTTTTATCAGATATAAAAAACGCTATAAATCAATTCTTCCTTCAAAACAATACCTAGCTTCCCCCTTCATAAATACAGTATCATTTTCATATCTCAATATTAAATCTCCTCCCAAAAGATGATTAATTATAATATTATTTGTTCTTTTACTTATAAATCCTGCAACGCATACGGCAGAAGCACCTGTACCGCATGCCAAAGTTTCTCCGCTGCCTCTTTCCCAAGTTCTTTGCTTTACCTCACCCATATTTATAATCTCCACAAACTCAACATTAGTTCTGTTTGGAAATATGCTGTGATTTTCTATATAGCCGCCTAATAAATCTAATTCCAAATTATCAATATTATCCGTAAATATTACCGCATGGGGATTGCCCATAGATACCGATGTAAAATAATATGTTTTATTATTAAATATTATAGGCTCATCAATAATAGGCGTTTTATCTATAATTGTAGGTATTTTAAGTCCTTCAAGTATTGGGGAGTTCATATTAATTTCAACTTCATCAACTTCATTATTTTTTATAAACAATTCCGCATTTAATATTCCGCTTAATGTTTCTATTTTAAGAGGATTATTTCTGCTTATGCCCTTATCATAAGTATATTTAGCTACGCATCTTATGCCGTTTCCGCACATCTCGCTTTCGCTACCGTCAGAATTAAACATTCTCATTTTTACATCCGCTTTATTGCTCGGCATTATAAGTATTATACCGTCAGCTCCTATTGAATAATGCCTTCGGCTTAATATCGGAGAATATTTAGAAGCATCTTCCTCTGTAAATTTTTCTTTAAAACAATCCACATAAATATAATCATTTCCTATGCCATGCATTTTAGTAAAGTTCAAAGTCATAAAAAAACCTTTAAATAATTTTTATTTCATACGGCTGACTATTCTACATTATAATAAAAATTAAGTAAATGCTGTTGTCTTATTCCTCAAACATTATATTTTATAATTTTTTATATTAAGATATTTTTGTATATTTTAATGACTTTTGGTATTATATAGATATAATTACGGCTTATATCTTAGATTAAAATATAAGCCGTAATTAAGATATCAAATTTATTTGATTGTTTTATTTATATGATTTTTATTTTATGTCTTTCTCATCAAGACCCAATGCCTTAAGAACGCCAAGTCCGTAGTTCTTATCTACATTCATACAATTTTTAACATGCCTAAGCTGTACTTCTTTAGTAACTCCCTTCATGTCTCTTGCAGTATTTTCGAATAATACTTTCTTTTGTTCATCATTCATAAGATTAAATAAGGCTCTTGCATCTGTATAATAGTCATCATCATCTTTTCTGTAATCATATCTGTAAGCATCTCCCTGAATTTTCAAAGGAGGCTCAGCATATTCTTTCTGCTCCTTCCATTCTCCCTGAGAGTTCGGTTCATACTCTACTTTTGATCCGTTATTAGAATCAACTCTCATAGCCCCGTCTCTATGATAAGTATTTTTATATTTAGGAGCATTTACAGGTATGCTTGAATAGTTAACTCCTAATCTGTATCTTTGAGCATCAGTATATGCAAATAATCTGCCCTGAAGCATTCTGTCAGGAGAAAAACCTATGCCAGGAATTATTGTGGAAGGACTAAATGCAGACTGCTCCACCTCGGCAAAATAATTTTCAGGATTTCTATTTAACTCCAATACTCCCACATCAATTAAAGGATATTCTTTTTGAGACCAAGTTTTTGTTAAATCAAATGGGTTTCTTTTGCTTGCATTAGCCTGTTCTTCCGTCATTATTTGAATCTTCATATTCCATTTTGGAAAATCTCCTCTCTCTATAGCTTCAAACAAATCTTTTTGAGAGCTTTCTCTGTCTTTTGCTATTATTGCCTCAGCCTCTTCATCTGTAAGATTTTTTATACCCTGCTGAGTTTTGAAATGGAATTTTACCCAAACTCTTTTATTATCCTTATTTATAAAACTATAGGCATGACTGCTGAATCCATGCATATACCTATAACTATACGGTATTCCCCTATCGCTCATATCAATGGTTATCTGATGAATAGATTCAGGCAGCGATGTTAAAAAATCCCATTTATTCTGAGGGCTTCTCATATTAGTTTTAGGATCTCTCTTAACAGCATGATTTAAATCAGGAAATTTTAAAGGATCTCTGAAATAAAACACTGGAGTATTATTTCCGACTAAATCCCAATTACCTTCTTCGGTATAGAATTTAATAGCAAATCCTCTGATATCTCTTTCAGCATCTGCAGCACCTCTCTCTCCTGCTACCGTAGAAAATCTTACAAATAAATCGGTTTTCTTTCCCACTTCGGAAAATATTTTTGCTTTGGTATATTTTGTGATATCATGCGTAACTGTAAATGTACCGTAAGCGCCTGAACCTTTGGCATGCATTCGTCTTTCAGGTATAACTTCTCTGTCAAAATGAGCCATCTTCTCCATATACCATACATCTTGAAGAAGCATAGGACCTCTTGCGCCTGCCGTAACAGAGTTTTGATTATCTTCAACAGGTGCTCCGAATTCAGTTGTTAATTTTTTATCATCCATATTAAAACCTCTTAATTAGTATTGATTATTAATAAATATATTATAATATATCAAATTTTCTTTCAATATTGTTTCATTATTTTTTATAAAAAAATATATTTTTGATTATAAATTTACTTTAAAATTATTTATGATATAATGAACTGGAATAAATTTAGAATATATATTATGAGGATATTATGAAAAAACTTATATTAAGAATCATTTATTTTACTGCAGTAATATCATTTATAATGGGGGCAAGTATGTTTGCGGCAGTTAATATTGATAGAACAACTCCGATAGGCGAAAACGTAAGCAGGAATAATTACAAAGCAATAACTGTAACATTCAATCAGCAGATGATTGCTTTGCAGGCTTTAAAAGATGCACCCAATGAATATTTCAGTTTTAATATAGATATTAAAGGTTACTGCAAATGGCTTTCAATTAATACTTTGGCATTTTATCCTGAAGATCCCCTGCCCGATAATACTGCTATAGAAGTAACATTAAAAAAGGGAATAAAAAGCGAATTAACAGGAGATACGCTTGAAAATGATTATACTTGGACTTTTAATACAGTAAGACCCATAATGCAGAAAAGCTCTCCTTATAACGGACAATCGGATTTACCTACCGATGTAAGCATAGTTATTTATTATAATATGCCTATATATCTGCAAAGCGCAAGAGAAAAAATAAGCTTAATCTATGGAAATATGGATGAGCCTGATATAGAATTTGATATAAGATATGCAAGGAGTTCGGATTTAAGAGGTTGGGAAACTGATGAATATGAATTAGAGCAGGTATTGGTTTTAACTCCTAAAAATAATTTATATAAAAATGGAAAGATAAATGTATATATAGATGAAGGACTTGCCGCTGTTGACGGCAATTTAGGAACGGAAAAAGAAGACTATTTTTCTTTCTCAATGCATAATAATTTCTATTTTAATGGAAATTCCGAACAGACTATATCGGCATCATACTATCCTGAAAGTCCTAAAATTAATTTCAGCACAAGAGTTCAATGGTCGGATTTAATAAGAAATATTGAGATAGAACCTTCAATTCAGCTTCCTGCAGAAGAAGACCTTGAGGAAAGTTCATGGAGTTCAAAAAATTTTGATCTTTATCAATTAAGATTTAACCCTAATACTACATATAATATAAAAATTAACGGAAGTTTAAAAGACATTTACGGACAAACTTTGGGAAAAGAGCAAAATATCATATTAAATGTTACGGACTATAATCCCAGTGTTTCAATACCTTCAGGAATGGGAGTCGTGGAATCTTATGAGGGAATAAAACTTCCTGTAAATGTAATTAATCCCAACACTATTAATATAAAAAGCAGGTATGTTGATAAAGATAATATAATACCTTTCTTATTTTTAAATAAAGAAGTATACAGATACGACAGCAGCGAAGAGTTTAGAAATTATACCAACAGATATAGAAATTTATTCGGATATGATAATAATTCACAGTACATTCCGAATGTTGAAAGAAATAAATATATTACAACAGCGCTTTATTTAACTAACTATATGAATAATAAACGCTACGGACTTTTATCTATAGAGTTTAGCAGTAAAACAGGATATGAAAATAGGAATAATTATTTATCGCATTCTCAGATACAAATAACCTCTATGGGTGTAACAGGAAAATTCTCAGGCGATTCAAATACAATATTTGTAACCGATTTAAAAACAGGAATGCCTGTTGAAGGGGCAGCCGTAGAAATAAGAGATGACTTCAACAGAGTATTGGAAACGGCAATTACAGATAGAAACGGAATAGCAAATACTAAAGGATTCAGAACCTTAGGAATAAAAAGGGTAAGCAGATGGTCATCTCCCAGACAATGGGCTATAGTTACAAAAGGAGATGATATATCTTTTATAAACAGCGATTGGGGTATGGGTATTTCGCCTTGGAGAATGGATATAAGTTATAACGATTACCCCAACGATAAAGAATATGAAGGCTCTATGTTTACAGAAAGAGGAATTTATAAGCCCGGAGAAGAAGTACATATAAAAGGCGTTATAAGAGAAAATAAAACAGGAAATTGGCAGATACCTGATGATTTGAAAAGCGGTTCATTTATAGTTAATAATTCAAGAGGAGAAGAAATTCATAAAGGAACTGTTGCTTTAAATGAATACGGTTCTTATTTAGTAGACTTCACTCTTCCTGCGGACGCTCCCACAGGATATTACAGTATAGAGGCAGAATTTCAAAATGATTCCAATAATAACGGAGAAGAAAGCAGCTCATACTCAATATCTCAGAGCTTCAGAGTGGAGGAATTTAAGCCTTTAGAGTATGAAAGCAGAATTTGGGTTGAAGATAAAAGCTACTATTTAGGCGATACAATGCCTATAAAAATGTCAGGGTGGTATTTATTCGGAGAACCTATGATATCCAATCAGGTGAATTATAATATTTCTATAAGAGAAACTTCATTTACTCCTCCTAATAATGCAGGATTCAGATTCAAAAAATTAAGCTGGTTTGAAGATGAATATTATAATGACTATTATTCTTCAATAGCAAATGGAACAGGTTCATTAGATGAAAACGGAGAATATGCTTATGCTCCGAAAATAGATGCAAGCCGTTCACTGCATGCAGCTTATGTTACTATAGAATCAACCGTAGCAGGAAATGATTCTCAAAAAGTAAGCGCAACTAAAAATGTGCTTTTTTACGGAAGCGATTATTATATAGGAATAAAAAGACAGGGATATTTTTTAGAAACCGATAAACCTGCACAGCTGGAGTTTATAGCTGCAGACCCTGACGGAAACAGACTTGAAGGCAAAAAAATAGAAGTTAAGATTATAAGAAGATATTGGGAATCTGTAAAAAAAGCAATAACAGGAGGAAGATTTCAATGGGAGTCTAAACAAATTAACGATATTATTGAAACTGCTTCTATTACAACAGCTAAAGACCCTGTTATTTTAAGTTTTACTCCTGAAAAATCAGGGCTCTATATAGTGCAGGCACGTGCTCAAGATTCCGCATACAGAGAGGTTGAATCTGATGAGTATATGTATGTTATAGGTAAAGATTATGCTCCTTGGGCTATGTTTGATGATGATTTACTTGAACTTATAACAGAAAAAGAAGAGTATAAGCCTTATGAAACTGCTAAAATAATGGTGAAATCTCCTTATGAAAGTGCTACTGCTTTGATAACTGTTGAAAGAGAATATGTAATGGATTCTTATGTAACAAATATAGAAGGATCAACTGCTTTAATAGAGATTCCCATAAAACCTGAATATCTGCCTAATATATATGTCGGAGTTTCTCTCGTCAAAGGAAGAGTTGAAAATGAATCCTACACTAATTATGCCAATGATGAGGGCAAGCCTTCATTTAAGATTGGTTATGCAGGTCTTTCAGTTTCGCCCCGTGAAAAAGAACTTAATGTAAAAATAATAAAATCTGCAGATAGTTTAGAGCCTAGAAGCGAGATGACTGTAGACTTGTATGTTGAAACAAAAGAAAGCGAGCCTATGGAGACGGAAATTATGTTAAGCGTAGTTGATGTAGGAGTATTAAATTTAATAGGATATAAAACTCCAAATTGGTTTAATACTTTCTACGGAAAAAGACCTTTAAGCGTATCAAGTTCCGATACAAGAATACATCTTATAGGACAGCGAAATTACGGAGAAAAAGGAGACACTCCGGGAGGAGACGGAATGAGATCGGCTAATGCCTTAATGTCTAAGGCTGAAGCTATGGGTATGGATATATTCAGCATAAGAAAGAATTTCCTAACAACAGCGTTCTATCAGGGAAGAGTAAAAACAGATGCCGAAGGCAAAGCAACGGTTACATTTAATCTTCCTGATAATATTACATCATTCAGAATAATGGCTTCCGCTATAAATAAGGACGGTTATTTCGGAGCTTCAGATGATGTTGTGGTGGTTAAGAAAAATATTATGCTTATGCCTACGCTTCCTGAATTTGCCTATGTTGAAGATAAATTAAAAGCAGGTACTTTGGTATATAATTATTCCGATGAGGATTTAGAAATAGAGATTCAGGCTGTGGCTTCCAATGCTATGATAGAAAATGATATTCAGACAATAAAAGTAGCTAAAGGAGCAGTTGCAGATGTAAGATTTGATATTGCGGCTACAAACAGAGGAGATGCCAAAGTTACAATACTTGCAAGAGGCGGAGAATATACGGACGCTGTTGAGAAATCATTTGAAGTTAATGTACCTATGACAACAGAATCGGTTGCCGTATTCTCAAGCACTACAAACAATAATACAGATTTGATGATTAGAGTGCCTAATATCACTGAAGCATATAAAGGAGCTGGAAGCTTAGAAGTTTATATGTCGCCTAGTGCATTCAGCGAGCTTACTGGCGGCATAAATTATCTTATTAACTATCCTTATCTATGCTTAGAACAGCAGCTGTCTAAAGTTTATCCTATAATAACAAGCAAAAGATTATTGGTAGATATGAAGCTTACAGATATAACTGAAGAAAGCCTTGATGATACCGTACAAACTTTCTTAAAAAATATGCCGAATTATCAAAGCTTCAACGGAGGATTCTCATATTGGACTAGTAAAACTTGGATATCACCATGGCTTACTGCATATGCCGCAGATGCTATGATTAAAGCAGAAAAAGAAGGATATACTATTGACAAAAACTCTCTAAAATCGGCACTGGAATATATAAGAAGCTATGCTGAAAGCAGAGAATCTGAAAAACCCAGATTCTGGGATGACGAATATATTAATCTTTCTTCGGTAGCCTATATTGCCGCAGTGCTTGCAGAGGGCGGATACAATTCTAATGATGTAAAATCTATAATAGACAGGATATATCCTAATGTTAATAATATGCCTTTTTACGGACAGGTACAGTTAATGAGAGCTATGTACTATAATAAATATGATAATAATGCATTTGCTAAGGTAAGACAGTATATACTTAATACAATTAAAGAAGATCCTAATACCGCTCATTATGAACTGGAAGAAATGTATTCCAATTTGTATTGGATACACTCCTCATCAGTAAGAGATACATCTGTAGCTTTGTATGCATTAATAGAAACAGGCTATGATAATACTGTTAATGAAAAAGTAGTAAGATGGCTTGTTCAATCAAGAAAAAACGGCAGATATTTAAATACTCAGGATAATGTATCCGTATTTGCCGCTATGAATATGTATTTCAAAAAGTATGAAAATGTTAATCCTGATTTCAAAGCAGAGTTTATATATCATGGACAAACTTTAATGTCTGAAACATTCAGCTCAAGAACTCAGCCAAGCTTAACAAAAAACTATGCATTAGATGAGTTTATGAATGACAGATTAAGCAACTTAAATACTAAAACTGCCTTAGCCAATATAAAACGCAATGGAAACGGCAGACTCTATTACGGCGTAAGGCTTAATTATGCGCCCCGTAATTTAGCAGTTAATAGAGATGCAGGAATAAAAGTTGAAAGAGAATATCATACCAAAGAAGGAAAAGTATTAGATCTCGCTAAAGACAGATTCAAGCAAGGCGAAGAATATGTTGTTGTTGTAAAAGTTACGGTTCCTTATGAAAGACATTTTGTTGCTGTTGACACTCCTATTGCAGCAGGTATGAGAATACTGAACTCTTCATTTGATACGGAAAGCAGTGAAGTTAAAGACATAACAGGCAATCAATATATAAACTGGTGGGGAGGATTTAATCATACTGAAAACTATAATGACAAAATATTATTATTTGCAGATGTCCTCAACGAAGGAGAGCATATATATAAATATGTAGTCAGAGCAGTTACTCCGGGAGAATATCTGCTTCCTGCAACTAAAGCTGAAGAGATGTATAACAGCGAAGTATTCGGCTATGACGGACAGCATAAAATTATTATAGAGACTAAATAAAACCGTATAATGTTTAAATAAAATAAATAATTTTTTTACATACATCAAGCAATAATTAAAGTGCGGTATTTTCAGAATGCCGCACTTTTTTAAATTTATTATTAGCATTAAAATTTAATAAAAAAGACAAGAGACTTAAAAATAAACTCCTGTCTTTTTAATAATTATAAATATATATCAGTCTTTTTTACTTTTGCCTTTTTACTTCTAGGCCGGTTGAGGCATATCTTTGCAGCTGAACAGCCGCAGCCTTAGGATTTTTAACTACGCAAGGACCTCCGACACATCCTCCATTGCAAGCCATAACCTCCACAAGATTAGGCGTATCATCATTAATAGGAGTCTCGCCCGATTGAACTTTTCCGTAGCCTTTAAGCTGCTTCATACCTTCTTTATCAAGACCATTAATAACTGCGGCTTTTAATTTTTCAGGATGTTTTAATCTTACTTTTACAGCATCAGCAACTCCTCCGCTTACTGCATATTTTCTTCCCGAAGCGGTAGGAATATTTTCAATTTCAAGATCAGGTTCTTTAGAAACATCGGTACCTGTAGCTATAAATAAAGCCTCAAGCTCCTCCATTGATAAACAATAATCTACTAAATCATCATCTATGCTTTCTCTTCTCTTAGCGAGACAAGGTCCTATAAATACATTAACCGCATCAGGATATTCGTTATGCATCATCTCTGCGGTATAATGCATAGGTGTTCTGGTTTCAGATACGCAATCTATTAATTCAGGTACATGTTTTCTTACTGCTTTAACATAAGCAGGACAGCATGAAGTTGTCATTAATTTATCACCTCTTTCCATTCTCTCCTCAAATTCAGCCGCTTCTTTATCTGAAGTGATATCGGCTCCTAAAGCAACTTCCCATACATTATTAAATCCTATCTTTAATAAGGCGCTTTTAATTTGTCCTGGCTTAGCATTAAATTGAGAAGCTATGGAAGGCGCATACATTACATTAACTTTTTCATCATCTTTTAAATGCTTTAAAACATCGATAAGCTGCCCTTTATCCATTATAGCACTGAAGGGACATTCCCTCATGCAGTTTCCGCAGAATATGCATTTATGATAATCTATTACCTCTTTCCCATATTCATTTTTATTAATTGCGCCTACAGGACAAGATTCTTCGCATGGAACAGGTATATAAATAATAGCATGATAAGGACAATTTTTTAAGCATAATCCGCAGTTAATGCATTTATTACTGTCTATATAAGCTCTTCTTTCATCTAATATAGTTATTGCATCTTTAGGACAATTTACCATACAAGGTCTTGCTAAACAAGCCTGACAAGCATTTGTAACCATAAAATTGGCTCTTACGCAGGCATTACATGCCTCATCAAATACCGTAAGCATAGGCCAAGTGGGCTTATCCCTATCCAATGCTAATTTGGCATATTCCGATAAAGATATGCCGCTGTCCTCCTTGCCTTCTATGCTTATTCCAAGTATTGCCATTATTCTGTTTTTCATGATTTCTCTATCATTATGAATACAGCATCTTATAGATTTGCTGTCTCTAGGTATTATTTCTATAGGCAGTTTATCAATATCTTCTATTAATCTGTCTTCAATAAACATTAATGCTATCTTTACAAATATATCTTTTTTTAACTGAGAAGCATTATTATTAATATTCACTTTTATCCTCCTAATTTTTTATAATAAATTTTATATATATTATAATATTCAGACGATTTTTTTCAAGCATAAAACATATACTCAAGAAATAAAAATACAAACAAAATTTTAAAACTCTGATAAAATATTATTTTAATAAAAAATAAGATTGACATTTTATAATTTTTATAATAAAGTAATTAAATATGCGGAGCGGGTAAACGCGGTATTTAAGCAGCTAATACCGAGGAAAGTCCGTACCTCTAAAGGGCATCATGCAAGCTAACGGCTTGAAGGCGAAAGCCTATGGAAAGTGCAGCAGAAAATATACCGCCGATTTGGTAAGGGTGAAAAGGCATGGTAAGAGCATACCGCATTTATGGCGACATAAATGGCATTGCAAACCCCATGAGAGGCAAGAGCAAACAGAAACGGATAGCCCTTTTCCCAAGTTTCAGGTGGCTCGCTAAAGCATTGTAGTGATATAATGACAAGATAAATGTTTACCTTAAATGACAGAATACGGCTTACAGTTCCGCTTATTTTTTATTTGTTCTATAATTTACAATTTATTTTATAAATTTCTAATTTCTTTTTAACTCAACACCATTTATAATTATAATCATCTATTTTTTCTAAATTAAATTCTTTCCAATCATCGTATCTATTATTATATTATTTATAATAATGCTTATCTTTTTCTATTTTTAAAATATAAGCAAATATATATCTTGTCATTTTTATGTTATACTTTTTTCTGATAGAATAATATCCCATTAAATTATCATTATGAAATCTGTATGAATAACAGCTGAGCCATTCAAACTCTTTTATAGAAGATAAATATTTACCATTCCTTGAACCTGTCCAAATACCTTTAAGAGATATATCTGGATTAGCAGGCTTTTTTATTTATTAGAATCATAGAGACTTTCATATAACAATATGCAATTAACATAATTAAAAACAGCTTTTTTATAAGTAAGCTCCGATAATAATTATTTTAATAGATATTAGCAGATGAATCTTATAATTTTTTTACTGTAATTTATTATATATATTATTATATACCGAAAAATATCAGTCTTTAATTTTGCTGTATTAGAGATTTAAAAAAATAAAAATCTTTGAACAAATATTTTTATTATATTTTATAATTATATAAAAATATAATAAAAAGTAAATTATATTTTATATTATTTTTTATAAAATAACCTGAAACAAAAATAAATAAAATATTTTAAAAACTTTCAGCATATATTAATTAATAAGATTCTTTACCTCCTCCCAGCTTAATTTATTAATATCAGTCATAGAATCGCCGACAACCGTATTAATCAATAAACGCTTTTTATTTTGAAGCTCAAGTATTTTCTCTTCTATAGTACCTCTTGTAATAAGCTTATAATTAGTTACAATGCGTTTCTGCCCTATTCTGTATGCTCTGTCTGTAGCCTGATCTTCAACAGCGGGATTCCACCACAAATCATAATGCATGACTGTATCAGCCTTAGTTAGAGTGAGTCCTGTGCCTGCGGCTTTTAGACTAAGCAAAAATATAGGAGCCTCTCCTCTATTAAATCTATGCACTAAATCCATTCTGTCTTTTGTAGCACCGTCTAAATAAAAATAATCTATTGCCAATTTTTTGAAAGCAATACGCATAATATTAAGCATTCTTGTAAAAGAACTGAATACCAATACATTATGCCCGCCTGAAACAGCTTCCCTTATCATCTCTATAAACATATTAAACTTACCGCTTGTATGACTCTCTTTTCTCAAATCATTATGCATAAGTTTAGGATGACAGCATACCTGTCTTAATCTTGTTAATGCTGAAAATATTTCTATATGCGACTGGGCAAAGCCTTTTCTTTTTACAGTTTCAAATATTTCTATTCTAGCCGCTTCAAGTATAGACATATAAAGTTCTTTCTGATCTTTTGTTAAATCGCAGTAGCTTACTACTGTATGTTTAGGAGGCAGATCTTTAAGAACATCGTTTTTCAATCTTCTTAATATAAAAGGCGCTATTCTATTTTTTAAATTATCTAAAGCCTCGCTTGAACTGTCCAATCCTGCAAGTATAGGAGCTTCATAATTTTCTGCAAAATCCTTATACCTGCCTAAAAATCCGGGCATAAGAAAATCAAACATAGACCACATCTCGCTTATACTATTTTCTATAGGTGTACCGCTTAATGCAAGCCTTTTCAATGATTTTAAGCTTTTTACCATTTTAGCATTCTGAGTATTGGCATTTTTTATATGCTGAGCCTCATCAAGTATTAAATAATTAAACTGATTGACGCTTAATGCTTTTACATCTCGTCTTAATGCAGAATATGATATTACAGCTACATCATAATTGCTTACAGCTCTAATCTTTTTCATTCTTGTTTTTAAATTGCCGGATAAAACTATAACTTCAAGAGAAGGTGCAAATTTTTTAATCTCGCATTCCCAATTAGCAACGCATGAGGTTGGAGCTACTATTAAAGAAGTAAGACTGATGCCGTTTTCTTTTTCTTTTAATATTGCAGCTATAGTCTGAAAGCTCTTTCCAAGACCCATATCATCGGCAAGTATACCGTTTAATGACATGTCGGCTAATTTTCTAAGCCATTTATACCCGACTAATTGATAGCTTCTAAAATCGCCTACTATAGTTTCAGGAGGCTTTTCATCATAATCCACTTTTTTTATATTGGCTATAGAATCAGCAGCATTGTCGTCTAAATCTAATTCTATGCCGCTGTGTTTTTCAAGCATATCAGCAAAATAAGGAGCGCTGAACATAGGCAGCAAATATCTGTTATCCTCCTTTTGTTCTATAGGATTCTCTTTAAACATCTTGGCAATATAATCAATTACTTCCAAATCTATAGGAACAAATGAACCGTTCTGAAGTCTTATATATTCCTTATTTTCGGTTTTTACGGCTCTTATAATATCCGATAAATCATGTATTTCTTTAACTCCTTCAAAAGAAAAATTAATCTCAAAAAAGTTAATATCTTTAGTTAAAGAAACTCTCATTTTTAAAGGCTTAACATTTAATTTCAGAGATTTAAAAGATTCGCTGTAATAGCAAGTCCAGCCTCTGTCCTGAAGATACGGAAGTATTTTGTAGCATAAATAAAATATTTTTTCATCATCAGAGGTTGAAAAAGTATAATCTCCTACTTTATCCAAATATTTTGATAATGTTCTGCAGAAATATTCTTCTTTTTCGCTATCTCTGTAAATTTCCGAAACCTCATGGTCAAACATATTTCCGCTTGTAAATTTACCCGAATAAGGATCTACTGTAAAAGGACCGTATTTGAATTTAATAGTTGAAAACACATTAGCACCATCATAATCCAAAAAGAGCAATGCCTGAGCTGGAAACGATAATATATCATTCTCTTTAATATCTTTAGGAAGTTCTATATTATTAAAATCTTTTTTTAAGTTAGGAAGAACCCTTGAGCAAAAATCTTTTATATATTCTTTTTTTACAATTATACTGTCTTTAAATATATTTTTTTTTATTTTCGGATATGAAGGATTAGTTTCATAAAATATATCTTTATATAATATAAAAGGACAGTTTTCTCCGAATGCATATACTCTATTTAAATCAACATCTTTAATTGACAAATTAAGAATTAAATTCTTTTCTTCACTATAAAAGCTTTCCAGCTGCAGATTAAGAACTTCATCGCTGAATGTTATAACCCTGCTTTCAAGCCTTATATTAGCAATATCTTTTAAAAGCTTCAGACATTGATAAGCATCATAATCTTTAAACCATAATTTGCCGTTTTCCTGCACTTGCTTTGCATCGGCATACAAATTATTTAAAAATCTTATTAATTTTGCTTCCGCTTTGCTGAAATCCTCAAGTTCTATTATTTTCTCATTATATTCTATAGTCTGTCTGCTTCCGACAACGCATGAAAATAAAAAACTCTCGAGCTCCCCCGCTCTGTATTCTTTTTTATTTTCTAAATCTATTAATTTTAAAGAAAGTCCAAGTGTTATTTCATTGTTATTATCTCCCCTTAAAGATAAAAGCACCGATAAGCTGTAATACTCTCTGTAAAGATTATCTCTGTAATTATTCATTAAGGGAGATCTTGTATAATAAAGCCAATCTTTACGGGAAGCATCTGATATTTCTAAGTCATATTCTTTTTTATTTCTGTCTATACGCTTATTATCACTCTCTGTAATAATAACGCTGTTTGCTATGGTTTTAATAGAAGCCTTTTCCTGTTTCTCGGAATCAGCATTTAAGTTTAAAAAAGGACTGTCATTCTCTTTGATTTTCTTTTTGGACTTACCCCTAGCATTCATAATATAACCTTACTATATTTTTACACATTATTTTTTTAACGGCTTTTATAATAATAGAATTATTAAAAAAGTCAATATTGTATAATGTATAAAAATGTTTAGGAGCCATACTTATTGGACTTTTGGGGTATAAAAGCAGTATACTTGTTATAATATTCTTGCTCAAAAATTATAAGGATACTGCTATGAAACAAAAGTATAGCATAAAACTTAAATTATTCATAGTTCTGAAAACATTATAAGGAGAAAAATATTTATATCTTTCTAAAAAAGATTCTTAAATCTTAAAACTTCTATGAATAAATTTAATAAGCAGAAATTATCTGATTACACTAATTTTTATAATAATAAGAGATTGATTTCATCATTAGTACATATTACAATCAAAGAGAGAATCAAAAATATTATGCCAGAAAAAAGCATATTATAATTAGTTGAATTTTTATATAAATATGTTATAATATGACGATGAGGTTTAGGAGTTAATTATGACATATTATGATGCGGCAAAAAAAGTTTTAGAGCAAAGTGATGTTCCTATGAAACTTGATGAGATATGGGAGAAAGCCTGTGAACTAGGTTATGACAAAAAAATAGAAGAAGCAGGTAAACAAAATAATCCAGATTTTAAAATGAGTATAAGTCCAAAACATAGCATTGGTTCAAGAATATATAAAGATATCAAATATAATCCTAATACTACAATATTTGTTAAGGTTGGAAAAGGAAAGTTTTTATTAAAGAGCAAAAATAATAACTCCGATCAAAGTTTAATAAATGAAATTAATAATTTAAGCGAAGAAGAATCAGAAGATATCATTGAAAATACAATTACAAATAAAAATATATTAGAAGAAGATTTACATATACCTCTCACAAAATATTTAGACTCAATGAAAATATATTCTAAAACTATAAATGCTAATGCTTCCAATATTAACTTGAAAGGCAAAATGAAATGGGGTACTCCTGATATAGTGGCTGTTACATTCAAAGATTATATCAATAAATCAGTTTTGGAATTATTCAATCATATAAATGTACCAACTACAGAGCTTTATGCTTATGAATTAAAATTAAAACTCACACTTGGAAGTTTGACAGAATATTATTTTCAGGCATTATCAAATTCAGGATGGGCTAATGAGGCTTGGCTTGCTGCTATGGAAATAGATGAAAATGATATAGATTTAATGGAAGAAATAAAAAGATTAAATCAGTCTTTTGGAGTTGGTATAATAAAATTAAATTATGATAATCCTGAAGATTCAGAGATATTATTTTCAGCCAAAAAAAGAAACTATTTAGATATAGATACTATGCATAAACTTTGCTGTAACATACAGTTTCAAGATTTTATTAATGATGTTAATGAAATTTTAGAAGCCAAAAATAAATCTAAAAATCATATAATATCAAGTTTGATAGACAAAGGAAGATTCAATAATCCTAATAAATAAAATAAAAAGAAAGAAGATAAAAGACAAGCTATAGAATATCATTAAGCTTAAATGATTTAAATAAATATATGCTTTATTTATTTTTGATAAGCTTATTCGGAAGAATATATTTCTTTTATTTTTATCTCATCATAAAAAGAAATCCTATATGAATAATATTTCATAACTTTATTTAAAGTATCTAAATCAGGCTTAATATATAAAGAAACGCTTGCCAAATCTGATGACCACCATAATATATATTCTTCAAATGGATTTTTATTAAATGAATAATTTTTTATATCCGTTTTTGTAATATTTCCATATTTAAATATTAGTTTTTCTTTTATACTATCAATATCCGCCATTGCTGCAGGATTATAAAATGACGGTTTATTATATATATCGCCTATATGATTGCAAATTTCTATTCTGTAAAGCTGATTATTATAGAAATATAGATAATATGCCAATTTTTCAGTATCATTTTTATATATATTTAAAATAGTGTTGTTTTTTAATTGAAGTGATTCAAAAAAATCAGCATATACATTTAAGTTATAATTAGTAATTTTATTATCCGCTTCTTCAATATTCATTCCGAATTTTAAATCCTTATAACCGTTTAAGCAGAATAATTCGGGCATCTGAGCAAATACGATATTAATACCAGTTAATAAAATTATTACTATATATTTCATTTTTATATATTTTATTTGATATTATTTACGGAACTATGAAAAGAGTTTATTATATTTAAAGTATCCTTCGGAGTTTCTGCATATTGTATCAAATTTAAATCCTCATCATCTATATAGCTTTCTTTAAGCATGTCTTTTTTTATCCACTCAGCAAGATCCGTATAATAATCATAATTCATTACTATAATAGGTATTCTTTGAATAACTTTAGTTTGTATCAGAGTTAAAGTTTCAAACATCTCGTCCATTGTGCCGAAACCTCCCGGATATATTATTACCGCCCTAGCATATTTTAAGAACATAACCTTTCTTGCAAAAAAATACCTGAATTTTAATTCTTCTTTTACATACGGATTTGTTTTCTGCTCAAAAGGAAGTTCTATGCATAAACCTACAGATTCTGCATTAGCATCAAAAGCCCCTCTGTTTCCTGCCTCCATTATACCGGGACCTCCTCCTGTTATAATATCATATTTATTTTCGCCTAATAATTTGGCAGTTTCATAAGCTAATTTATAGTGAGGATGATCTTCTTTGGTTCTTGCGCTTCCGAACATTGTAACGGCATTTTTATAGTTTGACATAGTTTCAAATCCATCTACAAACTCCCCCATTATCCTGAATATTCTCCAAGATTCGCTTAGCATATCGGAGTTTTGCAATTCATAAGTTTCTCTTCTCATTAATATATCTCTTCCCTATTTTATAATTACTGCTGTACCGTAAGCTATAACTTCAGTAGTTCCTTCCATCACAGATGAAGATGAATATTTTACTCCTATTACTGCATTGGCGCCTAATTTTTCAGCCTCTTCCAGCATTCTTTTTGTAGCCGTTTCTCTGGCTTCGCTTATCATTTCCGTATAGCTTCCAACTTCTCCTCCGACTATATTTTTTAATCCAGCTAAAAAGTCTTTACCTATATGCTTAGACTGAGCTATATTGCCTTTAACTAATCCTAATAATTCATAATTACAGCTGCTTGGCAAATAGTCAACACTGAATATTTTAATTTCAGAGTTCATTTCAATTCTCCTTATTTATATTTTATATTATGTTAATTTATCGGAAATAGATTTATGCACTTAAATAATTTTTATTACAGAAGACAATTTATATATTTTAGGATTTAATAAATAATAAAGATGCATACATACTTATTAAAAAAAGATTTAATTAAAAAAAATTACTAAATATTCAATATATAAACATAGCATCGCCGTATGAAAAAAACATATAATTATTTTCTACAGCCTTTTTATATGCATTCATAATATTATCATATCCTCCAAAGGAGCCTGCCATAGCAAGAAGCGTTGAATAAGGCGTATGAAAATTGGTAATCAAAGCGTCTGCACATTTAAACTTATAAGGTGGATAAATAAATATACTGGTATAGCCTTCTAATCTTTTAAAATCATAATTATGATATTCGCTTTCTAATACTCTTGCAACGGTTGTTCCGCATGATATAACTCTTCTGCCTTCTTTTTTGGCATTTATTATTATATCACAGCTTTTTTCAGGTATCATAAACTTCTCTTTATGCATAATATGATTAAGCAAATTATCTTCTTTAAGAGGATTAAAAGTTGAAAATCCCACATGCAAAGTAATAAAGCAGATAATAATTCCTTTAGACTTTATATTATCTAAAAGCTCTTTTGTAAAATGAAGTCCTGATGTAGGAGAAGCAATACTGCCGTCATTTTCTGCATAAACATTCTGATAAAACTCTTTATCTTTATTATTATACTCCTCCATACCTTTTTTCTTTCTTCTTTGTATTATATAAGGAGGAAGAGGAATTCTGCCTATATTATCCAAAATACTGCTTGTAAGAGGCTTAGAAAATTTTATAAGTTTTGTTGATATATTATCTTTTTCTATTGAAGCTTCAATATTAATACAATTATAATCTAAATATAAAATATCATGTTCTTTAATATTTTTACCTTTTATAAGGCATTGCCAAAAACTTTCATCATCATTTAATTTATTAATAAGAAGTATTTCTGCATTTCCGCCTGTGTTTTTTTTAGCATATATTCTTGCTGGTATTACTTTGCTGTCATTTAATACTAAAACATCATCTTTATTCATATAATTAATAATATCTGAAAATATTTTATGCTCAATCTCTCCCGTATTCCTATTTAAAGTCATCAATCTGCATTTATCTCTTTTATAATTAGGCTCGGCTGCTATTAAGTTTTCAGGTAAATAAAAATTATATGCTTCTTTATTAAGATAGTCCGTCATAATATTTCACCGCTTATTTTTTAGAATGTTACTATTATCTTTCTCTGTCTTAGAAACTTAGTAAGATTTTTTTTAGTTGCTGCGCCAGATTTTACCAATGCATATTCATCGCTTATCTTCTTTATAATAATTCCCTTTCTCTTAGCCTCGTATATTATTTCTTCCAGCTTATTTGAATCCTTTATAATAATAAATGTAACATTATCATATACATAAGAAATAACCCCCCTTTCATACCATCTTCTTATGCTTGCCTCAACATGCTTAGGCATTTCAACATTATTATCAGATAATATATCTTTTAATACAATTAAGAAATTATCAAAAAAATATTCGGATTTAGTATCATTTATTATAGTCTTTCCTCTTAATATGCTTTCCTCCGTCATAGAATAAGTATAAACCGTTTCCCTATTATCCAAATCAAAATACAAATTGCACATATAGATAAAATTATTGGAAAACAAATAATGATTAATCAATGTCAATTCAAAATTACTGTTAATAAAAGCTCTTCTAAAGCTGTTTCCGTCATAAGCTGCATTCCTAACTGCCAATATAGCATTTTCATAAAAAGATGCCTCAACAACTCCAAGCATAAACATAGAATATATTATATTATTATATTCTTCTGCGTTTACAGAATTATTATATATTTCCTTAAATTTTATAAATAATACTGATTTTGACATGCTTTCATTTTCTATAATTGAAAGAATATTTTTATAATAATCCGAATAATTTTTATAAATATTTTTTAATATAAAATCTCTTCTATTCTCTATAGAATCGGATAAATAACTTTTTATATTATCATACTCTAAAGAAATATATCCTCTATTATCAATTTTAATTAAATTCAATTTTGAGCATATATTTATTATATTATTTGATTCTAAATTATTAGTTAAAAAATTTATATGAATATCTTCTGCAGATAATTTCTGTGCATCGCATTCATATATAAAAGCATCAATATCATTTAATATATTAAAATGATTATATATAAATACAGAACTTTCTATATTATCTTTAAGATTTTTATCTAAATTTTCCAAAACATTTTTATTATTAACAGCGACATAAGGAATGAGAATGCTGCTTTTATAAAAATAAATGCAGATAATATTAGCCTTACATAAAATAAACAATTCATTATCATCTATTTTTGATTTGCTGTATTCTATAATATTTCCGTTTTCATATATATGAATAATTTTATTAAGATATTTTTTATAAGTATTTACTGTATAAGTATTATCAATATAATAAGGAATTTTTATATCATCTTTAAAAATAATGCTTTCTATTATTGATTTAACATTAGGCAGAAAATATAAAGTATCATCATGAGAGTTAAGTTTCCTTCTCTTTATCTTTAAATATAAAAGACCTGATTTTTTTATATCTTCTATATGATTAAAAAATACAGGAAGCTGTTTCTGGCTATATTTAAGAGAATAAGCTATATCTATAGAATTTAATTCTTTATCCTCATTTTTCAGTATATAAAGTATAATATCTCTGGATTCTTTAGATAAAATAAAAAATTTAAAAGATACCATTGATATGGAAGAAGATTTTACTTTTAAATCTTCAGTATTTTTAGCCTTCCAAATTTTTAATAATTCTTTTAAAGTATCTTTAGAAATTTGATCATACATACTGCATTCTTATTTTATTATAAAGTATTTAAAGAAACCCTGAGGTACATCATTAGGTCTTTTAGATTGTATCCAAGCAATCATAGGCTGACCTTTTATATATCTGTACGGAACAAGTCCCCACATTCTGCTGTCGCAGCTTTGATCTCTGTTATCTCCCATAACGAAGAAATAATCTTCAGGAACATTATATATATATTCATCGGGTCTGTCTTTGGTATTAGGAACATATATATTCATCCAATACCATAATTTTAAATCATCGCTTACTATCTGATCATTTACATGAACTTCAAAAGAACTAATATCATTATAATAATCCGCTCTATCCTCTAATTTTCTAAATATTATAATATCTCCTTTTTTAGGTACATAAATAGGTCCGTATATATCTATAATAGGTACAAAATCTCTGTCATTTCCATAGAAAAAATATCCCCATTTATCTTCTATTTCGCTTCCGTTAATAATAATTTTTTTCTCTCTGATTTCAACCGTTTCCCCTGCAGATGCTATAACTCTTTTAACAAATTCTTTTCTCGGATCCAAATCCACAGTCTTAAGCCCAAAAAATAAAGGAGCAGGCGCCAAATGAGTGCCTCCCGTAAGCTTCTCTCCTATATAATCCGCAAGAAGAAATCTAGGGTCCCAAGTAAAAGGGGTAAGAGAAAATATCATAACAGGAAGCTTTAAAAACTGCACCAAAGAAGAAGGTTCATAATAGGGCATTGAGGATTCGCATCCGAAAGAAGCCGAAGGAGGAGCTCTGAATACCACCAAATCACCTCTTTGAGGAGATTTTATTCTTGGAAGCCTGTATCCTAAAAGCCCGTCTGTAAAAGGAAGCTTCACGCCGTAAACAAATCTGTTTGCAAAAAGTCTGTCTCCCGGCATTATGATAGGTATCATAGAGCCTGTGGGAATCTGATAATTCTGTATTAAAAATGTATTTATAAGAAGCACAATAACTATTGCATATAATATTTCTTTTAAGGTATGCTTAAAATTACGGAACTCCCCCGCTATAGTTTCAGTAATATTTTTTATAGGATTCTCCATTTAATTAACCCCTTCCGATAATAAATATTGATTTATAAGTATATAATAAAATCATTAAAATAGCAATTATATAAACTGGTAATTTTTATAATAATAGCTTACTTTATAATTTTAATATAAAAAATTTCTTGTAAAAAATAATTATGCAGTATATAGTTTAGATAATTAAAGCAAAAATTTAATTTGCTATTATATAAGTGTATATTTAAAAATATATATATAAAATTTCAGGAAGTTTATTTATGAAAAAGTTTTTTACTATTTTAATATTTTTTATATTTTCAGCCAGCATATTTGCAAAGTGGGAAGTTGAAATTGATTCTCTAGATACATCGTCTGATTTCTATATTTTTAATAATATTAGTTCGGATAAAGAATCAGTAATAGCTATAGCTGTCGATATACAATTAGTTGATGATTTTAGCGCCGCTTATAACAATGATCTTATAGCGGCAGTTTTTATTTATAGTGATAAAATAGAACTTGACAATAATTATTATTTAAAAATAAAAAGAAATTCAGGAAGCAGTATTAACTATAATATATCCGAAAATAACATAGCTGAAATAAGTGATTCAAAAAACGCTATTTGTATTGGAGGCGATGATAAGCTTGTGAGAGGAGCAGGCAGAACGGTTAATAATTTAATAAAAATATTATCAGATTCTTCGCAATGTGATTTATACTACAGAGATTCTGATGAATTACTGGCTGGTTTTAATTTAAAAGGATTAAAAGAAATTATGAAAGAAAATATCGGCGATACAGAATGGTATAAAAGATTGTATGAATAAATAGTAAGCTTTGCGTATATTTCTACTATCAAATAAAATATTTTGGAGGAAATATTGAAAAAAATACTTAAGCTTTTCATAATAATTATTTCTTTATCATCATGTGCTGCAAAAGTACATTTAATAGAAGATTCTTTTTACGGAGAGAAATTTTATCAAACGGACTATATATCAATTAATGACTGGTCTTCTTCCGTAAGGCTGAGATTAAAGAATATAAGCGGCAGCGATAATATAATAATAGAAGCTCAGTATGTAAGAGACAGCTCTTTTAATGTTTCTAAAGATAATAAAATAATATTAAAATTTGACGGTGAAAAGTATGCAGAGCTTAATTATAAATCATTAGCCCCTAAAACAGATACAGAAGTAATATATGGCGCTTCAATATACTTTATGGACACGGCTTATATTGACAGAAGCTACAGCATACAGGCGGAAAATAAGATAGATAATCTCTCTATTTTAAAAGCTGTAAGGGTTGAAACCACCGAAGGTTTTAAAAATTATACCGTACCTGAAGAGACAGCAAATAATTTATTAAAACTATATACCGAAATGAAAACTTTATTATCAAAATAATATTTATTATAATTATAAAAAATACGCATAAATAATATTGACAAATATTAAAATAGCTGTATATTTTCGTCACTGTTTTATAAATCTTTTCATCATATCCAAGAGGTTGTTTATGAATACTAATTCATATAAATTTTACAGTGATAAAAACAAATTATTCGGTAATTTTGACTTCTATAAATTATGCATATCTATTGCAGTACCTGTAATGCTTCAGCAGCTTATAATGGGAATGGTTTCCTTAATAGATAATTTTATGGTGGCAGAGCTCGGCGATATAAAAATGGCTGCTGTAAATGTATCAAATCAATTAAACTTTATATATATTGTTATACTTAATACATGTTACGGCGCAGGCGGAATATATATGGCTCAGAATAACGGCGCCGATAATAAAGAAGGAATGCAGCAGGCTTTCAGATTTAAAATTATTCTTCCTCTCATAATATCAATTTCTTATATGATACTAATGACTGTTAATCCTGAAATATTTATGAAACTTATGACTAAAGGCAATACGGCTCAGGAACAAATACTTGTATCAAGTACAAAATATATGCGTATAATAGCATTTACATTTATACCTATATCAATATCAGGGGCTATAGGTTCTTCATACAGGGAAATAGGAAAACCGCATATTCCTCTTATAATATCTGTAATAGCCACCATTTTAAATACTATCGGAAATTATATACTTATATACGGAAATTTCAGCGCTCCTAGACTTGAAGAAACGGGGGCTGCGATTGCAACGCTGACAGCAAGAATAATAGAAATGATTTTATTTATAGCCTATATAAAGCTTCATAAAGAAAAATTTTATGTAAGAAGCAGGGAAATATTAAAAGTAAAATTTAATGTGTTTTATTCTATGCTTAAAAAATCAAGTCTTATATTTTTAAGCGAAATAAGCTGGGGATTAAGCGAAATGTTTATGACGGCTCTTTATAACAGCAGAGGAGGTGCGGAAACAGTTGCAGGCATGGCTTCAGGATTTACAATAGCCAATATATTTTATTTAGTTTTTCAAGGCATATTTGTTTCCACAATGGTAGTTGTAGGCGGAACTTTAGGACGGGGAGAATTGGAAGATGCAAAAAATAAAGCCAAATGGATATTAAACGGATCCGTAATAGCGGGATTAGCCGTAGGATTAATTCAAATGTCGTCTGCTTTATTAATACCTATTATATTCTCTAAACTTACGGCTGATGCTCAGGCTATTACAAGAAATCTGGTAATATTAATAGCATGCTACATGCCAGTATGGACATATATTAATGCTCAATTTGCAGTTTCAAGAGCGGGAGGAGATACATTATTCGGATTTGCAGTTGATGTTCCTGTATCATTATTAATGTTTGCGCCTTTAGCTTTAATACTTGCTAAATTTACTTCTGCAGGTCCCGTTGCCATGTTCGGTATAGCAAAATTAACGGACTTTGTTAAAATAACTATAGGCACTATAATGCTTAAAAAAGAGAGATGGGTAAAAAAACTTACGGATTAATACAGTCATCAAAATATAAAAATTATTATTAAGTTAAGTAAATAGTTAATAAATTAATTCCGATTATATAAACGGTGTTTTAGTTAATTTTCTGCTTTTAATATATTAAAATTAACTTATAATATATAACTATAATTTAATTATAGATTATTTTATTTATAGAGGATTTATGAATTACACTTTCTCTCTTATAACATTAGAATTGGGTATTCCTGTTATAGCCACTATTATATCAATAGTTGGTATAATATTATATACTTATATATACTTTCAGCTCTATGATGAAACTCAGGCTATTATTATGTTTATAGGGTTTCTATGCTTTATATTTTCCGCATTAGAAGCCTTAAATATTATAACTTCTCTATACAGTCCGAATAATGAGCTAGCCCCCAATTTATATAAATTTGAACAGCTGGCGCTTTCTCTGACAATTATTCCTTGGATGATGTATATAAAAAATAAATTAAAGCTGAGTGAGCAATTTCATTTTATATTGGATAAATTATATATAGCAGCAGTATTCATACTTATACTATTAATTGCCGTAGCTCTATTATATCCTCAGCTTTTTATAGTAACAAAAGAAGCAATGACTACATTAAATGATACTATGAAAAACAGCATAAAAAGCAGAGGCGAAATAGGAACAATTTATATATTAAGAGATTTTATATTCACAATATATTATTTTATTATAATATGCGCATTCTTATATGAAATACTGGTTAATAAAAAAATCAAAGAAAATATAACTTTACTGATATTAATATCTATAATATCTATATCTTTTTTTGATGATTTCAACGGAATATCAATTTATACAAAATATTCAAGCGGATTTTTATTTTTTAATAAACTGACATTCAGCAGAATCACATTAGCTTATGCAGTATTTAATGTTATAATAATATATTTATCCGTAATAAGATTTATTTCAGCAGTATATAAAAAAACAACTCCGTCTTATGATTTGGAAAGTATAAAGGCTCAGGATTCTATAATAATTGGAACAGCTATAAATACATCTGAAAAATTATCCGAATTAAAAGAAAGTTTTTCTCAGTCTGTTAATCATTTGGTAGACAAAGTAGAAAATACTTACTCTACTATTAATAATTTGAAAACGGATATAAATAGAATTATAGATTATACCAATGAATTTATTACCATAGAAAATTTTCAAATAAATGACGGTAAAATAAATATAGAAAAAATAAATGAATTAATAGAAACATATCCTGATTTGCAGGCTTCTGTAGAACTGCAGAAAAAAACGCTTGAAGAATCAAACAAAAAATTATCCGAATCGATAGAAAAAATATACAGTCTGCAAAATCAAAGCAGAAATATGATAAGCATGTTTGAAGATTTGAATAAAAAAATAGAAACGGAAAAACTAAATTTTACAAAGGAATTCCGTAAATCTGAAAGTTTTGGTCAATTAAGCTTTCAAATAAATAGAATTATATCTTTTATGGAAAATATGTACGATAAAACTAAAACTCTTGCAATAAACTCAAGCATACAGGCTTCTAAATCGGGAGAATGGTATAATAACTTTTCTGTAGTATCAAAGGAAGTTTCTGAACTTGTAAATGAAACTTATAAGGCGACAAACAGAATGAGGAGTTTATTATTTAAAATAGAGGATATATTTAAAAAATTTAATTATTCAAACAGCAGCATTAATAATAATATATCTTCATTACTGGAAGAAGTTTCGATTCATTATGAAAGATTTAATAAATTTAATAAAAATATGGAAAAACAAAACGATTTCAATATGAATATAATAAAAAGTACAGATAAAATGCATGAGTCTGTATCTAATATGACAAGTATTATTGTAAATGAAGAAAATGACTTTTTAAATATTAAAAATAAAATAGAAGAAATTAACGGCTATATTATAAATATATCTGAAAAAGCGTCTATAGAAAATATTGAAATAAAAAATCTTATGCGCGATATGAATAAGCTTTTAGCTACTTCCGATGATTTGGAATCTATAACAGGCAAGCTTAATAATGAAATGAAAAAATTCTTAGAGTATACAGGCGACTTAGAAAATAAAGTATATGAATATTCTAAGGTTATGTAAGAGGAACGGATATGAATATATTTTCAAATTTGATATACGGATATAATATAACAATATTAAAATTATTAACGCCTATTATAGGTATTTCTTTAATGACAGTATTTATTATGCTGTATTTATTATTAGCTATAAAAACAAAGAAAATTATATATATTACTATTTCAGTTACGCTTACATTTATATTATTATATAATATAATATCTCTTTTCATAATATTTTTTGAGGTATATGGAATAAATAAAGAATTATCATCGGCTATGTATTTGACAATAAATATTATAGTATTAATTACAGTTATATTAATGCCTGTAAACTCTAAAAATTTTATATTAAAAAATAAAAGCCTTATGAATTTAAGCAATATCGCATTTGTACTTGGAATAATATTATCTGTAATACTTATAACTTTAAGTATAATATACCCTGACAGATTTTTTTCAATTTCAATCAGCTATTATGACTCGGAAAGTTCATCGTATCTTATAAAGTCAGCAGGATTATATTATAAATTAAAAACATATATCATATTATTTATATTTTTAATTATGTTTATATCTACTATAACGGATATTATAATGAATTATAACTATAAAGATAATATATTAATGCTTATTTCAATACTTGCGGCATTAGCGCTGATATTAAGATCCATCTATATAGATAAAACATTAAACGGTATAGATTTTGACAGAGTGGGAATTGCTATTGTAATATCATCTTCATTCAGATCCATATCTATATTTTCATCATTTGCAAAAAATGCTATGGATTCTATAAAGAGAGAGAGCATATTAAATAGTAAATTACATTTGAATCTGAAAACTTTAAATAATATAGACAGAATTTCAAAAGAATTAAATATAATAGACAAAAATCTGATGGATACTTCTATGTTTGTCTTTGAAATAGATAAAGAAAATAAAGATGCTTATAATATAATAAGCTCCAAGATAGATTCAATATTAGAATCCAATGATAAATTAATAGATGCAAAAAACAGCAAAAAAAATATAATCAAAGACGGATTAAAATATACAAATACTATATTTACTTTCTTTGATAAATATAAATCTCAAATGCAGGATCATTTCAGAATATTAAATCAGACTATTTCAAATATGAAAGATTCAAATTTTTCTAATGATCAAATAGCTACTTTAAAAAACGAATTAAGGCTTATAAAAGAAAGTATGGTTGAAACTTCTGAAAAATTTTTAGATGCCATAATAGAATCTGCTAATCAATTTAAAGATGTCAATAATATAACAGAATCCATATATGAAACAATAGAATATATTAAATCTATTACAAATAAAACCAACCTTTTATCTATAAATGCAGGTATTCAGGCATCAAAAGCAGGATTTTACGGCAAAAGTTTTTCTGTTGTGGCAAAAGAAATAGGAGCTTTATCTTTTGAAATATCCAAAGGAACAGACTCAATAGAAAAAATGCTTACGGATATATTTGCAGGATTGGTAGTGATAGAAAACTCTTCATTCTACATTAAAGACAGATGTAAAATAATTACAAAAGAAGTTAATAGAATATCTGAAAATATTGATAAGTTTATAAAAGAAATAGAAAATAATATTAATACGGATTCTGCAAAATTAAGTCATTTCAAATCCATAGAGCAATATAATGATGCAATGTCCAATATATTAGCAAATCAGAATTTAATAGTATTATCTATAAAAGAAAATATATCTGCTATGCTTGAAGTTCAAAATAATTTAAACTCTAAAATAGAATATCAAAATCAAGATGTATATAAAATATTTAATAATTTCAATAATATAATAAAATCAAAAGATGAATTGAATGAAATAACAAAGAAAATAGGAAATTATTCCTCATTTATGCATACCGATATAGAAGCATTATCAAATATTATAAATACTCATAGAAATAAAAGCAGTTTTACATTTGCTCCTATAATATCTTTACTTAAGAGATCATAATGCTGAGTAATATTGATATATTATTAACTGCATTATTAACTGCTATGTTTTTGTATGGTTTGTATAAAGGATTAATATCAGTAATTACGCCTGCTGCAGCCGTAATATCAGTATTAATAATATCTCCTCTCATATATAATCAAATGTCAAAATATTTTAATCATTCTATAATATTAAAAATAATATCTCTTATAGCATCTTATTCAATAATAAGAATAATACTTTCAAAAGTTGAAAAAAGTATAAAAGATATTTTAAAAATAATATATTTATCATGGATAGACAGACTTATGGGCGGTATTGTAATATTATTTATATCAGGCTCTGTTATTTATTTAATAATGATTACAGCAGTATATTTATCTCCCGATTATGAAAAATTATTTTCAAACTCAATTATATTAAATAATATATTTATTTTATTCAAGCGCATTTTTTCTTCATTTGAAAACAATAGATATACAAATTATTTTTATCAGTTTTTATAAAAAACATATAATTGACAATAAAAGTCTTTTATTATATTATGTTGCATTATATTAAATTTGTCTTAAGGAAGTAAAAATTATGAAAACAATAGACGCCAGAGGCATACCCTGTCCAAAACCTTTAATCCTTACAAAAACCTCAATAACAAATGCCGCTTTAAATGAAGAAATAGAAATTTTAATAGATGATGATACTGCATTTCATAATATCAAAGACTTTTTAAATAATAATGCAATAACATATACCAATGAAGGGCAAAACTTTAAAATCATTAAGAATAAGGATATATCATCTTCTAATTATTCAAATATAGAAAAATTTTCAGGACCTGTAATTGCTGTTGCCGACAAAAAAGTAATGGGAGCTGGTAATGATGAACTTGGGGAATTATTATTAAAGGCATTTCTGGGAGCATTAAAAGATGCAAGTCCTAAACCAGAAGCTTTATACTGCTACAACGGAGGGGTTTATTTAGGAGCTGAAGAACCATATAAAACTCTACTGCAGGAATTAAGAGATGCGGGAATAAAAATATTTTTCTGCGGAACATGTGTTAAATTCTATAAATTAGATGAAATAAAAACTGAAGAGCAGACTAATATGCTTGGAATTATTGAAGCTATGGGCAATGCTTCTGCGGTTATAAGAGCATAATAAAAAATTTTAATAAATATGCATTATGAAAAATTACTACTTTGACAACTCCACTACTAGTTTTCCGAAGCCTAAAGAAGTTGCCGAAGAGATTTATAATTTTATAATGAATACAGGAGGAACTTACGGAAGAATTAATACAGAAAGAGGAAAAGAAACCACTAAGAAAATTGAGGAATGCAGAGAATTATTGGCAAAAAAATTCTTAGGGACAGAAAATTATTCTAATGTTATATTTACTTCAGGAGCCACAAGATCAATAAACGATATACTTATAGGACTTGATTTGCATGACTGCAAAGTATTAATATCTAATTTAGAACATAATGCGGTACTGAGACCTATATATCAGTTAAGCAAAAATAAAAATGTAAAATATAATATAATACCTTCTTTAGAAAACGGAATAATAAATACTCATCTTCTTTCTCAGATAATTAAAAAAGAAAAAATATCGCTGGTCATTGTTAATATGGAAAGCAATGTAAGCGGATTAATACAGCCTATGGCAGAAATTAAAGAGGCTATAGGAGAAATACCTTTGCTTGCAGATGCAACACAGTCTGCAGGTATGCATGAAATAAAAGCTGATGAATGGAATATTGATTTTATTAGCTTTACTGGTCATAAAGGCTTGCTTGGTCCTGCAGGTACAGGAGGTTTTTATGTTAAAAATCCAGATAAACTTAAACCTGCATACTTCGGAGGGGGATTCGGAGACTCTTATGAAACTCCTTACAGCATACCTGAAATATACGAATCTGGTACTCCGAATACCGTTGGGATTATAGGGCTTTCGGCAGCTCTTAAAAACAGACCAAGCTGGAATATTGATATAAATGATATGATTGATTCAATAAAAGAAATAGAATCTATGAATAAATATAATGTTATATGGTCAAAAAATAAATATTCTCAGGGGTTTTTATTTTCAATAACAGCTGATAATATGCCTGATTTGGCTCATAGATTATATGAAGATTATAATATAGAATGCAGATACGGTTTTCACTGTTCTTTTTTGGCTCATAATTTTTACGGAAATAATAAAGGCGCTATCAGATTTTCTTTCTCCCCGTATACTGTTAAAAAAGATTTAAAATATTTAATAAATGTATTAGGACAATAATTATGTCAAGAATTTTTTGTTATTTACAAACACCAAGAGATTTAATCAAAGCTGAAAAAATATTATTGGATGCAGGGATAGAAGTTATTGTACGCCCTGCTCCAGAACCTGTATTCGGGGTATGCAATATGGCTATAGATATAGAGGAGAAAGATAAATTACATATTATATCATTGCTGGAATCTGCAGGACTGCTTGTAAAAATTAAAAATATGAACTAGTATGATTTGCAGATTTATAAAAAAGGGCTGCTGAAAAAGCAAGCCCTCAAACATTATAAAAACTTTTGTTTATTTAGCTGATATTGTGCCGATATACATTTTATCTGTTCTGACGCCAGGCTTAATCTCTCCGTTTATGGAATATATTTTATTTTTTATTAATATTAATCCTTCGCCGCAAGGAGCATCAAAAGGAACCTCGCCTATTGTTTTCCAAGTATTTAATTCGCAGTTATAAACTAATATATTGGAATTCCAATTAAACTCATAAGGATCGGAGCCGAAATATCCCGCTCTGAAATAAGACAAAGCAACTCCCTGAAGAGCTCCTAAATTATAAACAGCATTATCATAAACAGATTTATTAAAACCACCTATAACAAGCATTTCTTTTTCATTAAGCTTTACGGATACAGCACCCAGCAGAGATATGCCTTCATTATTAAGAGATACATCGGCAACTTTCTCCCAAATATTATTAGCAAAATCATATTTATACCCGTCCGTATAAGCTACAGCATCGCCGCCGCTAAATACATATATATTTCCGTTTAATAACTGAGCCACTGCCTGAGTTCTGCTTTCATAACCGGGTACAGGTGCTAATTCTTTTGTTTCTTTAGATGTTAAATCATATTCATAAACTTTATTGCTCCCTCTTCCCGCCTGCTTTCCTGTAATAATATATAATTTATTATCTTTATATACTGCAGCGCCGTTTTGTAATGTGAAAGGCAAATCCCCTATTTTCTCAACATTCAATTTATTTTTTTTTAATGAAAAAAATAGTATATTGTCATCAGCTTCAGGATTTGAAGAACCTCCTATATAATATATTCCGTTTTCAGCGGTTACAGAAGAGCCATACGCTATTTCATTATCTAAATTGATATGCTCAACTACTTCCAATACTCCATTTTTATCCTCAAGCATATAAATATCAGAATATGTTTTTTTAACTCCGCCGTTTAATACGGATTCTTCAGGAAAATTAGCTCCCCCTCCTACAACTATATACTTACCTGCTAAAGAGCCGTATAAAAGCCCAGCTGTGCCTATATTTTTCTCCATTCCTGTCTGAGCAGGCAGATGTCCGCCGACTTCCCAAACTATTTTTTTATCTGTTTTTGAATCAAGCAAATCAGTATCCGAGATATTATATGAACAGCTTAAAACAAATAAGCTTAATATAATATTTAATAAAAACATTAAAGTAAATTTTTCCATTACAGTTCCTTTATTATTATTTATTTTTCATAGTTGCAGAATAAGTTAAACCTTTTATTTTCTCTGCGCTTGGTTTTCCGAAGGCAAAAGAAGCTAATAAAGAGCCTATTATACCGACACCTATAATTATAAATGAAATCATAAACTCAAATATCTTAGGTTTAGAATACATAGGTATAAATTTACTAAGCATACCTGCAGGATCGCTTATATAGAATGCCACTATAACGGAAACTATAAATCCAATCCATACAGCTTTTGTTTCCACCTTATCAAAGAATATGCCTACCAGAAATACTGCAGCTATAGGTCCGCCTAAAAGTCCTGTTATTGCTTGGAAATATAAAAACATATCGCCCTGACCATTATATATGAAATAAATAGCAATCAAGGTTCCGAATATACCGACTATCCAGCTTGATAATCTTGCAAATTTTAATTTAGACGAATCTTGCATTCCTGGTTTAAGATATTCTAATATATCGGCGGTCATACAGGTAGAAACAGAGTTCAGACTGGAAGATACTGTGGACTGAGCGGCTGCAAATATGGCTGCTATTACCAAACCAGATATGCCGACAGGCAAAGCATTTACAACAAAGTAAGGAAGTATGGAATTACCGTTAATATTTTCAGGGAGTGCTGTTTTAAAATGGAAATATATATATAAAGCAGAACCCATACCGATAAATATTATTATACTAGTCAAAAGTAAAGGAACATTCATAAATAAACTTTTTTTAGCTTCATTTTCATCTTTATTTGTGGCATATCTTTGAACTATATCCTGACTTCCAACATAAGAATAAATAGAGTTAACAAAGCCTCCTATTATCATAACCCAAATACTTGATTTAGCTAAATCTAATGAGAAGAAATCAGGAGTTATAATCTTACCGTCATCGGCTAATAATTTGAATCCCTGCCCTATTCCTTCAGGAGCGGACGAAAACCCTACAATAATTACTAAAAAAGCTCCTAAAAGAAGGACAACCGTTTGTATGGCATCTGACCATAATACGGCTTCTATACCGCCCATAGATGTATATGCCACGCAGAATATAGAAACAATAACGGTTATTAAAACAGGATTAAGGGAAGGCAGTACATGCTGAATAGCTAAAGTAGGAAGATAAATTACTATAGCCATTCTTACTATATGAAAAAGTATAAATGTTAAGCTTCCAATCAATCTGAAAGAATCATCAAATCTTCTTCCCAAATACTCATAAGCGGTTGTAACATTAACCCTTCTGAAAAATGGTACAAATGTATGGGCAGCCCATAATACCATTAAAATAATTCCTAAAGGCGCCATACCCAAAAGCCAGCTGTTATTATAAACGGAAGCAGGTATGGCAATAAATGAAATAGATGATAAAGCTGTAGCATAAATACTCATAGCCGTAACCAATGCAGGAACCCTTCCCCCTGCTTTAAAATAGTCATCTGTAGATTTTGTTCTTTTAGCAAAAAACATACCTATTAAAAACATTACTATAAAGTATAGTCCGATAACTATCCAATCAAACCAATGCCAAGCCATATTTGTTCTCCTAATAAATAATATTGTTCAAGCGAACATTTATAGTATAGTAAAACAAAATTATATTGTAAATAAAAAAATGAAAATATTAAAATAAATTAATAATTAAAAATATTATTTAAAACTCATATATTCATTTTTTATATAATCAAAATTACTGATTATTGCTAATAATTTTTTTTGTATTATAATTAACAGGCTTTTTTATAAAGTATATAGGCATATCAAAATTGCAAAGCTTTTGCGTTCTTTAAGAAAAAAATGAAAAAAGGAATAAAACAATGAAAAAAATATTAGCTGTTTTAATTTTAATATCTTTTAATTTATATTCTCTGACACAAAATGAAGAAAACTTTCTAACAGCTTCAGAGAATGGAAATACTAAAAAAGTAAAAGAGCTCTTAGCTTTAGGAGCTGACATTAATATTCAAGATTATAACGGCTTTACTGCTTTAATGTGGGCTATATATAATGGTCATACTGAAACAGCAAAGGAATTAATAAAGGCAGGAGCAGATATTAATATTCAAGATGATGAAGGCTGGACTGCTTTAGATTATGCAGAAAAAAATGGACATAATGATACTGCAAAGCTTTTAAAGAAAAATGGAAAATAATAATATTTAGTTATACCGTTATTTTAACTTAAATGTAAATACTATTAAGACTATAGATAAAAACATAAATATAAATGCAAAAATTAATGTATATGCTCTGGGCTTTGCAGCTATTGAATTAGTTTTACTATTATATAAAATTTCAGATTTTGAATTAATGATAAAATTACTTTCATTATATTTTAAATATGAATTGGTAAGAATAATATTTTTATTACTGTAATTAAAGCTGTAAACTATATTAGCAAATTTATTTTTTTTAATAATACCATATTCATAATATTCAATACTTTCTATATTTGCATTAACTTTTATTATATTATTACTATCAAAGACAAAATAAATATAAACTATTATAAAAGATGCGCACAAAAAAATAATTGCCATTAAATAAATGGTTATTTTATATTTTATAATTTTAAGCTTATTATACATAATGTTATATGCTAATATATTTTCATTTTTTATAAAACTGTAATTATTTATTAATAATATAAAAATACATTTTATTATAGAATTTTTTTTATTTTTAATATATATTAATATAATATTTTTTCATGTTATTTTCATTATAAATAACAAATAATTTTTAAGTTTAAGGATAATTTAATGTCGGAAAATCAAAATAATTCTGAAAATACTGTTTCGGAAAGAAATGCGGAAAAAGAAAACAGAAAAGAAAAATTAAATACTTTAAGAAATATGGGAATTAACCCGTTTCCAAACAGCTATAATATAACTTATAAGTCAAAAGACATATCTGAACAATTTGACGAGTTGGAAAAAAATCAGACGGAAGTGTCAATTGCCGGCAGAATTATGCTTTACAGAGTAATGGGCAAATCCTCATTTCTTACTATAAAAGATTCTTCTGGAACTATTCAGGCTTATATACAAAGAGATAAAATAGGAGACGAGTTTTATAATACGGTATTTAAAAAACTTATAGATATAGGAGATATTATAGGCATTAAAGGGACCGTATTCAAAACCAAAACGGGAGAAATAACTGTATATGCAGGCGAATTAAAACTTCTTACAAAATCGCTTAATCCTCTGCCAGAAAAATTTCATGGATTAACGGATACGGAACTCAGATACAGACAGAGATATGTTGATTTAATAATGAATGATGATGTAAAAGCCTCTTTTATTAAACGCTCAAAAATGATATCTTCTATAAGAGAAATAATGACAGAGCATAATTTTTTAGAAGTTGAAACTCCTATGATGCATCCTCTTATAGGAGGCGCCAAAGCCAAGCCTTTTATCACGCATCATAATACTTTGGATATGACTCTCTATTTAAGAATAGCACCCGAACTTTATTTGAAGAGACTTGTTGTAGGAGGTTTTGACAGAGTATTTGAACTTAATAGAAATTTCAGAAATGAGGGAATATCTACAAAGCATAATCCAGAGTTTACTATGATGGAAGCATATATGGCTTATGCCGACTTTTATAAAGTTATGGAGCTTGTTGAAGATATTTTTTCTAAAGTATGCTTTAAATTAAATGGAAAATACATTTCTAAATATAAAGAATATGAGATTAACTTTAAGCCTCCGTTTGAAAGAGTTTCTATGGTTAATATAGTTAAAGAGCATTCAGGAATCGATTTTAATGCAGTATCTTCAGATGAAGAGGCATTGAAAAAAGCAAAATCTATAGGCGTAGAAATAGACACTTCAAAAACTAAACCTAATAAATGGGAAGTAATGGTTGCCGTATTTGAAGATAAAGTTGAAGATAAATTAATACAGCCTACATTCGTTATCAATTATCCGAAATCAGTTTCCCCTCTTTCAAAATCATACTCTGATAATTCGGATATTACGGAAAGATATGAGCTGTTTATAGGAGGAATGGAGATGTCTAACGGCTTCAGCGAACTTAATGATCCTATAGATCAAAAAGAGCGTTTTGAAGAACAGCTGAAAGCAAAAGCACGCGGAGAAGATGAAACTATGGATATGGATTTAGATTACATTAATGCTTTGGAATACGGACTTCCTCCCACAGGCGGACTTGGAATAGGTATTGACAGAATGGCTATGCTTTTATTAAATGTTCAAAGCATCAGAGACACAATACTTTTTCCTCAGATGAGAAAGTCAGATTAATGAAATATCGTTTTTAATCAGATTAAATCTAAAAATATATAATTTGGTTGACTAAATTAATTATTTAATATTTACTTTATTTAAAGTATAATATTTTTTATTAGGAACTATAATGTTTTACAAGACAAGACAAGACAAGACAAGACGCAAATATGCAGAGAATATATAAATAATATTACAATAAAAATAAATAAATTACAACCTATTCCGCAAGAAATTAATCTTGCAGAATAGGTTTTTTATTGCATAATTTTTTATAGGTGGTAATTATGAATTTTTTTTATAGTAAATATGATGACGGAATATATCAAGTTAGAAATATTTGCGGAATAAAAATAACCACAAAGCCTTTAAAAAATAAAATAAATTTGTTATTATCTCAAATAAATGAGATAAAATTAAAGGTAAATAATATAGAAAATCAAGTAAACAATATACCTTACTTTTATAGAGATATAAAAGTAAAATTAAATCATATTGCTTCAGAAGAATATAATTATGATAAAAATATATTTAATAAAATTAAACCGCCTTATATATCTATAATTGTACCTATATACAATATAGGCAGAGAATATTTAGTAAATTGTTTAGATAGCTTAGTTAATCAAACTTTGAAAGAAATAGAAATAATATTAGTTAATGATTGTTCGCCAAATAAAGAAGATAATTTGATATGCGAAGAATATGCTTCAAAAGATAAAAGAATAAAATATATAAAACATAAAGAAAATAAGGGATCCGGCGGCGCTAGAATGACAGGATTGAAAGAAGCTAAAGGATATGCTATAGGATTTGCTGATCCTGATGATACTGTTGCTTTAAATGCCTATGAAATAGCCGTTTCAAGAATGTTATTAAATAATACTGATATAGTTTGTTTTAATTATTATTGGATAGAAAATGATGAAATAACGGATATGCATATAAATATACAACAATTTTTATACGGATATTACATATTACATTTATTATGTATAGAAAAAATGCATGCGCCTTTATGGGATAAAATTTATAAAAAAGAATTACTAGATAAATTAGATTGTGATTTTATTCCTGAAAATATTTATAGTCAGGATATGGTTGGGCTTTTTAAGATATTTTCCATTTCTAATTCATTAGAATATATACCTATTCCATTATATTTTCACTATAGGAGAAAAGAATCGGTTACTAATATTGTTAACAACAAGTATATAATTGATAAATATGAAGCAATAAAAAATATATTTGATTATTCTAAAAAATTAAATATTTGTGATGTTGATATAGAAATGTATAATTTTTTTGTTACTTTTTATAGATTAACCTACACTTTTATAGATATCAAATTTCATAAAACCAAACAAACTGAAAATGATATTAATATTCATAATATTCAAAGAGAATTATTAAAAAAATTAATTATTGATAATATAAAAGACGGATATATAACTGAAGAAATTTTTTTAGATATATGTGATAAAAGGAATTTATGGTATTTAATAGATCTGTATAATTTTGTAAAATAAAAACTGTTTTAATATGATTAGGAGTATTTTAATGAATGATAATATCAAAAGATGTATAGATAATATTGTATGGTGGATACCTTTTAAAAAATTAAGAAATTCTCTTAGAGAATATTTATTATATGTAGCAACTAATCATTATGAAAAAAATGATAGTTTTAAAGTTATAAATTTAAACTATTGCGATCATAAAAAAAATATAGCTATATATTTTGATGCTGGAATCGGTGATTATTTAATGTTTAGACCAATATTACCATTCATTAGAGATTACTATAAATATGATAAAATAACTTTTATTGGAAATGATAGATTTATAGATATAGTACTATCTTTTGACAATGAATATATAAATCAATATATATATTTTGAAGGTAATATAAATAATAAAAATGTAACTGCTAAAAAGTTTTTTTCCAATATTAATTATGATATTCTTATATCAAATTATTATTTAAGAGGAACATGGACTGATGATTTTTGTAAATTAATTAATGCTAATGATAAAATAGGAAGTTATGGAGGATTATTTGTAATGTCTCAAAGACAAAGAACAGACATTAGTGCTTATACTAAAGTTATATATAGTGATGAAAATGATATGTTTGAATTGTATAGGAATATACATTTCTTTGAAAAATTATTTAATCATTCTATAGATATATCAAGTATATCTATAGAATTAAAAGAAGAAATATTTAAAAATATTAATTTTAATTTTTATGAAAATTATGCTTTAATATTTATAGGTGCTACAAATGATGATAGAAAATGGAATTATTTAAATTTTCAAAAAGTATGTGATCATTTATATGAAAAATATAATATTATTTCCTATATTGCTGGATCTATGAATGATCAGCAAATAGCTAATAAGATAATACAAAATAGACAATATATAAAATCTATATGTGGCAAATATGATATCAACAGCATATTTTACATAATAAATAAATCTAAAATAGTCATTAGTAATGATTCAGGAGGGTATCATATGGCAATGACAGTTGGTTCAAATATAATTGTAATTTCAAGCGGAGCAAATTTTATAAGATTTATAAATTATCCTGATAAATTTAAAAAATATAAAATTGTTTCTACACCAATACCAGAAAATTCTTTTGATAATCCTTATTATGAACATTATTATAATAAAGATTTTCTAAATTTAATATCAGCTGATACTATATGTGAATTAATAGATAATAAACATAGTAAATATTTTTAAGAAGACACTTCAAATATGTTTTTAATAGTTACAAAAGTTATAGGGTTTGATACCAATAAAATAATGCCTCTATTTTAATAATAATTTTAAATATTAAAAAATAATTTATATGCTGATGTATAACTTTATATGTCAGTATTTTAATAAAGCTGTAATCAGTTTATCAAAAAATAATATTTACTATTTACAAAAATTACTATTAAGATATAATTTCATAAATACAGTTTTTTATACGGAATATTTATGAAAAAAACAAGCATACTAATTTGTCTGATTTCTGCAATAATTACATTAGCCGCCCTATTATCCTTAAATTATGTAAAAACCGATGATTATAATGATACATCTTTAAGTTCTATAAATATAATGAATACCAATTATATGCATTTAAGAGATTATATATCGGACGATTATTATATATATGATTATATTCAAAAAGAAGAAAAACTAAAAGAAATATTCAAATCAAGCGATATAGCGTCAAGACTGAAATACAGAGCCAGTTTAATAACCCATTTAGGAGAAGAAGAAATTATTATAAACGGAATCGATATAAAAAATGATGAAAAAGTTTTTGATATTTTAACAGATTATACATTAAAAAACTTTAACTCAAATAATTCTATAATCATAAGCAAATCTATATCTTCCGTATTGGATATAAACACCAATGATATAGTTATATTAAAACTTATTGCAAAAACGGGACATTATAATGCAGAAGAATATACCGTAATAGAAGTATCGGAAAAATTAAATTATAATTATGCCTTAATAGATATTAATAATTTGAATAATTTTACAGGTTTGAAAAATGCCGCTACGGAAGTATATATTAAAAAAAATATTAAAGATTTAATCAGATATGATAATAATATAAAAGAAATTTACGGAGATGATTTTTCTTTATATTCTAAGAGAGATATTTTAGAAGAGAATTACGGCATTAATAAAAATAACAGCAGATTCAATATTTATATATTATTAGCATATTTATTTTCTATATTTTCAGCATCAATATTTATTAATTCATATTATAAATATAAGAGGCTATTAAAAATAAAGATATTATCTTCTCTTATAGGTTTTATAATATCATTTATTATATATATTATTATTATAAAATTATATTATCAAAAAGATTTTATATTTAATTATATATACACCTATATGATTATTATTAATATAATATCTCATATATGCGCCGATATTAAATATTATTTTTTAAAAAAACTATTTACATCAAAATATAAAAATATATTAATTATGTCTGGTACGGTATTTATTTATACAGCGGCTTTTATATTATTATATATTCCGTTTCTTTCATTTGCAGCAAATAATAACTTAAATAACAATGAAAAACCGGAAAGTATTGTAAGGATAGTAAAAAACAACACATCAGAAAATACATTTTTATTGAACGGCTCTTTATATAATGATAATATAAGCAATATGCTGTTTAATGAAATTTATTCTTATGACAAATATGCAGAAATTGAACGGGTATTAAGTTTTCCCGCAGCAGCTGTTATAAGAACTGGAAGCATAGGCTCAAGAGTTTATACTTATGAAAAAAATATACTTGAAAACGGATTAAGCATATCCAATATTATAATAGAAGGCAGAATATTTGAAAGTCCTAAAAAAGAGATTATTGCAGGAAAATATTTAGCCGATTATTTAAATCTTAAAATAGGAGATGCTCTGTCATTGATAGCAAAAGCATCAAGAGGCTGGCTTGAAACGGAATATTTTTATGTAAGCGGAATATATGATTTAAAATATAGAAACTATGATATTATAGGCGATATAAACTCTATGAATAATTTTATATATCTTAAGGAAGGCAATAAATCTCCGTATAATGAAAGCATACTGATTTTTTCATATAATGACAATATGAACTCTATTTTAAGCAAAAGCGGCATTATAAGCAGCAATAATTTAAAAGTTGCAGCATATAATAAAAAATATTACAGCAAATATAATAATTCAAATAAAATAATTATTATTTTATTTATAGTAATTTCTGCATTTTCTGTTTCTTTATTATCTTCATCAATAATATCTATTTTTTACAGAAGACAGTCACAATCATATCAAAGAAAATCATTAAATATTTTATATGCTGTATCTCTGTTTATTGCAGCTATAATATCTATATTAATAATATTTATATTTATGCCTTTCAGCTTTAAGTTTTTAATATTTACTGTATCTATAATATTATTATCATTTATACTATCTATTTTAATATCCAATTATAATTATATATTATAATTTTAAGAGCGTAAAAGAAATGACAAAGAGAATTAAAATAATATTAATAATCATTATAGTATTATCAGTATACTTAAGCATATATATGTATAAAACTATGCATACTATAATAGTCAGGCATATTACATTAGAGTTTGAAGATTTGCCCGAAAGTTTTGATAATATAAAAATTGCCTTAGCGGCGGATATGCATGCGGGGCTTTATATATCAGAAAAACATATAAAAAAAATGTCAGATATAATAATGCAGGCAAAACCAGATATGATATTATTTCTTGGAGACTATATTTACAGTGCTCCGCATATATTTAAGCATTATAACCGTAAGAATACAGATAAATTTTCAAAAGGCATAGAGGGATTAGAAGCTAAATACGGGAAATACTCCGTTTTAGGAAATCATGATAACTGGGAAAGTAAAAAAGATATTTCAAATGCCCTATATTCAAACGGATTTAATCTTATGGATAATAATATTTTATTTATTACAAATGAAGTCGGAGACTATATATCTATAGGAGGAATCGGCGATTATTTAACAGACAATATAAACTTTGATGCTGCCACATACAATGTTAAATCTAATGATTTTAATATACTTCTTTCTCATGAACCTAATATGCCTTTAAAAATAGCAGAAGAAAAAGGATATGATAAATTAATAGACTTATTTTTATCCGGTCATACTCATGGACTTCAAATAAGTTTTATTCCTTTGGGTATTTTGGAAAGACTGAATAAAAATAAAAAATATCCTTATTTTCAATCAGTTTACGGTGTTATGAATTATGGAAACATGAAAGTTTATATAACATCTGGAATAGGTGCTGTACTTCTTCCTTTTAGATTATTCGCATATCCTGAAACTGTAATAATGACTCTTAAAAGAAAGCAAAAATAATTTTCATAAAAACAATATTAGGCTTCTATATTATGGATTCTATAAACTGCTTAGCCGCTCTCGGACTTCTTCCTGCGCTTCTTATGGCATAGCTTTCAGCTTTTTTTATAAGTTCTTCTTTATCCATTTGAATATTATTATTTTCGGCATAAGATAAAACTATATCTGCAAATAAATCTTTATCAGGTCTTTGAAAAGTTATAACTAATCCGAATCTGCTGGTTAAGCTTATTATCTGCTGAATTGTATCTTCGGAATGAATATCATCTCCGGTTCTGTCATTGAAATTTTCTTTTATTAAATGCCTATAATTTGAAGTTGCATAAACTAAAATATTTGAAGGAAAAGAATTTACTCCTCCCTCAAGTACTGCCTTTAAATATGAGAAAGTGTCGTCACTTGAAGAAAAAGTTAAATCATCTATAAATATTATAAATTTAAGCGGGCTTGAACTTAATTTTTCTATTATATCTGTTATAAACGAAAGCTGGCTCTTTTTAATCTCTATAAGCCTTAATCCTTCATCTTTAAATAAATTTGCCAAAGCTTTTATAGTGCTGCTTTTTCCAGTTCCTGCATCTCCGTAAAGCAGTATATTATTAGCTTTTTTTCCTTCTAATAAATTCTTAGTATTTAAAACAACTTTGTTTCTCTCCGTTTCATATCCAAATAATTCTTTTATATCCTGCATATCTTTATGTTTAGCTGGTATAATATTTTTTTTATCGTCAAGAATAAACATATTATTATTATAGAAGATTCCGTATCCTTTTTTATCTATCTCTTTTATATAATTTCCGTAAATATCATAAAAATCAATTTTTCTGCTTTCTAATCTGCATATATTTTCAAAATACTCTGAGGAAAATAAAGCATTAAAATCAAATGAAGATAAAAAACTAAAAAAATCCAGCTCATTTTTTAATGCTTCTTCTAAATTTTTATTTATAATTTCTTTTTTTATAATCTTTCTTATATATATATTATTATCTCTAATAATTTGTTCTAATATATAATCAGATATATTGTCATTGTATTTAAATAATTCATATAAAAAACTGCTGTAATAATCCAATGCTTTTATGCTGTCAGAATCATAATTATTTAAAAATCTTATAAGTTTCTTTATAACTTTTGTTTTAAGTATATCTCTGAATATGACTATATTGAAAAAACCTATCATAATTTTTAGCATCTCTTTATTTTTCATAGATTCACCTGTTAATTTTTTTTATTTTAAAAATATATTTTAAATTTATTATTAATAATATTCAAGTGTTTTATTATAATTTTTTTTTTATGTATTAAATATAAATAATTGTTATATTTAATTATATATCATTTTTAATATGTTTTAAATAAATTTATAGATATTAATACCGAAATAATAAAAAACTATTCTCAAAGAGGTGCCGAATTTATGAAAATAAGAACAAGTTTTATAATATTTGGAATATATATTTTAGCTTTTATTTTTATGCTTATATATCTGCAGATTAGAATAGCAATAAGCGTAAAAGAGTACAGCCGTATTTATCAGCATACTATAAAATCGCAGGCAATAGCAAGGCAATATCAGCAAAATTCAGCATTTCTGACACAGTTTGTAAGAAGCTATGTAGCAACAGGCGATTCAAAATATGAACAGGCATATAATGACTGCATAGCCATATCGGGAGGGCAAAAAGCTACTCCTATAGATTATGACAGAGGTTTATATTGGTCTATTTATTTAGGAAGCGGAAATAAGCCTTCAGGCGATGGAGAAGCTAAATCATACTCTAATGTTATGAAGGATTTAAACTTTTCTAAAGAGATGTTTGATTTTCTTACTTTATCTAAAAAGCGTTCCGAAGATTTGGTAAAATTAGAAATTGAAGCTATGGAATTAATAAAAAATATTCCGAAAACACCTGACGGAAAGATACCAGATGAATATAAGACAGTACAGCTTGAGGCCATAGAACTTGTTAATGGCAAATCCTATGAAGAAAAAGTTTCTGAAATAATATCTCCTATAAATCAGTTTTTTGATGTACTTTATCAAAGCAATAATCTGAATTTACAGAAAGCTACCTCAAAAGTAAAAAAATATAATATTTTATTTTTTATATGTCTGTTTATTGTCGGATTTTCCGTTGTGATACTTTTAACTTATTTAGCAAGAAGATTAGGCAGGAATCTAAGTTTATGTATGCGTTTAGCTTCTGAAATATCCAACGGCAATTTGGGGGTAAAAATAGATGAAAGCAAAATAAAAGGAAATAATGAATTTTCTTTGCTTCTTAATAATTTTCATAATATGATAGAAAAATTAAAAGATATCATATCCAGAGTACTTGAAAGTTCTAAATCAATATCCGAAGCCGCTACTGAAATAGCGCAGGGAAATGCAGATTTATCGCATAGAACGGAAATGCAGGCTTCACATTTGGAAGAAACAGCATCATCCATAGAACAGATAGCATCTACAATAAAATCTTCCGCTGATAATTCAGTAATAGGAAATAAAATGATGCAGGATTCTGAAAAATCGGTTCAGGAAGCGGGAAGCATAATAGAGGCTACCACCAATAATATAGAACTTGTATATGAGGCAAGCAATAAAATAACTGATATTATAAAAATAATAGAAAATATAGCTTTTCAGACTAATATACTTGCTCTTAATGCGGCGGTAGAGGCAGCGCGTGCAGGAGAACAGGGAAAAGGTTTTGCCGTTGTTGCAAGCGAAGTTAGGAATTTAGCACAGACAAGTCAGTCTTCGGTTAAAGATATAACATCTCTGATTGCAGATTCCAATGAAAAAATAAAAACTGCTACTGAAACTGCAAGACAATCTAAAGAAATATTTATAGATATTGAAAATAAAATAGAAGATACTTCAAGAATTATGCAGGATATAAGCTCTATGGCTGTGGAGCAGCAGGCTGGAGTTGATCAGGTTAATGTAGCCATTTCGCAGATGGATCAATCCACTCAGCAAAATGCTTCTTTAGTAGAGGAAACAACAGCTTCTTCGGAGGCTTTAATGAGTCAGGCTAAAGAATTAGTTGACCTAATGCATTTTTTTAAAGTTTAATTAATAGTTATTAAAAAAATTAAACGGCGTTAATGAAAATATTAACTGCCGTTTTTTATTATTAAATAAAATATCAATTAAAATTAATAATATAAATCTTCAAGCATAAAATTATCATATATTTTTTTTATTATCTGAAAATAATATCATAGATATAATACCGACTATGCTTCCTGTAATAAGAGATAATATAAATACGGGCACAATCAAAAATCTTATATCCTGCAATTTAAATAAATATTTAGATAAAAAAGCCTGCGATAAATTGCTGATTAAAGAACCTGCTAAGCTTATTCCAAAAAGAGAAAATATATTTTTAAAATAACTCATTAATTTCATTATCATAATAGATGTTATTCCGCCCAACAGACCTAAATAAAAAGGAGGCGTTAGTATATAGGCAAAAACTAAAGCAACCGAAACATTTTTTATTAATATCAATAATAATAATTCTTTTAAACTGAAGGCATCTATTATAATTAATATAACCACAAAAGAAAAACCTATTCTAAAATACGGTATCGGTCTCGGAAACATATTTTCAACAGCCGCTATGAAAGATGATAAAAAAGCAAAAAATATTATATCATATATTCTCCGCTTTCTCTTATGAAGTTTTATATTTTCTAAAAATATCATAACTCTCCTACTGAACTACAGAATCTATTTTTATATCATTTTCAATATTTTTTTCAAATCTTATGGATACGCCGTTAGGCATGCATATTATAGGAGCATTCTTTAATGCGCCTGCCTTAATACATAATTTATCTCTGCATGGAGAGCTTTTAAACATAACCCGATTATTACTTATCGCTACTTCTGATTCTCCCAATAAACCTATTACTTTAACTTCTCTGTCATAATTCAAATCATATCTGAACGATTTGTCACAAGAATCTATTATTATTTTAGCGCTTCTGTATGATATTAATGTATTAGCATAAAATAAAGAAAAAATAATTATGAATAAAAATATTAATATATCTCCGTATCTTAATCTTTTCATTATTTATTAATCTGCCGTTATTTTTTGATTATTTGATGTTTCTCTGTCTATTAATTCTATGTCAAAAAATGAAGGTTCTATCTCCAGAAGTTTAGTGTAAATAGGTATATCAGCCTCTACAGATACATTTGAATATATACCAGCATTAGTCATATTTTTTAAATCTATATATAATAAAATATCGCTGATGCTTATATTTGAAGAAACAGATTTGTTTGCTTCTAAAACTAATTTATTTACAATAAACGGATGTACGCTGTTAATATTAAATTTACTGTTTAAATTATCTATATTAACAGCTATATTGCTAAACTCAATAATTTCAACATATTTATTGAATAATACATTAATGCTGACTCTTGAAACATCTGATTTTATATTTTTAGGCAGATATATCCTTGATATTGCGGAATAATCTGAAAATTTACCTGTTAAATCTAAGTTATATGTTTCAACTTTATTTATTTCATGTATCAATGTCTTAGGTCCTGAAATTATAGTATTTGACGGGTTTACTATTATATCATCTACTGTTAATCCCAATAACGGGTCTCCGATTATGGGAACAGCTATAGGAACTGTTTTATATGATAATTCATCTAAAACTACAGGTATTTTATTCGGATTTACAGTAATATTCATTTTAGAATAGTCTATATCTCCCGCTAAATACACATCGTACATATTGCTTCCTATTTCGGCATTAGTAAGATTAATATATGAGCTGAATTCTGTCGGAAGTTCATATACATTATCTTTAAATCCTTTTAAAGTAATTGTAACATTTTCAGGTATATAATTAGCTATTAATAATCCTGAAGGAGTATTTCTGATTTCTATTTTAGTAATATAATCTTTAGTATATTCTTTCTGATATCTTACAAATAAAAATAATAAAAAAGACATTAAAAGACATAATAATTTTATATTAAATCTATTTGCTATAATAAGAAATATTCTTTTCAAATCAAATTTTTTTAAAGTTATATTTTTTTTATCGCTCATTTTTTTATCTCTAAAAGTTCTCCAAGTCTTTTATCCAATTCCTCTCTGTTCAGATTATATTCCAATATACCGTTATGAACAATAGACACACATTGAGTCTCTTCCGAAACAGCTATAACTACGGCATCAGTCTGCTCGGATATTCCAAGAGCTGCTCTATGTCTTGTGCCGAGCCTTCTGTTTTTTATTTTAGGCTCCATTTCTGTAAGCGGAAGATATGCGCTTGCGGCAGCTATTCTATTTTCCATTATTATAGCTGCTCCGTCATGAATAGGATTATTTTTAAAAAATATAGTCTCAACAAGTTCTATTGATATATCTGCATTAAGTCTTACTGCCCTATCAACTAAAGAATGCAGAGATATATTTTTTTGAAAAACTATCAAAGCTCCGAAACCCTTATACGATAAATTAAATGTGGCGCTTAGTATCTTTTGAATCTGATCCTCATTATATCTGAATGACTTTTTAAAAAATACTCTCGCCCCCAATATTCTAAGGGCATGCTTTATTTCAGCTTGGAATAATACGACTATGGCTATAAGACCTACCTGAAAAAATTTATCAAATATCCAAGATAATGTGGAAAGACCGAAAATTTTTGCTATCAGAGTTATAAAAAATAATATTATAAAACCTGCCGCTATGCTGTAAGCACGGGTATTATACATTAACATATATACTATATAAAACAGAACTGCTACTAATATTATATCAAGACCATAAAAGAAATATCGCCAATTTGTAGTTGATATATAATTATTTATAATATAAAACATAGCCTTTTAATTATATCATAAATATTTAATTTGTAAACATGATTTTATTTAATCCTTAGAACAATATATAGTAATTTATTCTTTTATATTGATTATTGCTGTTAATATTCTTATCTGTATTTTATTATTCTCTCTATCACTATTCCTATTAATATTGTGGAGATTCCAAGAATAATAAAAAATATCCAAGTATTCACCTTCAAATAAAAATATTCAAAATATCTTATATACATATTAAGTATAATAAAAAATACTGAACATCTTATTATAGAAAATTTTTTTAATCTGCATCCTATTATAAGAGTTATTATATTTGATATCAGAAATAAAAAACTATATATTAAAATCTCTTCAGATTTATACTCAAATATCATAACTTTATCAGAGTTTCCAAATACAGACATTACTGCAAATATTATATTTAAATATAATAATCCTATATTATAATAAATAACCGAAAATCTTAAATATTTTACACCTAATTTTTTATTAATATCCGTTATGCCTATTAAAAATACAAATATGCTTGTTGTTATAAATCTTATGTAATTATTAAGAGTTAAATCAATTCCCGATATATCAAAGCCTTCAAAACCATACCAAGTTATAAGTCCTATTAAGGCTATAGATAATACGGCATAATCTTTCTTTATATAGGCTATTATAAAAAATATAATAATGCTTATAAGAGATAAAAATATAAAGTTATCTTTATTATTTGTTATAATATATGAGATAGTAAAAATATCAGCCGATAAAAATATTGATGATACGCATATTACAGCGGAAGATGTTTTAGGAAGATATATTTCTTTTATTTTTAAAGCCTTATCTATTGCAAATCCTAATATAAAAAATATTGTAAATAAAAATGCAATAAAGTATATAGAAAAAATATAAAAGCTTATAAAAGATATAAAACCTGCAGCTACCATTATAATCCCTATAATCATTATTGCTCTTATTATAGGCTGCCAATCTATATAATCATTTTTATATTTTTTTGATAATATTTCAAACTGCTCATTGCTTATAATATTATCTTTATTCCATTTTTTTAATTCTCTTAATATAAGTCTTTTTCTGCTTCCCATAATATGCCAGTTTATTATAGTTAATCCGTATTATATAATTTAATATTATAATAAAATAATTACAATATATTTTTATTTTATATCAGGCTTCAAAGATGCTTTCAAATTTGAAAAAAACTCTTCTTCATTTATAGCCATTTCCTCAGGAAGATTTTTACTGATCTCCTCTAAAAATACGGAAGGAGTACATTCTATCTTTTTACGCATTTTGGTTCGGCTTCTGCAGTATGTAAGAGTTAAATGTTTTTTAGCCCTAGTCATAGCAACATAGCAAAGACGCCTTTCTTCTTCTATCTCAGTCTCTGACGAACTTTTATGATGAGGCATAATTCCGTCTTCCATACCGCATATATATACATATGGAAACTCCAGACCTTTAGCGGCATGTATGCTCATAAGCATAATACCCTTCTTTTTATCCTCTTCATCATTCTGCTCTTCCATATTCATAATAAGTATTCTATCCAAATAATTTTTTAAAGTGGCATTTTTATTGGCTCTTTCATATTCAAGTATGCCGTTCATAAGAGATTCCACATTTTCCATCTTTTTAGTACCCTGCTCTTTTGTGTCGCTTGAGTTTAAAACTTCATTATGATAAGCAATAACATCTAAAAACTTATTTATATTTTCATATAGTTTAGGACGCTCAATATCATTTTTATCAACAGTAAATAAATTATGATAATGTTCTATAACTTCAAGAAAATCTTTTATTCCCGCTTTTGCTTTAGGAGAAATATCTTCCATACTCTCATAATTAAGCAAAGTCTGATATAAAGAAACTCCGTTTTTTATGCTGGTTTCATTGAGATTATTTATTGCAACAGCGCCTATTCCTCTTTTAGGTATATTTATCACTCTAATCAAAGAAACTTCATCTTCAGGATTAATAAATAAATTAAGATAAGCTAATATATCCTTAATCTCTTTACGCTCATAAAATTGAAAAGCGCCTACCACAGTATATGGAAGCCCTCTAAATCTGAAAGCCTCTTCAAAAAGTCTGGACTGCGAATTCATTCTAAAAAGTACGGCAAAGTCTTCATAATTTAATTTTTTACTTATAGAATAGTTTATTATAGAATCTGCAACAAACTGAGCCTCTTCTCTTTCATCTTCGCAAGGCATTATTGTGGGCGGTATTCCTTCTTCTCCCTCAGCAATAACCTGCTTATCTTTTCTATTAGTATTATTGCTTATTACGGAATATGCAGCCTCAAGTATAGCCTTTGTGCTTCTGTAATTTTTTGTAAGAGTTACTATTTTTGCATCGGGATAATCATTTTCAAAAGAAAGTATATTTGACACATCTGCGCCTCTGAATGCATATATGCTTTGATCGTCATCTCCTACTACGGCAATATTTCTGTACTTTGATGCTAAAAGACTTGTAAGCTTATACTGTGCAAAATTAGTGTCTTGATATTCGTCCACCATTATATATCTGAATCTCTCCTGATATTTATCTAAAACTTCGGGAAACTCTATATATAAATCAATAGTTAAATTAATAAGGTCATTAAAATCAAGAGCATTATATCCTTTTAAATAATTCTGATAAACTTCATATACCCTTTTAGCTATTCTCTCCAAATCATCATGAGGCTCAACTTCATAAGGCTTTATAAGATTATTTTTAAATCTGTCAATATACCAAGCAAATAGATTTTCATCATAATTGAGAGTATTTATCTTTATTTCTCTTAAAATATTTCTTATTAATATTCTGCTGTCAGACGAAGAGTATATTGTAAAATTATTTCTATATCCTAGCTTATCAATATCGCCTTTTAATACCCTAACGCAAAATGAATGAAAAGTGCTTACCACCAATTGCTTAGGCTTTTCTTTTAATATCTTTATTATACGCTCGCGCATTTCCAGAGCCGCTTTATTTGTGAATGTAACCGCTAATATTTGGCTTGGAAGCAAACCATGATTTATTAAATATGCAATTCTCTCCGTTATTACTCTTGTTTTCCCTGATCCTGCTCCTGCCAGTACAAGAAGAGGTCCGTTTATATGTTCAACGGCTTGTCTTTGCTCATCATTTAAAATTGATGCCATAATCTTAATTACCTCTTATTCTGATATCATATTAAAATAATATAAAACCTTATATATTTTTATCTTGAATGAAATATATTTTTAAACAATTGGAATCTGTTTTTCGGACTAAATATTAATATAACTCTCCCCTTTATATGTTTTTTATCTATAAAGCCGAAATATCTGCTGTCTTCGCTTATCTTTATATTATCGCCTAATACAAAATACTGACCGCTTCCAACGATATATATTCCGTAATCTTCTTCTGAAAATATATAATATTCATGCTCTACAGCCATGTCATTTAAATAAAGTCCTCCGTGTTTAATTTCCACTTTATCGCCTTCTATTCCAATTACCCTCTTTACCAAATTACTGCTTCCGTAATTAAAAACGATAACATCAAAATTTTTTATTTTATTAAAAATAAAATTATTTTTTAAAAGAAGTATCTGATCTCCTTCAAAAAATGTAGGCTCCATAGATCTATTAGTTACTATATATGCATCGAATAAAGATACTCTTATAAACCCTGCTAAAAATACGGCACTGAAAGAAGCTAATATAATCTCTGCAATTTGTTTTTTATTTATCATATTCAAGATATTATATACAAAAAATATATTTTTTAAATATTAATTTAAGCAAAAATATTTCAGAATAATTAATACTATTTCAATTTTTCCATATAGTATAAAAGAGCATTCTTAGCAGATTCAAAAGCCACTTTATCTAAATCGATGCTTTCTCTTTTGATAAAAATAACATCGGAGGCATCATCATTAGCATGCGCTTCAGGAACATAATCCAATTTTTTATAAAAGAACATATCCGCCGTAATATACATAATACCGTCATATATATATTCATTATAATTACTTGTAAGAAACTCAGCATCATTTAATTTTATATCAGTCTCCTCAAAAACTTCTCTTAATACAGCATTTTCAACTTTTTCATAAGGCTCGCAAAATCCTCCTGGCACATCAATATAACCTTTTTTAGGTTCTATAGCCCTTTCCACAAATACTATTCCTAAAGGCGTTTCTATTATAGCTCCCACAGCAGATGCAGGATTAATGAAATATGTTCTTAAGCATTTAGAACATTTAAAAATTTTTACATTATCAAATACAAAAGAATCTTTTTCTCCGCAATAAGGACAATATTTAAATTGATATTTAATATGTTCTTCAATTTTTAAAGCATTTTCAAAATGATAATCAGTATATTCTTGCATAATTTTTATTAATATAATATGAAGCTATATTTTTAGCATTGCATATAAATATATCAGAATAAGCCCATATTCCGAAAGGCGCTTTCTCAAAGGAAACATTATGAACATTTGTAACATTTACGCTTTCATAATTATAATCCTTAGGATCCACATTATAAAAATCATATATGTAATAATAATCAACCTTCATATTATCCATTCTTTCATCTATTAAAGTTTCCATTTCTTCTATTGTGTTTGCAACTATATAATATGTAGATACAAAAGTTCTTTTTTGACATTTTCCAAGACTTTTAACTGTAACATTCCACCATTTCGGAATCTTAATCAAATTATCCGAATCATTTAAATTTATAGTTGTAAATCCGTATGATGATTTAAGATTATTAATAATATCATAATAATCAAAAATATACTTGTCCGTTTCGGAACATCCGTCATCAGCGGCTACAGAAGATAAAGAATAATGCAGATGATCATAATTGCTCATAAAAGAAACATTATCATTAAAAAGATTATACATCTTTAATATACTGTTAATCTTTTTCATATTTTTATAAGTTGTTGTAATTTCTATTTCTTTATCTAAATTTATATATATTTCAAAACCAGTAAGTTCATCTATTATTCCAAATCCAACAAATCCGCATTCAATCCATAATTCTCTGTATCTTTTAAAAACTTTCCTTATCTCATTCAATGAAATATCGGGATCGCTCATAAGAACATCGAAATATCTGTTAATATCCTCGCTTATTCTTTCTATAACTATGGTTCCGTAAGACGGAAACAATTTTAATAATTTCAGATATAATAAATATATTTTCTCTGAAGATACAGATATTCTATAATGATACAAATCTCCGCTATCTGTATTTTTTAATTCTATTTTAATTCCTTCCTTGGGATAAGCATATTCTGCAGGAACTATTCCAAGCGGAATATGAAAATTATCAATAATAATCCTTTTTGATTTTATATTGCTTAAGATCCTTCTTATTCTTCTGTTCTTCTCAAAATAACTAATCATAATACTTGCCCAAAAAAATATTGCTAATAATAATTAAAAAAATAATTTTTGTCAAGTAATAAAAATGTAAAATAAATTTATTTTTTATCAATATTTTTTATTATTTTGTATATAATGCTTGACTTTTTTTAAAATATTTTTATATTTATGGATATTTGTTTACAGGTATAATATATAATTTTTATGTATCCTATATCCGATTATATATAGATACTAAATTTGGTTTATTTATTGTGGATAATTTATTTATTGAAAAATTAAATAATCTATTGTCTAGAGTATCTTTCATTGATATATTAAGAGATAAATATAAAGTAGTTTCAAGAGGCGGTAATAAATACACTGTACAATGCCCTTTTCATAAAGACGGACAGGAAACAAATCCTTCTATGTCGGTTGATGATGATAAAGGAGTATATAAATGCTTTACCTGCGGGGCTAAGGGAAATATTATCACATATCTGAAAGAAAAAGAAAATAAATCTTTTAAAGAAGCTGTACAGTATTTAGGAAGCAGATTTTCTGTTGATGTAAGCGGATTTTTCTCAGCTAAAACTTCGCAGAAAGATAAAATATATTTAGAAAGCAGAAGAATAAATAGAATAGCATGCAACTTTTTCGGAAAAACTTTATTATTAAAAGATAAAAACGGGAATTATTTCTATAAAGATGCTGAAAAATACTTAAAAAAAAGAAAAATTCCGTTTAGTATTATAAAAGAGTTTAAAATAGGATATGCGCCCCCGAGCTGGAATGCACTTATTAATGCTCTTATGGAGAATAAAATTACAGCAAATAATATGAATATATTAGGTTTAGCCAGCATAAGCAAGAATAATCCTAATCATTATTATGATACATTTGTTAATAGGATAATGTTTCCTATTATTAATGAAAGAGAGGAAATTATAGGCTTTGGAGGAAGGAGCATAGACGGAAAAGAACCTAAATACTTAAATTCAAAAGAAAGTTTTATATTTAAAAAGAAATCTTCTCTGTACGGTATTAATATAGCAAAAACTCATATAATGAAGAAAGACGAAGTTATACTGGTTGAAGGATATATGGATACTATAGCATGCCATAAAATGGGAATAAAAAATGCAGTAGGATCTTTAGGAACTGCCGTAACCGAAGAGCATGCTAATGAAATAAAAAAATATACTAAAAATGTTGTTTTGGCTTTAGACAGCGATGAAGCTGGTATTAAAGCTTCAAAAAAGGCTATACTCACATTATTGAAGTTTGATTTGAAATTGACTGTACTTTCTATAAAAGAAACTAAAGATTTAGATGATTTTTTTACAATTTATGATAGAAGCAGGTTTGATATACTGTATAATAATAAGCTTAATTGGTATGATTTTATTATAGAAAGCGAAATAAAAAGCGATGCATCTTCTGCAGACATAACTATAGAAAAAAAATTGGAAGTTATTAAAGGCTTTTACAAATATCTTGATGCGCTTAAAAGTGAAACTGAAAAGCAAATGATAATTTCATATATAGCTTCCAAGCTCTATATAGATAGAGAAGCATTTAATAAGGATTATCTGCTGCAGCATGCGCATAGATCAAATCGGTACGGTTCTAATATCAGAAGCGGTAAAAAAATAAAAAATACAGACAATAAATTTTATTATGAGAACAATTTAATATATCTGCTTGCTTTGAATCCTTCTTTAATTAAAGAGGCTGAAAGAGAAATTAGTGTTGATCTTATTAAAAAAGATATAACAAGAGAATTTTATATAAGACTCTTAACTCTTAATAAAGAAGCATGCTGCGAAGATGCTCTTGCCGTACTTGGAAACGAGCATATAGCTAATCGGATTTTAAGCAGGAAGAAAATGTATACTGAAAATGTATATGAAAAGTTGGAAGAGCTTATTATTAAAATAAAAAGCGGAGAGATAGACTCAAAAAGAAAAGAAGTGCTTGAAAATAATTCATTAAACGGCATTCTTAAAAATGATGACGGATTTGAGGCTATTTGCAGTAAAGCCCGTGAAATACATTTACTTAATAAGCAAAAAGAAAAATTACATCAAGGAAGTGATTTATGATGACAGAAGAAGATTGCGATCTTTTAATTAAAAATAATGAAAAAATTAGAAAATTGCTTGAAAAAGGAAATACAAACAAATATCTTACTTTCAAAGAGATTAACGGCGCCATAGATAATATGGATACTGATGTTATGGATATACTTTTTCAATTGCTAGCTGCCAGAAAAATTGTTATAGTTGAAGATAAAAGAGAATTTGACAGTCTCTCTAAGAATCAGAATAAAATTGACGATGCCGCTAAATTTATACATGTGGAAGATAAAGTTGGAAATAATGATGATCCTATAAGGCTTTATCTAAAAGAAATCGGGAAGGTAAGCCTTCTTACCCATGATGATGAGGTTGATTACTCCAAAAAGATTGAATCAGGAGAATCCGAGATTGAAAGCATTATCTTAAATACGCATCTTGTAGTGGGAGAAGTATTAAATACAATTAAAAATGTACAGATAGGAAAAGTTTCCATACATGAAATACTGGAGCCGCCTAGAATATATAATGTTTCCACTCAGGAAAAAAGAAAATTAGAGAGAAAATATAAAAACTTTGAAAAAGAGTACATAGCATTAGCCGAAAAATATCTTGGCTTAGATAAAAGAATAAAAAAGATTACAACGCAAAAAACAATTAAAGCTCTCACCAAAGAACAGGAAGAAATTAAAGAGAGCATAGTTAAGCTTTTAAATAAAGTAAGATTAAACAGAATGGAAATAGACAGAATAGCAGAAAAGCTTAAATTCTATCTGCATAGAATAAATCAGATAGAAGAATACTTTGAAAAACTGAAAAAAAGATACTATAAAGAAATATCAGACTTTGAAAACTATTATAAAGAAATAGAAGCTGGAAATAAGGATATATATATCAGACTTGTAGATGAGTTTAATATAACACCCGAAGCAATAGAAGCTGTTATAACAAGCTTTCATAAATCTCAGGTAAGAATGGCGGATATTTATGATGAAGTGCGTATTGATAAAGAAACTTTAGTGGAATGGGTGCGTAAAATAGACTCTTCAAGAAGAAAAATTGCTCAGGCTAAGGATCATATAGTTAAAGCTAATTTAAGGCTTGTTATTGCAATAGCTAAAAAATACGTTAATAGAGGGCTTCATTTCTTTGATTTAGTTCAGGAGGGAAATATAGGACTTATAAAGGCTGTTGATAAATTCGAATATAAAAAAGGATATAAGTTCTCCACTTACGCCACTTGGTGGATAAGACAGGCTATTACCCGTTCTATAAGCGATCAGGCTAGAACTATAAGGGTACCTGTTCATATGATAGAGCAGATTAATAAAGTTCAGAGAGTTTTAAGACAGTATATGCAGCAGCATGGAAGAGAGCCTTCTATTCAGGAAATTGCAAAAGCATTAAGCTGGCCTGAAAGCAGAGTAAAAAGCGTAAGAAATGTTGCTAAAGATCCCGTATCTTTAAATGCTCCTATAGGAGATGAAGAGGATACTATATTAGGCGAACTCATTGAAGATAAAGAATTTGAAAGCCCTCAGAATATAACCACTTTCAAAATACTTAGAAAGCAGATAGACTCTATATTAGACAGCCTTCCTGACAGAGAGCAGAAAGTTATAAGAATGCGTTTCGGACTAGTTGACGGATATTCTCATACTCTTGAAGAAGTAGGATATGTATTCAAAGTAACAAGGGAGCGTATCAGACAGATAGAAGCTAAAGCAATAAGAAGATTAAGAGCCCAATCAAAGAAAAAAGAATTAAAAGATTTTCTTGATTCTTAATATTTAAATTAAAAATTTCAAAGGAGGCATTTTTATGTCTCCTTTTTTATATATATCATAAATAAAAAAGAATAGAGGGCGGGGAATGTAAATATATCATTAATATATACTTGTTTTTTTATTATTTTTATATTAAAATTTAAGTAAATAATAATTTTACAAAAAATGTATACAATATATTATTTATCATTAATTTTTTATATGATATATTTTCCTAAAAATTATTTAGGAGTTTTTATATGAAAAAAGGAAAATTTACTTACTTATTTATTTACTTAATGATACTTTTAGTATTATTTAATTTTTATTCATGCTCTAAAGCAAGTATTACATCTCCAACATCTCAAAAAATAGATGAATTACAAATCTCTTATTTGGATACATCCAATAATATAGTAGAAGAAAAAACAGATTCTATAGTTATGAAATTGAAGGATAATGCAGAAGGCTTCTATATGTATTCAAAAAAACAGCTGAAAATGAATACACTTCTTATCTAACAGAAAATGAAAATGGTGTTGTTATTTCTATGGTATATAAAAATGGTTCCAGTTTTCCAAGCGAGATAAGGGTTTTTAAAGACGGACAACTTGCTGTTGGAACTATTACTCCATATAGAGAAAAAACTCAGACTTATGATATAATATGGTATATGGATAATGAAGTAGAAACTTTCTCAGATATAAACTTATCAAAAGATATAAATACATCTAATAACTTTTCAAATTTAGATACAAAACTAAAATACCAAGTAGAAACAATAAAAAATAGTTTATTAATATGGCAATCTATAGATAAATATAACAGTTCATCTTCACCAAATACATATAGTATAATGGCAAGAGGATGGTTTGATAAATTAATAGGGATATTTATAGGAATTGTTGCAATAGTTATAGCAGTATTCATACCAGTAGTTATACCTGCTGTTGCCGCTATTGGCGGAACTGCAGCTGCAGCAGTTGTTGGTATTGGTATGGCTGGAACATCTGCAGCAGCAGTAACTGTAGCAAATGAACTAATTTATCATTCTGATGAAAAAACAGAAGAAAATAAAGATTATAATACACAATTAAATAATGAAAAATTAATTGTTAATATATTAAACAATAATAATTTAATTAATAATGACGATTTTTTCAAATTAGATGCATATACACAAAATGATACATTAAAACTAGATATAAAAGCTGTAAAAAATAATATATTAAATGCTTTAATATCTGTAGAAGCAGAAGTAGATGATAAAGAAATTACTAACTATTATTCAACGATAAGAAGATATTTTACATTTTATTCTGGTAATAAAGAATTTGTATTAAATTCTGAATATGATATTTGCAATATAAATGTAAATGAAGGATGCACTGAAAAATTTTCTGTAAAAAAATTACAGAATATACTAGATAAAAAAGATGATAAAAAAATATATCTAGTTTTTACATTTCATACAAGCAATATAGAAATCAATAATAGAGCAGGAAAAAAATTAAAATTAGAATAAATTAATAGGAGGTATTATGAAAAAAATAGTGTTATTTGCTTTAATATTCATTTCAATATTTACTAAATCAGCATTTACAGAATTTGAAGCTAATATATATGTACCTATAGGTATTGCTTCCACATTTCCTAATATAGTGGATCCTAAATGGAAGTTTGTCAGAAATATTTATATAGATACAACTAAATCAGATATGAGTTTTAATATGGGGGTTACCGGGAATTTCGGGTATAGATTTAACATAAATGAAAATAATGCTGTAAGTATATTAACTGAAATAGGATATTCAAGACTTGATTTCGCTTCTAGATTTAAAGCTAAAACTGATAATAATTACGGAAACAATAAAATATATAATGCAAGTCAGAATTTAGTTTTTCATACACTCAATATAGGATTAATGCCTAAATATGCTGTTAATCTTACCTCTTTACTAAAAAATATTAATCCAAACTATGAAGGTAAAATAGAGCTTAATATAGGTATAGGTTTCGGAATAAAAATAGCATTGGCTGGTGAATATTATAATACAATGAATAATAATGCTGATAAAAATTACGAAAGTCATTTGGCAGAAAAATATTCATTCAAAGACATAAAAAGAAAATTTGATTATCCGTTTATACCATATATAAAACTTCAAATTGATGATTATTTTTATTTTAATGAAAAGGTAGCATTTTTATTTGGTGTAAGTTTAATATATAACTTTGATATATTCTATGATATTGCTAATATGTCTTATGAAGATTATCAAAAAATATATGAAGGATATCCAAGTATTGGAGGCGGTGCTATTGGTTACTATAAAAATTATGATATTAAGAAATACGGTTTTTCTAGTTTTGAAATAGCCTTCAATTTAGGAATAAAATTCGGAAATTAATATTTAAGCATATAATAGTATAAAAAAATTAAAACTTTTCTTAAAATACTATAAAAATTATAAACTTGTACTTCCGTATAAAATTACAGGTTTTTATATAATTATCAATTGAAATTTTACTATTTTAATATAATATTATCAAAGTTTTATTGTAATTTTATATTAAAGAGGAATATATGCAAAATGATACAGATAAAGTTTTAATACTGGATTTCGGGTCTCAATTTACTCAGCTGATAACAAGAAGAATAAGAGAATTAAATGTATACTCTGAGATTCACCCGTTTTATGCATCTATAGATTTTATAAAAAGCTTCAATCCAAAAGCAATAATACTTTCGGGAGGTCCTTCAAGCGTATATGAAAAAGATGCGCCTAAAGTTGATAAAAAATTATTTGAACTCGGCATTCCTATACTCGGAATATGCTACGGTATGCATATAATAGTACATTCTATGGGAGGAAAAGTTGAAAGTGCTCAAAGAAGAGAGTACGGAAAAGCCGAAATAGAAATAATTTATCATGAAAGCATATTTAAATCCTTTGAAAAAAATAATATCGTATGGATGAGCCATGGGGACAGCATCAAATCGATTCCTGAAGGCTTCAAGCTTACAGCAAAAACGCATAATACTGAATTTGCCGCTATAGAAAATAAACAGAAAAATATTTATGCTATACAGTTTCACCCCGAAGTATTTCATACATATAACGGAATAAAAATTATAGAAAACTTTTTATTTAACATCTGCAAATGTGCAAATAATTGGAATATGAGTTCTTTTATAGAATATCAGATAAAAAATATAAAAGAAAAAGCGGGAGATAAAAATGTAATACTCGGACTATCAGGCGGAGTTGATTCTTCTGTAGCTGCAGTATTGATAGAAAAAGCCATAGGAAAACAGTTAAAATGCATATTTGTAAATAACGGACTTTTAAGAAAAAATGAGGATAAAAAAGTATTGGAAATATTCAGAGATAATTTTAATATTGATTTGATTTATGCTGATGCTTCAAAAATATTTTTAGATAAATTGGAAGGAGTTACAGACCCAGAACAAAAAAGAAAGATAATAGGACATGAATTTATAAATGTATTTAACAATGAGGCTAAAAAAATAGAGAATGTGGGATTTTTGGCTCAGGGAACTCTTTATCCCGATGTTATAGAAAGCATATCTTTAAGAGGAAGCTCAGATATTATAAAAAGTCATCATAATGTAGGAGGGCTTCCTAAAGACATGAAGTTTGAACTGCTTGAGCCTTTCAGAGAATTATTTAAAGATGAAGTAAGAGAAATAGGATTGAAATTAAAATTACCAGAAGATATAGTATATAGACAGCCTTTTCCCGGTCCGGGATTAGCCGTTAGAATAATAGGCGGCGTAACTAAAGAAAGAGTTGAAATACTTCAGCAAGCCGATGATATAGTTGTAAGCGAGATAAAAAAAGCGGGACTTTACAGAAAACTATGGCAGTCTTTTGCCGTGCTTCTTCCAGTAAAAAGCGTAGGAGTTATGGGCGACGGAAGAACTTATGAACAGGTATGCGCAGTAAGAGCAGTTGAAAGTACGGACGCTATGACTGCCGATTGGGCTAAAATTGATTATGATGTTTTAGCTGTAATATCAAACAGAATCATAAACGAAGTTAAAGGCATTAACCGAGTAGTTTATGATATATCTTCAAAGCCGCCTGCCACTATAGAATGGGAATAATAAAATACATGAATACTAAAATAAAATCAATTAAAAATAAAACTATAGATTTTGATATAAATACAGAAGAAGGCAGATTTTATTTTAATAAATGTATTACAGATAATAATAAAAATAAAGAATATAAAAAAGAAGATATTTTAAATAAAACAATAAACGGAAATACTTTTGATGTATTAAAAAAAATAGAGAATAATATTGCTGATTTAATTATAGCTGATCCTCCTTATAATATATATAAAAACTATCATGGATTTAAGTTTAAAAATAGTGATAGTTTAACTTATGAAAAATATACTCACTTATGGGTAGAAAATATTATTCCAATATTAAAAGATAATGCAACACTATATGTATGCTGCGATTGGAAATCAAGCCTTGTAATAGGAAATGTATTAGAGCAATATTTTAAGATACAAAACAGAATAACTTGGCAGAGGGAGAAAGGCAGAGGCTCAAAAAATAATTGGAAAAACTCTATGGAAGATATTTGGTTTGCAACCGTTTCAAATAAATACACTTTCAATGCAGATGATGTAAAAATAAGAAGAAAAGTTATAGCTCCGTACAGAAACGGCGGAAAGCCTAAAGATTGGATAGAAACAAAAGAAGGTAATTTCAGAGATACTTATCCTTCAAACTTTTGGGACGACATATCTATACCCTATTGGTCTATGCCTGAAAATACAGCACATTCCACTCAGAAGCCTGAAAAACTAATAGCTAAATTAATACTTGCAAGTTCAAACAAAAATGATTTTATATTTGATCCTTTTTTGGGAAGCGGTACTACTTCTGTTGCCGCTAAAAAATTGGGAAGAAATTACTTAGGCATAGAACAGAATAAAATATACTGTGCTTGGGCTGAAAAGAGAATAGAGAATGCAGGGAATAATAAAGAAATACAAGGCTATACTGATAATATATTTTGGGAGAGAAACTCTATATTGGTACAGAAAAAAATAAAAAACGGAAATTAATAATTATTTTTTTATCCTTATAATTTTTTTAGTTCTTTTATCCGTTATAGAAGCTGAAACAATGTATTTTACCTCTTCAAATATATTTTTACTTAATTGACTGATACCTTTTTCAAAAGCTAAACATAATGATATCTGATTGCTTTTAGAACCTACTTTTAATATATACAATTGCAATTTATCATTAAAATAATCTTCTTCATCTCTTTTAAGTCTCCAATAAGCCGCATCATAAAGAATTGATAAGTCGGAATATATAGGTTTATATTCTTCTATAAAATCATATACTTTTTGATTAACTTCAATATTATAATGCTGCACTTAAAGCCTCTATATCATCAGAAAGTATTTCTTCAGTTTCTGAAGCATGTATAGTATATATAGGTATCTCTTCGCCTAAATCTGCCAGCTCCCATATTTTATCATGGGATATTTCGCTTATTTCTTTGGCAGTATAATTATTTGATATAATTTTTAAATAATGTTCTAATATAGAAACCTCTTCAGCCGTCAAAATATCCAAATTAATATCATCAGTTAAGCTGAAATATAATGTTGTATTATATAATCTATTTTGAGAAGGTTTTCTTATAGAAATTTTTTTATTTTTTTCAAGGCTGGATAATATAGTCAGTATTTTTTTAGGCACAGGTCCGAACTGCATTTTAATATACTTATCATTAGTAATAGTTTTATTTTTTCTGATGAACATATCGCAATCTGAATAAAAAAGTATTTTATTTAATTTAATACTTCCAAGCTTTCTGATATCATCACAGCTGTTTATTATATAATGCACTATAGTTTCATATTTTTTATTATCATTCATAAAAACTCCGCCTTTATAATTTAGCTAATATAAAAGTATAAACAAAAAATATTAATAATTCAAGTATAAAAAATGGAGCCGCCTCCCACAAACAGCCCCATTGCTTTTAATAAATGAACAAAAGACTATTTTTTATTAAAGTATAAAAAATAAATAACCGATAATCTGAATGCGGTAAATGAAAAATCAGCCCCGCACATTTAAAGCGCCGCCTGTAATTTTAGGCTCTACCTCAACGGCTGCCGTTTTGTCAGAAAAATTATTTCTGACGGTGATATTTACCCCCCCTATTGATGTAACATAAGTATTAGTTGTGTCAGTAGTAGTGATCGCTGTAACCATATTTGTAAACTCCTTTTTTAAATATAGCTTTGTTCTGTAGGTATTATACTATATAATGAAAAATTCACAAATAGAAAATTATATTTTTTGTAAAAATTATATAATATAAAAATATTGTTATTTTACATAAATTTAACTCTAACAGATAGTGTATAAGAAATTACTGTTAAAGTGTATGAGCATGGTTTTTTGAAAGAGTAATTTTAGTTGCGGTGTCTTTTCCCCGCTCCCCAACTTCTTTTGTTGGCGCCTATGTCGAGAATCAAAAAGACTGCAATTATTGACTATCATCTTATATATTGCTGATGATTTAATTATTTGGTTTATAATTGAGGCATAAATTTTTTTAAGAGTTTTTTTATGACTATTATAAATGTTGATGAAATATAACAATATAGTTTTTAATGAAGTAAATATATTATTTTTATAAAATTTATATTTAGCTTCATCTTTATCTTCTTTTGTTTATTTCTTTTTATTATTCCCCATTTTCTATAGCGTCCTCAACTTTCTTTTTAGCCTCCTCAAGTAAAGCCTTAGCCTTATCCCTGGACTTATAAGCCTCCTTAACCTTATCAGCTATAATATTTTGAACATTTTTATCTATAATAGGTATGTATGTATTATAAATATATTCATCTACAATTACAGGATAAGATGTACCAGTAGAAAATTTATTTATATAATTAAGCATAAAATTATTTCTAAAAAAAATAAATATTGTTTCTTTATTAATAATATCTTTTTCTTTTAAAACTGTAAATGCACTACTTCCTATATAATCATTATCCACTAATGATATAGCACCTCTATATGGTCGCACTTTTGATATTATTATGTCATTAACTTTAAGAATTCTTTTAGCATTAGCAGGCAAATCATCCCCGTATAATGATGTAGGTTCTATACCTCCATTTGATATGTTGACAGAACCAATTTCAACATAATCATACTTTTTTTCTTTATCTATTTTTAATTTTACATTTTTATATATATCACATACATCATTTATTTTTTTATATCCATTTTTATATGACTGTATTTTATCCATTATTATTTTATATTTCTCCTGATAATACTCTGCATCTATTCTTTTTGATAATAATGTCTCGCTGTAATTAACTATAGAATAATTAACTTTTTTCTTTTTAATTTCTAATTTATCAAATCCAATTTCTTTTTCTAAAATTTCATTAGCCTCTTTCATTAAAGAATTAGATATCTGCCTTTGATTATGAGCCTCTAATACCAGTTTTTCTATAGATTTTTGAAACTCATTACTAAATATTGGAATTAAAAATTTTGATATATTTGTTAAATTAATTAAAGGTTGCACATTTCCAGCAGAGTATAAAATAGATTGTTCTTTACCATACTTAGAGTTTAAAAAAGTTACTATATATGATTTTGATATATTAAAGTCGTTATAATTATCTTTACATTTTATTGTAGCTAAATGTCTTGATGTTATAGCATTTATATCTTCCATTATTAAAGTAGAATTACCTATTGTACCAACTATACCAATTAAAATATTACCTCTTTTTACTAAAACTCTTGAATTTTTTTTAAATTGATTTTCAGAAATTTTGTAAATATTTGATAAGTCAATATAAAAATCCTTAACATTTTTTCCAGTTAAACATATATAACCGTTTTCATCATATTCAGGCGATCCATGTTCTCCATCTGTAATATATGATATGCTACCTAAATTCACATATTTATGTTTAGTTAATAGTTTATTAATTATAACTTTTTTATTTAAAAATTCAGAATCAAAACGTTTATCTCTCTTAGCTTCACTAAAATTAATTATAGAATATTGCATTATTAAAATCCTTATTAAATTAATAAGTCCAAAAACTGAATTTTTCTTCCTTAGCAAATTCTATAAATGCCTCGGCTATACTGTCATCTAATGAACCGTCATGATTATGAAGGTCATGATCTTTTATTTTATGTCCATGTTTATCTAAAAGTTCATTGCCGTTTTTATCTTTGGCATATACATATTCTCCGCTATTATCTTTGCCAGCTTTTTCACTAACAGCAAAAAATATCGGATAGTCTTCCACTTTAGGGCAATAATATAACGGATCTGAATCATCATTATTCCATTTCTGCAAAAATATTACGCTTGTTTTCGTTCCTGTATGCGGTTTGAATGTATTTCCATGAAGCCCCACTACTGCAAGTATTCTAGCTTTTTCAGAAATAAAATCTCTTATATATTCATCTGTAGCATTATTAAATCTTCCCTGAGGTAAAACCAAAGCTAAGCGTCCGCCGTCACGTACAAAATCTAAATTCCTCTCTATAAATAAAATATCTCTGCCAACAGATTTTTTTCCTTTTTTTGCTATTTCATATTTTGCTAATATTCTATGTTCTTTTATCTCTCCTGCAAATGGAGGATTAGCAAGAAGCATGCAGAAATCAAATAATTTATAATCATCTTTATTAACAGAATGCTTAATTAAATTATTAAATGCATCTCTGTAATCAGAATCTCTTTTTTCGTCCCAGCGTTTTTTATCATAATCTAATGTATTAATATGAAGTACATTAGTTTCACCATCGCCTGCAATCAAATTCAAAGTTCTTGCCACACGTACAGCCCTTTCATCAAAATCAAGTCCAAATATATTTTTTACAAACTTTTTTTCATCATCATTAGGTTCTTGTCCGTCAAATAAATGTCCTATCATATTAAACCAAGTATGAACAGGAAATCCGCAGCTTCCTGCCGCAGTATCAATCATACTTTCATTTTTATGAGAATTGAGCATTTTTACGCACATATCTATAACATGTCTAGGCGTAAAATATTGTCCTTTCTCACCTTTGGAGTCTTTATTTATTAAGTATTCAAATGCTTAGTCTATTACTTCAAGATTAGAATTAAATAATTTTACTTTTTGTAATGAAGATACACAAACAGCTAAATGAGATGCAGAAAGTGAAATTGTACTATTTTCTGGAAATACATTTTTCCACTTTTTCTGTGCATCTTCAAATAATATATTGATATTTCTTTTTAGTTCATTATCATCACCGTAATTATAAAAGTTTAATTTTTTTAGCTTTGAAAGTCTGCTATTATTAGAATGTTTTAATTCTTTTAGTTTTTTTATTTTTTCTGTAAATGGTTCATCTTCATCTATATCAGCAAGCATATATATTACAGTTTTATCTTTTGAAATTACTGAAAATTCATCATAAAGTTTGGTAAATATTAATTTAAAACCTTCTTCAAATACATTAACTCCCGCATTTGCTAATACTTCATCTTCCATATCTTTAATAATTTTTTTTAATGTAATATTTTTTTCAAGGAGTCTGTCTTCAATCATTAAATCTAATAATGTGAAAGGTTCATTTAAATAATCACTTAATTTTTCTCCGTCTTCTGGTATACCTTTAATACTTTCAAAATAATTAGGATCTTTTCTATGCCAATATTCTATATCTATGCCATTAGTCCATACAGCCAAAGGGGCACCTGTTGCATTAGTATAGCTTTTTAATTGTTCTTTACCTTCTTTTTCTTTAGATTTTTTCAATTCTATAATAATTTTTGCTTCCCCATCTTTATTATTTATAACAATATCAGCTCTCTTTTTCTCTCTTCCAAAAGATATTTCACTTTCTAATGCTATATCAGAAGGTTTATATTTATAATCTTTCATCAATCTATATAAATATAATTGACGTACAAGTTCTTCAGGTGTAGCTTTTATATCTTTATTTCTAATTTGACATTTTATTTTTATATTATTTTTTTCATCAACAGTACATAATTGTTCTATATGTTTTTTTTCTTCATCATTAAATAAAGTCAATTTATTTAATTCTTCAGATAAAACAGAATTTTTCATAAAATAAGCCCTATATATTTTATTTTACTTATCGGCATAATAAAAATTTATTAGATATTTATTATTATAAACATATTTTTGATACGGTGCATACTGTTCAGGCGTTTAGGAAATTTGCTAAATGGGCTTAAATTAATAATAATTTCTGTTATAATTAAAATATAAAATATTGAGGTTTATTAATGAATAAAAAATTTTTCGCATATTATAGAAAAAATCTAATAATTTAAATTATTTACTAATTAGATATTTTGAAAGTATTTCGTTCGCTATTTCCGATATTGAAGTTTCTGACTGTTTAGATAAAATTTCTAATTCGGATAATATTTTTTTATCTAAATAAATAGGAGTTTTTATATCTTCGCTATTAATAAAAAATTTACCGTTTTCAAAATCTGTAATTCTCTGAGCTTTTGAAAAATCATATTCTTTTTTTATATCACTCATAATCACCCCTATTATAATATTGATTAATTTCGTTTCTAGTTGCATACCTTGCTGATATGATTCTTATAACTTCTTCATTAGAATTTTTTGTTCTGTCTGTATGAATAACAACAACAATAAACTTTCCTTTAATATTACCCATTGTAATAAATATGTCCTCATAATCAGAATGTTCTTCATCTTTTATAATAAGGGCATTTTTATCTGAAAAAACATATATAGCATCTTCAAATGAAATTTTATGTTTTTTAATATTGATAAGATTTTTATTGTTATCCCATTCAAATTTTATCATAATATTATTTTATATTATTAAACTATAATATCAATAGAAAGGAATTAATTTACTTCTTCTTAGGCAAATGCTTTATAATATGTCCTTCAAGCTGTATTGATTTCTGCTTTTCATCATAGCCTAAAATCTTGCCGTAAACTTCTATATAGTTCTTAGACTCTAATGTTACAGTAGCATTCACTATTAAATCAGCAATGCCTGCAATACTTTTATCTGCGGCATCATAAATTAAAAGTCTTGCTTTTTTCTTTGGAACTCCGTCTATGCTAATCTGATTTACAGTATTTACATCTGCCTTCCATTTTATATATCCTCCGCTGTATAGATCATAATTTTCAGCTACAGTTATATAATCGGGACTCTCTCTGAATATATTATAATCGGGCGCTATCACAAACTCTTTAAGAACTCTGAATCTTTCCTTTAAGTATTCGTTAATATCGCTTTTTAATGCTCCGTTTATTATAATGACAGCCTCATTAACGGAGGCGCTTCTCATATTGTTTTTAGCCTTATCAAACATAATGGCTACCTCACGCGGAGAATATGTCGGACTCTTTGCACTGTCTGGAATCCTGCCGTCTTCAAGCCCTTCAAATAAATATACATTTTCCAGTTTTTCTCTCAGCTCTTTTTGTTCTTTATCTAGAAGCACATATCTTATTTTAGGATATATTCTGTCTATTGTTATATATGAAATAAATGTAAGTATAAAAGCTATAGGTATAAGAACTAAAAATTTGGCAATTGATAATTTATTTTTACCAAGCAGATATGCTTTAGGGTTAATTTCATCTCCTCTTGCATTATTTGTTAAAAATCTTATTCTTTCTATATTATCTTTTGCAATTTTATTTTCAGGCTCTAAGTCCAATATTCTGAAATACTCCCTTAAAGCATTTTCTCTATGCCCGTTATGCAGACTTATATAGGCTTTAGCAAGCATAGCATTAATACAAAAACTATCCTCTCTAAGAGATTTTCTTGAAAGCTCTTCCGCACCGTAAAAATCTTTTAAAAATATATCGGAAAAAGAAAGCATGGCAAGGGAATCTGCATCATGAGTAATTTTTGACTTATTGCCGAGAAGAAAATCCTTTGCTTTTTTATATTTCTTTTTTTTTATAAAAGTATACGCTTTGTATGCTATTTTGCTTTTCATAATTCAGATTACAATCCTAATATTAAAATATTAATATAATTATCGATATTATGATAACTTTCATTAGTATTTTTTATTATGTAAACTTTTTTAATCAATTATTAGTTTAATATTATAAAAAATATATTATAAATAAAATTCTCAATGTCTATGAAGACTAAGCAAATTTATGATTTATATAATTATAATATATTGAAATAAAATATTTTATAGTTATAATCTATTTAAAAATTTAATTAAAATATTATAAGGTAATATAATGTATTTAGAAAATATAAACAGTCCTATTGATTTAAAAAAACTGAATATTGAAGAACTAAAATTATTATCTTCAGAGATAAGAGAGTTTTTGATAAATAATGTATCAAATACAGGAGGTCATTTAGGAAGCAATTTAGGCATTGTTGATTTAACATTGGTACTGCATTATTTGTTTGATTCTCCCAGAGATGCATTCATATTTGATGTCGGGCATCAGTCTTATACTCATAAAATTATTACAGGAAGAAAGAATAAATTTCATACATTAAGAACTTACGGAGGAATATCTGGGTTTCCTAAAAGAAATGAATCCGAACATGATATAGAAGAAACAGGTCATGCATCCACTTCTTTATCGTTTGCATACGGACTTGCATGTTCAAGAGAAATACTGGGGCTTAGAGGCGATGTTATAGCCGTTATCGGAGACGGAGCTATGACGGGAGGTATGGCATTAGAGGCTTTGAACAATATTTCAAATACGGATGCAGATATAATAATAATATTAAATAATAATGAAATGTCTATAGGAAAAAATATAGGAGCCGTGTCCAAATTTTTAAATAATACGCTGAATGATAATTTAGTTCAGGATGCATCCGAAAAATTTAGAGGACTTATATCATCTTTTCCTTTCGGAGATATTGCAAATGAGTTTATAGACAGAGGAAAAGGAGCCATAAGAACATTTGTTGCACCTGGTATTATATTCAGAGAAATAGGCTTTAAATATTTCGGACCTGTTGACGGACATAATTATGATGATTTAATTAATACATTTCAGAAAATTAAATATATAAGAGGTCCTAGATTAGTGCAGGTTAATACAGTCAAAGGAAAAGGATATAAAATGGCTGAAGATAATCCTTCTAAATTTCATGGAATAGCCCCTTTCCATGTTGAAACGGGAGAGTTAAAGAATAAATCTAATACAAAAACTTTTTCAAATATTGCAGGAGAATGTATCATAAATGCCGCTAAAGAAAATAAAAATGTTGTGGCAATAACTGCAGCTATGGAATCGGGCACAGGACTTACCGAATATGCAAAACTTTTTAATGACAGATTCTTTGATGTAGGAATAGCAGAGCAGCATGCCGTTACATTTGCAGTAGGACTTGCGGAAAACGGAATAATACCTTTTGTATGCCTATACTCTACTTTTCTTCAGAGAGGATTTGATCAGGTTATACATGATATTGGTATTATGAATGCAAATGTTAAGCTTATGATTGATAGGGCTGGATTTGTGCCTGAAGACGGATCCACTCATCAAGGCTTATTTGATATATCTTTTCTGAGAATTATACCGAATATTACTATTATGGCTCCTGTAGGCGAAAAAGATTTTACAGATATGGTTAAAAAAGCTTTAATATATAAAGGACCTACAGTTATAAGATACAGTAAATCATCTGTCAGAGAATTAAAAGACAATATAGTCTCTGATAATTTTGAAATTGGAAAGGCGCATATTATTAAAGAGGCTTATAAAACTAATAATCTTATTATAAGCTACGGACAGACTCTTATTGATATAATTGATGCTGTTGATGAAATTAATTTTGATACAGCAGTATTAAATCTTTCAACTTTAAAACCTTTAGATGAGGAAACTATTTTAAATATGGCAAAGAAGGCTGATAATATTTTAATTATTGAAGAGAGTATTAAAAAAGGCGGAATTGGAAGCGCTTTGCTTGAATTATTATCGGATAATGATATAATTAAAAAAGTAAAAATTCATGCTCTTCCCGATAAATTCTTTGAGTCAGGCTCCAGAGAAGAACTTCTAAAAATATATAAGCTTGATAAAGAAGGCATAAAAGAAATTATTAAAAATTATTTATCATATCATACAAAATAATATATTTTATATTTTGTAAGAATAAATAAAAAAGAGCACAGCAAAGACACCATACTCTTTTTTATATATAATAAACTGAGTGATTATTTAGTTTCAGTTAAAGTACCTGTAATTTTTATTATATTATTTTCATAAACAGCTTTCAAATCGCCTTTCCAATAAGGAGATGCTTTAGGCTTATCTATTATTAAAATATCCGTATTAATTATATCTGTATCATTTATAATAACAGATTCGCTTCTTTTGAAGTTTTCAGTACCCGCACCTATATTGAAAATACCATTGCTGTCTGATTTCATTTCAAACAGATAAGGATCTACTGTTCTTCCTCCTGCATGTGCAAATCTGATAGTTATAACGCCGTCAGCATCTTTTGTAATTCCAGTTCCCGTAATTTTAGGTCCTGTTTCTCCGTCAACAGTTCTTTGTGCAATGCCTGAACCAGACATACCATCATCTATATATCTTTCTGCATTAGCAGTGCCGAATAATAAGAATTCCCCCATACCAAGTTCAATTTTATTGTTTAAAATATTATTATCTGCAGATCTGTATTTGTCTAATAAATTCGGTGTTCCTGAAGGTATGGACGCTCCAGTAGCAGCATCTATTTTTCCGTCTATATCGCCGTAAGTACCTGTAATTTTTAAATAAGAATTATCGCTTATCACAGTATTATCTGTCTGACCTATTACAGCCTGAAAATCTATTGTTAATGTTCCAGCTTTAAAATCGGCATCAGACATAGTTTCCGTTTTCTGTTCTTTACAGGAAAGAACTAAAACAGATATTATAAAAATAATAAAAATCTTTTTCATTTTTTACTCCTAACTTTTATATTATTAAGTAGTATAATGCATCATTGATTTTATGTCAAAGATTATTTATATTAAAATATTTTTTTATTTAAATATATCATTAAAGTTTTTCATACAGCTTTACATTTATTATTAATTTAGTATAATAATTTTATGGTAAAAATAAATATTCAGTATATGTATTTTTAGCCCAAATAATATATTAAAACTTGTAATAAAATTGATAGAACTTAATAAATAAAACGGTAATACAATGGCAAAAAAAAATAATACTGTATTTGTATGCGATAATTGCGGAGAAAGCACTATTAATTGGATGGGTAAATGTCCATCCTGCGGTTCTTGGAATACCTTAAAACCTTTCGCAGAATCATCTGAAAATATAAAAGAAAAAGTATCCGTTTCTTCGGATAAATCCAAATTAACATCTATAAAAAAAATTAAGACTAATGAAAATATAAGAATATCTGCGGATATAGATGAACTTAACAGAGTATTGGGAGGAGGAATTGTACCCGGAAGCGTAATACTTATAGGCGGAGAGCCAGGAATCGGGAAATCTACAATTCTTTTGCAGGTTGCTTCAAACATATCAAAGAGTGAAAAAGTTTATTATTTTACGGGAGAAGAATCTCTTGAACAAATAAAGTTAAGAGCAGAAAGACTCGCATTAGAAGATTCCGATTTTTTAATATCTTCAGAATCCAATTGCGATAATATAATAAATACATTATTGGATAATCCCCCTTCTCTTGCAGTAATAGATTCAATACAGACAATATACACTTCTTCTGCAAACAGTATAGCAGGTTCTCCCGCACAAATAAAAAACTGTGCTTGGGCTTTAATGCAGACTGCAAAATTAAAAAACATAACAATATTTTTAGTGGGCCATATCACGAAAGAAGGAACTATTGCAGGACCTAAGATATTAGAGCATATTGTTGATTGCGTTCTATATTTTGAAGGTGATGACAAAGGCATATACAGAATATTAAGAGCCGTAAAAAATCGTTTCGGAGCTGTTGATGAGGTTGGAATATTTGAGATGAATGAGAGAGGATTGACTGAAGTAAAAGATCCCTCAAAAGTATTCGCAAGAGGATTAAACGATTCCGTATTTGCAGGAAGCATAATTGCTCCTGTGATAGAAGGAAGCAGAGTATTCTGCGTGGAGCAGGAGGCATTGGTTGGAAGCAGTGCTTTCGGATATCCCAGAAGGCTTACAATAGGATATGATCAGTACAGACTTTTAATAATAATAGCCATACTTGAAAAAAGAGCACATATTAATTTATCAAATCAAGATGTATATATTAATATAGCAAACGGTCTTAATGTGAAGGAAACTGCAAGCGATTTGTCAATAGCAATGGCAATAGCTTCAAGTATGTCTGGAATATCGATTCAAAGAACAAGCGCATATATAGGTGAGTTAGGACTTTCAGGAGAGGTAAGACCTGTGAGATTTATAGAGAGGCGTATAAAAGAAATGAAAAAATTTTCTCTTAAAGAAGTATATATTTCTAAAAGAGCTTTGAAAGAAGTAAAAAATACAGACAATATAAAAATTATAGGAATAGATCATATATCGGAAGCGGTAAAGAAATTAGGTATATAATTTTGCAAATACAGAATAAAATAGCAGCCGCTTTTATTGCTGCTGATAATAAGTTATTATTTATTTATCTCATTAGTTATTATAAAAGTTGTTCTGTTTTCAATAGCATCATTTTTTGTATATGCATAATCTTTTATATCATTAATATTGATCATATTTGGAACTACGGTCTCTATATAAGGCATAGAAGATATTTCATTTATTGTATTTGTTAAATCATAATTCAGTTCTATATTTTTTACCAACAATTTATTAGAATTATCGATGTCTGCTTCCATAAATTGATTAACTTTTTTACCGTTTACTTCTCCGTCTCCGTATATAAATTTTACTTTCGTGTTTCCGTTTTCATAAGATACGGCGGCGGCTCCCGATACTTTTATGCTTGCATTAGAAGTTGATACTATAATAGAGTCAGGTTTAATATTTGAAAATGCTGCAATTAAAAAATTACCTCTGTCTAAATATAATTTTGTATTTCCTGTTTTATCATAAGATTCATTTATATTTAATGATGAGTTTTCTTTAACTTTAAATATATTATTGCTTTCCAAGTATGAGGTAAGAGAAGAATTTTTTTCTGTAGATATATTATCTTTAGTAAATATAAAATCTCCGTTACTGGCAGGTTTTACTATAGCTTTTTGAGAAGATATTTTTACTTTTCCTTTAACATCAACTACCTGCATATACTGATTTGTTTTATAAGCGGACTGCAAACTCAAAGTTATAGAAAGCATTAGCAATAAGGCAGTAATTTTTTTATTCATTGATAAACTCCATCAAAAATAAATATTATATTGCTAATAATATCGGCATTAAAAAAATTATCAATACTGTTTTTTATTACTGTATATGTATTTTTATATTGGGGCTCTTTATAGTTTCCCCTTCATCGGTTTTTGCTTCTATATAAAAAGTATAATCTCCGTATTTAAGATTCCATCTTATATATTCTTTTTTTAATTCATTAATATCAGCTATCGCTTCATTATTGCAGAATAATACTGCAGATACAATATTTTTCGGTATGTATGAAGATATGAATATATTCTGATATTCTATAGGAAGAGACGAATCTATACTGTATACAGAATTGTCAGCAGGCTCTTTTATTGAAAGTCTTTGCGCATTGCCGATTTTTATTTCAGATGATTCATTATTTATATCAACTTCATTAACTGAATTATATATTAAAGTATTTTCAAAATTACCGTTTTGATAATTAATATTATTTTTTATTCTATTGTATTCATAGATACTGTCTATTTTTGTCCATTGATGATTCGGACGTTCAATCTGCTGCTCTTTTATCCAGCCGTTATATTCGCTTGGCATATTAATAAAAACCTTTGCTGTTACAGAACCGTCGGAATTTATTTTTATATACAGATTATGAACATCGCATTCATCTTTTGGTATATTTATATGAGAAAACTCTTCAATTCTTGTTTCTTTGCAGAACTCCCCTCTTAATTTTCCGCTTATGAGGCATATTTCTTTTTTTATTATAGTATCAGGCTTATTCCATTCGGTTTCTTTATGGCTTTTATTAAGCATAGCAAATAAATCATAAAGTATAGGAACAGCTCCGTTTCCCCCTGTTATATTAATCATCTCGCTTCCTGCAAAATCTCCGAGCCATAACCCCACTATATAATCTTTTGTATAGCCCACAGCCCAAGCGTCTCTTGATCCTTTTGAAGTACCGGTTTTTATTGCAACAGAGAAAGGATACACTATTCCTTTATAGCTTCTAAAAGATCCCATTCTTGCATTTCTATCGGAAAGTATGCTTGTTATCAGATATGCGCTTTCTTCCGATATTACTTTTCTTGAAGTTTTCTTAGGCAGCGTTATAACTTCTCCGTTTGCTTTTTTTAATGAAGTTATAGAATAATGATTTATAAATATACCCGAGTTTGGAAATATGCTGTATGCCGATGCTAAATCAATTAATCTTACCTCAGCACTTCCAAGCACAAGAGAATATCCGTAATAGTCGGGATTTTTATCTATAGAACTTAAGCCAGATTTTAGAAGTATATTCTGAAAATCTTTTATACTGTATCTTGCAAGCCATTTAACTGCGGGTATATTAAGCGAATTTGCTAATGCATCTCTTATGGTAACAGGACCTCTGTACTTATGATCAAAGTTTTCAGGTATATAATCTCCGCCCGGCGAATTAATATATGTTTTAATATCGGCTATAACGGAAGCAGGAGATTCTCCTTTATCAAATAAATATGCATACATAAAAGGCTTTAATGTGCTTCCCGCCTGCCTTAATGCAGTAGATCCGTTTACAGCGCCATGAGTTTCCGCATCAAAATAGTCCATTGAGCCTATCATTGAAAGAACTTCTCCAGTTTTAGCATTGAGTATTATGCATGATATATTACGCACGTTGAAAGTATGAAGAGACTGACTTGAATTGCTTATAACCAAAACGGCCTCTTTTTGCATATTATAATCTAATGTGGTTCTTAATTCCGTTACTTCAGTATATTTTAATTTATCAAGTGATTCTCTTGCATACATTGTAAAATGAGGCGTTTTAAATGTATATTTTTCTTTATCATCATAGATTTTAGGTTTTTCATTTATATATTTAATATAATCTTCATCTGTTATGAAATTATTATTTTTCATTTTGCTTAATACATATATTCTTCTTGAATTTAATCTCTCTTCAAATTTATACGGATTGAATTTTGTACCCGATTTTATTATTGAAGCGAGCACCGCAGCTTCATTATTATTTAAATCTTTTGTACTTTTATGAAAATACAAATCGCTTGCAGCTCCTGCTCCGTAACAGTTATTTCCGAAAAATATTCTATTTAAATATTCCGTAATTATTTCCTCTTTTGAAAGATTTCTTTCAAGTCTTATTGCATCAAGGGCTTCATAGAACTTATTTATATATGTTCTTCTGCGGGGTATGATATTTTTAGCGAGCTGCTGAGTAATTGTACTTCCTCCCGACACAACTCTGCCTCTTATCAGATTTGATAAAAATGCTCTTATTACGGATCTATAATCTATACCGCTATGATGAAAAAAATTTTTATCTTCCGCACTTATTACGGCATTAATTAAATTTGCTGATAAATCTTTATATTCCACTTCTTCAAAAAATCCGCCGTACTTCGGAAATACGGTTGATATTAGTACAGAATTTCTATCATATATTTTTAAAGCTCTCTCTTCTTTTATATTTAATTCATCTTTTGAAAACGGCTTATTTATATATTCTCTGCAGTATTTATAAAAATTATATACTTTAGGTATGAATATAACCGATAATATTATCAAAAACAACAATACGGTATATATTATAGTTAATGCAGTTCTTCTGATAATTTTTTCCATAGAGCGCTATTTTACAAAAGAATTAACAAATAGTCAAATTATTTATTTGAAGAAACAGAATATTTATATAAATTAAATTTTCATTGACAAATATATTTTTATTTACTATAATTAAACTTGTTATGGGTTTTATTACCGTTTTATTATTTTCAATTTCAGGAGTAAATCATCTTATGAAAAAAATACATAGCTTGTCTTTTAAAATGCCTGTAACTATAAGTTCAATGTTGATATTAATGCTGGTATTTCTTCTTGGAACTTCACTCTATTTTTCGAATAAAGGCTTAACAGATACTACATATAGAGGTTTTCACAATACTACTGGCGGATATGTTGATTTATTTGATTCTATACTAGAGTCGCAGCTTATGGTTTCTACAGCTTATGCCAGCAGTGTTAATATTATAAATTATTTGATGAACGGTAATGACGAAACATATAGGCAGAATAGTTTGATAGATATAAATTTATTCTGCGATAGAAATGAATATATTGAAGATATATATGTGATTAATACCAACGGCAATATATCTTTAGCCAGAAGCAGCAAATTAATAGGCAGAAATATTCAGGATTTTAGATCGGATACTTGGAGTAAGCTAAGATCAGGCAGAGAGTTCGTATTCGGCAATAATATTATAAGATCCGAAGAGTCAAAAGAATTTACAATTTCATTAGGAATAAGAGTTTTAGATTTTAATAATAATTTAATAGGATATTTGTTATCCGTTATTAAATTGCCCGTTATTCATAAAAAATATTTCAGCGATATAAGACTTGGAAAAACCGCTAAAATAGTTATGGTAAATGAAAAAGGAATCATCGTTATGGGTTCCGATATTTCCAATATAGGCGAAGAAGCTATTAGCGAATATATTAAAATAGTTCAAGGAGCGAGTACAGAAGGGGAGTTAAAATACTTGTATAATAACAATATACGCAGCGGATATTATAAAAAAATGGGCGTTCAACCTTGGACAGTTATTTATGTTATGAACAATAAAGAGATTTATGAAATCAATAATTCAATAATTGCAACCAGCGTGATAATCAGTATATTTTCTATTGCCGTTATGACATTAGTGGTATTTTTATATACCAGAAGCATAATAAAGCCGCTTAATATTGTAGTTGAAGAGGCTAAAGAAATAGAGGAAGGAAAACTTATCAGACATGGAAGAAAAATGAATAGAAAAGACGAACTCGGCGATTTATCTCATTCCTTCCATAATATGAAATACAAGCTTATACAGATAATAGACAGCACTTTAAGTAATGCAGAAAAAATGTCAGATGCGGCTAATATACTTGCTTCCAGAAATAAAGATCTTGCAAAAAAGTCTGAGAGCACGGCGGCTGACCTTGAACAGACAGCTTCTTCTATGGAAGAAATAGCTTCTGCAATATCTATGGCTGCAAATAATTCGGTTAAAGGCAATAACATGATGAACAGCTGCAGAGAATCTATAGAAACGGCTTCATCTATCGTGTCTGAAACGGTAAGAAGTATGAATGAAGTTAATAATGACAGTGCAAAAATTAAAGATATTATAAAAGTTATAGAAGGCATAGCTTTTCAAACTAATATTTTAGCTCTTAATGCCGCAGTGGAAGCGGCCCGTGCAGGAGAACAGGGAAAAGGTTTTGCCGTTGTTGCAAGCGAAGTAAGAAGTTTAGCGCAGAGCAGTCAGGATTCGGCTAAAGATATTACTGAATTAGTTAATCAGGTATATGAAAAAATAAGCAAAGCTAATGAAATAGTTGAAAGTCAGGAACAATTATTTATGGGCATTAAAGAACAGATAGAAGAAACGGCAAACATCATTAAAGATATAAGTTCTGCTGCTTTAGAACAGCAATCAGGTGTGGCTCAGGTTAATAAAGCTGTTACGGAAATGGATAATATTACTCAGGAAAATGCAGCTTTAGTGGAAGAATCCACAGCTTCTTCCATATCATTATATAATAATGCTAAAGAACTGCAGAATATTGTAAGTTTTTTCAGTATAGAACAATAATGATTAAAAAACTATTTACAAAATAAAAAATAAAGGCTATAATATTTAAAACCTAAATGAATAACTTTTAATGTTTATCATAAAGGAATTTTTTATAATTTATATTTATCTGATTTATTAGTTTATGGAAAATAATAGAATTGCTGTTATCAGCATAATAGTTGAGAAAACTGAAAATGCTTCAAAAGTAAATAAAGCTTTGCATGAATACAGCGATTTTATTATAGGAAGAATGGGCATTCCTTACAGAGAAGAAAATATAAATATAATCAGTATAGTCTTAAATGCTCCTATTGATAAAATTAACAGTTTAACAGGTAAAATCGGTATGCTTGAAGGCGTTTTTGCAAAAGCGCTTTATGCAGATAGAAAACGATAATCTTTAACGGTTTTTATTATCAGCAGGAGTTCTATTTATGTATGCTTTATTTAATTATAGTTCAAAATCAAAAAATGCAAATGAATTTATAAACGATGAGGAAATTCTAAAAACAATATCTCAGGTACAAAACGGAAAATATAGTATAAAAGATATACTAGAAAAAGCAAATGAAATGAAAGGTCTTGAACCTAAAGAAGCATTAGCTTTGCTTCTTTGCGGTGATAAAGATACTGAAAGCAAAATATTTGAAACGGCTAAAAAAATAAAATTAGAAATATACGGTAAAAGAATAGTATTATTTGCCCCGCTTTATTTATCAAATTACTGTATTAACGGCTGCATTTACTGTCCTTATCATGCTAAAAATTCTCATATAGCAAGAAAAAAACTTACTCAAGATGAGATTAGATCTGAAGTTATAGCATTGCAGGATATGGGACATAAAAGACTTGCATTGGAAATGGGAGAAGACCCTGACTATGCAAGTATGGAATATCTGCTTGATTCTATAAAAACGATATACGATATTAAACATAAAAACGGAGCTATCAGAAGAGTTAATGTTAATATTGCGGCCACTACGGTTGAAAATTATAAAAAGTTAAAGGAAGCAGGCATAGGAACCTATTTATTATTTCAGGAAACTTATCATAAGCCTACCTATGAAAAAGTTCACCCAAGCGGTCCTAAAAGCAATTATGAATATCATACAGAAGCAATGGATAGGGCTATGGAAGGAGGTATTGATGATACGGGTATAGGAGTATTATTCGGGCTTTATGATTACAAATATGATTTTACTGCTATGCTCTATCATGCCAAGCATTTGGAAGATACTTTCGGATGCGGACCTCATACTATAAGCATACCTAGAATAAGACCTGCCGATGATGTTGATGTTAAAAGTTTTCCTAATGCTATAGATGATAATTTATTTAAGAAAATAGCAGCTGTTTTAAGAATTGCCGTTCCATATACTGGAATAATTGTCTCTACAAGAGAAAGTAAAAAATCAAGGGAGGAAGTGTTGGAGGTAGGAGTTTCTCAGATAAGCGGAGGTTCAAGAACAAGTGTCGGAGGATATGCCGAAGAAGAAGATGAGAATTCAAAACAGTTTGAAATTTCTGATAGCCGTTCGCTTGATGATATTGTAAAATGGCTTGCTGATATAGGTTATCTTCCAAGCTTCTGCACAGCCTGCTACAGAGAAGGGAGAACAGGAGACAGATTTATGGCTTTTGCTAAAAGCGGACAGATAAAAAATTTCTGTCAGGCTAATGCATTAATAACATTAAAAGAATATGAAAATGACTATGCTAAAGAAGAAACTAAAAAATCCATAGATAAAGTTATTATAAATGAAATAGAAAAAGTGCCGAACGAAAAAGTAAAAACAAAATTGGCTTATGCTTTGAAATGCATAGACAAAGGAACAAGAGATTTTAAATTTTAATGTATTAAATTAGGAATGTTAAAAATGAACAATACACCAAATTCAAACAGAAGTCATATATCTATATTCGGAAGAAGGAATGCTGGCAAATCGAGTATTATTAATGCAATTGCAAATCAGGATATCGCAATAGTTTCAGATATAGCGGGCACTACTACGGATCCTGTAAAAAAATCTATAGAAATAAATACAATAGGCGCATGCACTATAACCGATACCGCAGGCTTTGATGATGAAGGATATCTCGGAGATTTGAGAATGCATAAAACAAAAAAAATAATAGAATCCTCAGACATTGCTTTGCTTGTATTTGACGCTTCTTTTTCCAGCAATGATTATCTGCTTGAATTAAAATGGAAAGATGATCTTTGCCGTTTAGAAATACCTATTATTGCCGTTTTAAATAAAATAGATTTAAATTGTAATTATAAAAATATGGAAATTAATATAAAAGAAATATTCGGTTTAGAAACAGTTTCAATAAGCACCTATAATAAACTTAATATTAATAAGCTTATAGAAGCTATAAAATTAACTATTCCTAAAACTGAAGAAATCAGCATAACAGGTCATATAATAAAAGAAGATGATATTGTGATGCTTGTTATGCCTCAGGATATTCAGGCTCCTAAAGGGCGTCTTATTCTTCCGCAGGTTCAGACTATAAGAGATATTTTAGATAATAAGGCTGTGGTTATTGCTTCCTCCTTTGATAAATTTGAAAAAGCGCTTAAGTCATTAAGAAAGCCACCTAAAATAATAATTACAGATTCCCAAGTTTTTAAAGAAGTGGAAAAATTAAAGCCTGAGGATAGTCTTCTAACTTCATTTTCAGTGCTTTTTGCAAGATACAAAGGAGATGAAGAGATATATAAAAAAGGAGCCTGCTTTATAGATAAACTTAATCAAAACAGCAGGCTGTTAATAGCCGAAAGCTGCACGCATATTCCATTAGAAGGAGATATAGGCAGAGTAAAAATTCCAAGCCTATTAAAAAATAAATTCGGTTTTGATTTTGATATCGATTATACATCAGGAAACGATTTTCCGAATGATTTGTCAAAATATGATTTGATAATACATTGCGGAGGGTGTATGGGAACTAGAAAACATATATTAAACAGAATAAGAATATGCAAAGAGCAGAATATTCCAATAACTAATTATGGTATGGCTATAGCAAAGATAAACGGAGTTAAATATATATAATACTGAAAAGGAATATTTAATTTGAGTAATATAAAAACAGCAAAGGAAATTATTGATAAAACTGCAGCCGAAGAAAGCATATCTTATAAAGATGCTTTAAAACTATTATCGTCTTTTGAATATAATAATGATATTAATAAAAAAGAGTTTACTTCAGGGCAACATGAAGATATAAAAAAATTAAAAGAATATCTCAGATTAAAGGCAAGAGATAAAGCCGATAAAGTATTTGGTAAATATGTTTTTATGCGGGGACTTATAGAATTTACTAATTACTGTAAAAATGACTGCATATACTGCGGAATAAGAAAAAGCAATAAAAATGCCGAGCGCTACAGATTAAATAAAGATGAAATTTTATCCTGCTGCAAACTCGGTTATAATATAGGCTTCAGAACCTTTGTACTTCAGGGAGGAGAAGATTCTTATTATAATATAGACATAATGTCTGATATTGTGCATGAAATTAAAAAAAAATTCTCAAACTGCGCTTTAACATTATCAATAGGAGAAAAAGAAGAGGATTATTACAGAGTATTAAAAGAAAAAGGAGCTGATAGATTTTTACTCAGACATGAAACTTCAGATAATGATCATTATTCAAAACTTCATCCATACAATATGAATTTAGATAATAGAAAAAAATGCTTAAGAAATTTAAAAAAGCTGGGCTATCAGACTGGAACAGGTATAATGGTAGGAAGTCCTTATCAGACTTTAGAAAATATTGCCGATGATTTAATATTTATGCAGGAAATTAATCCAGAGATGATAGGAATAGGTCCTTTTTTGCCGCATAGGGACACGCCGTTTGCAGATGAGAAAAAAGGAGAACTTGAGCTTACCTTAATAATTATAAGCATACTTCGTCTTATTTTTCCTTTGGCATTGATACCTGCAACTACTGCTTTAGGCACTATTAAAGAAGGCGGAAGAGAGCTTGGAATACTTCATGGTGCTAATGTTGTTATGCCTAATCTATCGCCTATTAATATGAGAAAAAAATATATGCTTTATAATGATAAAATAGCTGCGGGAGCCGAGTCGGCCGAAGGTGTTAAAAGTCTTAGAGAAAATATGCAAAAAATCGGATATATTCTTACTGGAGAAAGAGGAGATTTTGATATTAACAGATATTATAAGCCTTCATAAAAAATAAAATTATATATTTACATATAAACTATTATATATTAAAATATTATAATTATATAATAAGAGTAAATATTAATTATGAAAAATATTTTTAATAATAAAATTAATAATCAAAATAATCCTAATAAAACAGTAGTTCAGTCTATAGAGGAGTTTTTAAGAAGAATATCAAATTTAACTGCAATAGCAGGATCCATATTTGCAATATTTGTTCTTTTAATGCAGGTAAGACAGGTTAATACTAATAATTTTTATATATATAATTATGATAAAATCATCAATATTATTACAATATGCTTTATATTTATACTTATAGATCAGATAAGAATAGCTCCGAGAAAACTTTATATTATAATGACGGCTGTTCAGCTTATAGGTTTATTATTTCTGAATTTTTTCAGCAGAAAATATTATGACATATATGCAAATAGAATAATATGGACAATAGCAGGATCAATACTTTTCTTTTTAGTTATAGTGATAAATTGGTTTAGGCTTTCATATTCAAAGTTTACATTATATCAGATGATCATAGCTTCATTTATATTTGTTATAACATTAGGAAGTCTGCTTCTATATCTGCCTTTAAGCACAGTAAGCGGAAAATTATCATTTATAGACTCTTTATTTACTGCTACCAGTGCGGTATGCGTTACAGGATTAAGCGTTATAGATGTTTCTAAAGAGCTTACATTATTCGGACAAATTGTATTAATTATACTTATACAGATAGGAGGATTAGGTATTATGTCCATATCGGCTATAGTGCTTTTATTTTCCGTAAATAAGGGAAGCGTTCAAGACAGAGTTAGAACTTTGGAAATGTTCAATACACAGAATAAAGATATAATACAATCAACGGTAAAAGTTATTTTTTTATCAACATTTTTAATAGAGCTGCTTGGTGCAGTTTCTTTATTTACTGTAATGGACATAAATAATAGTTTTGCCATACGTATATTTTATTCAGTATTTCATTCTATAAGCGCTTTTTGTAATGCAGGATTTTCTCTTTATACAGATAATCTGCATCAGTATTCAGCTAATATCACGGTTAATACTGCAATTATGCTTCTTATAATATTGGGAGGTATAGGATATCCAGTAATGCTTACAATTACAAGGGCTATATTTAATAAGGTAAAAGGAAAAAGATATGTATTTGATGTTCAGGCTAGAATAGTAATATATACAAGCGTAATTTTAATAATCATAGGCAGTGTTTTTATATTTTTTAATGAATATTCTAATTCTTTAAAGGATCTGACTTTAAAAGAAAAAATATTGGTTTCATTATTTCAAAGCGTAAGCCCTAGAACCGCAGGCTTTGAAACTATAGCCTATAATTCTATGAGCAGCGTTACCATAGGAGTTATTATATTTTTAATGTTTGTAGGCGCTTCTCCTAATGGTACAGGGGGCGGAGTAAAAACTACTACATTATTTGTTTTTATGTTTTCAGTAATTACGGCTATTTTTAACAGACCTTATATTGTAGTTAATGGCAGAAAAATAAAAGATGATGCAGTTAATAAATCCGTTGCTATAGTTACGCTTGCCATAGGCATTTCGGTACTTTCTTCGTTTATTATGTTCTATATAGAAAAATCAAATACTATGATGCCTATACTGTTTGAGGTTGTATCCGCTATAAGCACGGTAGGTCTCTCGCTTGGAATAACTCCGTCAATTACAGTATGGAGTAAATTAATACTTATAATACTTATGTTTATAGGAAGAGTGGGATATCTTACCTTATTTATGAGCATAGGATCCATAGATCAGGGTAAATACGGCATAATAGATTTGCCTACAGGCGATGTAACTATCGGTTAAAAATTATGTCTAAAGTTATTATTGTATGCGGTGCGGGAGAAAAAACTCATAACATAGAAAAAATAGCAGGAAGCTATAAAAGATAATAAGGTGATAATCACAACTACGGATGAAATATTTAAATCTGAAAAATATACTGAAACTATAGATTATCACTCTTTTGATAATGAAAATATTATTATACTTGTAAAAGAGTATAACGAAAAAAACTTATGTATGCATATATGATGAATTAAAAAAAACTGAGATTTAGCAGATATTATTTTTATAGAGACTGATCCAACTGTATTTTCATCTAAATATATCAATGATATTTTAAGTAAAAAAAATGACAGAATAGATGTAAAAATTATAAAAAATATAAATGTCTGTTTTTTTACATCATAGATGAAAATAAATTAAAAGATATAGACATTATGGTATATTTGCAGTAATAATTACTTGTATAAATAATAATAAAATAAAAAAGTATAATAACAGTATATTAGTCTCTTAAAAATATAAATCATAAATTTATACTTGATTTTTTTTATTATTTATGATACAATTCTCCAAATTTATAAGCAATAGGATAAAAAATGAAAAATATATTCTTATGGTATAAAGCTATTTTTTATTATATAATCTATTTGATTTACTTAAAAATTTCGAATTTGGAAATTTTAAAAAACAAGGAATAAAATTCTTAAATATAAGAACTTTATTCCTTTTTTTATGCCGAATTTAAATATAAAAAAACAATAACAGGTTTCTTAAGGGAGCAAAAATGAAAAATTTTATATCTATCAAAGAGTTATCAAAAGAAGAAATAATTGAAGTATTAGATGTAACTAAAGAACTGGATAACACTGATAGTAATAAAAGAAGAAAAATAATGGACGGCATGATAATGGCTAGTATATTTTTTGAACCTTCCACTAGAACCAGATTATCTTTTACTTCGGCAGCTTATAAAATGGGCTGTAAAGAATTAGGATTTGACAATCCTGATAAAAGCTCCATAAAAAAAGGTGAATCTTTAAGAGATACTATAATTATGGTTTCCTCCTATTCTGATATAATAGTTATTCGTCATAATATTGACGGGGCTGCAAAATTTGCAGAAGAAGTTACCAACCGTCCTATTATAAATGCAGGAGACGGCTCCAATGAACATCCAAGCCAGACATTATTAGATTTATATACATTAAGAGAAGAATTATCAGCTATTGAAAATAAAAAAATTGCTTTTGTAGGAGATACTAAATACGGAAGAACTGTTCATTCATTATCTAAAGCTTTAATGATGTTTAATTGGCAGTTCTATTTTATATCTCCTAACATTATACAAATACCGAATTATATATTAAAAGAAATGGATCAGGCAAAAATAAAATATAAAAAACTAAGCAGCTATGAAGAAATATTAAAAGAAGTAGATTGTCTATATATGACTAGAATACAAATGGAAAGATTTGAAGATGCAAATGAATATGAAAAGGTAAAGCATGCATTTAATATTTCTAAGGCGTCTATTTTAGGAAAATGCAAAGATGATATGATAATAATGCATCCTCTTCCTAGGGTTGATGAAATAAATATAGATTTAGACAATACTAAATATGCAAAATATTTTATACAGGCTAGAAACGGAGTTCCTACAAGAATGGCTATGATGGCATTAGCTTCTGGAGTTATTGAATCTAAATATAAAAGAAAAGAAATACCTTATGAAATTAAAGAAAATAATAAAATAGTATGCACTAACAGTAAATGCATTACTCATTTTGAACAGACAAAAAATAAAGTTATAAAAAAAGAATACGGAGATTTCTGTTATTATTGTAATAGAGAAATAGAAAAATATATATGATTATAAAAAACGCTAAAATTATAAATAATACCAATGCTGTTTCTATTATAATAGAAAACGGAAAAATAAAAAAAATAGACGCCAATAATAATACCGAAAACTATAAAGATAATAATATAATAGATGCAAATTATAATATTGTTCTTTGCGGAATAATAGATCCACATACTCATATGAGAGATCCAGGTCTCACTCATAAAGAAAATTTCAATTCAGGAAGCAAAGCCTGCGCTAAAGGCGGCATCACTACATTTTTAGATATGCCGAACACAATTCCTAATACCATAACAAAAGAAAATTTACTTTCTAAAAAAGCTATGATGATAGGAAAATCTTATGTTGATTACGGATTTCATTTTGGAGGAAGCAAATCGGATAACAGCGAAGATATAAAAAATATTATTGATAAAGCCGCATCAACAAAAATATTTCTTAATGCCTCAACAGGAAATATGCTTGTAGAAGATGATAAAGTATTGGAGAAATTATTTGAATCTTCAAAAATAGTTACAGTTCATGCGGAAGATAAAATGGCTGATAAGGCAATAAAAATAGCAAAAAATACTAATACCCCGCTATATTTATGTCATTTATCGCTTGAAAGCGAAATTAATTCCTTAAAAAGAGCAAAAGATTCAGGAATGATTATTTACGGAGAAGCTGCTCCTCATCATTTATTTTTTAATAGTGAAGATGTAAATAAAAATGATAAAAATAAAATGCTTCTTAGAATGAAGCCTGAATTAAGAAATAAATCTGATAATAAAGCATTATGGAATGCAGTATTAGACGGCACAATAGATACTATAGCTACAGATCATGCGCCTCATCTTATAAGCGAAAAATTAGAAAAACTTACATTCGGAATACCTTCGGCAGAAAATTCATTAGAAATTATGCTTAAAAAAGTTAATGATAATAGCATAGACTTAAAATTATTAACAAAAATTATGAGTAAAAATACGGCTGAAATATTTTCAATAAAGGACAAAGGATTATTAGAAGAAAATTATGATGCCGATTTAGTTATAGTGAACTTAAATGATAACTCAGAAATAGAAGAAAAAGATATAATTACAAAAGCGGGCTGGTCTCCTTATATAGGATTCAAAAGAGGCGGAAAAGTTTTAACAACTATAGTACGGGGAAATATAGTTTATAATAACAGAAACTTTAATAATAATCTCATCGGAAAAGAAATAAATTATAATTAAAACTCTTTAATACAAAAATAACTAAAAAAATTAATAACAAGAAGAAGCAATAATCAATTGATAATTTTTCTTAAATCTTAATACTTTACTTCTTTTTACTTCCAAAAAGCATTTAATCTTTTTCTAGCATTTTCTTTTAAATCATAATAATAAAGAGCTATATCATAAATATGATAAACACCTTTTTCAAAAACTCCCCCTGTTTCTAAATAAAAATCATCAGGGTTTATACTTCCGCATTTTACAACGCCTCTTGCTTTGTCTACTTGAGCATCAGCAATTTTTGAAGGCTTACCAAAATTACTAAATATATCCGCTCCAAAGCTTTCTTCTTTGGAGGCTAAAGTTTCTTCTAATGTCCAAGTTATAGGATTAATAGCTATAGAGTCTTCAAGAACTACGGGATTATATCCGTTAAAATTCGGACTTTCAGTATTGTAGGAAATAATAACTCCTGTATCATATTCTCCGTTTGCAAATCTTAAATGAGTATTTTCTTTTAAGTCTTTTTTTGTAACGGAATATCCGAATATATAAGCCGCAACCATTCTGTTTTTTATATTATCATTAGTTTTAAAATAATCAATCAATATTTTTTTTATCATCATAGCACCTTGAGAATGTCCGGCCAATATAAAAGGTCTGCCGTTATTATAATTTTTTATATAATAGTCAAATGCGGCAATAGCATCTTCTTTAGGATATGAATAAAAATATTTATACTGTTCTTCCCTGCTTATATTATTTTTTATATTCATCAAATATAAAGCATCTGCCTGCCTGTAAAACGGAGCATATATATTTCCTATTTCTTCAAATATACCTGTTTGCTCAAGCATTACATTTGTAGTTCCGCGTCTCATAGGAATATAGTTTATAGGGCATATTATACTTTCATTTGTATCGGATCTTGTCCAAATTGTAGGGTATAAATAAAAAATATCAGCTTCTTTTTCATTTATATTTTCAGGTATGCTGAGCCAATTATTTTTATCAGAATAATCTGTTTTTATTTTTTCTATTTCATTATTCTTATTATTTGGCGAACAGCTTAATATTATTATGCTAATTAAAATCAAAGCAGATATTTTACTTCTTAATTCATAAATAAGAATCATATTAATTCCTTAAATATAGCTATTATTATTCTATTATAATTATAAAAAATATTTAAATCAATATTATTTTATGACTTATTTATTATAATAGCATACCGCATATTATAATAAATTTATATTAAAACAGCTAATATTTTTTCATTGTTTTATTCCTTTTTTCATTTTTTTCTTATTTAAAGAACTCAAAAGCTTTATAATATCATCATTATTCATTTCTTCTGCATAATCTAAAGCAGTAAAGCCTTCATTACTTTGAATATTAATATCCGCACCTTCTTTTATTAATTCCTTCACTATTTCAGTACGACTATTAATTACAGCCATCATTAAAACAGTAAGGCCGTCATTATCTTGAATATTAATATCTGCTCCTGCCTTTATTAATTCCTTTACTGTTTCAGTATAACCCTTACTTGCAGCAAATATTAAAGCAGTCAAGCCGTCAATATATTGAATATTAATATCTGCCCCTGCCTTTATTAATTCCTTTACTGTTTCAGTATAACCCTTACTTGCAGCAAATATTAAAGCAGTAAAGCCTTCAGTATCTTGAATATTAATATCTGCTCCTGCTTTTATTAACTCCTTTACTGTTTCAGTATGACCATAATATGCAGACCATATTAAAGCAGTATCGCCACCATTATTTTGAATATTAATGTCAGCTCCTAAAGCCAAGAGCTCTTTTACTTTTTTAATATCTCCGTTTTCTGCAGCTTCTATAAAGCTTGCTTCATTTTCAGTTAGAGAATATAAATTAAAAGATATTAAAATTAAAACAGCTAATATTTTTTTCATTGTTTTATTCCTTTTTACTTTTTATGGAAACTAATATATTTAAGATATTATTGAATAATTAAATATTATACTTGATTATATAGTTTTTGTATACTATAATTTATATAGACATTATTAAATTTTTTGTTTAAATTTATTTAAAAATTAATATTATATAGAGGTATGTATATGGAACAAGAAGTAAAAGCAAGAATTGATTCATGGCTTAACGGTTCTTATGATGAAGAAACTAAAAAAGAAATTAAAGCATTGCTGGATGCAGGAAATGAAAAAGAATTAACAGATGCATTCTACAAAGATTTGGAATTCGGTACAGGCGGACTTAGAGGAATAATGGGGGCAGGTACTAACAGAATGAATAAATATACCGTAGGCGTGGCAACTCAAGGCTTGGCTAATTACATATTAAAACAAAACAAAAACAATTATAAAGTTGCTATAGGATATGACTCAAGAAATAATTCAGATACATTTTCAAAAGCAGCTGCAGAAATACTTTCTTCAAACGGTATTAATGTTTACCTATATGATGATATTCACCCTATTTCGCTTCTTTCTTATGCTGTTAGAAGTCTGGGCTGTATAGCAGGCATAGTTGTTACAGCAAGTCATAACCCTAAAGAATATAACGGATATAAAGTTTATTGGACTGACGGGGCTCAGGTTATACCTCCTCATGATAAAAACATAATAGATGAAGTATTGAAAGTTAAGCCTGAAGAAGTAAAAATGGGAGATCCTTCTAAAATTACCATCATAGGAAAAGATATTGAAGATAAATATATGAATGATTTAATGAATTATTTAGTTAACCCAGATATAATAAAAAAACATCATGATATAAAAATAGTTTATACTCCTATTCATGGATCAGGATATAAAATGGTTCCTGAAGCTTTAAGAAAGGCTGGATTTACTAATCTGACAACATTAGAAACCGCTCAGCCTCCAGACGGAAACTTTCCTACTGTGGAATCGCCTAACCCTGAAAACCCTGAAGCATTGGAAATTGCCGTAAAAAAAGCTAAAGAAATAGGAGCAGAACTTGTAATGGGCACAGACCCTGACTGCGATAGAATGGGCTGCGCTTTGCTTACTAAAGACGGAAGCTATATATACCTTACAGGAAATCAAATCGGATCTATTATGGCATATTATCTTATTACTAATAAAAAAAATATTAAAAATCCATACATAGTAAAAACAATAGTAACTACAGAGCTTGCAAAAGCTATTGCCGATGCAAATAATGTTAATATTTATGATGTGCTTACAGGCTTTAAATGGATTGCAGATATTATAGAAAGGGATAAAGAAGGAACATATTTATTCGGTTTTGAAGAGAGTTTCGGCTACTGCATCAATTCAAATGTACGCGATAAAGATGCCGTAAGTTCATGTTTAATGCTTGCCGAAGTGCTGGCTTACTGCAAAGACAGCAATATTACTTTAGCCGATTATTTGGAAAGCATTTATGAAAAATACGGTTATTTCTATGAAGAAACCATTTCAATAACTAAAAAAGGCGCCGACGGAGCTAAAGCCATAGAAGATTTGATGACTTACTACAGAAATAATTTACCTGCGGAAATTTCAGGAGTTCAAGTTGAAGCTGTAAGCGACTATGAAAAAAAAGAAGTTTATAATAACACAGGCAAAAAAATAAAAGATATTACTCTCCCTAAATCTAATGTTCTTCAATATATACTTGCAGATAAAACAAAAATTACAATAAGACCTTCCGGTACAGAGCCTAAAATTAAATTCTACTTTGAAGTCTGCGTAAAAGAAAGCAAAGATAAAAGACTTGCAGCCGCTAAAGAAAAAGTAGATGATTTCAAAAAGTTTATAAAAGAATAATAAAAACTGAATAAGCCTTATTAAAAAATAAGGCTTATTTTTTATTAAATTATATTATTATAGATAAAATTATTTTAAAATTTTATATTATAAAGATTCAAAACTCGTTAAATAAATTATTCATCTTTAACTATCCGTGATTTTAAATAATAAGCTTTTATTATAAAATCTTCATTTTCTTTATAAAAAGTTTCTTTTGAGTTTTCATCTCTTAATAAAGAACGCATTTCATCTTTTGCCTTACGCATTATTTCTTTATCTTTTATAATATTTCCAAGCTTAAAATCAGGTATACCGCTTTGCCTATCTCCTAAAAACTCGCCTGCCCCTCTTAATTCCAAATCTTTTTCAGATATTTTAAATCCGTCAGTAGTTTCGCATATTATATTAATTCTTTCTTTTATAATATCATTTAATTCGCTGTGAAGTATCAAATAGCAATATCCTAATTTATCTCCACGTCCAACACGCCCCCTCAGCTGATGAAGCTGAGATAAACCGAAACGCTCTGCACCTTCTATTAATATTGTTGTAGCATTAGGATTATCAATTCCAACCTCTATTACTGTTGTAGAGAATAATACTTTTATTTCTCCTAAAAAAAATCTATTCATTATATATTCTTTTTCTTCATCTTTCATTTTTCCATGTATTATTTCTATCTGCATATCTGAAAAATATGTCGTTTTAGCCCTTTGAAATTCGCTTGAAAGAGTTATAAAACTTGAATCGTTATTTTCTATCAGAGGAAACACAATATAGCCCTGCTCTCCTTTTGACACTCTGCTTTTTAAAAATTTATAGCAATGATCCCTTTCATAAAGTTCTTTATATTTTGTCAGCACTCCTTTTCTTCCGCCAGGCATACTCTTTATAATAGATAAGTCCAATTCTCCAAATAATGTTAATGCCAATGACTGAGGTATGGGGGTTGCCGTCATAAGAAGATAATCCACATTTGAGCCTTTGGACAATAGCTTATTTCTCTGGGCAGCTCCAAATCTCTGCTGTTCATCAACTATTGCATAGGAAAGATTTTTAAATACAACTTCATCATAAATAATAGAATGCGTTCCTACTAATATACTTATTTTTCCTTCTCTAAGTCTTTTTAATAAATAGCCTCTTTCATTTTGATTTACAGAAGAGGTTAATATATCTATTTTTACTATATCTTCCAATCCTGCATCTCTAATAATTTTCTTAAAAGTATTATAATGCTGCAAAGCTAATATTTCTGTAGGCGCTAAAAATGCCGTTTGAAATCCAGATTCTGCAGGTATTAATGCAGTTAAAAATGCCGCTATAGTTTTACCAGAACCAACATCTCCCTGAAGAAGTCTGAACATCTGCTTGTTTGAAAATAAATCTTCTTTTATTTCCTTTACCATATTTAATTGATCAGATGTCAACTCAAAAGTTAAATTTGATTTTACTTTTTCAAGCATATCCGAAGAATTATATCTCTTTTCTTTTAAAAGGATATTAGGTCTTCTTTCACTTAAATGTATATATTGAAAAGTTAAAAACTCTTCAAAAATAAGGCTTTTTCTAGCCTCATCAAGAGCCTCAAAAGAAGTCGGAAAATGCATCTCCATAATTGATGAAACAAAACTTTTAAGCCTATACTTTTTCTTTATGATGCTCGGTATATCATATTTCATATTTTTTTCAAATACTGCAAGCTCATTTACAATAAGCGTCCTAAGTTTTTTTTGAGAAAGCCCTTCTGTAAGAGGATATATTGGAACTATTTTTCCATAGGATAATGCATTTGAGGAAGGCTTTTCAAATTCTGTCATTCTGCATTGTAATTTTCCTCTTGAGCTTCTTAAAAATTTACCTGTAAGATAAAGCTTTTCGCCCTTAGCAGCTCCTTTAGGAAGTCTTCCTCCGTAAATTGGTACCTCACATATAGAAACACCGTCGGTAACTATAATCAAAGGCTTATTTTTATATTGAAAAGTAAAGCTTGATATATCTATAATCTCAACATATACAACGCTGTTTTTTTCTTTATTTTCTAAAGCCTCATACAATTTTAAAGTTTTTCTTCTGTCATCATAAGTTCTAGGAAAAAACATTATTAAATCGTATAATGTAATTATGCCTTTTTTTGACAATATCTCAGCATACTTAGAACCTACGCCTTTTAAATATTTTATACTTTTAGAGAATATATCTCTGCTGTAGCTATTATCCGACAAAACTATATTTCCCGTTTATCTTCTGGATATTCTGATTTATCATCATTTTCTTTATAATCCTCTGCATATTTCCATTTTGCATATTTTCCCAAATCGTCTGAAAAGCATTTTATGCATAAGCCTATAATAAATGCATCATCTAATAATCCTGCAATAGGTATAATATCAGGTATGGCGTCAAGAGGCATTATCAAATATATTAAAGCTCCCGCCACAGATGCAATAGTTTTCCATGGTATATCTTTATAATTACCATTAATATAATCTCCTATCATATTTATCATAATCTGTATATTATTCAAAAATTTAGAAATATGAGGCGATGAAGATAAACTTAATATTTTCTGAGACTTCTCAATAATAGATTTTAATTTATCTGCAGTAATATTTGAAGAAATATTATCCCATAATTTTTTTGCCTTATCATTTACTTTTTCCATAAATAGACCCTTACAAAATTATAATTATTTATAATTATAACATAATTCTAAAAAATTATAAATAATTTTCAATTTGTATTTTTTATATTAAAATATTGCATAAATAATAAATTAATGTTATAATTAAAAAGCAAGGTAAATAATTAAGGTAGGAAATAAAATAATGAACAAAGAACAAATGAAGGGTGTAATAATAGAAAATAATCCGTCTGTTTTAATGAAATATAAAAATGCTTTCAATAATATGTATGATATAAGCACTTTTAATGATACAAGTTCTTCTCTGCCGCATATTATAGAAAATAATCTGAATATATATTTTTATATTATGAAATATAATGATCATGAAAAAGATAGCATATCACTATTTATAGAAAAAATAAAACAGATAAATCCTCAGATAAAATTAGTTCTTACCGATGTAGATGAAGATTTTAACAGCAATTTATATGATAATGCTTTAATATTTAATAAAAATACGGATATTTCTGCAATAGTAAATGCTATAGAGATTGAAATATCAAAAATATCTGATGACGGTAAAAAAAGAAGGCAGTACTCCAGAGTAAATTGGCCTTTAAATGTAATTATTGCATATAAAGATAAAATAAGAGGAACTATTGACAGAAATATATTATCTATAAGCGGAAACGGGGCATATATATCTTCAGACACCAATATACCTGAAAAAGGTGATATGCTGGGGCTTACCATATCTTTTAAAGATTTTAAACTTCTTACGGAAGCCAAAGTTGTGTGGATAAATAATGAAAATCAAAAAGCTGATTTGCCTAAAGGTTTTGCAGTGCAATTTGTAGATATAGGAATGGCATCTCAAAAAATTATTGACCAAATAATAAAAGATAAGCTTCTGCAGGAAATTTTAGTAGAATTAAAAGATGAAAACTTCTCTTAATAATGTTAAAGAAGCAAAACAATTAATAAGAAACTCTTTTAAACTTATAAGAAATAATTTAGATTTATCTTTTGTGCAGACAAAAAGCCTGATTATATACAAAAAATTTAAAAATATAGTAAATATAAATAAATTTAATTCTATTTCTGTATATATAGACTTCAATAATGAAGTTTCCACTTACAGCATAATAAAATATGCTTTGGATAATAAAATTAAAATATCAGTTCCTTTTCTAATTGATAATCATAATATGAAGTTAAAATATATTAATGATTATGATAAAGATATTAACAGAAACACAAAGTTCGGAAACGGAGAGCCTTTTGAATATTGCAAAGACTGCGATATAGAAGAAGTATCAATGTTTATAATACCTGCATTAGTATTTGATGAGAAATGCGGAAGATTAGGATTCGGCAGTGGATACTATGACAATATTTTGAAACTAAACAAAAATGCTTTAAGAGTAGGCTTAGCATATGATTATCAAATATTACCATCAATACCTAAAGACGATAACGATGAAATATTAGACATTATTATAAGCGAAAGTAAGATAATAACAGCATCTTTTTAATTATCAGTTGATTCTTCTTCCTCTTCTTCATCGGATGCAAATAATTTTTCCAAATCTAAAACTACCAATAACTTATCCTCTAACTTTCCGACTCCTTTAATATATTTCTGACCTATTCCAGACAGCACAGGAGGAGGAGGCTGAATATCAGAATTAGAAATAGATACTACTTTGGATATGGCATCTATAATAATACCCATATCAACATCTTCTATTTTTACTATTATAATACCTGTATTTTTATCGCCTTCTGTCTCTTCTAAATTAAATCTCTTTTTTAAATCAATTATAGGAATAATATTACCGCGCAGATTTATTACGCCTTCAACAAACTCTGGGGCATTCGGAATAAGGGTTATTTTCTCCATTTTTATTATTTCTTTAGCCTGCATGATATCTATAGCATATTCTCCGTTACCCAATCTAAAGGTAACAAGGTTTGTACTATCTTCAATATCAGCTCTGTTTTCTGTACTTTCCACAGATTGCTGCTCTGCCATTTATTATGCCTCCATAATTTTAACGGTTAATATATTATCGGAAATGATTTATTATATTTTATATCAATAAAAAATATTTGCAATCAAAAGTAAAAATATTAAAGATAAAATATCACCTGAATTTCGGTAGTACATATTTTATTATACTTTCAGTTAAAAGTCAATAATATAAGCAATAGGTTTAATTTTGCTGACTATATATTGTTATAGCGAATATTATTTTCTTTAATAATTTATCATTTAAAAAATTATAGAATTATATAATACTTATCATTAAAACTGTTAAAGCAGTTATATATAACTTCAATATAAAAATATTTATATCATTCTTATTAGAATATAGAAAAGCTGTTTTTAATTATAAATTGATTATTTTTTATATAAAATAATATTTATATATTTAATTTTAATACTTTAATAAAATATAGATATTATCCACATTATAAAAGATAATAATACAATGGACAATTATACTAGTCATCATAGGAAAATAAAAAATAAAATTCTATTTTTTTATTACTATATCATCATGAAGTTTGCCGAAAGGTATTTTAATATTAAGTAAAAACAAAATTCCTATTATTATAAATACAATACCTATTACTATAAAAAGTTTAGCAATTTGAATATTCATAATTATTCAGCCATTTTTTTATGCATTTTTTCTATATCCTTATCATGTCCTGCAATAATAAGTATATCCCCCTCAGTCATAGGAACATCAGGGTCTGGGGTGCAATCAACAATAACTTTTTTTTCTCCCAATATTCCGACTGTTTCTTTTTTTACGGCAACAACATTAATTTTATATTTTTTTCTTAAATCAAGCTCCTTGAAATTTTTACCAGCAAGACCTCCATGAACTGGAAACTCTACTATAGAATGATATTCGGTTAAATCATAAAGCAAAACTGTATCGCCTACCTCAAGCTGTTCCGCTATATGTATTCCCATAGACTCTTCAGGGCTTACTAAATGGGTTATGCCTATCATACTAAGTATAGCTTTATGTTTTTCATTTGAATATCTGGCTATAATATTTTTTACATTAAGTTCTTTTAAAAGCAATGCAGTTAATATACTAGTCATCATATCTTCGCCTATTGTAAGTATAACGGCATCAAATTTATTAATTTCAATAGCTTCAAGAGCCTCTTTTTGAGTAGAATCCAAACGCATAGCCTGAGTTACGCTGTTTTTTATAGCTTCTATTTCATTTATATCATTATCTATAGCAAACACCTCAATAGAAGGCTTTGTCATAAGTCTGTAAATTAAAGCCTTACCTAAAGTACCTACTCCTATAACGGCATATTGAAGCATATTAATACCCCTGTTTTTATCTCTGTTAATCCATATTTTTATTATAAAATAATATAAAAAATTGTCAAAAATATTTTTATAATTTCTATCTCTGCATATAAAAAGATATATAATTTTAATTATTTTCGGAACTCAATATTTAGAAAATATACTATTTAATAAATGGTGCAAAATAAATGGAAGAAATATTCAAAAAAATTTGTTTCTTACTATTACTGTAAAAATATTAAATTGTAAATTATAAGGCTAATAATTCAGTTTTACCAAATAATCTATTTTATCAACAACCTTAGTAAACGGCTTTTCCACGCTGATTAAAGCCCTCTCTACATCATTTCCGTCTTCATCTTCAATATATATATCATAATATAATTCTTTATGATCATATTCATTTTCAAAGGTAAGTCTTATAAAAATAAAATTATTAATATTAATCCTATCCATTTTAGGCTCGTATTCCAAACGCTTAATTTCAGTATTCAATAATTCCTTACCTAAATTTTCCACTATAATTTTATAAATAGATTCAAGTTCCTTTCTTATATAGTGAATATTATTATCAAACATGCAAAACTCCAATTAATTATTATATTTCATATAGTAATTATACTAAATAAATAGATTTTGTCAAAATAATTAATATTTATAAAGCATAGATGCAATTTCTTCATTGCCTAATTCTCTGGCAATATAGGCAAGCTCATCAGCCTTTTTATTCGACAAATTTGGATCGGCATTATTATCAAGAAGTATTAAAGCAATATCAAAATTACCGTTTTCAATAGCAACTGAAAGGGCACTGTCTCCGTCTTTATCTACTATATTTACATCGGCACCGTTTTCAATTAAAATATTAATAGCTTCGGGAGATATATCCGCTCCTGAAAATTTTATCAAAGGAGTTACGCCTGCAAAATTACCCATATTAATATTTGTTGTCTTTGACAATATTTTTATGCTTTCATTATCATAAGCTAATAAAAGAGGAGTTATTCCCTCATCAGATATCAAATTAATATCGGCTCCGTTATCCGTCAAAAGAGATACCACATCAGGATTAGAATTACCTGCGGCAAAAAATAAAGCACTCCATCCATAATTATTAACGGCGTTAATATCTGCATTATTAGACACTAAGAGCTCAACAACATTATAGTTGCTGTCATATATTCCGATACCTTGTCTTGACCATATATCCGCAGCATATAAAAGAGCCGTATAATTTTCTTTATTTTTTAAGTTAACATCAGCATTGTTCTGTATAAGCGCATTAACCAAATCTGCATATCCGTAATAAGATGCTATCATTAAAGCCGTAGTTCCTTCATAGAATGCTACATTAAGATCGTATTCCGTATCATCTTCATTTACTATTATTACAGTATCAGAAAGAGTATTATTAACATTACCTGATGAAAGCAAATCTTCTATTATACCCATAGAAGTTCTTCCTTCATATTTTGCCAAAGCATCTTTGAGCAACATATCCTGAACTATATTGTCAATATCCGAAGGCGCTTCATTTTTATATGTATTCAGATTTTCTGAAATATCCGATTTCTGATCGCATGATAAAAGGGCTAATACAGATAAAAGTATGCATATAATAAATCTCATAATAAAACCTCCTGTACATATTAAAATATTAACATATACATATAATTATATCAATTAAAATATAAAGCATGCATTAATAATACATGTCTTTTTACTATATTAATATTATTCAATATATAATCCCAATACTCCATTCATATAACTTTAAAGCAGATTTAATTTTTTAAAATATAATATTATTAAAAATATTTTTTTATGATATAATAAAAACATATTTTATTTAAAAGAAAATAACAAAAATTAGAGGTATACAAAATGCATATACTGCCTGCAATAGATTTAAAAAACGGAGAAGTAGTAAGACTTACAGAGGGAGATTATAATAATAAAACTATTTATTTCAAAGATCCTTCAGAGATATTGGATTTTTTTATAGAAAGCGGGAGTTCTTATTTGCATATTGTTGATTTGGATGGTGCAAGCGAAGGAGAGACTGTTAATTTTAAGACCATAGAAAAAATAATAAAAAAATGCAGCTTATTTACGGAGGTGGGAGGCGGCATCAGAAATGAAGAAACTATAAAAAAATATTTGGATATAGGAGTAAAAAGAACCATACTTGGAACTATGGCAATTGAAGATATTAATTTTACCGAAAAAATGATAAATAAATATAATAAAAGCATAGCTGTATCAATAGACTCAAGAAACAGAAAGATAGCCGTTAAAGGCTGGAAAGAAATAAGAGAACTTGATTCTACAGATTTCTGCATAAAACTTGACAGTATGGGAATTGATACAATAATATATACAGATATTTCAAAAGACGGTAAATTATCTGGAACCAATTTAGAAATATATAAGGAATTAAGAGAAAAACTTTCATGCAAAATCATAGCTTCAGGAGGCATTACTTTTGAAAAAGAGATTAAAGCTCTTAAAGATATGAATATTGACGGTGCTATAGTAGGAAAAGCTTTATATGAAGGAAAAATTGATTTGAAAAAAATTATAGAAATCTCAGAATAAAAATTAAATATTTATGAAAGAAATAATTAAAATATTGGAAGAATGCAGAAAAACAGTTAATAAAACATTCTCAAAAGAAGAAATTGAAAAAATAGAAAACAGCGACAGCTTTATAAAAGCTATAAAAAATGAAAGAGATAACAGCTTTGAAATTTTTTATAATATGCTTGAAGAAGAATATTCAAAAAATCTATTTAAGAAAATAGTAAAATACAGATATATACTATCATTTCACAGAGACAGCTTTACTGATATAAAAGAAAAAATAAAGCTGAGTATAAAATACGGAGCTATTAATATATTTTCATGGGGTATAAAAAGATTTTTATTTAGTCTGCAGAAATATAAATATCCTAAAGAAATAGAAAATTTCCTGCTTTTTTATATATTCGGGCTTGAACAGTATAATATAAAAAATATTTTTGAAGTAAATAATGAATCTGTAATATTTGATATAGGAGCTTGGAAAGGAGACACAGCATATTTCTTTTCAAAAAAATGCAGCTTAGGTGCAAAGATTTATGCTTTTGAGCCTGATAAAAATGCTTATGATACTTTAAAAATTATAAAAGAAAAATATAAGCTGAATAATGTAATTTTAGAAAATATGCTGTTTTCCAGTAAAAATGAAGCTATTGATTTTGTATCTATGACTCCGAATACTCCTATTGTAAAAATGAATGCCGTTACTGTAGATGAATTTGTAGAAAGCAATAATTTTAACAAAATAGATTATTTAAAAATGGATGTTGAAGGAGCCGAAATAAATATACTTAAAGGAAGCGTAAATACGATAAAAAAATTCAGACCATCTCTTGCCGTTGCAGTATATCATGGAGGCGAACTTTTTATGGAAGATTTTTATAAAATTCCTATATTCATAAAAAATATAACGGAGAATTATAATTATTATATAAGGACATTCTCGCCTTGGGGAGGAGAGACAATTCTTTTCTGCATACCTGAAAAATAGATAAAAATATGTTATAAATTATTATAAATATTGACTTTTTACAGCTATACTTATAAAATTAAAGCATATATTTAGGAGTTTAAATTTATGGTAAAAAGAGATATGATAAATAGCGTTATAGGAGACGGATCATCTTTCAAAGGTACTTTTATAGTTAAGGGATCTTTTCAGATAGACGGTAAATTTGAAGGAGAATTAAAAATAGACGGACATTTAATTATAGGACCTAACGGAAAAGTAAAAACAAGCACTATTATAACCGAAAGCATTACAATAGCAGGTACTTTAATAGGAAATATAGATGCTCAAAAAGAAGTTATTTTAATTGAAACAGGAAGAGTATTAGGAAATATTGAGGCTCCTAAAATAGATGTAGGAGAAGGTGCTGTAATACAGGGAGAAATGACAATAACAGGCGGTCAGAAAAAAGATATTACAAAAGTGGTTCATGAATCATTTACAGGAATAAAAACTGAAGATAATGTATCCGAAAATACTTTTAATACTACAGATAATAATTAAGGCAATAGTATTTTTTAATTATAAAGGTGTATGAATAAATGGCTATAAAAATAAAAACTCAGGCTGAAATAAATTTAATGAGAGAAAGCGGCAATATACTTGCCAATGTATTTAAAGAAGTTGAAAAAATAGTTCAGCCAGGCATATCCACTAAAGAAATAGATAAATTTGTATATGACTATATAAGAAAAAAAAATGCAAAACCGTCATTTAAAGGCTACGGCAATCCTCCCTTTCCAAGCTCCGTATGCGCCTCAATAAATAATGAAGTAATACATGGAATACCAAGTAAAAATAAAATTCTAAAAAGCGGAGATATAATAGGCATCGATATAGGAGTATATTTCAAAGGTTATCATTCCGACAGAGCATTTACTTTCAAAGTAGGAAATGTATCAAAAGAGGCTTCAAGATTGGTAGATACCACTATGGAATCATTTTTCAACGGAGTAAAAAAAATCAGAGACGGCATACATTTGGGCGATGTTTCCTATGCCATACAGAAAACGGCTGAAGATGCAGGTTATTCTTTAGTAAGAGAATTTCAAGGTCATGGCGTAGGTGCTAATCTGCATGAAGAACCTCCTGTGCCTAACAGAGGAAAGCAAGGGGCAGGACCTATACTAAAAACAAATATGGTTATAGCAATAGAACCTATGGTAAATATGGGGCATCATGCTATTTTAATAGAAGATGATGACTGGACTATTATCACAAGAGACGGTTCATTATCTGCGCATTATGAGCATACCATAGCAGTTAAAGAGGACGGAGTTGAAATACTGACCGCTTTGAATGATGATGAAATAGTCAATAAATACATGAATAGTTAACATATTTAATTAAAAATTATATAATGTAAAAATTTATAATACCGATAACAAATATATAATATTTCAGCAGATAAATTATGAAGCATATATTTTTTATATTTATTACAGCAGTATTGACTTGTTTTTCAATATATCCTCAGGAACAATATCTTAATACTCAAAATATAGAATCAGACTCGGTAAAGACAGTTATCATAGATACCAATGCTTACGGATCATTATTTAACGGCAAATTAGAACCAGCTTGGGTATATATAGGCGAGGCTAAAAGATCAATATATAAAGGAGATATTTCTTATGCTCTTTATATAATGAATAAAACTCTGATGTATTATCCCGACAATGCAGATGCACATTATTTTTTAGGCGTTATATATGAAAAAGAGGGAGGCAATCCTGCAGAGCAGGGAGGAATGGCTTCTTATCGTCTGGCTATAGAAGAATACAGAAAGGCTATAAATCTTTCCTCCAATCTTACAATACCCGCTTACAAACTGGATTCATATTTCAGTTTATTATATATATATGAAAAATTAATAGATGAAAATAATTATGCAGGCATAGAAAAAGAAATAATTTCTATGGCTGAAAATTCTTATAAAAGAGAAGAAAGAGGAAGAATATATTTCAGATTAGCAGAGCATTACGGAAACAGAAATAAATACTCTGCAGCTATAGATTATTACAGAAAATCATATATTAACGGATACAGACAAAAATTATCATTATTCAGAATGTCTTTAATATACAGAAGAACCCGCAGCTATAGTAAAGAAAAAGAAGTGCTGCTGCTTGCAAACAGATATAATTTTGATAATGCGGAGCCCAGCAATTTTGATGTTCAGAAGGCTATAATTCAAAGATTAGAAGCATTGAAAAATGTAAGAATACCGAATAAATTGAATTAATATTTTTTATCATTGCTTTTTTATAATTTACTCTGGGATTTTATTATGAAAAAAATAATTATCATATTATTAGTATTATTAAATATGACATTATTATATGCTCAGGAAAATGAATTAAATTATTTAGAAGATGATTATACTTTTACCAATCCTTTTAGAATATATAAAACTGATAAATATTATACAGGCTGGCAGGATCCTAGGGCTTTTATAGGAAGAATACTGTTTGCTAAAAACTTTAATATGGAGAAGAACCTATCTCTTATTGCTCCGAATGCAAATTGGGATTTTAATCTGTATCAGTATATATTGAGGGGCGTTTGGCAAGCGAGATAATGTTTTATAGAAATAAATATTTTTCCGTAGGCATGGGCGGCGCTATGGAAATATCTATACTGGGAAGAAACAGCGGATTATTTGATGTTTATGATTTTTCAGGTCAGTTTATGGTATTTGCAGACCTTTGGCTTCAAAATCTTACAGGTATTAATATGAAAATAAGATTTATACCTATGTATCATCAATCTGCTCATTTAGTAGACGGATTTAGGGGAGATACTAAAATAAAAAGCGGAAGCAGCTATGAATTTGCTTCCGTATCTGTTTATTATTACATTAAAAATTTCAGTATTTATTTAGGTTCTGAAATTTCTTATAATGCTGTAGGAAACAGTCCTCAGCTCTTTAGAATACATACAGGACTTGATTACAGATACACAATATATAAAGATGAAATAAGCTTAATTACTGGAATAAATATTGCCGCTATTTTAGATAAAAAGGATAGATTATTACTCATAAATAATCCTTGGAATGCAGCTGTTAACTTCAGCATAGGAGTTGAATTTTACAGATATGCAGTATCTTTAAAAGTTGCCTACGGCAAGCCAAGAGGAGCGTCAGGTTATTTCGGTTATGAAACTAAAGTGGGACTTGAAACAAGCTTGTTATTATGATATAGAATATTTTTATTGACAGTAATAATAATTTAAATTAACAATATTTTTTTATCTGTAATTTATAAAAAATCATAAAATAATATATTCAAAATTAATTTATTATATTAAAGTATAAATATAAAAATTAAGGATATTTTATGCCGTCATTATTCGCTATATGGCTGGATTTGCAGAAGTTCTATGTACAGTGAAGAATGTTATATCTGCCGTTTCCGCCGAAATAGCTTTGTCAGTATTTAAAAGCATTATTACCGCTGATAAAGTTGTACTTGCTATGAAAGAAGTTAGACATGTAATATACGAGAGATTTAAAGAAACCGCTCAGGAAAGACTCACCAATACTCCTATAGAACATGCAATTGCAGAAAGGATTTTATGAAAGACTAATAAATTAAAAATAAATTATTCTTCGCCTATGCTCATAGGCATTATAATATAGTAATAATCTTCTCTCTCTATTTCTTTTACCATAGTCGGACTTGAATCTTTATTAACCATAAAAGCAACTATCTCTGAATCAATCTGCTTTATAACATCTTGTATATAAGTATAATTATATGCTATAGAATGCTCTTCTCCCGAATATTTTATATCTATTTCTTCCATAGATTCGCCCATTTCCTGATTTATTCCTTTTACTTTCAGCGATTCTTCAGAAACAGTTAATATCATTCTTTTTGAGCGTACATCATTAATCATAGGCACAACCCTTCTTATGGCATCAAGAAAATCATTTTTATTTACTCTGAAGCTGTAGGCAAACTCTTTAGGTATAACCTGCCTGAAATTAGGATATTTTCCCTCTATAAGGCTTGATACAAAATCATATTTTCCAACCTGAAAATAAACCTGCTGACCGTCAACTCCCATTTTTACCTGCTCCACTTCATCATAATTGGCGGTAACAAGTATTTCATTTAATACTTTAGGCTCTATTATTATGGAGAAAGATCCGTTTTCAACTCCTTCAAATTCTCTCTCTATAACTGCCATTCTTCTTCCGTCAGTGGCGACTGCAAGAAATTTAGAGTCGGTTTTTTCAAAGCATATTCCTCTTAAAGCGGGCTTAAACGGTTCTTTAGCTATAGAAGAAATAGTTTTATTAATCATAGTAACTAATTCTTTTGTAGGAAGCATTATATAGCTTATATCTCCGTTATTTTCAGGATATGCAGGAAAATCATCCGTCTTCATGCCTATTATTAAATGTTTAGTTTTTCCGTTTTCAGATTCTATATTTATCTTCTCATTTTCTTCAACATTTATCGTAATAAGTCCGTCCGGCATTTCTTTTAATATGGAGCTTATTTTTTTAGCATATACCGCAACCGCTCCCTCTCCTTCGCAGTCATCAAGTATTATTCTGCTTCTAGCCCAAACGGAACCGTCTGTGGCAGTTAATGTAAGCATATTTCCTGAAAGATAAAAAAGAACATTGCTTTCTATATTATAAATTACTTTTCCCTCAACAACATTTTCTGTAACGCCAATAGATTTTACTATATCTTTTTTTAAACATCTAAATCTCATTGCTTCCTCTTTTTTATTAAATTCTAAAAAACTGTAACATACTTCAATATTTTAACATTAAAAAATATTTTTTACAATATATTTTATTAAATTATAAATCTGACAAATACTTATATATATCTTCATACCCCTCATATTCCGCTATTTCTATAGGGGTAAGAGAATAATTATCTTTTATATTATATTCAGCTCCTAATTTTATTAAAGTTATAACGGCATTATATTTATTATAATAAACAGCCCAATGCAAAGCGGTTCTTCCATTATTATCAATACTGTTTAATTGTCCTGAATATTTTGCTATTTCTTTTATTATATCCGAATCTCCGTTAAATACGGCATACATTAAAAGCGTTCTGTTATCTTTATCTCTTATCTTATAATCTATATTTTTTCTGTTATCTCTTATCAATCTTTTAATATCATTTATATTAAGCGTATTATTTTCATTAAGCAAAGCCTTCATTACTATTGTCATTCCTGAAGAATCATATTCGTTTATATCGGGCTTCAATGGCATACAGCTTTTACTGTAAAATAAATATATAAATAATATAAAAAGAAATATAAAACAATTATTTATTCTGTTATTTTTAGCTTTTCTATTCTTTTTACTGCGCTTTTTCATAAATATAACTTGCCCTTTACTAATAAACAGAAAATTATATATATTTGTAATACTATAAAATATAATAATAACAAATTAACTTGAAAAAATTAATATTTATCCTATACTTTTGATATAGTAATATTATAAATAAAAATAATTTCAAGGTGAAATAAAATGGATCTATTAGCTCATATTTTAGCAAATGAGAATAATGAAGAATTTATAAAAAAGTTTTTAACAGAACTATTTACAAAAGACGAACAGGATATGATACAGCAGAGGCTTAGAATAGTTACTCTTTTAAGAAAGAAAATGCCGCAGTATGAAATAGCCAAGCAGTTAAATGCAAGTCTCTGTTCTATAACAAGAGGCGCTAAAGAATTAAAAAAACAAGACAGTGCATTAGCAGAAATAGTGGATAAATACCTTATAAGCGATAAAAATTTTCAAGAATATTTAAACAAATCATATAAGTAATATACTAATCTCATCAACATAATTAAAATAATATTTTTTTACAGATATATAATCGGAAGATATATTAAAATACTTCCTGTTATTATTTATGATTTTTTGGTATTTTAAATAAAAATTTTCATTAAAAATATAATTGTATTTTTTTACCGCAATGCCTTTTACAGTTCTAAGAGATAAAAATATAAACTCTCTTTTTCTGACTTCAATATCTAAATACTCGCTTTTTTTTACGGGAAGAATATCTTTATATAAAAAATCAAAGTAATCTTTAATAATTCTTGTATTTTCATAGCGGATATCACTGTAGCAGCCTGAAGCGGAAGCTCCTACTCCGATATAATCTTTTAAAAGCCAGTAATTCATATTATGAATTGATATATAATCTGAAAAAGAAAAATTTGACACTTCGTATCTTATTAATCCCAAGCCTTCCAATGTACCTGAAGCTGATTTATAATAGATGACAGAATCCTCATCGTTTGGAATTAATTTTTCCCATTTTTTCTGTAAAGACTGGTTTAGCTCCAAATAATAAAGGGATACATGCTTTATTTTCGGAAGAAGGTCAAAAGAAAACAATATATCATCTCTTATCTGCGCTTCTGTATTTATAGGAAGCCCGCATATAAAATCAGCTGAAATATTTTCTAAAGATGATTTATTTATTAATTTCAATGCATTTATAATATCTTTTTTATTTGTATGCCTGTTTATAATATATAAACTCTTATCATTAAAAGTCTGAATTCCAATAGAAAGCCTTATATTTTCCGTATTCTCTAAAAAATTAATATATTCGCCGTTAATATCATTTATATTTGATTCTATTGTTATTTCTTTTACTGAATATTTATTTTCATTATGTTTATAAACAATATGAAGTATATTATTTAATAAATATTTTAATAATTCCGCACCTAATACCGAAGGAGTACCTCCTCCGAAATATATAGTTTCTATTTCAGATTTATAATCTTTTATTCTAAGTTTTAATTCTTTTATTAAAGCCTCAACATAATTTTTATATATATCTCTGCTGTTCATATTAATGATGGAATAAAAATTGCAGTAGCTGCATTTATAGATGCAGAAAGGAATATGTATATAAAGTCCAGACATATTTTTTTATTTTAAAAAATCTTTAAGAGAATTATATTTATGAGAATGCATTTTTCTTAAAGCTTTTTTTTCTATTTGTCTTATACGCTCTTTAGTAAAAGAAAACATCGCCCCGACCTCTTTAAGAGTTTTTCTTTCCTGATCTATGCCGTATCTTGCATTAATTATTTGCTTTTCTATATCGGATAAGCTTTCAATAGCTGTCTTTAATTCTTCTATAAGTTCCTTATTTATAGCTATTTCCTCAACATTTTTAAGAGATCTGTCTTCTATGGTATCTATAAGCCTGTCTTTAATACTGTCATAATTACTATCTCCTTCAAGAGATATATGCTCTGTGCTCATAGACATAATATGAAGTATATCATTAGGATTTTTATTTAAAATAACGGCAAGTTCATTAATATCGGGAGTGCAGCCGCTTTTATAATAGTATTGATGCACCGCCCTCTCTAAATCCACCAAATCCATAGCTTTATTAAGAGGAAGTCTTATAAGTCTTGATTTTTCATTAATAGCCCTTAATATGCTTTGCCTGATCCAATATACCGCATAGGATATAAAATGATAGCCTTTATCAGGATCGAATCTATCGGCAGCTATCATAAGCCCTATATTTCCTTCGCTGATTAAATCTTCAAGTAAAAGTCCGCTGTTTTTATATTGTTTTGCAATTGTAATAACGAATCTTAAATTGCTTCTAATAAGCTTATTTCTTGCTTCTGCATCCCCTTCTTTAAGTCTCTTTGTAAGTTCTATTTCTTCTTTTCTGGTTAATAGCTTTTCTCTTTTTGCATCTGCAAAATATAAAGAAATATTATTCTGTTCCTCTAAATTCATTTTTATCATGATCTTTATAATATATTTTACTATTAAAAATTAGTTTTTAATTATATCATCTTCTTAATTAAAATCAAGTATTTATAAATATCTGTATGCAAGATCATGCACAACTGAATGATTAAAAGAATGCGAAGATTTATTTGCAGTTATTTTACCTCTTATAGGTCTTGCAAGTATATATAAATCTCCGATAATATCAAGAATTTTATGCCTTACAAATTCGTTATTAAAATGAAGTTTGGTATTTATTACTTTTCCATCGCAAAGAAGTATATGACTTCCTATCATACCGCTTCCAGCCATACCCATTTTCTGAGCATAGTCTATATTATCTATTGTGTTAAAAGATCTAGCCTTTCCGATTTCTTCCGTAAATTGATCAAAGCTTTCGAAACTGTATGTATATTCCTGCACTCCTATACTTCCTGAAAAATCTATACGAAGACTCACCTCAAGTCCGTTATAAGGAGAAAGAATAATATATGTTTCATTATCATTAACATTTCCGTAAGTCAGAGTCTTATCTATAATTATAGGCTCTATATAAGCGTCCTGCTCTGAAAATCCAGCTTCTTTTAAAGCATTGCAAAATACCAAAGCGGAACCGTCCACATTAGGAACCTCTCCGTCGCATTTCACTATCAAATTTGTAATTCCCATCATATGAAGAGCAGCTAAAAAATGCTCTGTGGTTTTTATATACCTGCTTCCTGCAACTAATGCCGTAGAATTAACAGCTCCTGATTTATCTTTAGAGAGTATATTGCTATGAGAGAGTTTTATATTAGTATTTGTATTTATATCAACAAAAACTATACCTGTATTAATTTCGGCAGGCACTAAAGTTAAAGCCGTTTTTCTGCCTTCCATCAAGGCAAAACCGCTTATTACTATACTTTTAGCTATTGTTCTCTGTCTGATTTTATATTTATCACTGCAGTAATTATGACCTGACATATTTTCCGAATTATGAATGGTATCGGTTTTATTTTCCGTTTCTTTAAATACATCTGCACAGCTTAATATAAGCTTAGATGTGCTTATAGGTTTTTCTAAAAAATCATAAGCGCCCATTTTAGTAGCTCTAACCGCCGTTTCAACTCCCGCATGACCGCTCATCATAATTACTTCCGCACTATTATATTTTTCTTTTATATTAGCCAATATATCAAGACCGTCAACATCAGGAAGCCATACATCTAAAAATACTAAATTTATTTTTTTACTGCTGAGAATGCTTTCTGCTTCCTGATAATTTTTTGCTATATATACATCATAGCCTTCATCTTCTAAAATACTCTGACATACTGAAAGTATATCTTCCTCATCATCTATAATTAATATATTCTGTTTTATCTTTACTGTCTGCATATTTAAAAATTCCATTCTCTAATAATAGTATATTAGCAATATAAAATCAATACCATATACATCCTTATTATCGGTATAATAAGGATTTTAATAAAATATTTAAAGCATACTATATAATAACCTTTAAAACAATCAAATAGTCAATAAAATTATAAATTAATATATAAAAAATATTGTTTTTTTTATGCTGTAAATATACAATGTAGAGCATTAATAGTTATAAGGAATATTAAAGTGAAAGATTTACTTATTGAAATATTGGTTGAAGAAATACCTGCAGATTTTGCCTATCATGCAAGCATAAGTTTTAAAAAAATTATTGAAAATATGCTGAACGGCTACGGTATAGCCTTCAAATCCGCAGTTTCTTATACAACTCCAAGAAGACTGTCTGTTATTGCCGAAGATGTGCAGGAAAAATCTAAAGATGAGGTTGCAGAATTTAGAGGACCCTTATTTGAAAGCGCTTTAAAAGACGGAGCTTTAACAAAAGCGGGCGAAGGTTTTTTAAAAGCTCATAATATTGAACCTGCATTAATAAAAAATATAAATGAAAGCGAATCTTTTGAAAAGCCTTATATAAAAGAAATAAACGGAAAAAAATATTTATTTGTAAAACAAAAGAAAAAAGGAATAGAAACTAAAAAATTATTTGAAGAAGTATTGGAAGATATTATTTCTAAAATAGATTTTAAAAAGAAAATGAGATGGGGCAATAAGGATTTTGCTTTTGTGCGTCCTATTAGAAATGTATTAGCCTTATTCGGAAATGAAGTTATTAAAACATCCGTTGCAGGAATGGAAACAAGCAATAAAACTACAGGCCACAGACTGCTTTCTCCAGAATTTACTGAAATTAAAAATCCTAAAGATTATGAAAAAACTTTGCTTGAAAAACATGTTGTTGTATCAAGAGAAAAGAGATTAGAAAATATCATTAATCAGCTGGAAAATATTGAAAAAGAGTTTGGCTATGAAGCTGTTTCAAAGAAAAAAGTATCTGAAATAGTTGTCAATTTAGTAGAAGAACCTTATCTTATTACAGCCGAATTTGATTCTAAGTTTTTGGAAGTGCCTAAAGAAGTATTAACAAGCGAAATGATTGAACATCAGAAATATTTTCCATTATGCCGAAAAGACGGTACTTTAACTAATTTATTTATAATAACATCAAATCAGCCTGAAACTCCTCAGATAATAGCGGGCAATATAAGAGTATTAACCGCAAGACTTTCAGACGGAAGATTTCTTTATCAGGAAGATATAAAAAAAGGCATGGACGAGATGAATGAAAGACTGGAAACTCTTATGTTCAGAAAAGAGCTTGGAAGCGTGGCAGATAAAGTGAAAAGAATTGAGAAAAACTCTGAACTTTTGATAAAACTTCTGAAATATGATAAAGACAGAGATAATATACTTAAAGCAGTTAAATATATGAAATCCGATTTAGTAAGCAGCATGGTCTATAATTTCCCTGAACTTCAAGGAATAATGGGAGGATACTTTGCCGAATCTATGAATCTTAATGATGATATTGCATTAGCTATAAGCGAACAGTACAAGCCTTTATATGCTTCAGGCAGCATACCTTCAAATGATACGGGAAAAGCTATAGCCATACTTGATAAAATGGATAATATAGTATCAGGCTTTTATGTAGGAGATATACCAACAGGCTCTCAAGACCCTAATGCTTTAAGAAGACAGGCTCTTGGTATTATAAATATACTTATAAAATCTAAAAAGCATATAAGTCTTAAAACATTAATAGAAGATGCTGTTAATTCTATGCCGAAAGAGGCTAAAAATAATAAAAGCTTAGATTTAGTAAAAGATATATTTGAGTTTTTTAAATCCCGTTTTGAAAATGATATTAATTTTTCTAAAGATTCCGTGGCAGGAGTTCTATCCACAGAAATAGATGATATGTATGATGCCTATTTAAAAATAGAAGCTATTGATGCATTCAGAAATAAAAATGATACTTTATTCTCTAATCTGCTCATAGTATTTAAAAGAGTAAAAAATATTATTAAATATTCTGAGGATGTAAAATTAGATGAATTACTCTTAAAAGAAGATACTGAAAAATTTTTATATAGTGTTTATAAAGAAAAACTAAAAGAAGTTAATAAACTTATGAAAAACAGAGAATATGAAGAAACCTTCTCAGAGCTTGCAGGTCTTTATGAACCTTTGGATAAGTTTTTCAAAGATATTATGGTAATGGCAGAAGATGAAAAAATTAAAAATAACCGTATAGCTTTGCTCTCTTCAGTTGATAATATTTTTAAGAATATGCTTGATTTTTCAAGTCTGATAAAATAATAAAAAGCAATATTGTAAAAAAAAGAATATGACTGTATAATAATAAAACTATCAATCAAGGAGAAAAAATGAAAAAAAGAATATTTATCATTTTATCAGCATTTATTTTAATACTTTCATGCACAAAAACAAACTCATCAAGTACGGAAGCGGGTGTTATGGATATAGACTTCCAATCCGTATTTGATGAAAAAGCAGGTGACGATAATAATTTAATGCAAAACTCATATTTAAAAGTTTCAGGAACTTACGGCAGCATTGATGCTAAAGTAGATGCCTCAACAGGAGCTTCATCGCCTGCAGGAGCTACTAAATCTTGGGACTCTTACAGATATCAGAATGGTCAATCTGCAAATAACAGAATGGAAAGAGGACTTGGTTTTTTTGTATTATATGGAGTATCGCCTGCAAAAATTTTTGTATATGACGGAATGAACGGAAGCGGAATATCTCAAAAAACTGCAAACGGTACTAACGGACCAAAAATTACAGGAACAGGTGTTGTTAAAGATGAAACAGGAGTTATTACCATAAGATATGCACATGCAGGAGGACCTGCGGTTTATCCTTGGGTTTATGAATTAAAATCCGATACTAATGGAATATTTAAAATAGGATATGGATCGGATAATAATAAAATAAGCTCTTCTCAAATATCTAATGATACTGATTTTTATAATATTGATATGATAATTGATAAACCTAAAGAAGGCATACCTTATTGGCAAGGCGATTTACAGGGTACTTTTGAAAATAATATATTGACATTAAAAGGAAGACTAAAAGAAATAAAATAATTGAAATAATTAAGAGGACTTTATAAAAATATAAAGTCCTTTTTTATTATAATAAAATCTAAATATTATACTGCCAGTCTTAAAACTTAAAATTATTTTATTTTCTCTGTATATTTATCGTATATAAACTTACATATCAATTTGGAATTAAATACGGATAAATCTTCAAACTCTCCTATATACTCATCTCCGATTTTATCAAGTATATTAATAGAAAAATTAATTTTATAAGAATTAATAGACATAGAGGCATCTTTTATAATATGCCCGATTTCAATATCAGCCTCCTCAGGCGGCATAATAAATTTTATTCCAATAGGCGACATTTCCGTTATTATGCCATGCAGTATCTGTCTTACCCTGTCATGTCTGAATACCAATTTGAAATTATCTAAATTATTCACTACAATATGCTTTAATTTTCTAATCTTTATATTAGCTTTTTCCAAAAGTAAATTAAATCTATTTAAAAAATCTTTTTCATTAAAAGGCTTTAATAAAAAACCTGAAATTCCAAGTCTCATCATATCAGTAAAAAATTCTCTGCTTGGATCTGCAACATGAACTATAACATGAACGCCATGATATCTGTCATCTAAATAAATTTTCTCAAGTATATCTTTTATCTCAGTATCATCTTCCGCAGTCTCTATAATAGCAACGGAAAAAGGAAGCTTGCCGAACATAGGCAAAATATTATTCTTATCCTTTACGGCAAATACCTCATATCCTGCCGTAATAAGAATACTGATCAAACTATCTCTTATTTGCAAAGACGAATCATAAACTAATACTCTCATAAAATTTATACCCGAAATAATTATATTATTTTTTATAATATATATAGAAAAAAAATTAAAATCAATAATATATTTTTATATAATGGACTTATTTTTTATTTTATCTAACGATATATTTCTTCGGATATATAATTATTAGTATAGGTTAAATAAAAATAATCAGCCACTTCTGAAGTAATATTATCATATACTATTATGTTAACTCCATTTGTGGTTTTTATAAGATTGCTTCTGCTTATCATAATTTTATTTCCGCTGTCAACTACTAAATCATTATATTTATTAAGTTCCTTATGATAAAGATAATCTATTTTACCTGATGATGAAAATACTAAATTATTTTTATCTATTACATAAGAAGCATTATGAGTATATATTTCATTAGTTATATTAAAATTGTGATGCAGACTTTTTATAATTGCATCATTTGCAGAATATTCACCAAGCATATTTATAACTATAGTATAATCATTAAGATTTGTTATCTTTGCAATATAGTTATGAATATTATCTATACATCTGAGATTCATATCATATACTCTATTGTATTCATATAAAGCGTTTTTCTCCCAAGTATAATAATTCGTATCTCCTCTTCTGTCTGGCAAATCAAAATTATATTTTAAATATTTACCCAAATAAGAAGTATATTTTCCAACTCCTTTATAATTTAAATGTCCTGCATCATTATAATCTTCCCAAAAATCCAAATTATAATCATCATAATGAAGATTAAAATTCATAAAAGGAATATTATACTCTTCTGCAATCTCCCCCACCCTATTAAAATGTCCAGCCTCTTCATCAGTCATAGGAAAAGGAGAAGCTATTACAGCTATAGGTATATTATTAGTCTTTGCAAGATGCAATATCTTCCTGTAATAAGCCTCCTGAGGTTCAAGCAGAGGAAGAGAGTCTTTAATATTTTTAATATCAGGCTCTTTAATAGGAAATGTTTTATTATGAAAAGAATAGCCTTTAAAATATTTATAATGATTATAATTGCCGGCATAAGAAATAAAATCTTCATCTTTTAAATCCTTATACCTATTATGATATCTGTACATAGGATTAATAAACTCGTAAAATCTGTCTCCTGCCGTAACCTTTGCAGACTCTATTCTATTTTCAGACCATTTTAAAGCATATAAAGCCGCTACAATCTGATAATCTGCAACATTAGTTCTGCATGCAGCCGCAATATACGATTCCAATACAATTAATTTAGGCTTCTGCGTTTTTAATACTTCTATCAAATAATGATAAGTGCTCCATATAGGCTGGCTTCCTGATGTAAAATTATAAGCTGCAATTCCATATTCATTATACAAAATTGCTGGATTAATATTATAATGCACATGACTGCTTCCCAAAAAAACAACATCTATGGTATTAGTTTTCTGCTCATAAAAACTGTCGCCTTGATATATTCCGTTATCATTTTTAAATCTTAAAACCCTGCTTGAAAACCAGAGCAATGTAATAAATACAGCCGTAAAGCAAATAATTTTTATAGTGTTTTTTATCATATTATAATAGCCTATTATTTTTTTAAATATAAATAATTATTAAACCTATAATCTAAAACTGAAAATATATAAACTGCTTAGGATCAAAACCTGCTCCGTACTTTCCGTATATTATTATAAAAAAAAGCAGAAAAAATATAAATGCCCATCTGAAATATAAGCATTGATTTTTTAAAAATACATAAATAGTTTCTTTTTTTATATATTTTATAACATCTGCTGAAAATAAAACTATTAAAGATATTATAAGTATATTAATTTCAAAACTGTCTAAGCCAAGCTTATATAAAGAACCGTCAAATATATGCCATAAATCCGACTTAGTAAGCATTCTCTTTATATAGTAAAAAGCATCATATATAGTTTCAGCTCTAAAAAATATCCAAGCCAAATCAACTATAATAAAAGTAATAAATACTTCAAGAAATTTAAAGCTGAAGCTTTGCACCTTTACATTAAAATTATTTAAAATATTATTTCTAAACTTTGAAGTAATATCTTCTATTAAATAGAATATGCCATGAATAGCACCCCAAACTATAAAAGTGAAATTAGCCCCATGCCATAATCCGCTTACTAAAAATGTTGCAAGTATATTAAAGCTTCTTCTTAATTTTGAACATCTGTTTCCCCCAAGTGGTATATAAAGATAATCTCTAAACCAAGAGGATAAAGATATATGCCATCTTCCCCAAAAATCTTTTATGCTTCTTGCAAAATACGGAGTATTGAAATTCTCCATTAAATCTATGCCCATAATCTTAGCCGTTCCTATTGCTATAAGAGAATAGCTTGCAAAATCGCAGTATATCTGCACTGCAAATAATAATGCTGACAGCAGCAATTCGCTTGAGTTATATATATAATATCTGTTAAAAACGGTATCAACTAAAATAGAAGCCCTATCTGCTATTACCATTTTCTGAAAATATCCAAACAGCATTAAAGTTAAGCCTTCTGTTATTCTATTATAATCAAATCTTTTTACTTTATCTAAATTTTGTATCTGCGTTAATAAATTTTTAGAACGCTCTATAGGTCCTGCTACCAGCTGCGGAAAAAAAGATACAAATAATGCATACTTAATAATATTTTTCTCAGACTTTATGTCGCCTCTGTAAACATCTATTGTATAGCTTAAAGCCTGAAAAGTGTAAAAAGATATTCCGACTGGAAGTATTATATCAAATGTTTTTTCTATAATACGGATATTAAATGCGGATAAAATCATATTAATATTTAAAAGCAGGAAACCGTAATATTTAAAAAATACTAATATTGAAATATTTATTATAAAACTGAAGGCAACTACCGTTTTTTTATACTTTAATTTTTCTATCAATATGCCGCTTAAAAAAGTTACAGCTGTAGAAGCACCCATTAATAATGCATATTTAGGATTCCAAAACATATAAAATATATAGCTTGCTGTAAAAAGACAAATATATCTTAATTTTTTTGGAAATATCCAATACAAAATAAGCGTTACAGGAAAAAATATCAAAAAATCCGTAGAATTAAACAGCATTTATATAACTCATAATAATAACTAAAATATACATTTATAACTATAAAAAACTAATAATAGTAATATATTATTTTAATATTTTTGCATAATAAAGTATTAAAATAACTTGATAAAAAAATAAAAATATTATATTATATTGATATATAAATCGGGGAGCTTGAAAAGGCTGAGAGGAAGTTTTTAATTTTTATTATAAATTAGGCTTCGACCCTTATAACCTGTTTGGGTAATGCCAGCGTAGGGAATTATCTATTTTATTATTTTCAAATTGCAAAGATTAATAAAATAAGACCTTTTCTAAAGTTGGTCTTGTTTTATTAAAATCGTATAATCAAACGAGACTAAAAAATTCGATAAAACAAAACAAACGGCATTATAAAAAACTCTATTCTTAAATATTTAAGGAGATTTTTATGACTTCAAAACAAAAAATCATTATATTATTATTTTCTGTATTAATATCATGCACAAAACAAACAAAAAATATTAAAGATGAGATAACTGTAAATTTAGGCTATGAAATTAATACAATAGATCCCGCTTTAAATGATAAAACTTACGGATATATTTATATTAATCATGCTTTTGAAGGACTTCTAAGCAAGGACAGAGAAGGCAATATAATAGGAGGAACAGCCGAAAGATGGGATATAAGCGAAGATAATCTTACATATACATTTTATTTAAGAGATAATGCCAAATGGAGTGACGGGCAAGAAGTAACCGCAGACGATTTTGTTTACTCCTACAGAAGAGCGGCAGACCCGAAAACAGCTTCTCCTCTAAGTTATTTAATGGAATATATAAAAAACGCTGAAGACATAATAAGAGGAAGGCAGCCTGCTGAAAATCTCGGGGTTAAAGCAATAGATGAAAAAACATTAATAATAGAACTTGAAAGACCAGCATTATATTTTACTGATATATTAGCTTCGGGAGGCGTATATATGCCAGTAAGAAAAGATATAATAGAAAAATATAAAGATGATTGGACTTGGAATCCTGAAACTTATATTGCAAACGGCGCTTATAAAATGACGGAGAGAAAGCCTGACGAGCTTATAGTATTCGAACTTAATACTAATTATTGGAATTATACAAATCAAATTGCAAAAAAAATTAACTTTGTTTTGATAGCCGATGAATATATATCTCTTAATGCTGTCAGAAAAGGAAATATTGATTTTTCTATAAATGCGCCCCCTATAGGCGAAATAGAAAATCTCATAAAAGAAAATCTAATGGCTGTAAGCGGCATTATAGGAGTTTATTATATAGATTTAAATACTAAAGATAAAACATTATCCGATAAAAGAGTAAGAAAAGCATTATCTCTTGCAATAGACAGAAAATATATAGTACACAATATAGGCTACGGAAAATTAACAGCCGCAGAGGCATTTGTTCCGCCTGAAGTAAAAGGACTTGAAAAATCATTCAGAGAAGAAAGCGTAAATTATATTGATGCTGATAATTATGATGAAAATGTAAAAGAAGCTAAAAAATTATTGGCTGAAGCAGGATATCCGAACGGAAAAAACTTCCCTATATTGGAAATAAAAGTATCATCAGGGTTTTATACTACGGTTATGGAGGCAGTTCAGCAGATGTGGAAAACCAATCTTAATATTGATGTAATAGTGAGAACGGAAGAATCAAAAATAACTCTTCCTTTCAGAAAATCCGGCAATTATCAAATGGCAAGAACAAGCCATACAGGAGATTATAATGATCCACTTACTATGCTTCAATTTATGACCAGCAAAAGCGATATAAATTACGGAGGATTTTCTAATAAAAGATACGATTCTTTAATAGAATATGCATCAGATTCGGCAGATGCTGAAAAAAGAATGGAGGCTTTAAAAGAGGCTGAAGCAATACTTTTTGATGAAGTGCCTATAATACCTTTTATATATAGAACAGATTTTTTAATAGTTAATCCGAAATTAAAAAATTATATAGATGATCCTTTGGGAAGATATAAATTCAATTATGCTTATTTAGAAGAGTGATTTTTTTATTATTGTTATACTCAGTGCTTGACTTATTTAATGTTTTTCTTTTCTGGTGTTATCTTTTATTTATTTTTATATTTTTTATTATTCTATATTGCTGGTATTGTATTTTATTATTTAATTTATTTGTTCTTTTTTTGACAAAACAAAAAAAGAACAGGAGAAAGAAATCAGAGAGTAAAAACATTAATAGAAATAATGGCATAGCAATAATAAAAAATTAATTGATTTTTATTTCAAAGTATTATAGAATATAAAAAATAATTTTTAAGGCAGTATGTTATGAAATTAAACAAATATATGGTTTCTCCATCAGTACCAAAAGAATTAGAACCGCTTATAGAAATTACTAAAAACTTTTGGTGGTGCTGGAATCAAAAAGCGGTGAATTTATTAAGCACAATAGATATTGATAATTGGGATAAAATAGATCATAACCCTATAAGGGTGCTTGGAGAATCTTCGCAGGAATGTTTTAGCGCTATGCTTCAGGATGATGCAGCTATGATGAGATTAGCTGAAGTTTATGACGAGTTTAAAACATATATGAAACAGGAAACCTGGTATGACAGTTTAGATGATGATAAAAAAACAAAAAATGAAAAAATAGCTTATTTTTCTTTTGAATACGGTCTGCATGAATCTTTACCCAACTATTCAGGAGGTCTCGGCATATTATCAGGCGATCATTTAAAATCAGCCAGCGATTTGGGTCTGCCTTTGGTAGCCGTAGGTCTTTTATACAGAAAAGGTTATTTCAGGCAGTATTTAAATGCTGACGGATGGCAGCAGGAATACGATATAGAAAACGATTTCTTTAATCTTGCTTTAGAAAAAGTTTTGGATAAAAACGGCGAAACAATGAAAGTGGATGTAAATCTGCCAGGAAGAAAAGTTTATGCTCAAATATGGAAAGCTAATGTTGGAAGAATAGAGCTTTATTACTTAGATGCTAACATTGAAGAAAACAGCGTTGAGGACAGAGATATTACAGCTCAGCTTTACGGAGGTAATTTAGAAACAAGAATACAGCAGGAAATACTGCTTGGTATAGGAGGAGTTAAAGTATTAGATAAATTGGGAATAAAACCTACTATATATCATATGAATGAGGGACACAGTGCTTTTCTTTCTTTAGAGAGAATAAGGCAGTTAATGGAAAACAACAACTTAGATAAAAATACTGCAAGAGAAATTGTATACAGTTCAAATATTTTTACTACTCATACACCTGTACCTGCAGGAAATGATATATTCCCTATAGATATGGTTCAGAAATATTTTTCAGAATATATTAAAAATATAGATATGAATATGGATGAATTTATCAGATTAGGAAGAATTAATCCAGATGATCAAAAAGAAAGCTTCTGCATGACGGTTCTTGCCCTTAATTTATCGGCTGAAAATAACGGAGTAAGCGAGCTTCATGGAAATGTATCAAGAGCTATGTGGAAAGACATTTGGAAAGGAGTGCCTGTTAATGAGCTTCCTATAGATTCCATTACAAACGGCATACATACTTTAAGCTGGATATCTTTTGATATGCAGAACCTTCTTGACAGATATTTAGGACCTAGATGGAGAACTAAGCCTTTAGAACATGAAATTTGGGAAAGAGTTCAAAAAATACCTGATGCGGAGCTTTGGAGAACTCATGAAAGAAGAAAAGAAAGATTAATAGATTTCTGCAGAGAAAGATTAAAAACTCAAATCACAAACAGAGGCTATACTAAAAATGAAATAAAACATGCCGAACAGATACTTTCACCTGAAGCTTTAACAATAGGCTTTGCCAGAAGATTTGCCACATATAAAAGAGGAACTTTACTGTTCAGGGATTTGGAAAGATTAAAGAAAATTATTAATAATTCTGAAAGACCTGTACAAATAATATTTGCAGGAAAGGCGCATCCTCATGATAACGGCGGAAAAGAATTAATAAGAAATATAGCTGAAATCTGCAGAGGCGAAGATTTAAGAGATCATATAGTATTTTTGGAAGACTATGATATAAATGTTGCCAGATATATGGTGCAGGGCGTTGATATATGGCTTAATAATCCTAGAAGACCTTTAGAAGCGAGCGGCACAAGCGGTATGAAAGTTCCGCCGAACGGAGGATTAAACTTCAGCGTATTAGACGGCTGGTGGGACGAAGCTTATGACGGACAAAACGGCTGGGCTATAGGAAACAGAGAAGAATATACCGATTTAGAGTATCAAGACGAGGTTGAAAGCAAAGCCTTATACAATGTCCTTGAAAACGAAATCATACCTCTATTCTATGAAAGAGGAAGAGACGATATACCTAGACAATGGGTTGCCGCTATGAAATGGAGTATGCAGACGGTTTGTCCTGAATTCTCTACCAATAGAATGGTTGCCGATTATTTCCGTAAATTCTATAATAATGCAAGTAAAAGATATTTAAATATAACAGAAAATGAATTTGCCAAAGCTAAGGAATTGAAATCTTGGAAACAGGATATCGCTTCAAAATGGTCTAAAGTTTCATTTGAAAATACAATTTCTGAAATGCCTTCAGGTAATTTAAAAGTAGGAAGTACATTTGAAGTAAAAACTATAGTTAATTTAGGCGATATATCTCCAGATTCTGTAAAAGTAGAGCTTTATCATGGCAAATTGAGTATGAAAGAAGAAATATTGGAGCCTATTATAGTTGAAATGAAGCATTCCGCCGATTTAGGAAACGGAAGACATTCATTTTCAGGAAATTTAGAATGCAGCAACAGCGGTCAAAGCGGATATGCTATCAGAATGTATCCTTATCATAAAGATTTAAGTTATAAATTTGATATGAAGCTTATTATTTGGGGTTAATTTTAAATACACACTAACAAAGGGGTTTTGCTTAAATGTGAAAGCCCTTTGTTAAATTAATCATTTTTTGTTGAATTTATTAAAATATTATACTATACTTAAACTAATTATGAATGGTTATTTATTTATTTATTTATTTATTTATTTATTTATTTATTTATTTGCACCCAATACATTATTTTCTCAAAATAATGACGAATATTATAATTTTATAACAAAATATTTTCAAGTAAAAAATCAATATAATTCGGAATATATCAGTTTTATTTCTAATAATCAGTATCTGCGTAATTTTTTTAGCAACTCAAAAGATTTTATAAACAACATAAATTCTCAATATTGGAGTGAATTAACTAATAATCCATTATTAATAAAAAAATATCCTGAAAGTACTGATACTGCGCTTTTAATGACAGGCATAGAATTTTTATACGAAGTTTACAATCTAAATAATCAGGCAAGACATTCAATAGAGCAGAAAATTAAGAGAAAAATTAATTTTAATACAGCTTCAGGCGATAATTACGGTTTAATAATTCCTCTGCATTTTCCTCTCGGCACTGCAGGAATAGGTACTTATTTGAATTTCCAACTTGAAGATAAAAAATCATCATTAAAACATAATAACGATTTTGCCCGTCTTATAAATTACATAGATAAATTACCTTTTCCGTACATTCAAATTTTTACTTCAATTAATTGCTGGAATGCTCCTTTATCTATAGGTTTAAGATTTTCATTTATGCCAGGTTATAGTGAATTTTATAATCTTTTTGTCAAGGATATAAAAATAGAAAGCTTAGGGCTTCATTCCGCCTTAGATTTAAAATTTTATATTTATAGAGATAAATATTTCTTTATTGATGCAAGAGCAGATATCAATGTAGATTATGGAAAATTTAGTTTAGAATTTATGAATAACAGAAATATTTTTCATAACTATGATTTTAACAATGCACAATATATAGGGTCATATTTCAATACCTCAGCTGTTATAAAAAGCAAATGGCTAAGTTTCTCTGCAACACCAAAACTGGTAGGAGGATTTAAATTTCAGGAAAGAGTACCCTTTATAGATTATTTTGCAGTATATGCATTTATAGGAGTGGATTTAATATACAGTTTTACGGATTCTCAGTCTCAATTTAGTATAAATAAAATAACTGAAAATATTAACAATAACACTTATGAATTTAATGTAGATATGCCAAAAATATCCATAAAAGACAATTATTTCACTTACGATATAAGACTTGGACTTACAATAGATATTTTTTACCAGTCATTATCATTTGAATATGCTGTATTTTCAAAAAGTTTTTCAGTTATGTTTATACCTTTTGTATATAGATTTATTGGTAATCCGAAATTATAAAGGAGTCTTATTATGAAATTAAAAATGTATTTTTTTATAGGTATTATATCAATTATAATTCAATCTTGCAATCTGCAATATTTAGACCCGAATAATCAAGCTGTAAAAAAAGATTTTTTGATATATCAAATTCATTTGATAGGAACCAACACAACTTTTCAATGTCCTTTAATATATGATGCTATATATAGAAGCGGAGGAAAAAGACTGGGAATTAGGGGGATTATAAATATGAATTCAATAACTAATATAGCACAATGTTTAAGAGAAAAACCTGATATAAAAGTCTTTTTATATGCAGAAAATGCTATTTTTAATGAAACAAATAAAAAATGGCCTGAAAGATCTTTTACAAATGTTACAAATATTACAGGAGTGTATTTTCCAAGTGTTATGACTGAAATTGGAGAAAGTGCATTTTCAAACTGTATTAATCTTGAAACTATAATTTTAGGAAGTAATTTTAATACAATGTATAGTAATATGCTTGGAGGAGTGACAAATCTCAAAAATGTTGTATATTATGGTTCTAGATTAGATTTTACAGGAGGACAAAATGGTTCAGCATGGACTGGCATACCTGCAAAACAAGCTTACCTGTATTTAGGAAACTTTGACAGTTACACCGAAACTAATAATAATGGAACTATCTACACAACTACAAATTGGGCTAAATATGAATGGAAAAAAGTTTACTATAAAGGAGAATTTAATATTGAAGATATAATTGAAGTTATACAATAAAAAAATCTTAAGCTTAATTAATTAAATCAATAAAATATTCATATTTTAAATTATTATAATTTAGGAAATTTGAATCTTAATCCAATCAATGCCTCATGATAGCCTGCAGCTTTTGTATCTAATAAATATCTGTATCCGATATCAACAGACATAAAGGGCAGTACATTAAATGCCATTCCTCCGCTGAATGCAAAAACTACTGTGCTTTCAGAATATATTAGTTTTGATTTACTTTCTAATCTATTATTTATTCTTCCGCCTATAGAAATACCGAAATAAATTGTAAAAGGCGGATATTGATTTAATAATGTTTTTCTGTAGGCTTCATCAGTTAATTGCTCCTTAATCATAAAGAAATTCAAATCAAAATATATTGAGCCTAAAATAGTATGCATAGTAATATTATTATAATTGACTACTGACTTTCTTGCCGAATATTCAAACTCAAATCTTATAGGAGACGATTTATTTATGCTTGGTATATGCAAGCCTAAGGCAAAACCTCCTCCCAAATAATTAGTATCGGTTTTTATATTATAAGCAATATTACCGTCATGCGAAAATATAAATTTAGGAGTGATATATAAACCTTCTGGAATAATTGAAAATAGCTTATCAGTATTATAAAATAAAAATACAAGAATAAATACTATTGTATATTTTTTTTTCTTATTCATTCAGCTGCTCCTAAAAATTAAGCCTTAAAGATGCAATAATATCATGATTATATGAAACATTCTCATTAAGAAGTATTCTATATCCTAAATCCAAACTGATTAAAGAAGTTATATGAAATGCAAAACCAAATCCGAATCCGTAAATAAACTCGGTTTTATTATAATAAGTGCTTTCTTTAAATATTCCGTTATAGTTAAAAGAAACCTCTTTAATATATGAGTTTAAATTAAGCCCAAGCAGTACACCCGCATAAACTGACATAATAGGTCTTTTACCGTTATTTAATTTGCTTCTTACAGAATCATTATCATTATACTGCTCATATAAAAAACTAAAATCATAATAAAATGCAAATAAGAAACTGTGAGTTTGCATATATTTTATATTATTATTATACACATTTTCAGGCAGCGGATTTCTGTAAAGATATTCAAACTCTGTTCTTAAGGTGCTGTATTTATTAAATATATCAAAATTATAACCTATGGAAAGCCCTCCTCCTGTATACATATTATTTTTATTTCCTTCTAATTCAAATATAAATTTAGGCGCCAAATAAAGCCCTATATCATAAGCCTTAAGCATATTAGTTAAGCAAATTATAAACAGACAAACGAATAAAAACTTTTTTATCATAAAATAATTTCCTTAAAATAATATTCCTATAGCCAGTCTCGGAAGAGGCACGAATCTTATTATACTTTTATATGAAAATCCTATATCAAATAATGATATATCTAAAAAAGGAGATACTTTTCTATTAGCTTCTGAGCCTATTGACATATCTATTCTAAATCCCATTTCGCCAGACACATAAAAATCCCATATATTATTATTTTTATTTATATATACATGTGGATCCTTTTGATATTCTCTTCCATGTGTTATAAATAATGTAGTTCCTATCTTAGGCATTAAAAAAAATCCTGAAGCCCTGTCTTTTTTATTAAAATAAAATCTTCCGCCTACAGACAAGCCTAATCCGTATACGCTTCCGTTATATAATATTTTTGAATTATCATAGTATGTTTTCATAGCATAAAAACCAGCATCAACATTTATATCAATTTTTTTTGAAACTCTGAAAGTATATGTAATATCTAATCCGAAATTTCCCTGAAGCTTTAAATTATTATTGTTATTATTGGGAAGCAAAAGATTAAATACAGCAGGCGCTAATAATGTATAAAATACAGTTGAGCCGAAATTTACTCCTGCAGAATGTCTGTGAAGTTTTATGCTGCTTTCATCAACATCAATACCCGTATATTTATCTATGAATATATTTGAAATTTCATCTGCAAATAAGGCATTGGCAATTATAAATAGAAATAAAGTTATTAATATATTCTTTTTCATATTTCCGCCTCTCTAAAATCTTATGCTGAAACCTATTCTGGGGAATATAGAAAATCTTATTGCAGAAACATAATTAACCCATGAAGGAAAAGAATTCCAAGAAGGTATAGTTTTGCCAATATCAATAATACCGCTTCCAAAGAAACTAATGCCTTCAACAACATCTCCGTAAACTCCGGGAAGACCTGAACGCACATAATAACCTATTTCAAATAATGATATATCAATATAAGGCTTAACACGCCATTCTTTAGAAGGAAATAATTCTATACTCCAGCCAAGCTCATAAGATATATACAGACCTGTGTCAATAGTATTCCTTTTTGTTTTTACACCTGTAATTCCGTTTTCTGTTTCAACATTAGATATTAAAGCTTCTATGCCAAATCTGAAAGTATTTACAACCTGCCTGTTTTTTCCGCCGTAGAACTTTATTCCTAAAGTTACAGGAATGAACAGCATTGATGTTCTTAATGCCGTATCTGATGCTATTATATTTCCGCTTACGCTTCCGTTATTTCCTATATTTATGCCTAAAGCATCAATTATTTCAGCGGCTTTATCTTTCGGCATAGTCAGATTAAATGACATTGACTGCACCCCTAATGCGACTTCTATGCCCACTCTCGGATGAACCAGTAATGTATATGATATATTAGGCACATACCAAAACATTCCCTTAGCATCTACAGCATCTATATATTTATCTGTCTCCAATTTTTCTATTGTTCCCAAATTAATTCCAAGCAAACCAGTGAAAGTTTTATAATTATTAAATACAGTATTGATAAGCGGAGGAAATAAACCCGCATATCCGGGACTTAAATTTACGCTTATAATATTTCTTCCTTTAATCCAATTATAAGTATTTGTATCAGAATTTGAAGACAGAGATATTCCGTTAGCATATAAATTAACTAATGATGTATTAAACACTATAAATAAATAAATAATTTTTTTCATAATTCAGAATATTCAGACTTTGCTATATTTTTATTCAATTATTTGATTCTATTATTTCAGGATCTCCGAAATGTTTTTCTCCATTAAGGTTATTAATTAAATTCTCTATTCTTTTTTTATCTTCTTCCGTAATATCAAATTTTTCAGTTATTCTATCTGCATCTATATTATCTGAATCCTCGCTGTCTATTATACCGCTGATAACGCCTAATACATTATTTTCTCCGACTATATCAATTATTTCATCAATGGTCTCTTTAGCTTCTTTATCCATAGTAACGGTTCCTAAACTATCGCCTGCAGGCAAAGTAAGAATATATCCTCCTTTTCCGTCATTATATACGCCTCCTACGCCCAATATAGGTTTTTCAAATGTATAATTTGTTCCGTTAATACTTAATTTATCTCCGTCTACCGTAACTCCTTTCCAATTTCCATCTTTCATTTTATTTAAAAAGAAATCAGGACCCGGCTGTGTTACAGTAAGGCTTGTTTTTTTGCATGAAAGCGCTGCAGATAAAATTAAAATTATTAAAATATATTTATAAAGTTTCATTATATGTTCTCCTAAATTGCTGATTTATTATATAATTTTTTTACAATAAAAACAACTGATAAAAAATATCATTATAAAAATCGGATATAAAAGTATTAAAAATTATTATTTAACATAAAAATCATCTGCACTTTTATTATCTTTTTTATCATAATCTTTAAGAGGTATTTTATTTCTTATTCCTGCATATAATGAGGGAACTATAACTAGTGTAAATAATGTTGAAACTATAAGCCCTCCGAATAAAGCTATGGAAAGAGGCTTATACATCTCATTTCCGCTTTCAGCACTAAAAGTCATAGGAAATATTCCAAGTATTGTTGTAAATGTTGTCATAAGAACAGGTCTTAATCTTCTATTTCCTGCAATCAATGCAGCTTCATCTCCGTTTATGCTATTCTTACGCATTATCTGATTCATGTAATCAATCAATACTATACCGTTATTAACTGCAATCCCAATTAATACTATGCCTCCAACAGCACTGTATGGATTTAATGTGGTATTGGTAATAAACATAGCAATTAATGATCCTGCAAAACCGAACGGAATTGCAAAGGCTATAACAAAAGGAGCTATAAAAGATTCAAATTGGCCTGCCATGACGGCATATACCAATACTAAAGCTAATATTAATGCATAAATCAGCTGAGAGAAAGCTTCATTCATATCTTCAAAATCTCCTCCGTAATTTATTGATATTCCTGAAGGTATAAATACATTTTCATTTATAGCAGATTTTATATCCGTCATTATTTCATTTAAAGGTCTGCCGTAAATATAAGTTTCCACAGCTGTAAATCTTTTTCTGTCTTTTCTGTTTATTATATTAGGTCCGTAGCTTTTTACTATATCGGCTATTGAAGATAATGGTATTAAAGCACCATTAACAGGTATGCTTACTTTCTCAATATCTTCTATTGTGGTATTATCAACATTTTCTAATCTCACATTAACATCTATATCTGTAAAATCAAAACTTTCAGATGTTATAGCAGTTGCTTTTCTTCCCGAAAAACTTGTATTTATTATACTTGCAATATCACTGACTTTAAGCCCCATTTTTGAAGCAATATCCCTATTAACATAAATCTTAAGTTCTCTGTTGGATTCGTCAATATCAAGTACAGCAGCGCTAACACCATTTATATTGGAAAGTACATTAACTATTCTGTTTCCAAGCTGCTTTGCTTTATCAATATCATCTCCAAGCATCTCTATAGTAACATATCCTCCCTCTCCTGAACTATATCTTGATGATAATGAGTTTACATTTATTCTTGCAGGATATACTTTAAGTTTATCTCTTGTATGTTCTATATAATTATTAATATCTCCAATTCTTCCTAATGCCTTAGATTTTAACTCTATTCTTATATAAGCGCTGCTGGCTTCATCTCCTTTCCTTATATATGACTGCATTCTTTTCAAATCATCTTTAATAATTTCTTTTATATCATTTTCCATTAAACCTATAAAAGACTCTGTCTGCTCATATTTTGTACCTATAGGCATATTCACTATTACCATAAACTGCCCCTCATCTGAATGCGGAAATCCTTCTTTTCCGATAAAAATAATACCAATTATTATTATCATTAATACAAAAGCCATAGAAGGTATTATAATAGTTTTTTTCTTCTTAATTGAGAAACTTAAAATCTTGCCGTAAATACCGTTTATCCTGCTATGTATATATTTATCAGTTAAAATTTCTAATCTTGAAAAGATCTTTAATCTGCTGCTTGTAAGAATAACCGCAGCAAACATAGGCACTATTAAAATGGCAACCAAAAGCGAAGCTATCATTGATATTGTAACGGTTAAGCATAAATCTCTGAAAATTCGGCTTGCCATTCCGTCAATATATAAAAAAGGTAAAAAAACAGCAATAGTAGTAAAAGTAGAAGCAGAAATTGCAAGAGATACCTTAGAAGCACCGTTAATAGAAGATGAATATTTTCCAAATCCGTTATTTCTATAGTAAAATATATTCTCAAGAACTACAATAGAATTATCAACCATCATTCCTATGCCAAGAACAAGACCCGAAAGAGAAATTATATTCAAAGTTATTTTCATAAAATACATAAGCGTAAAAGTTATTACTATAGAAAGCGGTATGGATACTGCTATTACCGATACAGTTCTTATATTCCATATATAAAGCATAAGCACCAGAACCGCAAAAATACATCCATGCAAAGCGGAATTAAGAACTCCCTTTATAGCTTCATTTATACTCTCGGCTGTATTAAACATTATTTCATATTTTACACCTATAGGAAAATCATATCCTTTAAGCTGCTTTATTACATTTTTATAAACCTCAACAGTATTAGCTTCGGATTCTTTGCTTACTGATATAAATACCGATCTCTCTCCATTGATTCTTATTATGCTGGAATTATCATCATATCCTTGATATACATTTGCCAAATCCTGTATTTTTACTATAGAAGTGTTATTTCTGCTACCTATTTTTAAAGAAACAATAGTATTTTTTATATCATCAATAGTTTTTATCTCCCCCATAGTTCTTATGGTATACTTATAAAATCCTTGATCTGCCTGCCCGCCTACTAAATTATTATTATCTCTCGCAAGCGCTGAAGCTATTTCATTGATATTTATATTATATGCTTTTAATCTGTTTTGATTAACATCTATCTTTATTTCATTTTTTAATCCCCCTGAAACCTCAGCCTGAGCCACGCCTTTTGCCTGTTTTATTTTAGGAGCTATTTGATTATATGCTATATTATATAATGCCGATTGATCATCTATGCCGTAAACGGCTATTTCCATTAAAGATATGCTGTTAATATTAAATTTTCTTATAATAGGGTTATCGGCTTCGCTTGGAAGTAAATTTTTCACTTCCTCTAAAGCCTCTCTTATATCTTCCAGAGCCTCAGATAAGTTTGTGCCCCAATTAAACTCTATATTTATATATGAAAATCCTTCCATTGATTGGGATTTGATTTCTTTTATATTATTTACTGTTGCAGCCGCCCCTTCAATAATTTTAGTTACCGATTTTTCAATTTCATTAGGTCCTGCATTTCCATATCTTGTATATATGCTTATATAAGGCATCTGCATATTAGGCATAAAATCTATTGAAAGTCTTGATAAGCTGATAAAACCGAGTATTAATATTGATATTATTACCATAAGTACAGTTACGGGTCTTTTAACAACTATTTCTATTATACTGTTCATAGATGCAGATACCTATTTGCTAATTATTATATAACTATTTATTATTATATCATATAAAAGCAAATTTCACTATTATAAAGACTTAATAGTTAAATATTAATTATAATAAAGACAGATGTTTTTATCTGGTAAACATTTTTATAAATCTTTCTCTGTATTTATAAGGAAGTAATTTTTTATTATATAATTGCGCTAATTTCTTTATTTCAGTATTATCAATATTATCGGTATCTATTGCATATATATAGCTGTCCTCTTTAAATCCTTTTATCATAATATTAATATAATTACTGAATTTTTTCTCTAAAAATAATTTAAAAAATATAATGGAAAAAGCTATCATTACAGAGTTTACTATAACATATATAAGTATAAACATATAATAGGGATAAGTAAATTCTTTTCCGCTTCCTATAAATAAAAAGCCGTTGCCCTGCATAATTGATGCTTCAAAAAGCAAATGCCTTCCTTCAAAATCGTCCCAATCATCAGACCTGTATTTTAATTCATTATCATAATAAAGCAAATACATGTTATAACTCTTGGCAAATCCCTCATACTCAAGCTCATCAGTATTTATATTCTGAGAAAAAGCTAATCCCGCCTCATATATTATTTCATTTTTTGTATTTTTATATGAAGTTATTATTTTATTATCAAATACCCAATTTATTATTCCGTATAATATTATAAATATGACAGCAATAATAATAGAAACTGCAATAATAAAATGAGATGATATTAAAGAATAAAAAGTATTTTTATTTTCCATACTGAATAAGTAAAAGAAATATATTATATGGGATATATAAAATATAAATAATACATGATATCCTCTTGTAAGAAAAGAGGCTATAATATTTTCTTTTAAAAAAACTCTGTTCAGCGAAAAGAAATTAACTACATAAAAAAGACCGAATATTGATAATATAAAGGGAACTAAATATATAACAAGATAAAAAAATGTTTCAATTCTAGAGTATTTATTTATCTTATAAAAAAAAACGCATACAAAATAAAAAGAGCATAAAAACTCTATAAATATTAATACTCTTATAATATATGTATGCATATCCAATATCATATATGCGCACATTGATATTATAGTTAAAGACGATACAGCAGATACTATAAAGGTAATATTATATTTACTTAATTTTTCCACTTTATTTCTCCTATTTTTGCTTTATCATAAATAACTCTAATCATATTATAATCTAATCCTAAAAAAGAAGCATTATTTACTAAATTATACAAAGCGCTTGAAAATATAGGCTGAGTATTCTCTATAATTTTATCTGTATAAGGATATGATGCCATTATTCTTGACAAATTAAAAAGTATTGATATTAATTTAGATGAAGAGGAAAGTTCATCGTTTGTTACAGAATAAGGCAAGACGCTTTTTGCCGCTATTGCTATGAATATCGGATTAATATGCTCCAATGTTGATATATTTGATATTGAATGATCTATCATATCTCTAGCTTTATCAATAAACTCTTTTTGCTCGTATTTATATTCATAGTATATTGGAAGAGAAGCTATATAACTTGTATGCATTATATCTCTTAAAACTAAAAGTATTGATATATAATTAATAAGCTCATTATCATTAAGATTGAATTTATCATCGTTAATTAATTTATCTTCTTCTCCATTGCCTTTAATCCAAGATAAATACAGCAATTGATTTATTATATCATTTTTAAATATTGTATAGGTATATGATATATAATCCAAAAAAGATTCATTATTATTAGATCTTTTTATCAAATTAATAATTGATTCTCTTTGTATTTCAGCCGCATCGTCCGAACCAGGTATATGCGATAAAAAATCAAAGTTTATATTATTTTCTATATAATAAATAAACTTTTCATAAGCATCATTTCCCACAAGCACTTTCTTATATCCTAAAACTAAATTTTTTTATATAATATTTTTATTATCTTCGGAAACTTTAAAAAATCACTAAATATTTTAAAATACTATATTATTGCCTTCAATTTAAAATATATATTATAGTTGATTTATTTATATTTTATGATATTTTATATAAAATAGCTAAATTCGGGCTTTTTAAATGGATAATGAAAAAATCAATATTAATGATAACTATAAAAATCAAAAGAAAATAAAAAAAATTCTAAAAAGAAAAAGAAAACAAAAAAGAATTAATTATATAAATAATATTGCACTAATAAAATTTTTATCCAATATAGACAGCAAATTATTCCTCAAAATATTCAAAGATAATAGAAAAGGTCCTGTAAAAATCTTTATGAAATTTATGAGCAGAATGGGAGACGGTTATATATGGATAATAATTTATCTAATATTTTATATGTTCAGAATAGATTACCCAATTCTATATTTATCAAGAGCCGTAAGCGGAATTTTTATCTGTATATTTTTCTTTCTTTATATTAAAGGTTTTTTCAGCAGAACCCGTCCGTATAAAAAACATTCAAAAATACCGATTATGCATCCGCCAGATAAACATTCCTTTCCATCAGGACATACTATGGTGGCATTTGCTGTTGCATTTTCAATAGGAAGCTACAGTAAATATTCAGCTGCTCTATTATATCCGATAGCCTCTCTGATAGCATTCAGCCGTGTATATGTAGGTCTGCATTATCCGTTTGATGTTATCTTCGGAATAATTTTCGGGACTATGATAGGCTTTTTAACTAATTTAGCATTTTTCTATATAACAGGACTCCCGGTAATAGGTCATTTATAGATATTTATTCTTTCTTTTTTAATTTTTTCTTTAATTTATTTGAATAAACGCTGCTTCTTTTTTCTGATATAAATATATAGTATCCGTTTTTTTCCGATATTTTTACGCCGCCGAAAACAGAAATAAGTTTATTTTTATACCAATTAAGCCTTTTAGTTACCATACAAAATCTTCCGTTTAATATAAGCTTATAAAATCCTAATTCTATAAAATGCTTTGCTGTAGAAAAATCGCTGTGATATGGAGGATTGGAAAGAATTAAAGAAAAATTATTATCATATATATTTTTTAATCCGTCGCTTTGCAGAATATCAATGCCTGATACATTATTTAAAACGGCATTCTCTTTTGCAGTGTCAATAGCTTCTGAGTCTATATCGCACATCACAACTTTATCTTCTCCTATTATTTTTGCAGCCAGTATTCCAACAACTCCGTAACCGCAGCCTAAATCCAAAATTTTACCCTCATTATTAAAATCTATCTCTTCAAGCATAGACAATGTGCCTATATCTATATTTCTGGGAGAAAAAAGCTTATTATTTGTGATAAATTTTAAATTAATATCTTTTATTACAACTTCTATATTATGCATTACAAATATATTTTATAATTATATACAGAAATTGTCAATTTTTATATACAGATATAAATTCAATAAAAAATATTTCCGATAATCTTTATATGTTTAAGGTAAATATTATATTAAAAGGAAGAGTTCAGGGCGTAGGTTTTAGATACTATGCTAAGCAGATAGCTGATGAAATGAAAGTAAGCGGAAAAGTATGGAATAATTATGACGGATCCGTAGAGGTTATAGGATATTTGCAGACAAAAAAAGATATTGATGAATTTACAGAAAAAATAAAAATAGGACCTCAAATGTCAAGCGTAAAAGAGTCAAATATTGTTATTACTCCCTGCGATCCTCCGCTAGATGAAATTTTTGAAATAGTAAACTAGGGCTTTAATTGAACAGAAATAATTATGAAAAATATTTTTAAATATGCTTCCGTTATAGGATACGCTTTTGCTTCAATAGGTCTTGCGGCAGATTATGGAAATTATAAAGTAAAAAACGGCGATACTCTATTTGGAATAGCTTTCGCCCATGATATGAGTGCAAATGAATTTCTAAGACTAAATAATATTAAAGATCCATACAAATACAATCTGAAAATAGGCGAAACTCTTAAGGTAAAAATATCAGAATATAGTTTGGCATACGATTCTGAAAATAAAGTTTACGGATTAAAAGGAGAGGAATCAACTGCATACAAAGACTATAAAGTGAAAAACGGAGACACTCTGTTTGCCATAGCCTTTGCTCATAATATGACGGCTAATGAATTTTTAGCTGTAAATAATATAAAAGATGCAAATAAATACAATCTGAAAATAGGCGAAACTCTCAAAGTGGCAAATAATTCAAATCAAAAGTATGAAAGCGGCAGTAATAATATAAAAAATTATGATATATATAAAGTTAAAAGCGGGGATACTTTATACGGCATAGCCTTTTCGCATGGAATGAATGCAGGCGAATTTTTAAAAATTAACAATATAGAAGATCCTGAAAAATACAAACTTTATGTGGGAAAGAATATGTATGTAACGCCGTCTGAAAAAAAAATCGTCTCTGATAAACAATATAAAAATGAAACGCAGAATTATATAGTTAAAAGCGGAGACACTTTATACGGCATAGCCTTTCAAAATGATATAAGCGTAAATGATTTTCTAAAGATTAATAACATAGAAGATCCTCTTAAATATAAATTAAGAATCGGAGAAAAATTAAAAATATATGCAAAGTCAAATAATTCAAGCCCTCAAAGCAAAACGGTAAAAAACTATAAAGTAAAAAACGGAGATACATTAAGCGAAATAGCTTTAAAAAATTCAATGTCATTAAAAGAACTTTTAGAATTAAATAAATTAAAAAATAATTATGTTCTTAAAATAGGAGACATTCTGAAAATATATGACAATATAAATATTAATGCCTCTTCAAAACCTGCGGAATACAGAAATCTGGAAAATTATAAAGTAAAAAACGGAGACACATTAAGCGAAATAGCATTGTCTAGAGGAATGGATTTAGTGGAATTATACTCTTTGAATAATATTAATGACAAATACATATTAAAGGCGGGAGATACGATTAAAGTATATGCAAATGCTAAAAAAACCGCATCATTAATTATATCGGACTACAAAGTAAAAAGCGGAGATAGTCTGTATTCTATAGCCAGAAATAATAAAATGGATTTAAGAGATTTAATGCAGTTAAACAATATTAAAAATGCAGGCGAATATAAATTATATGCAGGCGCAACTATAAAAATAAAAACTATAAAAATGATACCTTATTCTTTTAATGATGACAGCATGCTTCCTTACAGCTCTTTTATATGGCCCTATAAAGGCATAATAATTTCAGGATACGGAGCCTCATCGTATAATCATGCAAACAGAGGAGTTAATATATTAGGAGATGTCGGAGATAAGGTTGCGGCTTCCGATGACGGAATAGTAGAATATGCAGATAATATCAGAGGTTTCGGTACAGTTATAATACTAAAACATAAAAACGGATACAACACCTCATATGCTCATCTGTCAAAAGTTAATGTTAAGCTTGGAGATATTGTAAAAAAAGGAGAATATATAGGAAATATAGGAAATACGGGAATGATAGATAAAAGCGAGCTCTATTTTAAAATATCATATCAGGGAAGATCTATAGATCCTATAAAACTTCTGCCTAAAGGTTAATTATAATTTATAATAATACTTTTTTTCTCCTGTAGTAACAGAAACTTCACATTTTGATGTACTTTCAAATAAAAAGGTAATAAAATGATTATTTGTAGTTTGTGCCGTAAGTTTATATGAATTACCGTACTCATACGGAGCCCAATTTTCTATGCGTACTTTATTTCCGTTAGAAAGCTGAATATAGCCGTCTACTGTAATAAGAAAATAATCTGAAGCATCATTTTTTGTCTGCCATCTTCCTATTAAATCTCTTACATAAAATGATTTAGGTTCTGTGACCGAATTACCGCATGAAATAAAAAATATGCTTAATATCATTAAAATAAAGGATATTTTTAACAATTTTTTCATTTAAAAAAATCTCCTTAATACTAAAATAAATTTATTATAATAAAACATCATATCTATAATGTTTATTATCAAAACAATAAATTGATGCAATGCCGAAAGGAAGGCAATAGAATGTAAAAGATAAACTTTTAGCTGTTTAGCTG
>NZ_CAJUPR010000004.1:0-78592 GCF_910588665.1 uncultured Brachyspira sp. | reverse complement strand
TTGAGTGTTGAGTGTTGAGTGTTGAGTGTTGAGTGTTGAGTGTTGAGTGTTGAGTGTTGAGTTCAACCTGATTTTACAAAGATTAGTCATTTCCATAGAATTAATTTAACATATATTAAGTTTGTGTCAAGAGTATTTATTAAAAATATATCTATATATACAAATCAAAGCATTTATAAGTTTTTTTATTACTGATACAATAAGGAAAGAACTTTCAATTTTTTAAATATTCTCTATATTTAAGTAATTCAAACAAATTTCTTCATCTTAGTATGTAAGCTGATTATTTTTATAAGTAAAAATTACTTTTATGGCATAAACCAAATTTTTAAATAAAGGTAATGAAATTAATATATCACTTTTAATAATTTGCTTTATTTTGAAAATAAAAATATTTTAGGTAAATTTTGTATGTAATTACCAATAAAGCAAAGTTGACAATTTTTTTATTAATGTTATTATTTAGCGCAATTATTTGATGTTCTTTGAAAGGGGATGCTTGGTTTCGACTGCGATGGTTGGAACATATTCTGCATAGCCGTGCTAGGTGTATGCACGTTAATATCATACTGAAAAATAAGTGCAGATGAATATGCGCTTGCAGCTTAATTAAAGCTGCCGCTGATTAAACAGTTTGTCTATGGGCTGTTTTTTTGGTGCTAAATAACATAGAACTTATATTAGGGTGCTGTAAGAGCCTGATATTTAGTATACTCTTACTAGTTTTACAGCTTTTCTGCTTATCTTATAACTGCAGAGCGAAACTTTTAAAGATAAGATATGCTATGTAGACGGATATGGTACGCTTCGTAGGACGCGGGTTCGAATCCCGCCATCTCCATAATTTCAGAAATATATTAATTATCTTTTTTAATTTTTATTAACTTAGGAGTTTTGCTTTTTCTTATAGAGATTTTGTTTTTATTAGCTTTTAAATTTGCTTCGGCTAAAGTAATTTTATTTTCTTTTTTCTTATCATTTTTTTCAATATCATTATTAACTTTAAAGCTTTCTATTTCTAATATTGTATTTTTTATCTTTTCAGATTTCCAATAGAGATCATTTTCTTTTTCATGTAAAACGGGTATTATTAACTGATTAAGATTATCCTTATCAAAATAAACTCCTGAATCTTTTTTATTTATTAAATTAATAAGCTTCTCAGTATCTATCTTAGAATATTTATCAAGCTTCACATATATATTATACTGACCCTCTATAACAGATAATACTCTTACCCTTTTTAATATAATTTTAAGTTTTGCTATATCAAAAATATCTTCAAGCTCTTTTGGAGGTCTGCCGTATTTATCTTTCATAAACTCTTTAGCATAATCTATATCGCCGCTGCTTTGAGAACGCATTATAAGCTTGTAAGCTGATATTTTTTCTTTAGAGTCGGCTATATAGGAATCTGGTATAAACAAATTATGCTTTAAGTCTATTACCGTATCAAATGTAACTTCTTTTATTTCTCCTTTATATTCATTAGTAGCCTCTTCAAGCATCTGAGTATATAATTCATATCCCACTTGATATATCATACCAGACTGCTCTTTTCCCAATATATTTCCAGCACCTCTTATTTCCAAATCACGCATAGCAATTTTAAATCCAGCTCCTAAATCAGTATGTTCGGATATAGCTTCAAGTCTCTTATATGCCGATTCCGTTAATGCTAAATCGCTGGGATAAAACATATAAGCATAAGCCTCTTTATCGCTTCTTCCGACGCGCCCTCTTAACTGATAAAGTTCCGATAATCCCAATTTGCAGGCATTATCTATTAATATGGTATTGGCATTCGGTATATCTATTCCGTTTTCTATTATTGTAGTGGAAACTAAAATATCATATTTATAGTCAATAAAATCTTCCATTATTTTTTCTAATTGACGCCCAGTCATTCTTCCATGCGCCACACATATACGGGCTTTCGGACATAATTTTTTTATCATCAAAGCAAATGATTCTATAGTATCTATTCTGTTATAAAGATAAAATACCTGACCTTTTCTTTTTAGTTCCCTTTCTATTGCATTTATAACCGCCTCTTCGCTGAACTCAGAAACAAAAGTTTTTACAGGTATCCTATTTAAAGGAGGAGTTTCTATTACGCTTATATCCCTTATTCCAGTTAAAGCCATATTTAATGTTCTAGGTATCGGAGTAGCCGAAAGCGTAAGAACATCGGTTTCTAATCTTAATTTTTTTAAAGCCTCTTTATGCTTAACTCCAAAGCGCTGTTCTTCATCTATAACTATAAGTCCTAGATTTTTAAACTCTACATCTTTAGATAAAAGCATATGAGTTCCTACTATTAAATCGCATGAACCGTTTTTTAATAATTCCTTATTTTTTTTAACCTGTACGCTTGCTACAAATCTGTTTAATACCTCTATTCTTATAGGAAAATCTTCAAATCTATTTTTTGCATTATTATAATGCTGCTGAGATAATATAGTAGTAGGACAGAGTATAGCGCATTGCTTTCCTGCCATTATAGCTTTAAATACGGCTCTGAATGCCACTTCAGTTTTTCCAAATCCTACATCTCCGCATACAAGCCTGTCCATCATCTTTCCGCTTTCCATATCCTCTTTTATATCATTAACGGCTCTTAATTGATCTGCGGTCTCTTCATACTTAAATGAAGCCTCAAAATCATCTTGCCACTGCGTATCGGCTCCGTAAATATTTCCGCGAATATTAGATCTTATAGCATACAGTTTTATCAATTCCTTTGCTGTAGCCAAAGCATCTTCTCTGGCTTTGCTCTTTATCTTATCCCAAGCGCTTGCACCTAATAATGTTAATTTAGGAGCTTCTCCATGACCCGATATATATTTCTGTACAAAGTTCATCTGCTCAACGGGTATATATAATTTATCTCCTTTAGCATATTCTAAAGTAATATAGTCCTTTTCCTTGCCGTTAGATAATTTTCTTGTTAATCCGAGATATTTGCCTATACCGTAATTTATATGTACTGCATAATCACCTATATTCAAATCTACAAATGTCTCTATGAGATTTTTATTTACCTTAGGTATTTTTCTCACCTTTTTTCTTTTTCTTCCGAACACTTCCCAATCAGCTATAAATATTGTTTTTATGCTGTCTTTTATAAATCCTGAAGAGGTTTGAGCGGTTATGATATAAAAATTATTTTCATTTTTCAAATAGTTTTCTTTTTCTTCAGCTTCATCTTTATTGCTTTCTATAATTACTTCTATATTATCATCATTTTTAAGAACTCCGCCGCTGTCTTCTTTAATATTTTCTTCAATGATATTCGGTGCCTCTTTAGAAACTATAATTTCAGGATATAAGTCCTGCATTATTTTATAAAATCTGCTTACCTGTTCATAATGTCCTGTAGATAGAATTATCATATAATCTTTTTTTCTGTATTCTTTTACATAATTGATAAAGTCGGTTAATCTTGACTTAAAAGAAACTCCCTGCATAAAATTAAAGTTATAAACATTGGTATCAGTTATAAACGGAGATATATTAACAGACTTTTTTACTATTTCATCAAAATAATATTTATTAATATATAATTTTTCAATATCCCCTATTACAGAAAATATATTATCTATGCTGCAGAAATTTTCTTTTACGGAATCAAGTATGGTTATTAATTTTGTTTTAAGATGCATAGCATTATCTGTAAATACATATCCGTAATCAAAATAATCAAATACAGTTTCTAAATTACTGTAAAACATAGGAAGAAGATTTTCGCTTCCTGCAAAATATTTTTTTTTGCTTATATAATCTTTAATCTCATCTTTTATATTATCATTATTTATAAGCTCTTCTGCTTTTTCATCGCTGTAAACAAACTCGCGTACTGGATAAATTACTATATCATCAATACTTTTAAATGATCTTCCGTCTTCTATATTAAATAATCTTATGCTTTCAATCTCATCATCAAACATTTCTATTCTTATAGGATTATCATATTCCAAAGAAAATATATCTACAATACTTCCTCTTACAGATGCCGTACCCTTTTCAATCACATCTCTTTCTATAACATAGCCGAAATCATATAATTTTAATCTTAAATTATCTAGATTTAATTTACCGCCGACATGAAGTCCTATATAAAGTTTTTTCAAATCTTCTCTATTTGCTATTTTCCTAGTTACAGCATTTATAGTTGTTATTATTATGCATTTTTCTTTGTTTAATAATTTATATAAAATATTTATTCTATCCTGAGCAATATCGGTTACAGGCGACATTTTAGTAAAAGGTACTGCATCATAATCTGGAAAATAATAATTAGGTATATTATAAAAATTCAAAGACTGACCAAGCAGCATAGCTTCATTTTCATCTTCTTTAATAATCAAAATACTATTTTCCTTAAACAATGATGCAAAAAATAAAGCATCGCTTCCGCCTTTAAGTCCAGTTATATTTTTTGTATTTTTTATATCAAAGTTTAAATACTCTTCGCTTTTAGTGAATCTTTCTATTAACATGCCTGATATGACTTCATTACTACACATGATGCTTCTACCCTATTTATTAAGAACTGTAAAATATTTTTTCATAAATATAAATAATATTTTATTAAATAGCAATAGTTTATAATTCTGCGCCGATTAAACTTAAATAAAAGCCTCTTAATTTTTTTAAATTATTATCATATTTTTACAAACAAATAAATAAAAAAGTTGTTTTTTTTATTTATTTATATATAATAGCACTATGAGAATATTAGGATATAATCTGTTTCCGCCGCTTTTAGGACATATAAAAAATTGGTACAGACATATTGACAGAATAAAAAGCATAGGCTTTGAATGGGTATATATTAATCCTATAACATATCCCGGATTCAGCGGCAGTTTATATGCCACTAAATATTACTATCAATACAACCCATCATTTTTTACCAGCAATTCTAAAGATACTGCAGAAAAAGAATTAAAAGAGTTTATAGCATACTGTAATAACAAAGAAATCAAAGTAATGATGGATTTGGTAATTAATCATTCATCTAAAGACTGTAATTTGATAGATGAGCATTTTGAATGGTATAAAACAAAAGACGGTGCTTTACAGTCTCCTAAAGCTTGGGATAATGGAAAGTGTATTGAATGGGGAGACTTAGCAGTATTCAATAATAAAAGAGATCCTAATCAAGATGATAAAGAAAATAATAAAAATTCAAATGAAATATTAAACCCTATATGGTATTATTGGAATGATTTAATAAAACATAATCTTGATTTGGGATTTACAGGTTTCAGATGCGATGCGGCTTATAAAGTACCTGAAGAATTATGGAAATATTTAATAGATAATGCAAAACAAATCAATAATGAAGTAATATTCTTTGCTGAAAGTTTAGGATGCTCTATGGAAGATACAGAAAAATTAATAGATTCTGGATTTGATTATGTGGCAAGCAGCGCTAAATGGTGGGATTATGAGGGAGAATGGTTTATAGAACAGTATGACTTGGCAAGAAAAAAATGCATGCAGATAGCTTTTCCAAGCAATCATGATACAAAAAGGCTTATTTCAGAATACGGCGGCAATATTTGGAGAGTAAAGCAAACTTTTTTATTCACGGCAATAGTATGCGATATGTGGATGATTACAATAGGAGATGAATACGGATTTATTAAAAGATGCAATGTTGTAGGCGGAAGCGAAAAAGATTATGAAAATATAAGCTATGATTTAAGCAAATATATAAAAGATATGGCTGAATATATAAAAAACAATCATATATTATCGCAATGCGGCAGAATAGTATCTATTGATATAGAAGAAAAAAACAGTCTTAAAAAAGAAAGCGATGCACATTATAAACTCTATGAACATAAAAAAAATAAAGATCCTTTTAGAAAATTCTATAAATATAGTTTAGATGAAAACAGCAGACTTTTAATTATAGTCAATATAACATCTGAAGCAGAAAAATTAAATACTGCTCAGTACAGCATAAAAGAGGATATATCTTTTGATAATAAAATAGACAGTATTGCAGAAACTATAGAAGTATTACCGTATCAATTAAAAATATTTACTTTATATAATAACTAGGAAGTTTATTTTATGGAAGATAGAAAATCAATAGACAGCTTTTTTTCAGATTTATTGACGGGGCTGCTTTTTGCAGAAAATACTAATGAAATAGACAGAGTTGTTGATTTATTTTTAGAAAAAACATGCATATATTACGGTTTTGACTGTGGAGAAGTATATTTTCCTAAAGAAAACTATCTTATACTCAGAGGTGTATACGGAATAGACAGATATTATGTATGCAAAGTAAATTTTCCTATAAATACAGCCTATTACAAAGAGGTGCTGTACAAACAAAAAATGGTTATAGGAGAAAATATAAATCATACGGATATGGAAGTATTTTCAGGCTATTCATCAATGTTTGTCCTTCCTATATTTTTCTATACTAATCCTATAGGCGTAGTAATATTCAGAAATAAAGAAAACAAAACGGATTCATATAAATCTATATCAGATGAAATAAAAAATATTATAGGACACTTTGCAATATATGCCAATAATATGCTTCAAAATGTAACTTATAAAGAAAGAGATAAGCAATTAAAACTGCTTAGGGAATTATACCTGAAATTAAGCAATGTTGATGATTTTGAAAATAATTTAAATCAGCTTGCAAATGACATAGCAAATATTTTCACAGCAAATAAGGTATTTATAAGACTTAGGGATAACAATAATAATTTGTATACTAGATCCAGCTGCGGATTTCCTGATAATTTTGATTATTCTTTGTTTGAAGATAATAAGTATATAAAAGAATATTTAAATAACAATATATTTTATATAAATAATGCAGATAAAAATAAATACTATGAAAAATTTCAAGGAGTTATAAACAGATCCGTAATATTTAATAGAATACATTCGCAAAAAGGCTGCATAGGATATATAGTTGTTATAGATAAAATACCCGATGCGGTAAACCCTCTTGGTTATTTTGATGCCAATGACATTAATTTATTTAATCATCTTCTTTCAAATATAGCAAGCAGAATATCTGAATACTACAATATTACGGAGCTCAGCAAAGCAAATAAGAAAAATATGAATCATATGTCACGCTTAAATACTCTATATGACATAAGCAATATACTGCTGGAGCGTTCAAAGACTGAGGATATATTATTTCTTCTGCTTACTATCACAACAATAGGCGATGTATTTGCCTTTAACAGAGCTTTTGCTTTTCTTTACGATAATGAATTTAATGTATTCAGAGGAAGAATGTGTGTTTCTCCTAAAAACGCTCAAGATGCTGGAATTATATGGAGCAATATGCAGAACTTAGATAAATATGCCCTTAGGGAAAAATTAATGCTTTCTTTAGATAAAAGAAACATGGAAGATTCTTGGGATTTAAATCAGAAATTTTTAAATACAGTTATACCAAATAATGAAAACTGCAAATTATTTCTTGATGTATTTAGTAATAAAAAAAGCATTAATATAACGGATCTAAATAAAGAAGAGGTATATCAAATAAAAAAATATACGGATATATTCGGAGACTATCATTTTGCCATAATACCTATAATGAATACAAAAAACTGCATAGGTATGATAGTAGTTGATAATCCATATAACGGCAAATACATACCTGAAGATGATTTGGATTATCTGAAAATGTTTGCAAGGCAGGCTGCCGTGGCTTTGGAATATTCTTCTCTTTATAATGAAATAGAAAAAAATAATAATGCCTTAAAATCCGCTGAAAAAACTTTATTGGATTTAAAGAGTTTGGCTATAATAGGAGAGATGAGTTCTTCTATGGCTCATAACCTTAGAAACTTTATAGTTCCTATTGCAGGATTTGCAAACAGACTTGTAAAAGTAAGCAAAGATGAAAATATAAAAAACTACGCCTCCATAATAGCAAGCGAGGTGGAAAATCTGGAAAATTATATAAGAAGAAATTTATCATTTGCTAAAAGTATTAACTTGGAAACTGATAATATAAAAATAGAAGATATGATAAAATATTTAACTATTATTTCAAAAGAATATATTGAAAAAAGCGGTAAAAATATAAAATTCTATGCATTAAAAATTACTAAAGAAGATGTCGTAAGATGGGATTATGACAGAATGAATGAGGTAATATTTAATCTTATTATTAACGCCATAGATGCTATAAATCCTGCAGATGAGGATTCAATTATAAGCGTGATTTTTAACGATAATGCCTATAGAGAATCTATAATAGACATAATAGTAGAAAATACAAATTCGTATATAGAACCTGAATTATCCGAAAAAATATTCACGCCGTTTTTTACTACAAAAAGTCATGGCATAGGAATAGGGCTTGCTATTTCAAAAAGGATAGTGGAAGCTCATGGCGGAAGCATAATGGTAAAAAGCACAGATGAAACTTTTAAAATAACAACTTTTTTTGTTTCTATACCTGTTAATTTAAATAATTAAAAATTATTTTCCGAAAATAATTACTATGGAGAGAGATATATTATGGCTACAATAAGCGAAGCTGCAAAAGCAGAATGCACCAGAATGCAAAATAAATATAAAAGTTTACTTGAAGAAGTGGAGGCAAAATTAGTAAAGACAGAGAAAGATTTAGCCTCATTAGAAGATAATTTTGAAATAGCAGGCAAAAAAATAGAAGCAGTTGTGCTCTATATTCAGGCATCTTCTTTTATTACTACCATCTGTTATATAGCTATAGAATATATAAATGTACGCTCTGATAATAAGCTTAATGACGGAAGAAGATATATAAATAAAGCTATTATGCTTTTAGAAGAAGTATTTGGAAATCATACGGATGATTCTTTTTCTCTTAATGAAGATATACATGAATATTTTAAAGATAAATTATCCGATGAGTGGAGATATAAATTTATATGTTCATTCGGATATGTTATAGATTATTTAAAATACTGCTACGGCGAAAATTCTAAATGGCTTCAAAACTTTGTAGAAATAGAAGCAAAATTTTCAGCTGTATGCAAAAATATGATAGATTTCAAAAGCTACATAAAAGAATTAAGTCCTGAAATAACGGGATATAAATTCAGAGTAAAAATGATGGAGCTTGTAAAAAAATTATTATATGCCTCAGCTGAGCAGTATAGAACTCAATACGAACAAAATAAAAGATTAGACGACATGAAGATAGCCTTAAATATAATAGCATCTCTTAGAAGAATACATGTTTATCTGAATGAAAATGAAGAATCTGAAGATAAAAAGAAAATGTATGACCTTTGGAAGAAAAAAATGGATGCAGATATTAAAAAAATGAAATAATTATAATTTTTGATTAAAAATATGAAAGTTAAAATTACATTAATATTATCTCTGATTTTTATTGCTGTTTTATTAAAAATAATAACTTTTTCCGAAAGTTTTATAGAAAACTTTTATTCAAGATTAATATATAAAAAAATAGCGGGAACTATAAGTCTGTTATCATCAAAGTTCAGTTTTTCTATAGGTGAAATTATTCTTTTTTTATTTTCAGCCGCAGTTATTATTTTTATCATAACAGCATTTAGAAAATCTTTTTTTAATTCAAATGCAAAATCATTAATAGATAAAATAAAAACAGCATTAAATTTTGCTTATATATTTGCCTGTATAATGATTGCAGTATATATAATATTTATTTCAGTATGGGGCTTAAATTATCATAGAATTCCTCTTATAGAAAATTATCCTAAAAGAAATATAAGTTATGATGATATATATTCGCTTGCCGAAACATTAATAAAAAATATCAATGATTTAAAAGATGAAATGAAATATAAAAATATTAATACAAATTATCAGGCTTTAAATAGAATGGTGGAAGCCGAATACAACAAAGTTTTTGAAGAGTTTGAATTTCTATATATGAATTATTCAAGAACAAAACCTATAATAATATCAAAAATATTTCTTAATCTGCAGATAACAGGAATATACTCGCCTTTTACTTCAGAAGCAAATGTTAATACGCTTATACCAAGCATATCTATGCCTTTTACAATAGCCCATGAAATGGCGCATCAAATAGGTATAGCTTATGAAGATGAAGCTAATTTTATATCGTATATAGCATGCTCAAAACACACTGACGCTTTTATAAGATATTCTGCAAATTTTGAAGCTTTGCTTTATGTCTTAAATGAGATAAAAAGAGATGAAAATTATATACATTTAATGTCTAATTTAAATAGCAGTACTAAAGAAGATATAAAAGAATACTATAAATTCTGGCAGCAATATACAGGAAATCTGTCTGAAGTAAGCCATAAAATTAATGATGCTTATTTAAAAGCAAATAGTCAGGAAGACGGCATAAAAAGCTATTCAAGGGTAGTTAAGCTTTTGGTATTATATCATAATATTAATTCTTAATAATTTTCAGTATTTTACGATAATAAAATATGAATATAATTACTTAAGGATATTGTATGCGTTTAGATGAGCCGCCTTATTTTTATCAGTGCAAAAGATGCAAAAGAAGATTTACAGTAAAAAGAAAAAAACATACAATAAATTTATTAATAATAAAAATTAATCCTCAAAAATGTCCTTATTGCAAAAGCTCAAGAACAAAAAATATTGATGAGCTTGTAAAATCCATAAAATAAAATCATATAATCAGCTATTGAATTATTCTTTTATTTAATATATATAATGAATCATGTTATTTTACAAAAAAAATAATAAGGATATATTATTATGAAAGATGTAAAAGAATTATTTTCAGATGATAATTTCAGTATTAAAGTTTATATTGATAATGTAAGATTTTTTGCCTTAATGATGATAGGAATTATAATTACAATACTTTTAATAAGTGTCCTTTTCACAAAAGCAGATAAAGATATGACAGCCGCTATTTTATTTGTAATATCTTTTTTTATATTCGGAATAATTATACTATTTATAATTTTAGTGAGAAGCATATTTTTTAAAAGAGCAAGCTTTATATTAGACTATAAGGGAATATATTATAATAATTTGCTTGTAAAGAGCTATATATATGTACTTTGGAAAGAAATAGAAGATTTGGATATTATAGGAGGCTATCTTTTTATATATCTCAAAGATCCTCAAAGCTATTATTTCAGAAAATTCAAAGGAAAAGTAATATCGGAAAATCCTCTTTATGTATATCTTGGGGATTTGAATATAGGCAGTAAATTTATTAAATGTATGCTTGAATATTTTGAAAGCAATTATAAATACATAAATGATAATGCAGATAAAGAAGACGACTATAGAAAATATTACAGAGATTACTATTAATAATTTATGCTGATAAAATATAATAATTAATTATCTGAAATTTCTATTTATATCAAGCTCTCTTAAAGTTCTAATCATCTGCATTTCCATTTCTATTCTAAAATTATCATTAACTGCATTGTTTATTATGTTGTTATCAGGATATTTGCTATTCATTTGAGATTTTACAGCAGAATTATTTATTATAATTTGGTTTTCAAGCATTCTGTATCTTGGAGAGTATCTTCCCTCTATAGCTTTTAATTTTTCTCTTTCCATATAGCTCATATATCCTCTTCCGAAATAATGAAATTGTCCGTTTCTATAATAGCTTTTAGTATATCCAGGATTTGCATATCTCGGAGTATACAAATCATTTTTATAAGGATAAACTGGTATTGTTGTTCTAGATAACGGAGGAACAAAAGGATTAACATTTCCTATCCTAACGGAAGGACTATAATAATACTGAGAAAAAGCAAAACCTGCGATGCTGAAAAACAATAATAATATTTTCATAAATATACCTACTATTTTTTATTATCTTAATTATATATTATAAAACAGAAAAATACAAAAATAATAAAAAATATCCCGCATAATATTTATTATACGGGATTTATAAAGATTAGAGAAAATTATTTATTTTGATATACTTTATCTATTTCTAAAAAGCATTGGATTCTTAATTTCTGTAAATCTGCCGAAGCTTTACTTTTTGCATCTATCGCACTATTAATAAAGTTTTCATCAGGATTCTCTTTTCTCATTTCTGTATTTATATTCTGCCTTTGATTATATATCTCCATTCTCAAAGTATCCATTTGATGGTAATATTTATCCTTTATAGTCCTAATTTCATCAATCTGCGCACTGGTAAGAGAATTATTATAATATACCCTGCCATGTCCTCTTTCATATCCATGTCTTCTTCCGTATCCTCTTTCATAACCATGTTCTCTGTAATGTCCTCTGCCATCACCATGCCACCTTCCGTAACCGCATCTTTCATATTGTCCGAATAATGAAGCGGAAGCAAAAATCATAATTGCCGCAGAAACAAAAATTATAATATTCTTTCTCATATATATTCTCCTTATTTATTATTTTTTTATTTTATTACAATTTATTAGACGATAATTTGATTTAAAAAGTTCCCATAAAATTAATAAAAAACATGTTTTTTTATTATACTATGGATATGTATATATGATTACTTGATTTTTCTGTATAATTTCTTTATAAGTCCTATTTTTCCGAAACATATATAATAAAATAATGCCAGTATTAATATTATGGGAATGGCGAAAACTGTAAACCCGATTACAAAAAATATCATATTTAAGAAAAACTCTTTAAAAAATGATATTAAATCAAGATATTTATCATATATATTTGTATTTCTTCTAACAGCTTCATTATTTGATATATTTAAATTTACTCTTGAATAATCTATTGAAGACTGCATATTTTTTAAATTTCCCTTCATTTTTTCTATTTCATAAGTCAAAGTATTAATTCTGTCTTCTACTTTTAATACTTCATCAATATTACTGGCTTCTTTCAGATAATCCCTCAGCTTTTCTAAAAGAATTTCTCTGTTTTTTACTCTGTTGTCTGTATCATAATAAGTGTCAGTAACATCTTCTGTTTTAATATTTTTATTTTCAATATTTTCATTTTCCTCTAAAAAATTGATAAAATTATATATATTTTCTTTTGGTATTCTAACGGTAATATAATATCTGTTTTTTGAGGCTTCCACATTATCAAAATATCCTTTGTATTCTTTAAGTTTTTCTTCCAAAGATCTGTAGCTTTTTTCAACATCTCTTGAATTTATCCTTATATTTGCACTTATTATTAATTTTCTATCAAACTTCGAATCTTCATTATAACCTACCTCTGATAAATCTTTATAAGATTCTTCAGATTGCGTCTGTAAATAAAAATCAGAAGAGCCTTCATTTCCTCCGCAAGATAATAATAAGATAATAATATTAAATATAATAATAGTAATTTTTTTCATAACCTGCACCTTTAATACTTATTAAATACGCCATATATATTTTTATATATTTATATGTAAGCATTATATTTTTATCAGTATAGTAAAACCTTCCTATGAAAGCTGTATCTGAATAATATATAGTAATATTAGTTATATAAAACCATTTAATAGGAGTTTTGTAATATAAAATTAATGCTGTAATTATAATTAATATAATAAAATTAATTAATTTTTTTAACTTATTTTTCATAATTTTAAAAAAAAATAATATACACTTTTTTAAAAAATTAGTTATTATTAAAGCATAGTATTTTCTAATATTTAAGGATAATTGTTATGAAAAAAATTAAAAGCTTAAAAGTTAAGATGCCTCTTATTATTATATCTATGGTCATTTTGTTTATAATTATTTTGATAACTGTAATAGAAATTAAAGTATCTAAAAGCATAGAAGGTATAACTTATGAAGGATATAACAACACCGTTATGGGTTATGCATCGCTTATTGATAATTGGTTTGATGATCAATTAATAATAGCAGACATATTCAGCATATCAGAAGAGTTCAGCAAATATCTGGAATTAAGAACCGAAGATTTGCAGAATGCCGCATTGAATAATCTTAAAAAATTTAAATCAATAAATAAATATATAATAAATATAGGTTTATGCGATTTGAATGGAAATATATTGACAGATTCAGATAATTCCGATTTATTAGGTAAAAATATATTTAATATACACCCTGATTTAAAAAAAATAGACAGCGCTTCAAAAGGAGTATTCTCTGAAAATATAACTCACTCCATAACTACAGGCGGCTGGTCTTTAACTTTAATAGAAAAAGTTCTAAGCGTCAATAATCAAACTATAGGATATTTATATTTTACACTTGACTGGGCTTTCTTAATAAAAAATAACATAGAACCTCTTGTTATTGGAAAAACTGGAAGTATGTACACTATAGATGAAAACTTAATAATAAAAATACATAGCAGAATTGAAAATATTAATGGTAAATTGGGAGAAGAATTCAGGCAAATGTATAATTTAGGGAAAGGCGTATCAAGTTATGTATTTAATGGAGAGAAAAGAGTATCATCTTATACAAAATTAAAAACTCTGCCTTGGATATTAGGAATATCAATAACCGAAGATGAAATTTATGAAGAAAAGAGACAGCTTTCAGCAGCTATGCTCATTATATCTATTATCTCTGTAGCTACAATATCGGTATTTATATCTCTGTACACAAGGTCTATTACAAAACCTCTTAATTTATTAATCGGGGTTGCTAAGGAAATATCTGAAGGTGATTTGAGAACCACAAAACAAAAAATTAAAAGAAAAGATGAACTCGGAGAATTATCGGATGCTTTTGTGGCTATGAGAAAAAAACTTGTATATACTTTAAAAATTGTAGAAGACAGCGCTAATAATATAACCATGGCGGCAAAGGAATTATCTGAACAGAATACGGATCTGGCTCATAGAACTGAAAGTCAGGCTGCCAGTATAGAAGAAACTTCCGCTTCTATGACGGAAATTTCATCTACGATAATAAATTCTGCAGAACATTCTGTAAACGGAAGTAAAATGATATTAGCCTCAAAATCTTCAGTTGAAAATGCGGGAAATATAATAGCTGAAACTACTTCAAATATAGAAGAAGTACATGATGCAAGCTCAAAAATTAAAGATATTACTAAAATTATTGAAGATATAGCCTTTCAAACTAATATATTGGCTCTTAATGCTTCCGTTGAGGCGGCAAGAGCTGGAGAACAGGGAAAAGGTTTTGCTGTTGTTGCCTCTGAGGTAAGAAATTTGGCTCAAACTACACAAACATCAGTTAAAAGCATTACGGATTTAATTGAAAATGTTTATGAAAAAATATATAAAGCTACTGGAACTGCAAGAGAATCTCAGGAAATATTTATAGAAATACAGAATAAAATAGATGAGGCTTCAAAAATTATGGAAGGTATAAGCAACAGCGCCGTTGAACAGCAAAACGGTATTGATCAGATAAAAATAGCTATTGCGGATATGGATTCCACCACTCAGAAAAATGCAGCATTGGTAGAAGAGGCAACTGCATCTGCCCAAATGCTTTTTTCTCAATCTAAAGAGTTAATGGATGCCATACATTTATTTAAACTTCCTGACGGAAGCAGATAATATTTTTAATACATATTTGATTATTATTTTAATCCAATTTTTATTTATAAAAAATTTTATATTTATTAATATAAAAATATATATTTTATTTAAAAGGTATTATATGTCGTTTTCTTTCAATGTACTAAAAAAAAGCTCTCAGACATCGGCAAGACTTGGAAAAATAGAAGTAAACGGTGTTGATATTGATACCCCTGTTTTTATGCCTGTGGGTACAAAAGCTACCGTAAAAGCTCTTACACCGCTTATGATAGAAGAAACCGAAAGTAAAATAATACTTGCAAATACATATCATCTGGTATTGAAACCTGGTATTGAAGTGCTGAAAAAATTCGGCGGAGTTAAAAAGTTTATGGGCTGGAAAGGTGCTATGCTTACAGATTCGGGCGGATTTCAGGTATTTTCTTTAGCAAAGCTCAGAAAAATTAATGATGACGGTGTGGAGTTTCGTTCTCATATAGACGGATCAAAATATTTCTTTACGCCTAAAAGCGTTATGGAAGCTGAGCATATTATAGGAGCAGATTTTATAATGTGTCTTGATGAATGTTCAAAAGCAGATGCAGACTACAATTATGTTAAAGAAGCTATGCATAGAACTCATAAATGGGCTGAAGAATGTAAAAAATATCATGATAGAAGTACAAACAGCGAATATCAGTATTTAGGCGGTATTATACAAGGCGGAATGTTTGAAGACTTAAGAAAAGAGAGCGCCGAAACTTTAGTAAATATGGATTTCCCTTTCTATTCTATAGGAGGTCTTTCTGTAGGTGAAACTCCTGAAAAAATGCATGAAGTTCTTTCTAAGGTTATGCCGCATACCAATGAGCAAAAACCCCGCTATTTAATGGGAGTAAGCGAACCCAGAGATATACTTAATGCCGTTATGGAAGGTATTGATATGTTTGACTGCGTTATGCCTACAAGAAATGCCAGAAACGGAGAGGCTTTTACTATGAACGGAATTATAAGAATAAGAAACTCCAAATACAGAAAGGACGATACTATACTTGAAGATTCCTGCGACTGCTATACCTGCAAAAACTTCTCTAAAGCGTATCTGAATCATTTGGATAAAACACATGAAATACTCTTTTCAATACTTATGACAATACATAATGTAAGATTTATGCAGAGATTTATGAAAGAGCTTAGAAATTCTATTGAAAATGATACATTTACCGATTATAGAAAGAATATGTTTTTTAAATTTTATGAATAATTATATATATTTTATTTTACATATTTTATAAAACAATAAAGCGAGTTTTTTATGGCTAGTAAATATGCTAAACAGTTAGTTAAATACAATTCTATTTTGTCTGAAAATCCAAAAGATGCTCATTCTTTAGCCGTTTTGGCTAGAATAGCTCTTAAAGAAGCCAGAATAGAAGATGCTGAAAGTTATTATAATTCTATTTTATTAGATTCTCCTAATTATTATGAAGCATTATATATGATAGGATTTCTTAATATGAAAAAAAATAAATATGATGAAGCTGTAAATTACTTTCAAAAACTTATTGCAAACGGGCAGGAAAATGCCTTTATATACGAATACTTATCTGTAATGGATAAAGAAAATAGAAGAAAATATTTAGAAAAAGCTTTGGAAATATCAAAAAATATTAAAATAAAACCTAAAGATTACAGACGATGCTCATATATTGCTTTTCAGTCTTATGCTTGGAATGAATATGATATATCTCTGGAATATGCAAATCTTGCTTATGAGGCAAAAGCAACAAACGATATTATAAATTTATTAGGATGCATATATCATAGTAATGAAGATTATGATAAAGCGCTTTCTCTTTTTCATGAAGTCAATGCCAACTATGAAGGAAAAAATGCTTATGTATTATGCAATATAGCTTCTTGCTACAGGAAGAAAAACAGCAATAAAATGGCTGTAAGATATTTAGAAAAAGCTCTTGAAGTAAATAATTATGATAAAGCAATATACTATAATATAGGCTCCATATATGCCGAAACAGGAAATAAAAAATCTGCAATTAAAAATTTTGAAGAAGCTTTAAAAATAAATAATAATTATGAAGAAGCCAGAAAAGCTTTGGAAATCATTAAAGAATAATTAAAAAAATAAATAAATAACTTCCAATATTGTACAATATAGTATATTATATAGTAACAAATAATTTAAAAATTATTGAAAGTAAATGAGGCGCAACTGTGAATTTTTTTGATTATATTAAGTACAATTTATTTAACATAAGAACACCCGAATTAGTAGAAAAAATGCGTATGGAGGAATATTCAGACAGAATTTCAAAACAAAAATATAACTTTGTAGATTTGAAAACTAAATCGCTGACTGCTGTCTGCGCTAAATTTATATTTGAAATATATAAAGTTATAGGTCCTTTGCTAAGCGCATTAAAAGAAGAGTTTATAATAAAAGACGGAAAACAATTTTCATATTATTTAATAGAAGTTTCCTTTACAGATGAAATAAAAGAATTATATTCCACTTTAAACAGAGATTATATGACTGAGCAGATAAAGGGAGGAAAAAATCCCAATAATGTTTTCACAGAAATAAAAAATAATTTTATAAAGTTTAAAAAATATATAAGCGGAGAAAGCGGAAAAGAAATTAATTTAACATTTAACCTGCTTAAGGATTTCGCTCAATTATCCAACTTCGATTTTTTTCTTTTTCTAAGGGCTTTTTGTCCATCATTTGCAGATGGTGCCTACAGTTCTAATCCTCAATTTAAACCTAGTTCAAATATGCAGATAGTAGATGATTTAGTAAAATTGGATTATGCTGTTAATTCCATAATGATAAGAAAGGAGCTGCTTTCCGCTTTAAATATTTTTCAGCAGTATTTGGGAATGTCCCCAATACCTGAAAAAAACATAAAATCATTTTTAACCAGAATAAAATATCTGCAGTCGCCGAATATTTTAAGCGATATTATAACCTATTTACTTAAAGACTTTACATATAAATGCACTATAAATCCCTCCAATACAAATATATTCGTAAATTATATTACAGATTTTACTAATAATCTGAAAAAAGATATGGACAGCATAGTTGCAGACATAAAAAGCAGTAAAATCGCAGGAATGAGAAACAGAATATTTAACGGCATAGAAATATTAAAACTTTCAAATATTAACGAAGATAAAAATGAACAGCTTGAAAAGTTTGATTGCCCCATATTTACATGCGTAGAACCTATTCAATATATAAAAACTTTTATTATAGAGATGTTTGATATAGATTATAAAGCAGCTCTCAATGATATGTTTCTTGGAGCAGAGTTTATAAGTAAAGAAAGAAATTCTCAGGGGCTTGATGCTTTTTATATATTGAGTGATGCAAGAGAAGTCATACAGGAATTTGATGCTACGCTAAGTCCTGAATCTGAAAATTTTAAGCGTCTTAAAACTTGGATTGTGTCAAAAAATAAGGCAAATGCCAATAGGGATCTTATAGAAACTATGGTGAATAAAATCGATACGGAAGGAAATAAAATAATTCTAAGCGTATATAATTCAGTTATAGATCTAACCACTATAATAAAAAATATTGTTGAAGACTGCAACAAAGGAACTAAAACAGAAATAATCAATTACAGCAAGATTCAATATCTGCAGAAATTCAATTTAGATATAGCCAGAGACATGATTGATAATTTTGACAATTTTATAGCGCTTATGAAAAACTTTGTAAGATAAAATCAGATATGCATACAGCATATTAGGAAATAAATAAAAATGAAAAAAAATCATAAGATAATTATACAAATTGCTGTAGGAATAATTATAAGCATTGTATCTTTATATTTTGCTTTTAGTGGAATTAATATAAAAGAATCCGCTGAGATAGTAAAAAATATTAATCTTTTATATTTCAGCATTTCTTTAATATTAAGCGTACTGATAATAGCATTGAGAGGTTTGAGATGGGAATGCTTCATACCATTAAAAAAGCCTATTAGAAAAAGAACCGTAGTTATGGCAGCTTATATAGGTTATATGGCTAATAATATACTTCCCGCCAAACTAGGAGAGGTTGCCCGTGCATATATTTTGGGCGTAAAAGAAAATGTAAGTAAATCAGCATTAATAGCTTCCGTTGTTACAGAAAGACTTTTTGATGTTATAATCGGAGGAGTTATATTATGTCTTTCGGTTATATTTATACCTAATCTGCCTGATACTGTTACCTATGCCGCCTCCGCTTTATTTGTTTTATCTGCATGCGGTTTTTTAGTATTAATGTTCTTGGTATGGCAGAAAGACTTTGCACATAAGATTTTTTATAAAGTATTCGGAATACTTCATAAAAATATAGGAGATAAGCTAATTGAGTTTTCATGCAATTTTATAGACGGAATAGGATTTAAAAATGATCCTAAGCATATATTTTTGATATTTTTATATACAATACTTTATATTATAGGACAGATACTTACAATAAGCTTATTATTAGCGGCTTTTGATGTTAAAGCTTCTCCTATAAAAGCATTATTTATATTTGCAGTAGGAGGGTTTGGATTCGCCGTGCCTTCTGCCCCGTCAGGAATAGGACCTTTTGAATGGGCTATTATATTCGGACTTTCTTTAATAGGAGTTGAAAGAAATGTAGCTGCTCCTTATGCTTTGGTATATCATATAATGGGTATTGCACCTGTAGTAATAATAGGATTTATATTTTTATTTATGCTGAGAATAGATTTAAAAACTGCTACAAAAACAGACGCTAAAATAAACTTGAAATAATAACTATATGACGCTCTTTATTATGGGAATATAATTTTTTTATTTCTATTTCATACTTATTTTTTTGAATATATGCCTCTTTAATTTCTTCCTCTATCTTTTCCATTTTCCCTTTATATGCTATTAATTTAGATTTATTATTTTTTAATTTAACAAATATTTTTAAAAGAGTATTTATATCTGAAAAAGCTCTTGAAGTAATAATATCATATTTTTCTTTTATTTCATAAGCATTAATGCATTTTATTTCTATATTCGTTAAATCTAATTCTTTTTTAGCTAATCTCAAAAACATACATTTTTTATTCTTAGATTCGCATAATGTAAATTTCTTATTATTTAATATAATGGAAAGAGGTATTGAAGGAAGCCCGCTGCCGCTTCCTATATCAATTATATTATCATAATTAGAAAATATATCTAATGCAAGAAGGCTGTCCGCTATATGAGCATTAAAAAAATCTTCCGCATTTTTTGCACCCGTAATATTAACATTTTTATTATAGTCGATTACAAGATGAGCATAATTTAAAAGTTTTTCTCTGCTGTCTTTATCAATTTCAATATTTGTAATTCTCTCAATATTTTCCAATATGAAATCATAATTCATATATTACCAGCCCAATTTTTCAGCTTCTTTTTTTGCTTTATCTCCTGAAAATACATTTGTAATATTATAATGCAGTTCTCTTTTATCAGCCTTGCTTTTCATTATAAACTCTTTAGGATAAGGCATATTATTAACTGTACTATAGTCTCCCAACTCCACATTAACAATATTATCCATAAAAGCAGTGGAAAAAGTTCTTACCCTATAGGTACTTGCAGAAAATACTATTGTGTCTACTCTGTCATTATATTCTATCTTAAGTGTATGCCAATTTCTTCCTAAAGTTATATTGCTGCTTATTATTTTTTTTGATAAATCTATAAATTTATAATCCAGTATATCAGCATAAACCTTAGGAAAACGCATAATAGGAGCATCTAAAGCAAACTCATCAAAGTTTCTTTTAATAGGAGATTTAAGTTCAGGCAGGTTAAGTATAAGACTGTTATTATTAACCTTAGCATCCATTATCATACTTCCAAAAAGACCGTCGGAAACATTCATATATTTATTATTTCCGTTTTTATAATAATTAACAAGCATAGGCATTTGATCCAAATCATCTCCGCTGTAAAATGCTCCTCCCGATGAAAATATTGAAGTAAAAGGAGACTTTGATAATCTGTTAAAAGCCTCTTTCATTATATCATTTTCATTTTGACCAAATGCAGCAGCTGAAATCAATATAAATACAGCCGCAAAAATAATATTCCTGTTCATCATATATTAATATCCTATAAAAATTAAAAGTTATACTAGTAGATTAAAACCCGTTTATTCATTCTCGGTTAAATTTCTAATTCTATCTTTTATTCTGCTCTCATCATAATCAAATTCTTTTTTATATGAAGATATTGATTTTCTATAGTATTTAAGAGCGCTTTTATAATCATTTTTAGCATAATAAGCATCAGCTATATGTGCATATATTTCCGCCATAGAATTATCATCCAGATAAAGCGCCGCTTTTAATAAAGTTTTTAAAGCATTATCATAATCTCCTTTTTTATAATATGCAACTCCAAGCGTGTCTATATAATGCGGAGAATTCGGATTTAATTTAATTGCCTCCTTTGAAAGATCTATTGCCTTATCAAGATCTTCGCCTAAAGATACCAAAGCCCAAGACAAACTATTAATATTTTCCGCTTTATTTGTGTCTATAGAATATTTATAATTTGCATACAATAATGCACAATCCCTATTATCCATAGCTAATGATGTCATATAAGGAATATTCAATCTAAATGAATTGGTATTAGATTTATTATTAGAAAAATATTTAAAATCTTCATTTAAATATTTATATGCATTTTCATTATCTTTATTCATTAAAGAGGCATAAGCTTTTAAATAACTATATGAATATTTAGTTTTTTCAAATTTTTCAACGGCTTTCATTGCTAAACCGCCCTCCCCTATATCGCAGGCTGTTAATACCAAAGATACTAATTCATTTTCTTTTATATTTATATTATTTAAAGACAAATATTTTTCAAGCATTTCTTTTGACATTTTATAGTTATTTTGATTTTTAAACTCCAAAGCCGCCTGCAAATATAAATTATTAAACTTACCGCTCTTATCATATCTTATTAAATTATCTATATGACTGGGCAATGCATCTATATTATTAATCATAAAGTAAAATGATATAATATCAATTTCTGCGCTTATTTTATCATTTATATTTCCTGTATCATAAATCATTTTATAATATGTCTGTATAATATCTAAATCTATATTCTTTCTGTCCAAATCTGTTTCAATCATATTAAGAGCATTGCTGTAATTAGAATTATGAGCCTCCATTATTATAGATAGTATCTTAGGTGTATTAGAATATGAAGGATCTATTTCATTAAATAATTCATTATTATATTTATCTGCCATAAAACTTAAATAAGCGCTTAAAAATAAAGCGTCATCTATAACTATGCTGTTTGAATAAGCCGCATTATATTTCTCCAAAGCCTGATAGCTTTTTACTATACCATAAGATGCATTATATTTATCTGAAGGAGACAACTGAACATTTTTAAGCTTATTTAATCTGTTAATAGCATTAGAAAATCTGCTTAAATAAAACTCGCTCATACCATAATAGAAATGATAATAATTAAGATAGTTATTATCATTTCTAGGTTTTACAGTCTCATCTACTTTAGAAAAATAGTACACAGCTTTATCAAGTTCTCTTCTTTCATAGTATGTGAAACCTAATAATATTAAAACATCATTATATGAATTATCTATTTCATAAGCAGTATTAAGATAATATCTTGCCTTATCAGTATTATTAATAATAAATATATTTCTCTCTGCAGCCTTAAGCAGTATATCTGTATTTTCAGGATAACTAATAACTAATTTATCATAAATTTCAGAACTCTTATAATATTCGCCTAAAACCTCATAAGTTTCTGCAAGCGCCGTATATACATTTATATCTTCAACATACTTTACAACTTCTTCAAGAATTATTTTAGCACTTTCTAAATCTTTTATAGTTTCCATATTCTGAGTTTTTGATGCAAACGCCCTCTCTTTATAGTATAAAGCCAAAGAGTATGCAGCTTTTGCCTCCTCTTCATTTCTTATATATTCCGAATCTTTATATATATTTTCTTCATCATTGCCGCTTATCTGCGAAAATATATTAACAGAACTTAATATAAAAATCAGCAGTATAATAAAAGATTTTCTAATAAGCAATATCATTATAACTCCATAATTTTCAGTTTAAATAATTTTAATATATGTTTGCATTTATATCAATATGGGAAAAAATACTTTTATTAAAGAAATTAAAAGATTAATATTTATTTACAATAAAATTACAGTTAATTTTTTATTATATTAAATAATCTCTTGACAGAATATTTGAATTGAAGTAGAATTTGTACAATGCATTAAAAAATAAGGTAAGCCTTTTTGTTTATGAATAAAAATACAGTACATATTACTTGCTTAATTAATCATGAAGAGAGTTTCAAGAGAATTATTATAAACAGAAATTATAAAACAAAGAAATATTATATAGATTTTTTCGTTGCAGGATATAAATATAATAACGGCAGGGATGTTATAGATTTATTATTAAAAAATGAACCGATTAATCTTCTCCGTGACATGACAAATCCTTATGACAGATTCGCTATAGCTATTTATGACAGAAGCTTTGATTTCAGACTGGGATATGTTCCAAGCATTATTTCCCCTCTGATATCGTATAAAATGGAAGATAAGAGAAACAGAGTATATGCTATAATAAAAAATGTAAAATTAGATGCCTCCGATGAATGCAAAATAGAAATAAGAGTATTTATAGATATAGCCAAAAAAAAGAAAAATGCTATATGATTTACCCTTATTGTATATAAAAAAATATATGATATTATATAATTATTATGGATAAAGTTTTAGTAAAAACAGAGATTGAATTTCAAAAAATAAAAGATAATTATGTAAAAGAGCCGTTTAATTACTGTATTTATATACTTACAGGAAAGGAAAGACTTTTTAAAAAGGCATTTATAGCGGCTATGCATTCTTCTATGTTTCCAGATGAAGGAGACAGCGAGATGAATTACAGCGTATTTTATGATAAAAATGATGCGGCAGGTTTTATGCCTTTAGAAGTGGCTGACACTCCTCCATTCGGCTCTAAATTAAGACTTATAGTAATTTACAAATATAATAATTTTCAAGAAGATTTTTTAGAATACTGTTCTAATCCATCAAAAACTGCGGTAGTCATATTAGAAACAGATAATTCTTTGGAAGAAGATCCTCTGTATAAATATTTTTCTAAAAAGAAAGATGTTAATAATATACATTTTATAGATTTTCCTCTTCCGAATGAAAAAGACTTCAGAGGATTAATTAATTCTTACATTATAAAGCAGGGTAAAAAAATATCCTCCGATGCTGTAGAATATTTAATTAATAATATAAATTTGAATTACTGCTCTCTTTATTCAGAACTTAATAAGATTTGCAGTTATAATGAAAAGGAATATCTGAATGTTGAAGATATATCCGATTTTACTTATGTATCAAAAAACAGAAATATTTTTGATTTTTTAGATGCAGTTTTTGAAAGAAACAGAAAAAAATGCTTCAGTATAATGCATAGACTGGATCAAGATGCTTCTTCTTCTTTAACACTGATGATGAATAATTTTTTAGCTATTTACTATATGAAAATATTTACTCCTCAGACTACATTAAATGAGATAAGCAGGATAACAAAAATTTCGGAATTTATACTTAAAAAGAAAAAAGCTTCTTTAAAATTTTTTACTTTAGAAGAGGTAGTTGATATAATATCTAGAATATCATACCTTAATACTTTAAATGTTACAGTTCCTAATAATATATTCAAAGCACATTTTGAATTATTTTTATTCAGCATTACTAAATAAATTAATTATTTTGTAAATTTATTTTTTATTAATATCAATTTTTTTTGACAAATAATAGTTTATTTATTATATTTATAGTATAAATAAACTCGGAGTAATGCATTTATGTATTTAGTAAACCTTATGGAGCAAAAAGTTTCAAAACTGGCGGATTCATATTTAAAAGAAAAAAATATTCCAATAAATACAAATATGCGTATGGATATAATAGCATACACTTTGAATAGAGTTCAGCCTCAATATGTTACAAGTGCCAGAGGCATTCTTCATAGTTATGATAAGGATACCGTACAAAACAATACGGAAATATTGAGCATTATAGCAGATGCCTGCGAAATAGTGGCTAGAAGAAAGGAAAATACTTTATTAGAATCTGTTCCTACAATTGATGAAAGCGGTTATTATTTAACATATCCCAGCATAATGGGAAATATTACTGCTTCAAACAATTTTGAAAATATAGATAACGCTTTAGTTTATATATTCTGCGATGAAAAAATACTTCAGGGCTATGGTGTTAATTTTCCAAATCCTGCCGTAGTTTCAAGTAATGTACCAGGTAAATTTATGTTTTGTTTTATGCCTAAAAAAGTTGATACAAATGAAGAAATGGAAGTTAAGCTTGGTATAGTTGTTGAATCTGAGAAGTTTATGCAGTATGAAAATGTATTGTCATTTAAAATAAAGCCTTCATATTATAATGCTGGAGATATGCCTTTATTTTCTATAGAAGAGGTTGATAATATATTACTTATAGAAAATCATAATATAGCTGAATAAAAAATAATTATTCTAATTGGTATATTGTTTATTTTAAGAGAAACTGATGAGAGCTGTTAAGTCTATAGTATTTGCATGTTTTTTTATTATTTTTATAGCAATAGCAAATATAATTCATAAGAATATAACTTCTTATGAGGCTGTAAGCATAACAAGTCCTTTTACCTATTACAATATAATAGGTTTCAGAAATAATAATATAAAATCATTAGCCTCTCTTTCTTTTAAAAACTCTTTTGAGAGTTTATCGGAAATGTTTGATATTGAAGTATCTTCAGTAGCTAATAATATTTTAAGAAAGAATATAAAAATCCGTGAAGATGAAGCAGAGCTTATAGTATTTACCGATAATGATTTCATATCTCAGATAACCATTAATAGCTCTGATAATGCGGAAGTTTTCTGTGAAAATATTTTGGATATTTTATCATCAAATAATATACAATTGGATAAGCAGTTATTAGATGATGATGAAGGCAGTATTTTAGCTGAAATATATACATATAAGGGTTACGATTATAAAATAATTATTATAAACAGTTTTACAGAAGATTCTCATAATTTATCAATAGATTATGTAAACTTATATAAATAATATTTTTAAGTATTATTTATATAAAATAATATTTTATCCTTGACAAATAATTTACTTAATATAATATTACTAATTAAGATTAATTATTAATTGTTTTAGTTCTTAAACAAGGGAATTAATTATGAATAATACTAGAAATACAATACAAAAACAAGTGATTTTAAATGCAGTAAGAGAATTAAAAAATCACCCTACTTCTGAGGAAGTGTATAATTATATTAAGCCGAACTTTCCCTCTATAAGTTTGGGAACGGTATATAGAAATTTAAATTTATTATCGGAAACTAAAGATATACAAAAATTATCTATAATAGATGATGCAGTCCGTTTCGATCATATAACAAATGAGCATTATCATTTTCAATGCAGTAAATGCAAAAAGCTGTCCGATATACCTATGGAATATCAGAAAAAATTAGATGAATTGGTTTCAAAAGAATATGATATTAAAATAGTTAAGCATGATATAGTTTTTACAGGTGTCTGTAATAACTGTAAAAAAGTTTTATAGTATTTTACTGCAGAGAAGTTTAAATTGAAGTTATTATTTTTTAATGATAAACTTATTTAAAGTCTTGATTTTAATATTTATATTTTATATACTATTTATATAACTTTAACTTAAGGAATAATTTATGTCAAAAGGCTATTTAGCTTTAGTTCTTCATGCCCACTTACCATATGTGCGGCATCCTGAACATGAAAATTTTTTAGAGGAAGAATGGCTTTATGAAGCTATTACCGAAACATATATACCCTTACTAGATGCTTATGACAGAATGGTTAATGACGGTATAAATTTTAAAATAACTATGAGCGTTACTCCTCCGCTTATGAATATGCTTGCTAATGAGCTTCTTCAAAATAGATATGTTAATTATATAGAAAAATTAATCAAGCTCTCCGATATGGAATGCGAAAGAACATCACTGGATCCTAATTTTCATCATACAGCTGAGTTCTATAGAGATAAGTTTAAGAAGATAAGAGATATTTTTGTTTATAAATACAATAAGAATATATTAAATGGTTTCAGATACTTCTTAGAAAGAGGAAATTTAGAGATAATTACTTGCGGCGCTACTCATGGATTTTTTCCGTTTATGCAGGAATATCCTAAAGCAATAGAAGCTCAGTTAAAAATGGCAGTAAAAACACATGAAAAACATCTTGGCAGAAAACCTGTTGGTATATGGCTTGGAGAATGCGGCTTCTTTCCAGGATTGGAAAAACATCTTGCCAACAATGGGATAAAATATTTCTTTGTTGATACTCATGGAATAATGTATGCAGATAAAGTGCCTAAATACGGAGTTTATGCGCCTCTGTACTGTTCCAGAGATAGCAGAGTTGCTGCTTTCGGAAGAGATATAGAAAGTTCAAGAAGTGTATGGAGTGCAGAAGTAGGATATCCGGGAGATTTCAGATACAGAGAATTTTACAGAGATATAGGCTATGATTTACCTTTTGAATATATTAAAGATTTTATACAAAGCAACGGTCTAAGAAAAAATACTGGAATAAAATATTATAGAATTACAGGAAAAGACTGCGCTAAAGAACCCTATAATCCTCAATGGGCTATGGAATCTGCAGGAGAGCATGCTGGAAACTTTATGTTTAACAGAGAAAAACAGATTGAATATTTAGCTTCCGTTATGGACAGACCTCCTATAATAGTATCGCCTTATGATGCGGAGCTTTTCGGACATTGGTGGTATGAAGGTCCTATGTTTATAGAATTCCTAATGAGAAAGATTCATCATGATCAGAATACAATAGAAACAATAACGCCTAAAGAATATTTAGAAAGACATCCTGTTAATCAGATATCTATGCCGTCTATGTCAAGCTGGGGAGCTAACGGATACGGGGAAGTATGGCTGAATGGTACTAACGGCTGGATATACAGACATTTGCATAAAGCAGCTGAAAGAATGATAGAATTAGCACATGATTATTATAATGAAACTGGGATTTATGAAAGGGCTCTTAATCAGGCGGCAAGGGAATTACTGCTTGCGCAAAGCAGCGATTGGGCTTTCATTATGCATACAGGCACTATGGTTGATTATGCTGTTAATATCACCAAGCTTTATATAAAAAGATTTACGGATCTCTATTATGCCATAAAAAACAGGGATTTAAATGAAGAATGGCTGAAAAAAATAGAATGGAGAGACGACATATTTCCAGAAATGGATTTTAGAATATATAGTTAGTATTTTAAAAGCATGCATATTTTTATATGCATGCTTTTTTATTGGTAAAAATTAAATATAAAACATTAAAAAAATGATGAAGTTTATTTTAAAATTAAAAAATACTTTGAATATATTAAAAAATTAATTATTAGCTTATATGTAGTTAAATTTTCCATAAGTAATTTTTTTATGAAGATTAATAGCCTCAGAATCAGTAAGATGAGCAATATAATCTTTAACAAGCTCTTCATCACTTATATAGGGAATATTTGATTTTTTGAATAAACTGTCCTCTTCTATAATCTCTTTATGCTTAATCAGATATTCAAAAATTACGGATATAATTCTATTAACTCTGTCTGCATCTTCCAATATAGCCTTACTTTCATAAACGGTTTTAAACATAAAAGCCCTCAAATCATTAATAGCCTTTAATACCTCAGCATTAATATCTATTTCCATTTTCTCCATACTGGCTTCTATAACTCCCATAATCATAGTGTCAGCTCTCTCTCCGTAAGTGGATCCTAAAACTTTAACAATATTTTTAGGCAAATCCTCATATCTGAGAAGACCGTATCTAATGGCGTCATCAACATCATGATTTGCATAAGCTATTGTGTCAGATATCCTAACAATCATACCCTCATTTGTGAAAGGTACAGAAGAATCTGCAATAAGCTTTCCGTTTTTACCCTTAGTATGCTTTATAATACCATCTCTTACTTCAAAGCTTAAATTAAGCCCCCTGCCTTTCTCCAAATGCTCAACAACTCTAAGAGAATGCGAAGAATGATGAAAGCCTTTAAAATATTTTGATATAGCCTTCTCTCCCGCATGCCCAAAAGGAGAATGTCCGAGATCATGACCGAATGCAATAGCCTCCGTTAAATCCTCATTAAGCCTCAATGCTCTTGCTATACTTCTGGCTATCTGCATAACTTCAAGCGTATGTGTAAGTCTTGTTCTGAAGTCTCCTACAGAAAGCATTATAACCTGCGCCTTATCTTTAAGGCGTCTGAAATATTCGCTGTGAACAATTCTGTCTCTGTCTTGCATATAAATAGTTCTTATATCGTCTTTTTCTCTGGGATATACTGTACCTTTGCTTTCAGATGAAAATGCAGCCGCAGGGGATAAAAAGCTTTTCTCTCTCATTTCTATATCAAGTCTTATTGTTCTCAAAATATTTTCCTTAAAATAACATCAAAATATTAAATAATTATGTTAATAATAAATCAATTAATAAAAAAATACAATTAAAATAATCATAGTATCTGATAGATATTAACTATATAATTCTAAAAGCCGTTAAATAAAAAAATTAATATTATTAAAAAACTTATGCTTTACAAAAAAAATATTTAATATAGAATTATGTTAATTAAAATATTTATTATTACGAAACTATAAATTAAGAAAATATTACCAATATAGGGCATTATTATGAAAACTATTAATTTAATATTAGGAAATCACAATCATCAGCCTGTAGGCAATTTCGATTTTGTTTTTGAAAGCACCTATCAGAAATCATATAAACCATTTTTGAATATACTTGAAAAATATAAAGATATAAAATTTAATTTTCACTATACAGGCTGTCTTTTGGAATGGATAGAAAAATATCATCCTGAACATATAGAATTATTAAAAAAATTAGCGTATGAAAATAGAATAGAAATTCAAAGCGGAGGTTTTTATGAACCGATAATGCCTTCAATACCGAATAAAGATAAGGATATACAAATAAGAAAATTAAACAAGTATATAGAAGATAAATTTGAATTGACTCCTCAAGGCGCTTGGATAGCAGAAAGAGTATGGGAGCCTACATTAGTTAAAAATTTGGCTGAAAACGGAATCAAATATATAATGCTTGACGATTCTCAATTCTTAACTGCAGGCATAGATACAAAAAATATATTCGGATATTTTGTTACAGATGATGAAAATTACAAATTAAATATATTTCCAATATCTCAGGAGCTTCGCTATCTTATACCATTCAGAGATGTTGAAAGATCCATTGAATATTTAAAATCTATAGCAACGGAGGAAGGCAATAGAGCTGTAGTTTTGCACGATGATGGGGAAAAATACGGGGATTGGCCAGGTACTCAAAAATGGGTGTATGAAGATAAATGGCTTGAAAATTTTTTTGATGCTCTTACTAAAGAAAAAGATACAATAATAACAACTACATACAGCGAATATATGGAAAAACATGCCCCAATATCAAAAATATATATACCCGCAGGATCTTATGAAGAAATGCTTACTTGGGTGCTTCCTGCCGATATACAATATGAATTTCATTTAAAGCAGGAAGAATTTAAAAAATCTAATGAAAATGAAATTATTACAAAATTTATGAGAGGCGGTTTTTGGAGAAATTATTTTATAAAATACTCTGAAAGCAATAGAATGAATAAAAGAATGATATTCACATCAAATATTATAGGAGATATTACCGATTCTAATTACAAAGAAAAAGAAACCGCTTTAAATTATCTGCTGAAAGGTCAATGCAACTGTCCTTATTGGCATGGCACATTCGGAGGACTTTATTTAAACAATCTAAGACATGCCGCCTATACCAATTTAATCAAAGCCACATCAATATCGCTTGAAAAAGTTTACGGAAGAAAATATTTTCTAAGCCATAATTTAGATTATGATATGGACGGAAGAGAAGAAGTTATAATTTCATCTGAAAGCGCTGCTTTTATACTGCATTCTCTAAGCGGATCCATAGTGGAATGGGATTTAAAAAAAGAAAACCCTATTAATTTAACAGACTGTCTTAAAAGAAGAAAAGAAGCTTATCATATAGCCGCTATGAAAAATACTGATAATGCTGCTAATAAAGGCGGAGAGCATATATCCATACATGAAATGGTAAAAAAAGTTGATGATAAAACAGCTAAATATTTAGTATTTGATAAAAATGAAAAAGTGTTTGCCGTAGATCATTTCTTAAATAAAATTCCTTCTGCGGAGGAATTCCAATTATTGAAATATGAAGAAAATGCATGTTTTTATGAATCATATTACAATATATTAGAAAATCTAATTAATAAAGATTATGCCACAGTTTCTTTTGAAAAGACTTCTGAAGTAAACGGTAATAATATACATTTAATAAAAAGGTATGTAATAAATAATGATGGAAGCTTTTCTATGGAATCAATAATAGAAAATAAATCAGACGAAGATGCTGAGTTTATATACGCTTTAGAAAATAATATAACTCTGCTTGCAGGGCAGGAGCCCGACAGATACTATATAGGAGGAGATAAAAAAATATCGGATAATCTCAGCAGCTTAGGCGAATATAAAGGCAATATTTTCGGTATGGCTGATGAAGGATATATAAAGATAAAAATTTTAATTGAATCAAATGAAGAAACTTTATTTCTATATATGCCTAATTATACTATATCTGATGCAGTTGATAAGCTTGAAATGAATTATCAAAACTCTACAATAGTATGCTTAAAAAATATATCATTAAAACCTAAAGAGAAAGTTAAATATAAAATAAAAGTAGCGGCTAAAGATATTTAGTTCAAGGTTGTATTAATGAAATTATTTTGTATTATATCTGATAAAAGCCATGTTGGAAAAACATATATTTCATCTCATATAGCGGCGTCTTTAAAAATATTTGATAAAACTGTATGCTATTATAAACCTTTTGTTATGGAAGTACGCAGCAATAAATTATTTGACTGCGAATATATAAAAAACACAGCCAATTTAAAGGCTTCTGAAATATTTGTTTCTTATGCATCTAACGGAAATATATCGCCTCTTCACGGTATAAACGCAAAAATAGATGAAAGAGATATAACCGATTTAATAGATGAAAACAGAAATATTTATGATTATATGGTATTTGAATCATTGCCTCTTTACTCGCCTATAAAAGAAAATTATAATTTTATGGATTTAATATTAAATATAGAAAAAGAAAATGAAATTCAAATTATACCTGTAATAGAATATAATTCTAATGTTATACATTCATCTTTAGAACAGGTTGAATTATTTCATACAAGAGGATTTAAATTCCCGTTTATTATTATCAATATAAAAAAAGAAGTATGTATTTCAAAAAGTGTTATAGAATATATAAAAAGACAGATAAATCCTATAAAAGTACATATAACGGAATTTGATAATACTCCTGAAAATAAAAAAATAGAAATAGTAAAATATCCTGATATTATAAGAGATTTATTTTAAATAATTAAAAAGAGGCTTTATATAAAGCCTCTTTATTTAAGTTAGAGTTTAAATATTTTTTATTTTTCAAGTCTTGCTCTTAAATTTTTACCCATCTCTTCATAGCCTTCTTTACCTAGCATAGCAAACATATTTTTTTTATATTCTTCAACTCCAGGCTGATCAAAAGGATTAACTCCGAGTATATATCCAGATATGCCGCAGGCTTTTTCAAAGAAATACAAAAGCTCGCCTATAGTAAAAGGCGTAATTTTATCAATATCCACTATTATGTTAGGCACTCCCCCATCAACATGAGCAAGAACTGTAGCTTCCAATGCGGATTTGTTTATTTCATGCAAAGTTTTTCCTTCTAAATAATTAAGCCCGTCCAAATCGGAATCCTCTTTTTTCATAGTTAAATCAATATCTTCTTCATCAACTCTTATAACCGTCTCAAACATAACTCTTTTACCGTCCTGAATAAACTGACCCAAAGAATGCAAATCTGTAGAAAAATCAACTGAAGCAGGAAATATTCCTTTTTTATCTTTGCCTTCGCTTTCACCATACAGCTGTTTCCACCATTCGGATATAAAATGCATTCTAGGTATATAATTAACCATTATTTCAGTGAAGTATCCTTTGCTGTAAAGTATATTTCTAAGCATAGCATACAGCATAGAAGGATTTTTCTTATAATCCATTTCTTTAGTTAATTCAGCCATAGATTCAAAGCCTTTTATAAACTCTTCTATGTTAATTCCTGCAGCTGCAATAGGCAGAAGACCTACAGGCGTAAGCACAGAATATCTTCCTCCGACATCATCAGGTATAATAAATGTTCTGTATTTGTTTTCATTAGATAATGTTTTTAAAGCTCCTTTATCTTTATCCGTTGTGGCTATTATTCTTTTAGCTGCGCCTTCTTTTCCGTATCTTTTTTCAGCATACTCTTTAAGCACTCTAAAAGCTATTGCAGGCTCTGTTGTAGTTCCGCTTTTTGATATTACATTAACATAAAAATCTTTTCCTTCCAAATAATTCAATAAATGCCTGAAATATTCACCGTTCATGTTATGACCTGCATATATTACCTGAGTACTGCCCTTTTCTGCAGCTGAAAATGGATTTAAAAACGATTCAATTACCGCTTTTCCACCAAGATAAGAACCTCCGATACCGACAGATACTAATACTTCTGCATTTTCTCTTATTTCTTCAGCTAATTCGTTAATCTCTTTAACCATTTTTAAAGCTTCTGAAGGAAGATTAACCCAGCCTAAAAAATCACTGCCTGCACCTTTTTTACTTTCTAAAAGTTCATTAGCATATCTTGCACTGCCTGACAAATATTCCAATTCATATTCTTTAAAAAATGACAGTGCATTTTTATAATTCACAGATATCATTAATAACTCCATAATTTTATTTTACTATATAAATTATACTATAATAATACCGAAAAATAAAGAAAATAATTTAATAAATTAAAACTGTAATTAATAGGAATTAATAAATAAATGATTTTATCAGGACTTGAAATAGAAAAAAACTTGGGAAAAAACATAATAATAGAACCTTTCAATAGAAATCAATTAAATTCAAACAGCTATAATGTAAAGCTTCATAATAAGCTTTTAATATATAAAGATAATATACTTGACATGAAAAAGAAAAATGATACGGAAGAAATAATAATACCTGAAAAAGGCTATGAATTAAAACCTAATGAGCTGTACTTAGGAAGAACTTTGGAATACACAAGCACAAAAAAATATGTTCCTATGATAGAAGGACGTTCATCTATAGGCAGACTTGGAATATTCATACATATTACAGCAGGTTTCGGAGATGTAGGTTTTAGAGGATATTGGACTTTAGAAATATTCTGCATAAAACCTATAATAATATATCCTACAGTTGAAATAGCTCAGCTTTACTATCATACCATTGACGGAGAATATGAAGAATATGCAAGCAGCAAATACCAAAATAATACCGATGTTCAGCCTAGCATGCTTTACAAAGACTTTAAATAAAAATAATTCTAAAAAATTAAATATATTTATTGTAATGTATTAAATTTATATAACAAAACATCAAAAAATAGAATAAATTATAATGAAATTAATATATTAAATAAATACTAATAATAAATTAGATATTCCATCATCTGCAATACCTATCATAGAATGCACAGAATGCTGTCTTACTCTTATAATATCACCTTCTTCCAAATCCACAATCTCTTCTTCTACTATATATCTTACTTTACCGCTTAATACAATTACCATCTCTTCGGAAGGGTGTTCATGATAAGGTATAAGCTGATTAGATTTCTGCGTAATTGCATAAACAGTATATCCTTTGTCAGATAAAGTTTCTATTAATTTTTCATCATCTTTTATACAGTCAAATTCTCTCTCAGTTGTTGATTTATAATAGTATTGTTCCGTCATGATACACCTCATTATATAATATAACTTCGGATTATAAATCTTAAAATTAAATTTATATAAAATATCAATTACCGTAAAAATTATATTTTATATCATATTTTTCCATTTATTAATTAAATTTATAGCGTCAATCGGAGTTATTATGCTTATATTTAATTCTTTAATTTCTTTTTCTATTTCGCTTTCTCTTTCCTTTATTATTGTTTCTTTTATTTTTTTATCATCATAAAACGGAAGCATACCAACTGATTTCTGAGTATTTAATTCTATATTTTCAGCTTGAACCCCTGCTTCCGTTTCTAATTTTTTTAATATTTCAGATGCTCTTTTTATAACTTTATTAGGAGCACCCGCTATTTTTGCAGCATATATGCCGTAGCTTGATTTTGCAGCGCCTTCTGTAACTTTCTTCATAAATATTATTTCATCTTTATATTCTTCAACTAATACCCTATAATTTTTAACGCCTTCTAAATCTTCAAGCATAGTAAGTTCATGGTAATGCGTGGCAAATAGAGTTTTAGATCTCTTATTTTCTTCATGAGCTAAATATTCAACTATAGCCCAAGCGATGGAAAGTCCGTCATAGGTGGAAGTGCCTCTTCCTATCTCGTCCATTATAACGAGGCTTTTATCAGTACAATGATTAAGTATATATGCTGTTTCATTCATTTCAACTAAAAATGTGCTTTCTCCTCTTGCAATATTATCGCTTGCTCCGACGCGGGTAAATATGCGATCAACTACGGAAATCTTTGCACCTGATGCAGGTACGAATGAACCGATTTGAGCCAATAATACTATCAAAGCGGTTTGTCTTAAATATGTGCTTTTACCGCTCATATTAGGACCTGTAATTATAAGAAGATGTTCATTTTTATTGTCCAAATATGTATCATTCGGAATAAAGCTTTCCGTTTTAAGATTAACTTCAACAACAGGATGTCTGCCTTCTTTTATATCTATTATTCCGTCATTTGTAATTACAGGTCTTATATAATTATCCTCTTTGGCAAGGAATGCAAGAGAGGAATAAACATCTATTACAGATATTATTTTTGCAGTTTTTAATATTGAGTTTAAATATTCATTGGCTTTATTTCTAACTTCAATAAATATATCATATTCTAATGAATAGCTTTTTTCATTAGCATCATTAATAATAGTTTCATATTCCATTAATTTATCTGTGGTATATCTTTCGCTTCCTATTAATGTCTGTCTTTTTATAAAATTTACGGGAACCGACGAAGCATTTGCTTTAGTTACTTCTATATAATAGCCTATTACATTATTGTATCTTATCTTTAAGTTATTAATTCCAGTATCTGATTTATAATTATATTCAAGTTCGGATATCCAAGAACGCCCCTTTCTTCTAGCTTCATTATATTTCTTTAAAGTTTCGTCATAATCGTCTTTTATAATATCTCCTTCATTAATAACTATTTTAGGCTCTTCAAGTATAGCCCGCTCTATTAAATCGGTAATTATTTTTATATCATTAACTTCTTCAAAGTTTACTTCCTCAAAATTATTCATAGCAAGTTCTGTAATAACCTCAAGGGAAATTACTAAAAACTTTTTTAATGATACAAGCTCTTTAGGATTAATTCTTGAAAGCGCCAATTTAGATGCAAGCCTTTCTATATCTCCTATATCCTGAAGCAGATCTCTTATTTTATACATAAGCTTTTGATTTTTATAAAAAAACTCTACATTGTCAAGTCTTTTATTTATATCATCAATATTCAATAAAGGCTTAACTATTATTCTTTTTAAATATCTTGCTCCCATAGAAGTTTTTGTTCTGTCTATAGTATCAAATAATGTCATTTTATTATTATCATTTCTAATTGTCTCCAATATTTCCAGACTTGCTATTGTGGCATAATCTAAAGTCATTGAATCTGCTTTATTATAGAGTTTAATATCAGATATATGCTTAAGAGAAGTTTTCGACAGTTCCTGAATATAAAATATAGTTGATCCCAACAGAGATATTAAAAGAGGCTTCTCTTCTATACCAAAGCTTTTTAATGATACGGTTTTAAAATGATTAGTCAAAGTTTTATATGCATAGGAGTATTCTGCCGTATAATTTGCGGAGGTACTGTAGAATATATTTGAAAACTTATTTTTAATTTCTTTTATAATAATGCTTTCAGAAACTGATTCTATAGCCATAATCTCTTTAGGAGAAAACCTTATAATTTCTTCGGTAAGCCCGTCAATAATTTCTTTAACAGCCTTGTTCTGATTATCTAAATTTGTATTTATTTCTGCAGCATAAAGCTCGCCTGTAGAAATGTCGCATATTGATAAAGCTGCATTTTTCTCGCTTTTTGATACTATTACGGAAGCCAGATAATTATTGCTTTTTGATTCCAAATACTTATTTTCAGAAATAATACCCGGAGTTATAACCTGAGTAACTTCTCTTCTTACAATGCCTTTTGCAAATTTAGGATCCTCCATTTGATCGCATACGGCAATTTTCATTCCAGACTTAACCAATTTTGACAGATAATTGTCTATAGCATGATAAGGAACGCCAGCCATAGGAACATTAGCTCTTTTTGTTAGAGTGAGTCCTAATATATCGGACACTATTTTTGCATCATCAAAAAATACCTCATAAAAATCTCCCATTCTGAAAAGCAGTATGCTGTCATTATATTTATCTTTTATTTCTTTGTACTGCCTCATCATAGGCGTAAGTTTCTGAGTCTCTTCTTTTCCGCTTCCAAAAAATGTTTCCTGCATTATATTTTTCCGTTTATAATTTTGAGCCTAGTATAATATATTTTGATTCTTTAATCAAATTTATGTTAATTTTTATTTTTTATAAAAAAATTTAAGTATTAATATATTATCGGATAATAACTTAATTAAAACTATTGATAAAAAGCATAATGATATTCTGAAACTTTTATACATAAATAAATATTAAATCATATTTTTTATACTGTTATTTTTCTTTAAATGTCGAAAATATATCATAATATTTTAAGGTATTTTTTATGATAAAATTATTTAGTGTTTCCATATTATTATTTTTAATATCGTCATGCGCTTCCAATATAAAAACGGTATCTCATACAAATTACGATAATATATGGATAAAAACCGTAAGAGGAAAAAGAGTAATGGCTCCGAACGGTTATTTATACACATTCACAGATGACGGAAATGTAGAATATAAAATAAACGGAATAAAAATAGGGACCGGGGTATTTTTATATGCTGAAAGCCCAACTAATGCATACTATTATGAAAAGATGCCTATAAAATATGTAGCTTATGATATATACGATATAAAAAGCTCATTGTATGAAAGCAATGTAAATATGTTTGTAGGCTTTATAATACAGAATGGAAAATTAAAAATGACTTCAGGATACAATAAAGAGTATAAAAAAAGATTATCCGATTGGAAAAAGAATAATCTGACAATATATAATACTTTAAAAAACGGTAAAGACATGCTGGAATATCCTATACCGTATATAGAAGAATTAGATAAAGAAAATACAATAGAATTTGGAATATTGAGATAGATATTATTATGCTTAAAATAATTTGCTTAAGTAATTATTAATAATATCGATATTTAAATTGCAGATAAATATTATTTTTTACAAAGATACCAGAAAGCCGAATAAACAACAGTTATGCTTGATTTAATTTATTAAGTTAAGTTTTACGGCAATTATAATAAATAAAAGGTTTTTTATTGTGTATAACTCAACTATAGGATATGCCTCAAAACTTATTAAAGGAAGCATTATTTTTTCAATAATAATATTTATTTCATTGTCTCAGCTTATGACTGTAACCTCAATATTCAGTTTAGTATGGAAGTATGAAATATTATTGAATGAAAATATACCTTTTTTTAGAGAATTTTCAATATATGCTCTATTTATAGCAATATTAATAATAGGAATACTATATTCGGCAATATCAAGCTCATATATATTTTCTAAAAACAGCAGAATGTTTTCCACTTTGCGCATATTCGGAGCCACTAAGCTTGCAATAAGAAAATTATCAATATTGATAAGCCTTTTATATATTTTAATATCATTTTTAATTTGTATGATAGAAATATTAATTTTATATTTAAGATACAGTTCATATATACTGACTTTGATAGAGGTATCAGATGTAATCAATGGTGCTTATATAATTATTTTAGCTAATGCCGTATTGATAATAGGATTTATGACAGGCGCTTTTATATCCAATTCAATACTTCTGCAGAAAGATCCTTATGAAGATTTAAGAGGAACTCTATGAATATAAAAATCATCAATGTTTCAAAATCTTTCTCTTTGGGAATAAATCAGTACAATGCCTTAGAAAATATAAGTCTGGATATAAATCAGGGAGATTTTATAAGTTTTGTGGGACATACTGGAAGCGGAAAAAGCACTTTACTCAGCATAACTGGAGGAATACTTAAGCCGACAGGCGGAACCATATATTATGATTCTTTCAAATTAAACGGAGCGAGTGAAGATGTTATGGCAAGCTTCAGAAGGGAATATTTTTCATATATATTTCAATATCCTGTTATAATACCAACTATAAGCGTTATAGATAATATATTGATGCCTTTAGCTTTTAAACATAAAATTACCGATGATAAAATAAATCAAACTAAAGAAAATATAGAATTATTTTCTCTGAAAGACAAGATGTATTCAAAAGCATCTAATCTTTCAGGCGGCGAAATGAAAAAAGTTGCCATACTCAGAGCATTAGCTTACGGATGCAAATGCTTAATAGCCGATGAGCCTACAAGCGATTTGGATCCTGCAACAACAAAAACATTAATGGAAATACTGACGGCTATAAATAAACAGGGTACAAGTATAATAATGGTTACCCATGCCCATAATATAGCTGCGCATGCCAATAATGTTTATGAGATGTCAAACGGCAAAATAGCACGCTGCTTAAAATAACAGCATTGCTTTTTTTATTAATATTTAATTAATATATAAATTTTTATATCATATTTTAAATCTTTTTAACTTTAAACATACTGCTTATATTTTTATTCTGTATAAAAATATAATAGAATAAATATTGACTTTTAATATTATAAAGTGTATTATATCAGTAAATTTTATAAGGAGTATTATTATTATGAGAAATGTTTTCATTGCTGTTACTGCCGTTCTATTATTAGCTGCGGGGTGTCAAAAAAGCGGTAATCTCAATTATATTTTTGCCACAGGCGGTACCAGCGGAACATACTATTCATTTGGAGGAAGCATAGCAAGTATATGGAATGCCAATATAAACGGAATGAATGTTACAGCGCAATCAACTGGGGCTTCCGCTGAAAATTTGAGACTTCTTAACAGACATGAGGCTGATTTAGCTTTTGTTCAAAATGATGTTATAGATTATGCATATAACGGCACAGATATATTTGCAGGCGAAGTATTAACAAATTTTTCTGCAATGCTTACATTATATCCTGAAATAGTACAAATAGCTGCTACAAAATCAAGCGCAATAAAAACAATATCTGATATGAAAGGAAAAAGAGTATCTGTTGGAGATGCAGGAAGCGGAGTGGAATTTAATGCTAAGCAGATATTGGAAGCTTACGGCTTAACATTTAATGATATAAATAAATCAAATCTTTCTTTTAAAGAATCAAGCGACGGACTTCAAAACGGCACATTGGATGCTTGTTTTATAGTGGCTGGAATGCCTAATGCAGCTTTACAGGAACTATCTTTATCAAGCGATATAGTTTTAGTATCTTTGGATAAAATACCTGTAGATGAAATGCTTCACAAATATAAATATTATACTGAGATAACAATACCTGCTAATACATATAGTAAAATTGATACCGACACCAGAGCAATAGCCGTTAAAGCTACTATTGTTGTTAATAATAATATACCTGAAAATATTGTTTATAACTTAATGAAAACATTATTTGATAAAAAATCTGACTTGGCAGCAGCTCATGCCAAAGGAGAAGAATTAAATATAGAAGATTCTTATAAAGGAATATCAATACCGTTTCACCCAGGAGCTTTAAAATATTATCAGGAATTAGGATATAATATAGAATAATTTAGTTTAATAGATGTATTCATTATCAGAGATAGATAATGAATACATTAATAATTTTTTATATTATGTCAAAAAAAATTATTATATTTTTATTAATTATACTTACAGCTATTACTTTATTATTTATACCATTATTTCCAAAACTAGTATTAAATAGTGTTAAAAACAATAAAGTTAATATGATATTAAACCTTGATGATAAGAAGTTTATAATTTCATATACTCATTCTGTTAATAAAGGCAGAATTAGAGATTACTATTTTATAGATAAAAACAATAATTTAATTTTAGATAAGACTAGATTTGTTTCTTACGGCGCAGGTATAGCCGAACCTGAAAGCTATGAAAATATTGTTATTACCGACGATTATATAGAAATAAATAAAATGAACAGAATAATTAAAGACTTTTATTTATTTATTGGTATAATTGCTAATCATACTATAACCGCAGATGAAAAAGTTATAGAATTGGATAGTTTTTTTGCACCTCAGACTAATATAAAAATAGAATATAAAAATGTATCATTATTTGAAATAATAATGAATTATATAAAATAATGGGAGGATATAATGAAGCATAGAAAAGATATTCATATTCCTACAGTTGAAGAAATTGATGATTATATGAGTAAATATGACAGCGAATCTAGATACAGAAGATACAGCGGTTGGAAAAAATATTTAATTATACTTATATCTGTAATATTTTGCCTATTTCAATTATATTCAATACTTTCTGGAAAAATTACAGCGCAGATTTTAAGAGCAACGCATTTATCATTTGTTATGCTTCTTGCCTATTTGCTTTTTCCTATTAAAAAAGATATGCCTAAAGATAAGCTTCCGTTCTATGATATTATATTTGCTTTAATAGGAGCTGCTTCTTGGAGCTATATTACAATTAATTTTGAATCGTTGGTTAGAAGAGCTGGAATATATACGGCAGCAGATATTGCAGTAGGCATAATAGGAATACTTTTAGTATTTGAGGCATGCAGAAGAATAGTCGGGCTTCCTATACTTGTGATATCAATAATTTTTATTATGTATGCATTATTCGGAGCTTATGCGCCAGGCTTTCTAAATCACAGAGGATATTCAATTCAAAGATTAGTATCGCATTTATTTTATAATACAGAAGGCATAATGGGTACGCCTATAGGAGCATCAGCCACATTTATTTTTCTTTTTATATTCTTTGGTGCATTGCTTGATAAAACGGGAATAGGACAGTTTTTTATAGATATATGCGATGCCATAGCGGGAGGTTTTGACGGCGGACCAGCTAAGGTTGCGGTGCTTACAAGTGCTATGTTTGGCACGGTATCTGGAAGTTCCGTATCAAACACTGTAGGTACGGGAAGTTTTACAATACCTATGATGAAATCCTTAGGCTACAGACCTGAGTTTGCAGGCGCTGTTGAGGCTTCGGCTTCTACAGGAGGACAGTTAATGCCTCCTATAATGGGAGCTGCTTCCTTCCTGATGGCTGAAAGTTTAGGTATTCCTTATATGGAAGTTGCTAGAGCAGCTATAATACCAGCCGTACTATATTTTACAGGCATATTCATAATGGTGCATTTGGAAGCTAAAAAAACTGGACTTAAAGGATTATCAAGAGATTCTCTGCCTAAAATCGGAGATCTTTTGATGAAAAGAGGTTATTTAATTATTCCACTTTTAACAATAATATATTTCTTTATACTGGGAAAAACTGCAATATATGCAGGATTAATGGGAATTATAGCCGCAGCATTGGTTGCGCTGATAAATTCTATAACTGATATCATAATGAAAAGGAAAATCCGTTTTACATTCAGTGATTTGATAGATGTTTTTGTGAATGCGGCTAGAAATATAATAAGCGTTGCCGTTGCATGTGCTATGGCTGGAATTATAATAGGAGTTATTACTTTAACGGGCTTAGGTTTGAAAATAGGCGCAGGATTAATATCAATATCAGGAGGAATATCTTTACTATTATTATTTTTAACTATGATAAGCTCAATAATACTTGGCATGGGAGTTCCTACAACCGCAAACTATCTTATTACATCCACAATAGCTGCAAGCGCAATAATAGGATTAGGTTATAAGCCTCTTGCAGCCCATATGTTTGTATTTTATTTCGGCATAATAGCCGATGTTACGCCTCCTGTAGCATTGGCTGCTATGGCAGGAGCTGCAATTGCAAAATCCGACCCGCTGAAAACTGGCATAGAAGCTACTAAACTTTCAATAGGTGCTTTTATTATTCCTTATATGTTTATATTCAATCCTGATATATTAATGATTGATACTACTATTTCGGACATTATACCTATTTTAATAACTTCTCTTATAGGTATGTTTGCAGTATCCGCAGGATTGGAAGGATATGTATTTAGAAAATGCAATGCTATTGAAAGAATACTGTTTATTATATCGGGACTTTTATCTATATATCCTGAATTTTATACGGACATCATAGGAATATCTATTATAATAATATTAATTATTGTACAGATTGCAACAAGAAATAAAAATAATATGAATAAAATTGTTTCATACAGATAATAAGTAAATAAGTCTTTATTATTTTTTAAAAATGATAATTAATTAAAGTCATAATATTTTTTATAATAAAAACTTTATTCTGAAAGACGCCGTATAAACTTAATCTATTTTTTGATGATTTTTTTACAAGTATTTATAATATTTAAAAATTAAAAAGTATTTATAAGGATATGAATATGCTGAATAAATTAGTAATAGCAACCTCAAATAAGCATAAATTAAAAGAAATAGAGGCTATATTTAAAGGAAATATTGTAAAGGAAATAATGCCTATGCCTCATGATATAAATGAAATAATAGAAAACGGAAACACATTTATTGAAAACTCTCTTATAAAAGCTAAAGCTGTATATAATCATACTAAACTTCCTTCATTAGCCGACGATTCAGGACTTTGCATCAATGCTTTAAATGGCAGACCCGGAATATATTCGGCAAGATACGGCGGAGAAAATTTAAGCTATGAAGAAAAAATACAAATGCTTTTAGATGAATTAAAAAATGAAGAAGACAGAACCGCATGCTTCATAACTTCGGCTGTATGTGTATTAGATGATAGTTATTATATAGCTTTGGAAGGAAAAGTTAATGGAAAAATAATAGAAAAACCAAGAGGCATTGACGGTTTCGGTTATGATCCCATATTTCAGCCTGAAGGATATAATATAACTTATGCCCAAATGACATTAGAAGAAAAAAATTCTATAAGTCACAGAGCATTGGCTATAAAAAAAATGAAGACTATATTATCTGCAATATACAGCCTGCAATATTAAAATACTGCTGTAAAAAGCATCAATATTTGTAAATATTAACCGATGTCAATCCATCATAAATAGTAAATCTTATATATCAAATTAATTATAAAGTATTATATTTAATTTAAATTAAATGATACTAAATAACAATTATTATTATTTAGTATATTTAAGCTTGACAATGAAAAAAAACTTTATATAATATATATCATGGAGAAGCGGCATGGCAAAACTTCACATCAATAATGAAAATGTAAAGAAATATATATTTAATGTTTCAGAGAAATTAATGAGACATTTCGACTTAGAATATGAAATAAAAAAAGAAGATGAATACTTTGATCTTTATGCTTTTCACAGAAATGATTTTTTCAAATCATTTATCACTAAATCCACAGTTTATGAAGGCTATTCAGTATTTGAACATATGCTTTTAAGATTTATAAAAGAATTAAAAAAAGAAGATATAGAAAATTTTCAGGAAATGCTCATAAGACTGACACCTATACTTGCAAATCCTAATAAATTTCATAAAAGAAGCGTTATCACAGGTATTATAGTAACAGAAAGTCATTTGGAAAAAGAATGGGAAAAGATGGCGAAAAAATTCTTTTATAAAGTTAATTACAAGCTTTTATTTCATGGATGGTCTGAGACGCAATATGTTATAGTGTCTATGGCTGATAAAAATGTATACTTACCTAAAATGAGAAAGAAAGAATTAAAATTTCTTCTTTCTGATTTTTAGGAGGATATAAAAAAATGTAAGGAGATATATAATGAATGCTTTCATTCTTTTATTGTTAGGTATGATCATATTTTTCATAGCTTACATAACTTATGGTTCATATTTAGCAAAGAAATGGGGAATAGACCCTGGTAAGAAAACCCCCGCACATATTCTTAAAGACGGAAGAGACTATGTGCCTACAGATGCTAAAGTATTATTGGGACACCATTTCTCATCAATAGCGGGAGCAGGTCCTATTACAGGTCCCATAATCGCCACTATGTTTGGCTGGCTTCCAGTTTATTTATGGATTTTATTTGGATGCGTATTTTTTGGCGGAGTGCATGATTACGGTTCATTAGTTGCTTCTCTGAGACATGAAGGTAAATCTATCGGAGAAGTTATAAGACATAATGTAAGCCAAAAAGGTAAAATAATGTTTACTCTTTACGCCTTTATTACTATATGTTTGGTAGTTGCGGCTTTCTTAGATATTACGGCAGGTACTTTTGCAGTAAATGTTGACAATTACAGAGAATCTGCGGCTGCAGGCACCGCTAGTATGCTGTTTATTGTTTTAGCTTTATTATTCGGTTTCTTAGTATACAGAAGAGGGGCAAGCGTTGCCGTTTCAACAATAATAGGCGTTGCATTATTGGCTACTATAATTTTTGTTTCTGATAAATTCCCGTTTTTAACTTTACAAAAAGTACATTGGCAGATAATATTAGTTATTTACATAATATGTGCTTCTTTAATGCCTGTTTGGATATTATTGCAGCCTAGAGATTATCTATCATCATTCCTGCTTTATGCTATGGTAGTAGGCGGCGTTGTAGGTTTGGTTATAATGAGACCAGCCGTGCAAACACCTGCATTCACAGGATTTATGCCTAGCGCAGGAAATTATCTATTCCCGATTCTTTTCATTACTGTTGCATGCGGGGCCATATCAGGATTCCATGCCCTTGTAAGTTCAGGAACAAGCGCTAAACAGCTTAACAGTGAAAAAGATGCTAAATTAGTTGGATACGGAGCTATGCTTATTGAAGGTATAGTTGCTATAGTTGCTTTAATGAGTGTTTCAGCTGTTGCAGGAAACGGACAAGGAACTCCAGCCGCCAGATTTGCTACAGGCGTTGCAACATTTATGACTTCTTTCGGAATACCTTTAAGTATGGGAAAAACTTTCGTTACTTTAGCTTTTGCTTCTTTTGCATTAACTTCATTAGATAGTGCAACCCGTATAGGAAGATACTTAATACAGGAATTAGGCGAATATACTTCTTCTACGGGAAGAGTACATAAAACTTTTCTAACTAATCCTTATATAGCAACAGGCATTACGGTTCTATTCTCTTTAGGATTTACACTTTACGGTTATGCCAGAATTTGGCCTATATTCGGAAGTGCGAATCAATTATTGGCAGGATTATCTTTATTAGCTGTTGCTGCCTGGATAAAAAACAGACAAAAAAGAACTTCTTGGGAAAATATTATACCTTTGACATTTATGTTTGCGGTTACTCTTTCTGCTCTTGGCTTAGTGGTATATACTAATGTTATGAAAGCTACTTTTGATGGTTATGTATTGGCTGCAATTGCCGCTATTATGATAATATTAGCTGTAGTTGAATTATTTATTACAGGTCAATGGGCTCGAGGATTATCAAAAGAAACAGCTTCTAATCCTAATGATCCTATTAAAAACAAATAATTTTATTTAATAAAAAATAATGCCTTACATAATAAGTATTTATTATGTAAGGTTTTTTATTATAATAATATAAATTCTACCGCATTATATTCAGTATTATAAAAAAATAGAAATTATATAAAAGTTTATAAATAAAAATAAATTAATAACTTTAATATTAAAATACCTCCTTTTATTAAAAATTTTTTATAAATCAGTTCTATGTATTTATTTTAAGAATATAAATTTATATTATTTCTTAAAGCAAATATTTTTTAATCTAATTAATTTTTAAGTTTTGTCGATATATTAAAAGAATATATTTTAAATTAAAGGAAAATATTTTCTGATATTATGTCTAATAAAAAATTTCAACTGAAAGAAGAAAAGGCTGTATTTGCCGACATTAAATCTGCTGTATCTATTGCTATATTTGACAGTGAAATCAGCAGCTATGACGGAAGTGTGGATACAGATGTAAGAAGAGCCGTTATGTATAATAAAATAGTGTTTGAAAATTTAGTTAAGCGTTTATTCTCTTATAAGTCAAGCAGAGAAGATAAAAAAGATAAGTTAAAAGAATTATCTCTAATAAAAATGATAAAAAATGAAAGTTTATCTCTGTCTAAAGAGAGACTCTATTACATAGAAAACCCTAATGATAAAACTTTTGAATTTTTAAATGATGTTTTGGATAAAAATAAAAAGGTGAGAGGATACAGCGAATATATACTTTATTCTCTGTTTAATCATTATTTTGACTATATAAAAAATTGATAGTTTTAAATATTGTCCTTAAAAATTAATGAAAAGGATTATATTATTATGAAAAAATTTTCCGCAATATCTGTAATATTTATTTTTGCAATATTATCATCATTTTTATTTGGTCAGAATAATGATAGAAATATAGACAGAGAATTTTATAATGCTGAAAAACTTTTTTTTCAAAAAAAATATAATTTTGCAAGAGAAGCTTTTCTTTTGTATCTGAAAAGAAGACCGCTCTCCACTAATGATATGCTTTATTATTATATAGGAGCATGCTATTTCCAAGACAAGCAGTATGAAAACGCTATTGATTATTATAAACTCGCATTTGATATAAACGATTCATATTCATACTGCAATAATATAGCAAACTCATATTATCAATTAAAAAATTATGAGGATGCATTGATTTGGTACAGAAGATCCGCAGAGCGTCTTTATTCGACTTATACCGCTAAACTCAATTATGAAATTATGACTAATTATACAGTTTATCAGAATACTGTAACTAATACGGTATTTATATCTGATGCATTAGAAAATTCTTCAAATAATTCAGCAGATGATATATCATTTACTAATGAAATATCAGAAAATACATCTTTAACTCAGGAAATTATATCTGACAGCACGACAGATTATATATTAGATGCGGTAAATAATACTAATTATGAAAATAATATAAATAAACTTAATAATACATTTACAAAACTTCCGTTATTTACAAATGTCGTCATAACTAATACATATACAAATGATTATATATTTACAAATACAACCGTAATATTTGAAGCAAATAATAATTTTAATATTGAAGTGGTAAATCCAAATGAACCTGCAGCATCGGATTCTAATACAGTTTCATTAAGCACAAACTCCACAATATCGGGCTCATCTTATGTAATAACTGAAAAAAATCCTTACAGCATAACAAATATAATAATAATGACAAACACAACAGACACTAACGGAAATATTGTTGAAATAAAAACAAATGCCGCATCAGTAGATAAATACAATACTTGGGCTTTATATTACAGCGCATATCTTAATATGGGGCATACTTTTCTTGCTATGGGGGATATAACAAATGCAGCTGTATCCTATGAAATATTTTTAACCAATGCAGGAAGCGATTATTATCAAAAAGAATCTTTAGAAAAAGTTATATCTCTTATAAGAAGCAATGACTCTTCTGTAAAATTTATTCCTTTTACCAATAATTACAGAATAAATACAAATAATGACGGAAGTATAACTACAGAAAATATATTTCCTAATTTTGATTATGAAAGAGAAACAATATATACTAACGGCGTTAAAATAATTTATGAAAACGGAAAAACAGAAAAAACAAAAATGTATTCCAATAATTATGAAATTTCCTATACAATATATCCTTATGGAAAAAGAGAAATAGATATACTGTTTGAAAACGGAGACAGAAAAGTAGAAACCTATATGACAGACAGCTCAAAATCTATAAGCACAAAAACTTCTTCTGGAGATATCTTTGAATATACTTTATACCCTGACGGTTCTTTTATAAACACAAAAACTTCAGAAAGCAATAAATCGTTTACAGCGGAAAGATCCGACGGTTCCGTTACTACAAATTATAAAGATGACAGCGGTACATTTTTTTATACAAGAAGTTTAGACGGAACGGAAGTAAAAAGAACGGAAGATAATTTTGGAAACACAAAAACGGAAACTAAAAGATCTGACGGAGCTGTTATAGTAAAAACAGAAAATCCTGACGGAAGCTATATTGTAACTGCAAATTATATAGACGGAAGTATAGGAACAACATCTGTAGATACTAACGGAATAAGCAATTTAAAAATGGTTTATCCTGACGGAAGAGTTGAGGAAAGAAAATCGGATTCCGCAGGCTCAGGAACTTTCTCTTATAATATAAAATCTGATGACGGCAGCATTATAACAAAAACATATAATGAAGACGGTTCTTTCACTGTTGTAACGAAAAAAGTTGACGGAACCGTTATAACCGATACGATATCTGATAATACTATAAGCGAAATAAAAATGCATGACGGAACCGCCATAAAAAGAATAATAAGACAGGACGGCTCAAGAGAAACTACAACAATTAATACAGATTCAAGCACCGTAACGGAAGTTACAGCCGCAGACTCAAGCAGCATAACTACTACTGTAAAACCTAACGGCTCCACTGTAATATATACAAAAGATGCTTTAGGAAACACTGAAACTACAGCTACGGAACCTGACGGAAGTATGTACAATTCAAAAAACTATACTGACGGAAGAAGTTTAATTCATGAAGTAAGAGCAGACGGAGTTATTATAGATATTGAAGATGACGGAAAAAATAAAACTACTATAGCTAAAGACGGCGAAGGTTATATTCTTGAAATGAAGCAATATAAAAATGAAGAATCTGAAATAACATTGATTGACGCTTTAGGAGAAGCCGTTGATATTAAAACTGCAAAAACCGTTATAAGAAGAATGGATTTAAATATCAAAGCAGAAGATATTGACAATATTAAATTACCATCTATTCAGTCCGAACCTATAGAAACAGAAAACAATACTGCTGAAACAGAAGAAAATAATACAGATACGCAATAAATTTTTTTATAATGCAATGCGCAAACAACAGCTATGAAATAAATCATAGCTGTTTGTTTTAAAATAATCCTGTTATCTTTCCGTTTTCATCTATATCTATGCCGCATGCAGCAGGAATCTTAGGAAGACCAGGCATATCTATAATACCGCCAGCCATAACTATAATAAAACCTGCTCCTAAAGCGGCTTTTACCTCATCAATATTCAAAGTATAATCTTTAGGAGCATTTAATAAAGCAGGATTATCCGATATAGATTTTTGCGTTTTCGATATGCATATAGGCAAATTACCTATTCCCATACTTTCCAATTTTTTTATTGTATTTAAAGCTTTATTAGAAAATTTAACCTCCCCTGCTCCGTATATTTCCTTACATATAATTTCTATTTTCTCCCTTATAGTTTTATTCAAATCATACAGAGGCTTATAATTGTAATCTAAAGCCCTGCTTACTACTTTATGCGCCAAATCAATAGCTCCTTCCCCTCCTTTAGACCAAACATCGCATAATGAAATATCTATGCCTATATCTCCGCAATGCTTTATTATGCATTCTATCTCTTTATTGGTATCGGAATAAAATTTATTAACAGCAACAATTACAGGAATATTATATTTCTGCATATTTTCAATATGCTTATCCAGATTTTTAAAACCTTCGGTCAAGGCATTTAAATCCTCTTTATTAAGCTCTTTTGCACCTCCATGATGCTTCAATGCTCTTATAGTGGCAACCAATACTATGCAGTTCGGCTTTAAATCGGCAATGCGGCATTTTATATCAAGAAACTTTTCGGCTCCCAAATCTGCTGCAAAACCAGCCTCGGTTACAGCATAATCCCCAAGCTTCAAAGCCATTTTAGTCGCAAGTATAGAATTGCAGCCATGCGCAATATTGGCAAAAGGTCCTCCATGAACTATAGCAGGCGTATTTTCAAGTGTCTGAACTAGATTAGGTTTTATGGCATCTTTAAGCAATGCTGAGGCAGCTCCTTCTACTTTTAGATCTTTTACCTTAAGAGGATTATCATTAATATCATAAGCAAATATAATATTTCCTATTCTATTTTTTAAATCCGTCAATGAATTTGAAAGACAAAGTATAGCCATAATTTCAGATGAAACAGTTATTTGAAATGAAGACTGCCTTACAATACCATTCCCGCTTCCTCCAAGTCCTATAACAATATCACGCAATGATCTGTCATTCATATCAAGAGCTCTTTTAAATACTATATTATTAACATCTATTTTCAATTCATTTCCCTGCTTAATATGATTATCAATGCATGCAGCTATTAAATTATGTGCGCTGGTAATTGCATGAAAATCACCATTAAAATGCAGATTAATATCTTCCATAGGAACAATCTGAGAATATCCGCCTCCGCAGGCTCCTCCTTTTATGCCGAATACAGGTCCTAAAGAAGGTTCTCTTAAAGCTGCAATAGCATTTTTTCCTATTCTGTTTAATCCCTGACTAAGCCCTATTGTAACTGTTGATTTACCTTCTCCTGCAGGCGTAGGAGTTACAGCGGTTACCAATATTAATTTTCCGTCATTTTTATCATTTAATTTATCTAAAAGCGACAATTCAATTTTAGCCTTATATTTTCCGTAAACTTCATAATCATCTTCTGTTAATTTTAATTTATCAGCTATCTTCCCTATTCTCTCTAAATTGCATTCCTGTGCTATTTCTATATCTGTTTTCATTATAAGCTCCGTTTTTTTAATTTAAATTATTATATAAAAAATATACTATATTTTTACAATATTAGATAGTGTATAAAATAAAAAATTAGTATTGAATTTATAAAAATTAAATTTATAATTTTAAATAAAATATAATAAAAAGGATTCTTAAATGGATAAAGTAAATATAAGTCTTATAGGCGTGGGAAGAATGGGACAGTTTCATCTCAATGTTATAAATCAAATAAATAATATAAACTTATCTGGCATATATGATGCTGATGAAAATCATCTTGATGAAATATCTAAAAAATACAATATAAAAAGATTTAAAAGCGCAGATGAAGCTTTAGATAATTCCGATGCCATAATAATAGCCAGTCCCACAATTTACCACTTTGAAATAACAAAAAAAGCAATTGAAAAAGGAAAACATGTATTAGTGGAAAAACCTATGACAGAAACTTATGCTCAGGCTTTAGAATTGCAGGATATTGTAAAACAAAAAAATGTTATACTTCAGGTAGGTCATGTTGAGAGATTTAACGGAGCCGTTCAGGAACTTCATAATATAATAAAAAAACCTTATTTAATAGAGGCAAGAAGATTAGCACCGTTTACTCCCCGTATTACCGATGTAGGCGTTGTATTTGATATAATGATTCATGATTTAGATATTGTAACTTCATTAGTAAAAAAGCCTATTATAAAATTTTCTGCAAGCGGAAAGAGAATAAAAACAAAAAATGAAGACATAGCAAGCGCTTTAATAGAGTTTGAAGACGAAACTATAGCCTCTATAAGTGCAAGCCGTATAACTCAGGAAAAAATAAGAACACTTGCAATAAGTACCGAAGAAGCATACTTTTTATTAGATTATGCAACTCAGGATATAACAATACACAGACAGGCGGCTAGTCAGAGCAACATAAAAACTTCTGTAGGCATTAATTATAAGCAGGAATCTATTATAGAGAGAGTATTCATTCATAGGGATAATCCATTAAAATTAGAAGATGAGCATTTTGCAAACTGCATATTAGGTAAAGATAAAAGATTTGTTTCAATAGAAGATGATGTAAATACCATAAAATTAACAGAATCTATTTTAAAAGAAATAAAAAATACTTGGTGATAAAAAACATATGTATAAAATAATTACTTAGTACAAATAAAATTTTATTTATTCTAAGTAATTATTTTTTAATAAACAGCAATTAAAAATAATACCTTGCACCTATACTGATTCTTCCAAATCCTGCTTTATTAATTTTTTTATGATATCCGAGTTTTTCTCCTTCTGGTACAAGATGAATTCCTCCTCCGAACTCAAGCAGCATTGATATATGTTTGCTTACATTTATATTAAAACCCGCACCTCCGCCGACTTCCCAATAATAAGGAGAATCAAATAAAAACTTTCCGCTTTTGTCAGGATTAAATGATAAAAAACCAAAACCAAAAAAAATAAAACCATATCTGGATATGCCTATCTCTCCTGTATATTCATCATTTCCGCCAAATGCAAGCTTCTGAATAAATCCTAATTGATACATTTGCGGATTGTCATCATATATCTTTGATCCTGTTATAATAGTATAGCTTTTAATCTGGAAATTATTATATTTCATTATCTTAAAACCCAATTCCATATTCACGGTTGTTTTTATAGAGTCGGCGCTGCTGAATAATCCTATGGAAAAAAATCTATTATCTAATACGGATTGAAATCCCTTTTTATTTGTATCTTCATTATTTTCACTCGCATAAACATCATTAAATAAATAAGAAAACATAATACCCGCAGTAAAAATATATTTTAATATTTTCATATACTATCTCCAAAAATAACAAGAAAACTCTGTTTATTATAATAAAATATTAAAGTTTAGAATTCCTCTCTATTGCTTTCTTTCAAGCTCCTTATTCCCTGCGGATCTTTTATAGTTTTTATTTGAGTGAAGAAATAAAAATATTTTGCAGTAATAAGCAAAGCTATAATAATTCTGGCATATAAGTTATTAACAAAAATAAATGTTATGATAAGCATAGCACTTACAGGAATCAATATGGTAAGTTTAGATTTTAAAGTCATAGCCCTTGATTCAGCAAAGCTTTTTAAATATTTTTTATACAATTTTGTAGACATAAACCAATTATGAAATCTTTTAGAGCCTTTTGCAAAAAAGAAAGATGCAAGTAAAAGAAAAGGAGTAGTAGGCAAAATGGGCACTGCTATTCCTACTGCTCCTATGCCTATGAAAAGAAAACCTAAACATATAAATAATATTTTCATATTATACCTTTAAGAATTAATTTTTTATTTATATTAAAAATATTTAATTATGAGCTTTATTATACTATCTATAACTATGTTTTGCAATAATAAATTAAATTATTTAAATCCTATTTTGATTTACTGCTTTTTATTATAATCTCATATAAAAATTATTTATATATATTTAAATTATAAAAAAATATATATTATACAATTTTAATAATTGAAAAAAAAATTATATTGGTATATCATTGCTTTAAATAAAAAAAATGATTAAAAATAGATTTCATCGGAGGAAACATGGCTGTATCTAAGAAAAAATCAGCAGATAAATCTTCATCTAAAAAGGTGGCACAATCTGCTAAAAAAACGGTTGTTAAAAAAAATGCTGCAAGTTCTAAAAAAGCGGTAAAAACTGCAAAAGTGTCCGCATCTAAGTATTATGTATCGGAAGCTGCATTAAAAAGTGCTGATAAAGAAATATTTGCTGCAATGAAAAATGAGTATAAAAGAGAGATTAACGGTTTTGAACTTATAGCAAGCGAAAATATAGTTTCACGAGCCGTTATGGAAGCGCAGGGTTCTATATTTACCAATAAATATGCAGAGGGTTATCCGTCAAAAAGATATTACGGAGGATGCAGCGAAGTTGATGTTGTGGAAAACTTGGCTATAGAAAGGGCAAAAAAATTATTTAAAGCGCCTTTTGTAAATGTACAGCCTCATTCTGGTTCTCAGGCTAATATGGGTGTTTATATGGCAGTTCTTCAGCCGGGAGACACATGCTTAGGTCTGTCTCTGGATTCAGGCGGACATTTAACACATGGCAAAAATGTAAATTTCTCAGGAAAAATTTATAATTTTGAACATTATAATGTCAGAAAAGATACTATGCAAATAGATTATGACGAAGTGAGAGATATAGCTAAAAGAGTTAATCCTAAATTGATAGTCGCAGGAGCAAGCGCTTATCCCAGATTTATTGACTTCAAAAAATTCAGAGAAATTGCTGATGAAGTAGGCGCTATGCTGATGGTAGATATGGCGCATATTGCAGGTCTTGTAGCTGCTGGAGTTCACCCAAGCCCCATTCCCTATGCACATTTTGTTACAGGCACTACTCATAAAACTTTAAGAGGTCCCAGAGGAGGATATATTATTTCCACTGAGGAGGATTTAGCTAAAAAGGTTGATAAAACCATATTTCCTGGGATACAGGGAGGACCTTTAATGCATGTTATAGCTGCTAAAGCTGTATGCTTTAAAGAGGCATTGGATCCTAAATTTATTAAATATCAGGAACAAGTTATAAAAAATGCGGAGGCTATGGCTAATATGTTTTTAGCTAAAGGATATGAATTAATATCAGGCGGTACAGATACGCATTTAATATTAGCTGATGTAAAAAAATCTAAAGGAATCACAGGACAGACTGCCGAAGCTGTTTTAGATAAGGCTCATATAACTATTAATAAAAACGGCATACCATATGATACGGAATCTCCAATGATTACAAGCGGCATAAGATTAGGAACCCCTGCCGTTACTACCAGAGGTTTGAAAGAAAAAGATATTATGGAATTAACTCAATATATAGATGAAGTTTTAAGCAACAGCAATGATGAAAAAATAATAAATTCTATTGCTAAAAAAGTAGGTGCTTTATGCAGAAAATTTCCTATGTATAAGTTTATAGCCGATATGTAATATTTTTCAGGGGCTTCATTAATTTGAAGCCCATTTGTCAATCTGACTTAATACAAATTAATTAAATAAACTTAAAATTTCTTCCTGTGTTAAATCTTCTTCTATTATTTTTTTAAGTAAATCATCATCTCCGAGAACATCTGCCAAATCAGCTATAGCATCTTGATGACTGTCAGAATCTTCAGCCGCCAATGTAAAAAATAAATATACTTTCTTTTCAGTCTGATAAAAGTCTACGCCGTTTTTTACTTTTAATAAACTCATTCCTTTTTTTATAACGCCTTCTTCAGGTCTTGAATGAGGCATAGCAACACCATCGGTTATAACTATATAAGGTCCGTTCTTATTTACATTTTCTATAATAGAATCCACATATCTAGGTTCTATATTTTTAGTATCTAAAAGAGGCTTAGCGGCTATCCTCAAGGCTTCTTTCCAATCTTTTACACTTTCAGTAATTTGTATTTTACCATATAACATTTCTTTTAACATATTAAATCCTTAATTTTTAACTATTACTTTTATATTATATTTATATATATAAATTTCAATAATTATGATATAATAAAGATATATTTTTAAGAGTATAAAATATAAATTAGTTATTATAAAACTATATTTCTATATAATTAAATATTTCATTTATTTTATCTAAAACTATATAAGCGCCTTTTTTTAATAGTTCTTCTTTACTGTAGCTATTAGTTACTGCCGCAGATTTAATACCTGATTTTTCAGCAGCTTCAATTCCTGCTAAGCTGTCTTCAAATATTAAAACATCATCTTTTTTTAAATTATTATTATATTTTTTAAGAAGTTCAAATGCATATAAAAATAAATCTGGTTCAGGCTTAGCTTTTAATTTTTCATTAAAGCAGGAATAATCTTTAATATATTTAGATATTCCTTTTATGTCGGAATATTTTTTTACATAGTTAATATTGCTATTAGAAGCTATAACAATATCAAAGTTTTTAAATCTCTCCAATGTCTCCATAACACCGTCAAATACAATTAAATCTGTTTCAAGCAATTTATAAAAATATTTTTCTGTTTCGGTGAAAAAATTATCAGGAACATAATGTCCATCCTTTTTTAAAATATCATGAATATCATTTGTCTGCATGCCTGCAATAGATTTAAAATCAATATTTTTAAGTACATTCATTTTATCAGAAACAGCTATTAAAGATTTAGTATAAATACTTTCGCTATCAACTAATGTTCCGTCAAAATCAAATATTACAGCTTTAGGTTTTATAATACACATACAATAGTCCTTAAAATACAAAAAAATATTTATCATTTTAAAAATATAAAAACATGATATAACAATAGTACTTAAATTTCAAGGAGATTTCATTATGAAATTGGATAAAATATAAAAATATGGTACAGCCGAATATTGCCGCTTTTATAGAATGGGGATTAATAACTGCATTTTTAATTCCTACATGGTGGTTTCCAAATGAAACATTAAATGATCCCGCACTTAGATATCTGCTTCCTAACTATTAAAATAAAATTATTTACTTTAAATATAGGACATGCAATAACTGTATACTTAGGATTTATAAATAATAAAAAAACTGTATATGAATCTATAAATGACGAAAATATTAAAGATATAGTATTGGAAGCTATGATAGAAAGCGGAGCTGTTTTAATAAAAAGTCATGTATTTGAAAGAAGATGAACATAAATTCTATATACAAAAAATATTAATCAGTTTTTTAATCCTTATTTATATGTTTGATAATAAATAATATATATGTTATAATCGCAAAAACGATATATAATAAAAAAGGAGTAAATTATTATGGGATTAAGATTAGTTATTGCTAAAGATGCAAATACTGTAGGTAAAAAAGCTGCATCGGAAATCATTAATCTTTTAAAAGAAAAAAAAGATGCAGTTTTAGGACTTGCCACAGGAGGTACAGCAGAAGTTGTTTATCCTCATATTATAAAATCTTATCAGAAAAAAGAAATAGATTTTAAGAATGTCAGGACTATAAACTTAGACGAATATAGAGGCTTAGACGGAAAAAATGAACAAAGCTACAGATATTTTATGGATAATAATTTGTTCAATCATGTTAATATTAATAAAAAAAATACATTTGTTCCAAAAGGTACTGGAGATAAAGATAAAAATTTAAAAGAATTTAATGATAAACTGAATAAATACAGCAGAGATTTACAGCTTTTAGGCGTAGGTCCCAACGGACATATAGCTTTTAATGAACCAGACGATTATCTGCATGCTGATGCTTTATGCGTAAAGCTTGACGAAAAAACTATAAAAGCTAATTCAAGATACTTTGAATCGGAAAAAGATGTTCCTAAAGAAGCATTCAGTATGGGTATGGGCGGAATATTAAAGGCAAAAAAAATAGTAATAGCCGCTATAGGAAAGGGAAAAGCAGCCGCTATGAAAGAATTTCTTACAAGCGATAAAATTACAACTAAATGTCCTGTTACCTTTCTAAAGCTTCATAATGATGTAGTAGTTATTATAGATGAAGAGCTGGCTAACTCTATAGGCTTAGAAAAAAAAAGAAAGTAGAAAATAAGTAATTATATTATTTTTAAAGATGGTATATTCTGCCCTCTTTTTATATCTATAAAAATAAAATATAGGATAATTAAATATGAATAAAAAGAAAGCCGTTTTAATAGTGGCAGACAGCTGCGGAGTCGGTGCCTTGCCCGATGCCGCATCTTTCGGAGATGAAGGGACCAACACTCTTGTACATTTAGCTGAAGTTAACGGAGGAATAAGTATTCCAAATATGGAAAAAATGGGGCTTGGAAATATAGCGGATATAAAAGGAGTATGCAGAAATAATAATACAATAGGCTATTACGGAAAAGCTATGGAGGCTTCCAAATCGAAAGACACTACTACAGGACATTGGGAAATAGCGGGGCTTGTATCCGAAAAACCGTTTAATACTTATCCAAATGGTTTTCCTGAAATCACAATAAAAAAGATAGAAGAGTTTTCTAAAAGAAAGGCAGTATGCAATAAACCTTATTCAGGAACGGAAGTTATAGATTGCTATGCTGATGAGCAAATAAAAAACGGTTCTCTTATAATTTATACATCTGCAGATTCCGTACTTCAAATAGCGGCGCATGAAGAAATAATACCTATAGATGAACTTTATAGTATATGCAGAAAAAGCCTTGAAATATGCAGTGAATATTCGCCTGTGGCAAGAGTTATAGCACGTCCGTATATAGGAAATAATGGAAATTATAAAAGAACGGAAAGAAGGCATGATTATTCGATTCCTCCAAATGCAGAGACTATGCTTGACAGAATAAAAAATAAAAATCTTCCTGTTATTGGGATTGGAAAAACAAGCGATATATTTGCAGGCATAGGAATCACAGAAAACAGACAAACTAATAAAAATAATCTTGACGGCATAGAAAAAACAATAAAGGCTATTAAAGAAATTAATGAGGGATTGATATTTACAAATTTAGTAGATTTTGATATGCTTTACGGACATAGAAGAGATCCTAAAGGATATAAAAATGCTTTGGAAGAATTTGATAAATATATTCCAGAAATGATTGGGAGTTTAAATGACAATGATTTACTTATTATAACTGCAGACCATGGATGCGATCCTACTTATAAAGGCAGCGATCATACAAGAGAGTATATACCTATACTTGCTTTCGGAAAAAAATTGAGAAAGAATATAGATATAGGAATAAAAGAATCATTTTCATCAATTGCAGCTTCTATTGAAAAACATTTGCTAGGCTATACAAAACTTAAAGGCTGTTTTTTATAAAAGCTAAAATTACATTATATATTAATTATTATAAAAAAGATCCTAGTTTAATAAAAAACAGGGATCTTATTTATTGTAAAATATTTTTTATTCAAATATTACTCTAGGATTTTCATCAATATAATCAATAGATATATTATCAAGTTCTTTTATTTTTGATATTAAAGAATCTCTTATATCGTTTCCTGTCATAACTATATTTTTTCCTTTTCTTCCTATAGGGTTATTTTCATAATCAATATATCCGTCTCCTCCGTCTAGTATAAAGTCTGACAGAGCTATATTATAATATTCAGATTCGCTTATATCTTTACCGTTTAATTTTGCATATATAAAATTACCGTCGGAAGTATACTTTACCTCTACTCCTCTTGAAAATTGTAAAAATCCTCCTTTTCCTCTTTTTTCACCTGAAAGTCTTATTATATTAAGCAAATCTTTTCCGTTTAATGAAACTATTGCAACTTCATTATTAAACGGCGCAAATTCATTTTGTATATTTCCCAAAGTAATATCTCCCGACTTCAATTCGGATCTTAAATTTCCTGAATTAATTATAACCATATCCACATTTCCGTATGAATCTTTTACCAAATCGCATGCAAAATTTCCTATAGCCATAGAATTGGATCTTATTCCGTTATGCTCTAATTTTACTGGTAAAGTTCCTATTCTTACATTAAATTCCTTATTAACAGCATCTTTCATTTCATTTATAAAAGAAAGCATATCATTATCCTGCTCTATAGCATTATTCATTTCAATTAATTTATAATCTAAACTATCAACAGTACCGTTATTAACATTTAAATTAATATGTCCCAAAAAATGTCCGTAATATCCTGCCTGCACTATGGGAGTTCCGTTTACTATATCAGGCTCATACAATTGTGTATGGCTATGTCCTCCTATTATTACATCAAAAGTATTAGGCATAGACTCTGCAATTTTTTTATCTTTTTCATAGCCTACATGACTTAATAATATTGTAACATCATTTGTAGTATTAAGAGGAATTTTTTTTATAAAGTTTTTTAATGATTTTATTTCTTCTTCAAATATTATATTTTCAATATTTTTAGGATTATATACAGAATCCGATATGGTTACTCCGATAATGGCAACATTGAGTCCATTAACATTTGTAACAATATAAGGAGAAGCATAATAGCTATTATCAGATTTATTTTTTACATTTATGGAAATAGTAGGAAACTTTCTTTCTTTCATTATTTCAGTAAAATTATCAAGCCCGTAATCTGCAAAATGATTCCCTAAAGCGGCTGCATCTACTTCAATCATATTCATAATATTAACTTCATCTCTGCCTCTAAATACGGTAGAATAAACGCTTCCTGTTATAGTATCTCCTGCATGAAGAACCAGTACATTATCATCAGCAGATTTTACTTGTTTTATATAGTAGGCTCTTCTTGAAGCTCCGTACATATAATTAGTTTGCGGAGGACTTACTTCATTGTTAATTATCTTCTCTTCTTCATCTTTCGCATGGGTATCATTCATATGTATAATTGTGAGAGTTCCCGTATTCCCGGATTTTTCAGAATTGGAACATGAAAATAAGAATAAAATAAATGCAGTCAGTATAAAAATAATTTTAATTTTTTTTAGCATTTTAATTATCTCCTTAAAAATGTGCATATTGTTATAATATATTCAATTATAATCCTTATTTCAACAGCTATTATTATTTTTTATATAAAATATAAAAGTTAATAATATTTTTTAAGTTGTATATTAATTATCTCTTTTTCTCATAATCTTACGAAGAACTATAATAACGGCGCAAAGAAAAACTATAATGCCTAAAGAAACAGGTATAACCCAGCCCTTATAGGCAGAATCATTTGAAAGCACTTCATTCCATAAATCCTCTACCAATATGCCTGTATCATCTGGCAAATTTACATAAACCTCGCAGTTTTCTAATACTGCCTCATCAGGATATATTATTTTATTATTTCTTGTTTCAGGACTCATCATAGAAACGGCTCTGTTATTAGGAGAAGCATAATTGATAAAATCTATATTGGCAAAAGCTATTTCATGCTCTGATAAGAAATTAATATACATCTCTCCTAATTGAGGATCTTCCGAGTTGGAAGGTATGCATATAGAATCTACAAATAAATTAGCGCCTCTTTTTGGTATAATGAAATTCAAATTGGGATTATTATCCATCATAGTTAAAGAGTCTCCTGCATAATAAACACCTATGGCAGCCTCTTCCGATTCCATTTTATCATATATCTCATCCATTACATAAGACTGCACAAGAGGTTTTTGATCTTTTAAAATCTTTGCACATTCTCTAAGCTCAGATTCATTAGTAGTATTAAGGGAGTATCCTAAATATGCCTGAGCTATACTGAATGCATCTCTAGGATTATAGTACATAAGTATTTGACCTTTATATTTATCATTAAAAAGTATATCCCAATTTATATCCTCTTCATTTTCTGCTACTAATTTCCTGTTATAAATTATTCCAGTTACACCCCAAGTATAAGCTAAAGAATACTCGCCTGTAGGATCAAAAGGAAGATTTTTAAATCTTGCTGCTATATTTGTATGTGCAGGTATATTGTCATAATTTAATTTTCTTACCAAATTCTCTTTTATAAGTTTTTCTATCATATAGTCTGAAGGTATTATAATATCATATTGAATTCCTCCGACTTTTAATTTTACATACATTTCCTCATTTGAGGCAAAAGTGGAATAGTTAACCTTTATCCCTGTAAGCTCTTCAAAAGCTTTATTTACGTCTAAGGTACCGTCCGAACCGTCAGATATATATTCTCCCCAATTATACACATTTATAGATAAATTCCTGCCCTTATATTTATGATAATAATTAGTGTCAAATCTGCTTAAATTAACTGTCTGTCCTTTTGCGGATAATGCAATCAGCATTAAAATAAAAAAAATATTTTTTTTCATTGTTTTATATATCTCCTTTTATTGATATTATGTTAGCTTAAGCCTTTAAGACTCAAATTAAATAAATTAAAAGCTTAAACTCATTTATAATATTATAAATAATAATTTTTTATTTTATTTTATTTTTTAACTGTGTCATATACTTCTCTTTTTTTATATCTTTTAAATTCATTACAACAAGACTTACAAGCACAACTATAAATATAACTGTGGATATGGCATTTATTTCAGGGCTGACCCTCTTTCTGGTCATAGAATAAATAGTTATAGGCAGAGTCTGAGAAGTAATTCCAGAGGTAAAATAACTTACAACAAAATCATCTAATGAATATGTTAATGCCATTAAAAAACCTGCAAGTATGCCCGGAAGTATATCAGGTATTACTACTTTCCAAAAAGCTGAAGAGGGAGTGCATCCTAAATCCAGCGCAGCCTCATAAAGACTATTATCCTGCTGTCTTAATTTAGGCAGAACATTAAGTATAACATAAGGAATGTTAAAAGTAATATGAGCTAAAATTAATGTTGTAAAACCAAATTTAAGCTTGATTATTACAAATAAAAGCATTAAAGATATACCCGTTACTATCTCAGGATTAATGATAGATATATAAGTAATTCCCATAACTGCGCTTTTCATATTTTTGCTAAAACTATTAATTCCAATAGCAGCAGCCGTACCTATAATAGTGGCAAATATAGAAGATACTGCCGCAACTATTATTGTATTAAAAAAAGAATGAAGTATTAAATCATTAGAAAATAATTCTCTATACCAATTCAAAGTAAAACCTGTAAATACCCCCCTTCCTCTGGCTTTATTAAAAGAAAAGAAAATCAATATTGCTATAGGGGCATATAAAAATAAAAATATAAAAGCTATATAGCATTTTGACAATATTTTTTTTATCATAAAAACATATCCTTAACATCTTCATCTTCTTCATATATCTGATGCATAAGCATTATAGCGCACAAAGATATAACTATTAATACCAAACTTATAGCCGAACCCAAATTGGGATTATACGACATACCCAAAAACTGCATCTCTATTAAATCGCCTATAAGAATATTAGCACCGCCGCCAAGCATACGAGAAATTACAAATGTGCTTACCGCTGCAACAAATACCATTGTAACGCCTGCAGCCATTCCTGGCAAACTTAACGGAAATATTACTTTAATGAACACATTAAAGGAATTAGCTCCCAAATCCTGAGAAGCTTCTATCAGGCTTTGATGTATTTTAGTCATAATGGAATAAAGCGGAAGTATCATAAAAGGCAGATAATTATAAACCATACCTATTAATACAGCTGCCTGAGTATTAATAATTTTTATAGGAGAAAGCCCCATAAAAATGAAAACTTTATTTATAAGTCCATTATTTTCCAGTATAGTCATCCAAGCATAAGTTCTAAGTAAAAAATTCATCCACATAGGAAGCATTACAAGCATTATAAGGGCATGCTGAACTGTTTTTTCCTGTCTGGATATATAATAAGACAAAGGATAAGCAAGTATAAGACATATTAAAGTTGAAATAAAAGCAAGTATTACAGAGCGTATTATAACTGGAGTAAATCCTGTAACATTAGCAAAATTATTAAGTGTAAAACTCCCTTTATTATTTGTAAAAGCAAAATATATTATCAAAAAAAGAGGTACTAATACAAAAACTAATGTCCAAATTAAATAAGGTATTGCAGGTATTTTTGTTTTCATATAATCGCCTCTTTATATAGTTTTTTTCATAATATGAATATTTTCTTTAGATATATCAATACCTATTTCAGTACCGGCCTCCCATTTCTCTGTGGAATGTATTATCCATTTATAACCATGAGCATCTAATATCATTTCAAAATGAACGCCTTTAAATATAGCAGATTCCACTAAGCCTGATATATTTGCATTTTCAGGATTTACAACTATTATATCTTCGGGGCGTATTACAACATCAACTTTTTCAAGTTTTCTAAATCCTTTATCCACGCATTCAAACATATACCCTGCAAACTCCACAGAATAATCATCATGCATAATACCGTCTATGATATTGCTCTCTCCTATAAAATCGGCTATAAATGCATTTTTAGGTTCATTATATATATCTTCAGGCGTGCCAATCTGAAGTATTTCTCCGTCTTTCATAACAGCTACTGTATCGCTCATAGTTAATGCCTCTTCCTGATCATGGGTAACATATACAAAAGTAATTTCCAATGACTGCTGAATTTTTTTTAATTCAATTTGCATCTCTTTTCTAAGTTTTAAATCCAATGCTCCTAAAGGCTCATCAAGAAGAAGCAGTCTGGGCTTATTGATTAAAGCTCTTGCAATGGCAACTCTCTGCTGCTGACCGCCTGAAAGTCTGCTAATATTTCTATTTCCGTAATTTTCTAAATTAACCATTTTAAGCATTTGATGAACTCTTTCTTTTATTTCCGATTTGGAAACTTTTTTTAAATTAAGTCCGAATGCTATATTTTCAAAAACATTAAGATGAGGAAATAATGCATATCTTTGAAATACAGTATTTACTTCTCTTTTATACGGAGGAGTATCATTAATAATTTTTCCGTCAAAAAGAACTTTTCCTGAATTGGGTTTTATAAAGCCTGCTATAGTTCTTAATATGGTAGTTTTACCGCAGCCCGACGGGCCTAGAAGAGTTAAAAACTCCTTATCTTTTATATCTAAATTAAGATTTTCTAATATTATATTTTCATCGTAGGAAACATTAATATTTTTTAAAGATACGATAATATTATCGTTCATAAACAACTCCCTATGCGTATATTTGCAATAGCCTCCGTAAAATTACGTATATACATCTTAACGTATAAAACGCAGTTTACTCGTCGCTTACCCGCATAGGGTTTTTTTCGCTCCAGCTAATTATAATGAAACTATTAATAAGCCTTTCTTAGTCAACAGATACACCTGCTAAGAATATCTATTACTTGAGCTATTGCATACTATTTTTTATCAGGCTTTAATATAATATAAATAAAAATAATGTCAATACTATAAATAGATTTTATTATTTTAAAAAATTTTAAATATACCGTTTTTATAATTGAATATTTTTAATCAATAAAAAGCTTAATAAAAAATAATTATTACCAGAATACAATTTAATTTATATGCATTTATTAAGATATATATTTTCTGTTTCATTAGCAAAATTATATATTTTTTCTTCATCTATTACAGAAAGTTTTCATTTATTGTACCTGACTAAAATTTCAGTTCCTCCGTTAGCGGCAATTTTTAATATATCATAAGCCTCAGGTACTTTATTGCTTGAATTAAGTCTATTAATAAAATAATATATTCTCATCTATTCTAACAGATTAGGACCGTCATTGTTTCACAGCTAATCCTACAGGCGCGCTTAATTCCTGCATTTTAGGTATTTTGCATATTCCAGAACTCAATTTCATATTTGATATAGGGCAATGGGCTATTCCCATTTTTGTATCGGCTAATAGTCTTAACTCTTCATCATTGAAATGAATTATATGAGCATACCAAACATAACTTCCAAGCCAATCTAAAGATTCAATATATTCTAAAGGACTCATATTAAATTTTTCTTTTACAAATATTTTCTCATCTTTAGTTTAGCATAAATAAGTATGAAACCTCACCTTTAAATCTCTTGCCAATAAGACAGACTACTTTAATAATTCTATTGTAATATTAAAAGCTAGTGCAGCCATACTGATATAATACTTTAAACTATCATGATATTTTTCAAAAACTCTCTGATAATCTTTTAAAATATCATCTAATGACTGCAATACCTAATCAGGAGGAAGTCCTCTGTCTTTTTTACTTAAATCCATACTTCCTCTTGAAGCATACATTCTAATGCCTAAATCTTTAGCTATATAACTATAATATAATGCATCATTACCTAAATTTTTACAAATTTCATAAATATTAGTAAGCCATTCAAATAATTACATATTCTGAACCTGAGGCAAATTTATGATGAATATTTGAAATAAATAATGATTAATATTAATAAGACAAAGGTACATGAAGCAACCTAAAGCATCAATAATTTTATCAGCTTTTTTTCTATATTTACCAATATAGGTTATAATTCCGTTTTCTATTAATAAATTACTTGAATTATAAACACTGTCATTGCTGTCGCATGTAATAATAAAAGAAGCATTTTTAATAAATAGAATTGACATAAATTAAACCTCTCAGTAAATGCTATATAATAAAAAGTATAAAAGATTTTATAATTATATCAATTATTTATAGTTTTTTACTCTGAAAGAAAATAATATCTATTTTTTGAATAAATGCATATAAGGAACATTCATTATTTCCGCTAAATTTACGGCAGAAAAATTTGCTTGTTCAATATTATAATCCGCTCCATTATCAAGCAGAACTTTTACAACACTTTCAGGCTGATTTTTAATAATAGCCAGATGCAAAGGAGATACTCCTCTTTCATTAATAGCATTAACATCGGCTCCTTTTGATATTAAAGCTTCAACCACATCAGGATTATTTATCTGAACAGCTAAATGCAGACAAGTTATTTTATCATCTGAATAATTTACATCCTCTTGCGTACTTTTTTCTATAAACTCCAATAGTTTATTTATGTTATCCTGAACATCAAAATTTTCATCATTTTGTTTTTTTACAATTTTTAAAAGCAAATCATATAATTTTGATTTTTTATACAAATTAGTATTAATCGGCATTAAGTAAAACCCCTGATTTTAAGATACCTCATTATAATATAAAATTTAATTTCTTGCAATAATAAAATTTAAACAAAATATAAATAGTATATTTTATAATTGTATATACAATTTATATATAATATTTTTTACTGCAGAAGCAAAATACTGTAATCTTATATATCAAAAGCAATATTTATTTAGTGATTTAAAGACTAAATATTTGTATTCTGTTATAAAATAATAAATATCTTATAATTATTGTATAGACAGAATTAAGTATTTGCTATTTAAGAAAGCTTTTGTTTTTTATTTCCTGCTTTTTATATTCATTCCATAAATTATCCATTTCATCCAAAGACATATCTTCTAATTTTTTATTTGTCTCAATAGCTTTTTTCTCTATATAATTAAATCTTTTTCTAAACTTTTCATTAACTTTTATAAGAGAATTAAGAGGATTAATTTTATTCATTCTGGCAAAATCAAGAACTGTCATAATCAAATCTCCTATCTCCTCTTCCAAATGCTCCTTATCCTGTTCTTTATATGCTTCTTTAACTTCTGAAAACTCTTCTTCTATCTTAGCTAGAGAATCGTCAGTATTTTTATATTCAAATCCGACATTTGCCGCTTTTTTCATCATTTTATAAGATTTTTCCATTATAGGTAATGATTTTGGAATTTCATCAAGAACACTTTCAAAATATTTCCTATTATTATTCTTTTCTTCCTGTTTTATTTTATCCCATTGTTTTAATATGCCTTGAACATCTTTAACATCGCTGTTTCCAAATACATGAGGATGTCTTCTTATTAGTTTTTCATTAATATTTCTGCAAACATCATCTATATTAAAATTATTTTCATCGTTAGCAAGCTCACAAAAAAATACAATATGAAGAAGAACATCTCCGAGCTCTTCTTTAATATTATCATAATCTTTATTATTAATTGCATCTATAAGTTCATAAGCCTCTTCTAAAAAACAAGAAATCAAACTGTCAAATGTCTGCACTTTATCCCAAGCGCATCCGTTTTCTCCCCTCAAAGTTTGTATTATATGTATAAGCTCTTCAAATGATTTCATTATTACTCTCTGATTAAATTTTATTTTTATTAATTCTAGTATAATTAATCTTTTTAGGTTCAAGTATGGCATTATAGATTATTGCATTTTTTATATCAAGAGAAGAAAGCATATTATTTATATGTAGTTTATTTTCAATTTGGATAGTATCAACAGCATCGGCTGAATTATATCTTATGCTGTTAATTTTATCCATTTTAGAATTATACTTTTTCTGAAGATCTAATATTAATCTATCATTTTCAGAAGTTTCATATACATTTTTATCTTCAGTATAACGTTGTTTAATATTTTTGCGCAGTTTTTTTAATATTTCTTTCTTCATTATCATTATTTTTATAACTCTGAGCAGTTTTTTGAGTATGTATTTTCTTTTCTTTTTTTACTTTATTATCTTTATCAATTTTTTGTATTATATTAATAATAATCCATATTATTCCTATAAAAATATATACTATTAAATATGTCATGTAAAAAATCCCTATTTATTAAGATTATCATCTTCATTATTATTATTATTTTCTTTTTCAATATTCTCTTTTTTATCTTTATTGGCTCTATTATTAACTATTCTGGTAGTAATAGAATATACGGCAAGTAATATGAAACCTATAAGCAGCAGTAAATTTATATTAGACATAGAAACTCTTTTAATATCAAATTTATTATAGTTTAATATATTATTACATTAATTTCAATCTATTTTATAAAAAAAGGCGCAGTATTTAATATACCCGCCTTCTTTATATTCATTCTAGCTTGTATTACCAAGTATCTAATGGATCGTCTTGTTCTCTGTAAGTTTCTAAGTACATATCAGTCTTAGCCATTAATTGATCAAAGTAGATATAATATTTACCGTAAGAATCTTTAGGATTAACTTTAACATTTATACCCATAAAGCTAATACCCTGTTCTACCTGACCTCTAAAATCTTCCTGTTTTATACTAGCAGGAACCTGCACAGTAATATTTTTCCAACCCATAAAATTAAGAGCTTCATCGCCAATCTGCTGAGATTTTCCATTTATATCATAAATATAAAAACTCATTCTATTATTATGGTTACGCCCTGCCACCCAAACGCTTAGCTCCTTAGTATAGCCTGGAATTTTAACAGGTCTAGGAGGAGTAACAGCAAACCAAGGATAACCTGTTCTGAAATACTCTACTTTAGCACCTAAAATATATTTATTATTTTCCGCACCTTCAGCTATCACATCAGCAGGTCCTCCTTCACGGCGAATAACACTAACTATACCGTAATCTCTAGGCATAGAAGCCTGCCAAGTATTAGCAAATTCAAAATCATCAATCAGATAATTAGTTATAGCTTCTGTTACAAAATTATTACCATTTTCACCCTGATTCTGAGTAGTTTGCTCGCCTGTATTAGCCGCATCTTGGGCAAACAGCAAGAATGCAACGGTTAGAATTAACATTGCTATCAAGATACTTAATCTTTTCATATTTAGTCTTCTCCTTACTTATACCTTATTATTGCGCTTCTTGATTCTGTTCCGCAGCAGCCGCATTACCGCCTTCTCCTACTACTTGAGCTCCTACTTCCGTATATTGTTCTGAAGTTCTTCCGCCGACTTCCTGACCTAATGTAGTCTCAATATCGGAACCGTCATAAGCTTCTCTGAATGTATCTGTTACAGTTTGGAAGTAATCCAATAAAACTACAAAATTATCGGCTCTTTCCTCAGGCGAAGACCAGAAACGGAAATTCATAAATCTTAAACCTTTTGCTCTAGGAACATAAGGTTCTTCCTGAGGAATGAAAGAAGGAACCGCTGTACTCATATTCTTCCAGCCTATATATTTTATAGATCCTAAAGGCAATGTATAAGTATACCCAAGATAGTCTTCAAATATCATTTCCATAGTATAGTCGTAATTACCGCCCCATACCCATACATCAAAAGTCTGAGCTCTTCCCGGTATTACTTTTTGTACTGTTGGCACTAAGTCAAAAAAGTTATATGATTTTCTGAAAAAAGAAACACTTACAGATAATGAATTAGTTGAATTATAGCTTTGGTTACCCATACCGTATGGTTTTGTAGCGAATAATCTCATATTAGGGTATTTCATTACAACACCATTTTCATTTGTTCTATCACCTTTAAACATAAAACGGCTAGCATTTGATATAGGCTGCCATTCATCTAATGTTTCAAAATTGTAAAGCAGTCTAGTTTCCATGTAAACACTAGAAGTTTGTCCATAAACAGCAAACGAACATATGCTTATGAATAGACAAATGATTATGAGGTAGCGAGAAAAATCTCTCGTACTTCTATAGAATTTCATAGCGCACTCTCCTTAATATTTATAGCTAAGCAATTATATCCAATAACTTAGCACAATTATATTATAATCAATAAAAATTGTCAACTATAAAAATATAAAATTCTCATACTATTATATCGATATAATAATGCATGAATTTTAGAAAATATTACTGAAATTTGATTAAAAATAATATTATGATAATATATATATCAAAATTATTATAAATAAAGATAAAAAATGAGATTAAATAAATATATTTCTTCTTTAAATATAGCCAGCAGAAGAGAAGCAGATAAGCTTATTCAAAACGGGAATATTAAAATCAACGGAATAGTAATAAAAAATCCGGCAATACAGGTATTGGAAACAGATATAATTGAATGCGATATAAATAAATACAAAGAAAGCAAAATATATATAAAATTAAATAAACCCAGAGGATATGTGGTTTCAAAAAATAAAAAAGAAGGAAAGCCTATATATAAGCTTATAGAAAATTATTCAAATGATATATACCCTGTAGGAAGATTAGATAAAGACAGTTCGGGGCTTATAATATTTACAAATGACGGAATATTCAGTAAAAAAATTATAGGCGAAAATACAAAATGCGAAAAAGAATATTATGTAAAAACCGATTTAGATATTCCAGACGGAGCATTAAAAAAACTGGAGTACGGCATCTCTTTAGACGGAAAGAAATTAAAGCCTGCCGAAGTAAAAAGAATAAGCAAAAATTCATTTTATATTATTCTTACCGAAGGAAAAAACAGACAGATTAGAAGAATGTGCAGTAAAGTGGGATTTGAAGTTGTAATATTAAAAAGACTTAGAATAGCAGGTATTTTATTGAATAATCTTAAAGAAGGAGAGTTTAAAGAACTTAATAAAGAAGAAATAAACTCAATATTAAATATATAATTCTCACTATTTAATAATATAAAAAATACAATATAAATAAAATATATTATAATTCATATTAATTGACACATTAAATACTTTTTACTATACTATAGACAGCATTATACAGTTTCAAAGCATTAAAAAATTGTATTAAACAGGAGTCATTTTTTATGAATGAAAATGCAATTATAATTACATCTTTATTAATTATTTTTATTTTCTTAAATTGCAATATCAATACATAACTCACCCAATAAAAACAATACATCAGATAATAAAACGGCTAAAGAAGGAGATTCAAATAGTAATGATGAAAAATATACTCTGAATGAAACAGCAAAGCAGAGATTAAAATATATGGAAAGCGGAAGTATAAAAACAAAAAAAGTTATGAATATAGAAGAAGCTAAAATATTTTATTCAATGATAAAAATATTAAATAATTATAATGTAAATCCTCAGGTATCATTCAGAGCATTTTTAAAAGGCGAGAATAATACGGATTCTTGGAAAACTTTCAGAGATTTTTACTGCGACTTTTTAATCACGCATAAAATGGGCAGTAAAATAAATGAGCCTATTGCCGTTATAGAATATCATGGAGGCGGACATTTCGGAGACACTGAAGAGCAAAAACAAAAAGCAAAAAACAATGATTATGTAAGAGAAAAACTTTTTAATAAAATAGGATTAAAATATTTCATAATTAAAGATTATGATATAAAAATGAAATCGGGATTAATAGATACAGAAAAATTAAATTCATTTTTAAATAATATTAACAATATTATATCCGATTTCAAAGAATGCTGAATAAAAAAAATTGGATTTTACAATTATGCATGCCGTTATTTCATTTATAATTTTCGCTTTAATATTATTTTTTATAGCTAAAATAATTATCGCTTGGTTTAATAAAATGCTGTTTTTTATATCTAAAATAGGCGGCAATAAATATACTGGTTATAAAAATTATAGAAAATATTACAGAAAAAATAAATATTATAAAAGATACAGAAAAGCAAGAAAAGAAATAATACAAAATATAATGGAACAAAGACTTTCCGATATGAATGACGGCATCATAACTATAAAAAAAATTATTAATATTGAAGAGACAAAAATATTTTATTCTATATTAAATATTTTTAAAGATTACAATATCTATAAAAAAGTATCATTCAAAGCATTTTTAGACGGCGAAGAAAATACGGATGTTTGGAAAACTTTCAGAGATTTTTACTGCGATTTTTTAATAACGCATAAAAAAGGCGATAAAACAAATGAACCGTTAGCTGTAATAGAATATGACAGGACATTACATCTCAAAAATAACAGCGAAGAAATGAAAGAAAAAATTAAAAATAATTATTTTATAAAAGAAAAGCTTATAAATAAGGCTGGGCTAAAATATTTTATTATAAAAGAGGAAGATATAAAGCTGAATTATAAATTTATTGATGATAAAAAATTAGAATATTATTTATACAATATTTTAAACTCATTAAAAAATGTTAAGCAAAATTAATTAAAGATTTTTATGATTTAGATTTTATTTATCATAAAGAAAATAATATTTTACCATTTTCTGTATTAGCGCTTGCAACTAATACTTTAAGCCTGTCTCCAAGCTCATAAGTTTTTATCTTATTAATATAAACGCTTTGCATATCCTGATAAAATCTATAATCTGCACCTATATAAAAAGATTCTATAAATCCTTCTATCTCCAAACCCTCTATTGCAACATATATTCCTTTGTGAGATATGGAGCTTATAACTCCGTAATATTCCTCTCCGAGTCTGTCTTTCATATATCTTGCCGCTTTTATTTGAATAATATATCTTTCAGCTTTTCTTGAGTTTTTATCTAAAAAAGACAAACTTTCAACGGAGTTTCTGCTGATTTCTTTCAATTTTTCATCTATAGTATCCTTATTTGATAATATGGTATCTTTAACAATTCTATGTATAAGCAAATCTGCATATCTTCTTATAGGAGAAGTAAAATAAGTATAATTATCAAAACCTAAGCCGAAATGACTTTTATTTATTATGCTGTATGAAGATGGAGTCATTGAACGAAGCAAAACTGATATCAGCAGATTCTCTTCAGGCTTTCCTTTTATATTATCAATAAAGCCTTTTATATCATAGCTGTTATCCTTAAACTGTTTTAAATCATACCCTTTATTATGAGCCAATATCTTAAAATTATTAAATCTATACTCATCAGGAAGTCCATGACAGCGGTATATAACCCCGTCATAATCCGACAATTTTTCAGCTATTTCGCTATTTGCAAGAATCATTAATTCTTCAACTATTGACATCGATTCTTTCTTAACTTCAGCGCAAAATTCTATGGGAATACCGTCATCATTTAATACTATCTTTATATCATTATTATCAAATTCAATTCCCCTGCCCTCCATTCTTTTTTTACGCAAAATATTCTTTATGCTCAAAGCATTATCAAGCAGCTCTGAAAGCCAATCTTCATCTTTTTCTTCTTTTTTTATAAGCTTTTCGGCATAATTATAAGACAGCTTTCTGTCAGACTTTATAATGCTTTTACACACGGAAGAAGATAAAATTTCTCCTTTATTATCCATATATACAATAATAGTCAAAGCAAATCTGTCAGCATTTTCATTCAAAGAAATTATATTATTAGATAAAATTTCAGGAAACATATTATAGACTTTATCTATAAGATAAACTGAGTTTCCTCTTTTTCTAGCCTCCAAATCTAAAGGAGAATTAAACTCTATAAAATGACTTACATCTGAAATATGTATATAAACTTTATAATTATTATCATCTGTTTTTTCTATGCTAAATGCATCATCCAAATCTTTTGATGCTTCGCTGTCTATAGTTATAGTTTTAATATTTCTAAAATCCTGCCTATCGCTTTCTATATTTTCAAAATAACATTTATTACTTATTTCTTCTGCTGATTTCAATAATTCGTTTGCAAAATCAAATTTTATATTATAAGCCTTAGCTATAATACTGCTGTCAGTTTTGGCATCTTTAGAATTGACATTTACTCTTATTAATTTTGAAGTTTTTACAGCCTCTTCTTTTCCCTCTAATCTGTTAATATACTGTCTTCCCTCTTTAGTAACTCTAAGCAGATTACCATCCGTTTTTTGAATATATCCGCTGCTTATGGCTTTTCTTATTAAATTTGCAAGAGATGTTTTTTCTAAAGCAGTACTTGAATTAAATTTTATAAATATATTATAATCTATTTGATTTTTCATTAATTTTTTTATTAGCTCTTCCTCTGTTATCATAAAATCCTCTTAAAAATACTTAAAAATAATATATACTCTTTTTTAAGTTATTTCAAACTGATAAATATAAAACCATAATAATAATTGCTTTTTTAATTGCTGCTGTATAGTTATTTTTAATTTTTTATATTATAATATTTCAAAAATATTTTTAAAGAAGAAACTGCTGTTTATGAAAGAAAATATAATAATATCTAATTTAATTAAAATATATGAACACTACGGATATAAAAAAATTAAATTAAGCAAATTTGAAGATTATAATTTATATAATAATTACAGAGATTTTATTCAGACGGAGCATATATTAACATTTATGAATTTAAATGGAAATCTGCAGTCGCTTAGACCAGATACTACATTATCAATAGTTAAAAAAGTTTTGAAAGATGATGAGAAATATACAAAAAAGATTTACTATATAGAAGATATTTATAAAATAGATAATGTTTCAAATGAATATGAGGAAATACAGCAGATAGGCGTTGAAATAATAGGAAATTTAAACACATATACAAATTTAGAAATTATAAGCATGGCAATAGACAGTTTAAAATCTATAAATAATGAATATATACTTGAAATATCAAGCATAGATTTTATGTTTGCTTTAATAGATGAGCTTAATTTAGATGAGAATAAAAAACTTGAGATGCTTAATTTCATATACAGTAAAAATAAACATGATCTAGAAAAAGAACTTATATTAAATAATATAGATGATAAATACAAAAACGCCATAATATCATTAATAGATTTATCTGGAAATTATAAAGAAGCATTAGATAAAATAAAATATATAATTATAAACGATAAAATGCAAAAAGCTTATGAAGAATTAGAAAGTTTATGCGGTGTTTTTGAAAACTATGATAATTTAAGCAGAATATTATTAGACTTCTCCATAGAAAGCAAACTCGGATATTATAACGGAATAATATTTAAAGGATATATAAAAGGCTTAAACAATGCTGTTTTATCAGGAGGAAGATACGATAAGCTTCTTGCAAAATTTAACGCTCATACTTCAAATGATAAAAATAAAAAAAATGCAATAGGTTTTGCCGTATATACGGATAAACTTTACAGGCAAAATACTTTAAAAAATGAATACGATTTTGATGTATTGATACTTTATAAAAGCGGAGATGAAAAAAAATTATTAAGACAAGTACAAAATTTTATAAAAGAAAATAAGAAAGTGAGAGTGGATATATATAATGAAAACAGCGTCAGAGAATTTAATTGTAAAGAAAAATACATATTTGAAAATAATAATCTAAATCTATAAACTATCAATAATAAATTAATGTTTTTTATTATCAAACAATACTATTCTTGTAACTGTAGGATTAAGTTTTACAACAGTACCGTCATCAAGCTTATGTTCCAATGAGATAGTTTTAGAGTTTTGCATTTTTTTTATTTTTTTATTTGACATATAATATCTCCATATTTTAAAAGTATATAAATCATGTTCAAATTGTCAAGGAAATATGAATAAATATTATTTTATTAAATTATTTTTACAAATTATATTAAATTAAAAGAATAATAATTTAAATCAATGATTATATTCAAATAACTTTAATTATTTTATACAGCAATAAAACAATAAGAATAGATATATAATATTTTTTTAATTATGTTATAATTATATATAAATTAAAATGTTAGGCTTACAAATATATAAAAAATAGATTTAATTAAAGGCATTATGTAATGAAAAAATGGCAGGAAGTAAAACTTGGTGATATAGTATATTTTAATCCTTCAGAAAAACTAATAAAAGGCAATTATTATAAAAAAATATCTATGGATTGCTTACTGCCTCATACCAGAAAAATAAACAGATATAAAATAAATATATTTAACGGAGGTTCAAAATTTAGAAACGGCGATACTTTAATGGCTAGAATTACACCATGTTTAGAAAACGGCAAAACTGCTCAAGTGTCAATTTTAGAAAAAAATGAGGTTGGTTTCGGTTCTACAGAATTTATTGTATTAAGAGGAAAGGAAAATATCACTTACAACGATTTTATATATTATCTTTTCAATACAGACTATATCAGAAATACTGCAATTAAATCAATGACAGGAACATCGGGACGGCAAAGAGTTGAGGAAAATGTTTTAAAAAATATTATTATAAAACTTCCGTCACTCCCCGAACAGCAGAAAATCGCCTCCTTCCTCACTTCCGCCGATGAACTAATCGACGCAGAGCGCCGCAAACTTGAAGCATTAAAGAAATATAAAAAAGGCTTAATGCAGAAACTGTTTCCAAGAGACGGCGAAAAAGTACCCGAAATGCGCTTCCCCGAATTCCAAACAGCAGGCGAATGGGAAGAAAAAAAATTGGAAGAACTTTGCAGTATAAAAAAAGGAGAACAAAAAAATAAATTAGATTTAATTGAAAATGGTAAATATCCTGTATTAAACGGCGGTGTAACTTTTTCTGGTTATTGTAATTCATATAATAGAGAAGCAAATACAATAGCTATAAGTGAAGGTGGTTCTTGCGGATATGTTAATTTTATAAAAACTAAATTTTGGTCTAGTGGGCATTGCTATACATTACATGATGCAAGTATAGATACTTTATTTTTATATCAATGTTTAAAACATAATGAAAATAGAATAATGAAATTAGGAATAGGAACAGGAATAAAAAATATACCATTATCATATATAAAAGAATTTTCAATACAAACATCAAAGTCTATTAAAGAACAGCAGAAAATTTCAGAAGTATTGAGCACCGCCGATGAACTAATCGACGCAGAGCGCCGCAAACTTGAAGCATTAAAGAAATATAAGAAAGGCTTAATGCAGAAATTATTCCCGAGCAGGTAGCCGCCTACTTGGCGGGATAATTTATTATCTTGGGTTTTAAAGGCGGGTACAGCAGAAATAAGAAGTTCTGAAAATATAACAAATCATTCAGAAGACTAGCAATAATAAAAAAAGATACAAAATAATAAAATATAATCCCATCAGCAGAAAA
>NZ_CAJUPR010000003.1:24198-242811 GCF_910588665.1 uncultured Brachyspira sp. | reverse complement strand
AAATATATCTTTTTATTTTTTAAATCAGGATTTTTATTATAAAATTCTGTTTTTATATTATTTATATAATTTTTATCAAATAAATTATCTGTTCTTGAAACTCCTAATGATATAAATTTATCAATATCTATTTTAAAACTCTTAGAATAGGCTTTATTACAAATATTTCCAGAGGTTATAAAATAATCTGATCTATATTTTTTCACATCATTAGGAAAATTATTTCTATCAAATCCAATTTTTTTAAATACTCCGCAGGCATGCCATAAATTTATTAAAATTTGATCTTCAAATAAATGATCATTTGTGATATATGTATCTATATTAATTACTACAATTTTAGAAGATAGTATAGCAATAAAATTTTTTAAACCAAGATCGGAAAATAATTCAGGAATTTTTTTAAACCTAATTATTTTATAGTTATATCCATGAAAATATTTGTATAAATTATCCATATCAGAATTATGTACTAACTGTAAAAAACATATATCATATTTTTTCAGCATATTTTCTTTTTGAAGTTCAGATATGCTCTCTTTTATATTAGAAATTGCATTATTTTGTATTTCATGTAGTTTTAATTCTTTTTCATATAATTTTGATTCTTTTTCATTTAATTTTTCTTCTAAAAGTTTTTTTGATTTTATAGATATTTTTATTCCGAATATTGTAATTATATAAAAACATCTATCAGTAGTAATTTCAAAGAGTTTCATTTTATTAAGTACCCTTTTGACAAGCTATGCAGCAATTGTATATTGCGGCATAACTTGTAATTTATTAATTAATATTATATTATTTATATATATGTAATCTATGCATATTAGGTCTGGTCTGGTCTGGTCTGGTCTGGTCTGGTCTTTTATAAATAAAAATTCGCTGGTTTTTTTATTTATTTTTTTAGGCGGTGCTATATCAATAAATCCGAAATTATGTAATTTTTTATCGATACCCTGTCTGCCAAGATGAAAATCACCTATAATAATTTCTACTTGTTCAAATAATTCAGGATATTCATCTATTAAAGAATTGAATATATCATACTCTGCACCTTCTACATCTATCTTAATAATAATTTTTTCTTTTATATTATTTTTAGTTATAATATCTTTTATTGTTTCAGAAGCTTTTTTTATTGAAGATTTTATCTTTTTGGCATTATTTAATTCATTCGGGTCATAGTATGTTATAAAATCTTGTTTCATAGAACTTATTCCGTCTCTATGCGGAAAATATAAACATTCTATAGTTTCATTTTTGTTTCCTAATCCGTAATTATATAAATGTATTTTGTCTTTTAAATTTGGGTTAAATTCTGCATTTTTAACAGCATATTGATAAGTAGGTTCCATAAGTTCAAAGGAATATATACTTTTACAATAATCTTTACTGGCAAAAAATAAAGTAGCATATCCTCTATTACAGCCTATATCAAAAACTACATATTCATTATATTTAAATAAACTTTTATCTATTTCATAAATATTGTCGCATAAAACTTCTCTTATCATCCAGGGATAATGTGTATCTGTAATAAAATTTATATTCTCTTTATTTAGATAAAGTATATCATTTTCATTATCATATTTTAATATTTCTATATTATTTTCATAAAATGGTATTAAATGTTTATTAATTTTTTCATCTATAAAAATATTTCTTATTTTCAATTCTTTTAATATTAGATTTTCAATATTATTTAAATACATTTTTTCTTTCAATTCCAAATTATTTATTTTTTGCTGCATTAACTTTTTAGATTTTACAGATATTTTTATCCAAAATATGGTTACAACAGTAAAAAGATCTTTATTTTCTATACTAAATAATTTCATATATAAATCCTTTTTATAATTATATTTTTAAATATTCATATTGTATTATATATATTTTTTATAAAATAAGCAATTCTTTCTGCACTATGTCCGTCGCAGGCAGACAAATGATTTTCTTTGAATACTTTGTAATTAGGATGATCTATTGATGCATTTCTTAAAGCCTTTAATATATCTTCTGCTTTTCCGCTTTCTACTATTTCGCCAGGCAGATCTTTTCTGTAATCTATAAAAAATCCTCTTTCATATTTATCTATATCATCAGCGGCAAAAACTACAGGTTTATTTAATAATAACCTTTCCATAAATGCTGATGAGTAGTCTGTTATAATAACATCAGATATTATTAATAATTCTATAATATCTTTATGCGACATATTTATTATATTATGGTTAGTTTCTTTTAGATTTGTTATTTCTTTTGCATTGTTTTTACCTGCTGCGTCATTTATAATATTGATAATTGCAGGATGTAATTTATATATAAAAATTTCATTACTATTTAGTTTTTTTGATAATCTATATATATTAAAACTGCTGAATGATGTCATCTTATTATTTTCTCTAAATGTAGGGCAGTAAAAATATATCTTTTTATCTTTTAAAAAAGGATATTTATTAAAGAAAATATTTTTAACTTTTTTAATGTAATTATTATCAAATATAATATCTGTTCTAACTTGCCCAAGACTTAATATATTTTGTATTGGCATATCAAAACAATCAGAATAAAATTTTTTTATATATTCAGATGATGTTATTAAATATTGTTTTTGCTGGAATACAGTTCATATATTTTAGAATTAGAATATTTTCCGAATTTTTTAAAAGCACCGCAGGCATGCCATATATTTATTATTGTTTGATCATCAAATAAGTATTTGAATACAGTACTTTCAGATGATGCAACTATTATATTAGATGATAAAATATCTATAAAGTCATTTACAGTATTATTATATATATTAAAATGAAAATCTATTTTGATTATTTTAGAATTTGGAAAATATTTTGTCATATATTTAGATATTTCTATGTCTGTATCTAAAAAAATAATATTATTAATTTTTAGACTATTTTGTAATTTTTTTTCTTTAATCAATTTTCTCAAATCATTCAATATTAATGAACTTTTATCCCTCAGGCTTTCTATTTTATTATTTAAGCATTTTATATCTTTTTCTAATTTTTTTATCATATTTTTATTATTTTTAATAGTTATTTTAAAAAATAAAAAGTTTATTTTTATATATATATCATCTTTGTATATATTAAATATATCCATACTAATTATATCCATCTGATATTTGATTTAATAAATAAGAATATTTTTTATTTCTTTTAAATGAAATTTTTATTCCTAATAAGTATATTATTATTATTCTTGTATGAATTCCTATAAAAAATAATTTAAATTGATTTTTTCTTTTTTTTATTAAATTATCATTAATATAGTGTATTATATATTTTTTTATTTCATCGCTTAAAATATCAATACAATCCAATTTATATTCTTCTTTGATGTCATAATAATTATGTTCATTAGATAAATTATAATAATTGATAATTAAAGATTTAAATAATAATGATATTTCAATACTATATTTTTCATAGAAATTATATTTTATAAAGAAATTATGTAAAATATTTATTACTGTTAATAATTCTTCTAACAGTTTATTTTTAGAGTTATCATCTATTCTCTTCTTTAAGCTGTTTCCGTTTATATTTTTTCTGTAGCAATATCCTATCTTATGTATGGAATATGAATTAACAGCAAATTTTGATATTATTATATTCTGAACTAAATCTTCATAGGAAGTTATATTTTCTGTATCAGGAAATTCTGATAAGCATTTAATTATCATATCCCTTCTATACAGCTTGCCCCACATAGTATGATTTAAACCATTAATAAAATGCTCAATAATATAATCATTGCTGCGAAATGCATATAATGGTGTTTTAAACCAATCATCAAATGGAAGTTCTGTTTTTCCGTCTGTTAAAATAACATCATAGAATATGATATCATAATCTTTTTTTTGAACTAATTTATATATATGATACAGTATATTATTGCATAAAAAATCATCGCTATCAACATGCATTATATATTTTCCTATGGCGTTTTTAATGCCTGTTAATCTGGTTCTATATAAACCCATATTATGATCATGTTTTATTAATTTTAAGCCTGAAAATTTATTTTTATATTCATAAAATATTTCATCGCAATTGCCTGAAGAACAGTCATTAACTATTATGATTTCTATATATTTAAATGTTTGATTAATAATACTGTCCAAGCATCTTTCTAAATACTGTTCTGTATTATAAACAGGTATTATTACTGATATTAAAGGATTAGTTTTTATCATAATATTGCCCTTGTTTTCCTAATTATAAAATTAAACCCTAAAATATTTATCCTAGTATTTTGTTTAGAACATTGTATAGAAAATAAAGCTCTTAATATATTACTTAATGTTATAACTATAGGATGAGTATAATTTTTATGATTTTTAATATTTATGTTAATTCCTAATATCCTAATACTTGTATAAAACCCATCTATTATTATAGAAAAGAAATACGGCAGCAGTTTGTTATTTATATTTTCTAATTTTTTTTCTGTTTTCAAATAATAATTGTAATGATGCTGATATCTGCTGTATTCTTTTAAGAAATCTTCATTAAAATATTTATTTAATATATATATATATTCTTCATTATCGCTGTTAATTTTATATGATAGAAACTTATATTGATTATATGCCAATTTCATATAATCATATTTGTATAAAATTTCATCATTCATTTTTACTAAAAAATTATAGAACTCATACAATGATTTTTCACAATCAATACACATTTTATTAAATCTATCTTTTGTAAGAGAATCTGTATTTTTATTACTATAACTTATATCGCAGTAATATATATATAGTTCATCATATATGGCTTTATATGATTTAACAAAATAAAAAAATATTAAACATTGCAGCATATCTTCAGCAAATATTATATGTGTATCAGGTATATAGCTGACAGCTTTGTTTACTATAAAAGATTTAAAAAATTTTGCACATACATTATGTGATATTTTTTCATCCATAACTTCATTTAATAAATAATCATTATCTATGATATTACTTCTTTTAGTAGAAAGATACCAAGAAATATTTTTTTCTTCTTTTAATCTCTCTTTTTTATTTGGATTTGATGAAACAGCCTTTACTGCGAATTGAATTACATCATAATTTTTATATTTTGCTTCACTATATACTTTTTCTAATGCCTGTAAATCTAATTCATCATCTGAATCTAAATATGTTATATATTTTCCTTTTGCATTTATACTCCCTGTTTTTCTTGCTGATAATGTACCCTTATTTTCTTCATGTTTTATATATATTATTCTGTTATCTTGATATGAATATGTAATTTCTTTACAATTTCCATTAGAACAATCATCAACTATTATAATTTCAAAATCAGAAAATGTTTGATTGATAACACTATTTATACATCTTTTTAAAGATTTTTCCGTATTATACACAGGTACAATAATAGAAAAATAACTTCCTTTTTGATTCATAAGCCATTAAATTAATATAATTATAATTATTGGAATCTAACAATGCATTTTTTGTAATTAAATACAAAAAAATTAATATAATAATAAAAAAATATCATCATATGTTTATTTTTTAATAAAAAAAACTATTATTTGGAGTTGATATTTTTAATTTTAAAATATATAATACCTCAAACTAGTAGAAATTGGATATTAAGTTCCGATAATTATAATTATGTTAATGGGTGGTTCTATATGAAATTGGTTATATTAGCAGGCGGTTATGGTACCAGACTTGGAGAAGAAACCATTAAAATACCAAAACCATTAGTTGAAATAGGCGGAAGACCTATTATATGGCATATAATGAAATATTATTCTTATTATGGAATTAATGATTTTGTAATACTTTTAGGATACAAAGGATATATGATAAAAGAATTTTTTGATAACTATAGAAGACATTTATATGATATTAAAATAGACTTTAAAAATGATAATTCTATGGTATTAAAAAAAACTAAATGTCATTCAGATGAAGAAAATTGGGTAATAGAACTTGTTGATACAGGTGAAAATAGTATGACAGCAGGAAGATTAAAAAGAGCTTATGAATATTTAAAAGATGAAGATAGTTTTTGTCTTACTTATGGTGACGGATTATCAAATATTAATATAAATGATGAGATTAATTTTCATAAAAAACATAAAAAGATAGCTACTATAGGGGCTGTATATCCGCCTGCCAGATTTGGAGTATTAAAAATAGAAGAAGATAATACCGTATCTAGTTTTATAGAAAAACCTAAAGGTGATAATGCTTATATAAGCGGAGGCTTTTTTATTTTAAATAAAGGAATATTTTCCTATTTAGGAGATGATTATACAGTTTTTGAGCAAGAGCCTTTGAAGAAATTAGCTGAAAAAAATGAACTTGTGGCATTTAAGCATAATGGTTTTTGGCAATGTATGGATACGCAAAGAGATAAATCTATATTAGAGGAAATTTGGTATAAGGGAGATGCTCCTTGGAAGATTTGGCAATAAAAAATATATCCGGTTCATTTAAGGGAAAAAATATTTTAATAACAGGACATACAGGGTTTAAAGGAAGCTGGTTGTCAAAATTATTATTAGAAATAGGAGCTAATGTAAGCGGAATATCATTAAAAGCTGATGATTTGTCTTTGTATAATTTACTCAATTTGGATAATCAGTTAAGTTCTTATATACTGGATATCAGAGATTTAAATAATATAAAAAAAACTGTTGAAAATATTAATCCCAATATAATTTTTCATTTGGCTGCACAGCCATTGGTTATATATAGCTATGATAGCCCTGTATATACATTTGAAACTAATGTTATAGGTACTATAAATTTGATGGAATCTATGAGAAAGTTAGATAATTTGGAATGTGCTGTAATGATTACAACAGATAAAGTGTATGATAATAAGGAATGGTGCTATGGATATAGAGAAACAGATATATTAGGCGGACATGATCCTTATTCTGCTTCTAAGGCTTGTGCTGAAATATCTATAAAAAGTTATAAAAAATCATTTCTGAATAATATACCTGTTGCAAGTGCAAGAGCAGGTAATGTTATAGGCGGAGGGGATTTTTCTTCTAATAGAATAATCCCTGATATAATAAGATCTATAGAAAAAAACATTCCTGTAGAATTAAGAAATCCGAATAGTGTAAGACCTTGGCAGTATGTATTAGATGTTCTTTACGGATATTTATTGCTTGCTTATAATTTGATTAATAAAAATAATATATCAGATAGTTATAATTTTGCTCCTATAGATGAAGGAAATAAATTCACAGTTGAATATATAACTAAATATTTTATAAATGATATTAGCAGAGGCAGTTATAAAATCAATATTCAAAATACAGATAAAAAAGAAATGAATATGCTAAGATTGGATTCCTCTCTTGCAAGAAAAGAATTAAATTGGAATGAAAAATTTAATACAGAAGAAGCTTTAAAGCAAACTTCTGTTTGGTATAGAGAATATCTGAATAATAATGATTTGAATATTATAACTAATAAGCAAATAAAAGAATATATTGAAGGTTAATTAAAATATGGATAGAGATAAACTATTAGAACTTGTCAGAGAGTATGCTAGAAATGAATATCATAAAAAAGAATTTATTAAAGGTATAAGTTCTGTACCTGTTTCTGGAAGAATATTTGATGAAGATGATATAGCGGCATTAGTAGATAGTGCTTTAGATTTTCATCTTACAACTTATAGATATAATGATGAGTTTGAAAGAGAATTAGAAAAGTTCTTTGGATTAAAATATTGTTTAACCTGCAATTCAGGTTCTTCTGCTAATTTGATAGCTGTATCTTCTTTAACAAGTTATTTATTAAAAGATAGAGCATTAAAAGCAGGAGATGAAGTTATTACAGCGGCATCAGGCTTTCCTACAACGGTTAATCCGATATTACAGAATAATTTAGTTCCTGTATTTGTTGATGCTGAATTAGAAACATATAATATAAATATTGATGAATTAGAAAAAGCTGTAAGTGAAAAAACTAAGGCTGTTATTTTAGCACATACTTTAGGAAATCCATTTAATATACAGAAAGTAAAAGAATTTTGTGAAAAGTATAATTTATGGCTGATAGAAGATTGCTGTGATGCTTTTGGCTCAACTTATAATAATAAAAAAGTCGGTACATTAGGAGATATTGCTACATTGAGTTTTTATCCTGCACATCATATTACTATGGGAGAAGGAGGAGCAGTACTTACCAATAATCCAATATTAAAAAAATCAATGGAAAGTATTAGAGATTGGGGAAGAGATTGCTGGTGTGCTCCGGGATGCGATGATACTTGCAGTCGGAGGTTCTCTCAGAAATTAGGAAATCTGCCAGAAGGTTATGATCATAAATATACCTATTCGCATTTAGGTTATAATCTAAAAATTACAGATATGCAGGCAGCATGCGGTGTTTCTCAGTTTAGAAAGATAAATACCTTTATAGAAAAAAGAAAAGATAATTTCAAAAAAATAAAAAATAAATTAGAAAAATTCAGTAAGTATTTAATTTTACCTAAAGCACAGGAAAACAGTGAGCCTTCTTGGTTTGGATTTCTTATAAGCGTTAAAGCTGATGCTCCTTTCAGCAGAAATGATTTAGTAAAATACTTGAATGAAAATAAAATAGCCACCAGATTATTATTTGCAGGTAATATTACTAAACAGCCTTATATGATTGGAAGAAATTACAAAATAGTTGGAAATTTAATTAATTCTGATTTTATTATGAATAATAGTTTTTGGATTGGTGTTTATCCAGGTATTGATGATTCTATGATTGATTATGTTGAATCTATAATAGGTAAATTTATGTCAAATTTATAGTAGGAGTAAAATGATGATAGGAAATATAACAGTATTTGATTGTACATTCAGAGAAGCTGGTTATCAAACTGGCTGGTTTTTTGATGAAGATTTCTGCAGAGATTATTATAAGTTTGCTCAATCTGCTGGAATTGATTATTTAGAATTAGGTTTTTTTCATAATAAAGAGGCGGATCCTGATAGAGGACATTTCCGTTATTGCAGTTTGGATAATGATGAAATTAAAAAAATTTTTTCTGCTACAAAAAATACAGTAAAACTTTCTGCTATGAGAGATATTCAAAGACCTTTAAGTAAGCTGCTTCTAAAAAAAGAAACTATAATAGATACAATTAGAATCCTTACAAGATCCAGCGAAACAGACTTTGAAGTTTTAGAAAAACATGTTAAAGAAATTAAAGATTTAGGATATGAAGTATTTATTAATTTCACAAGTTCAGGGCATAATACTATAGAAAAAAATAAAGAATTTGCTAAGTTTGCAAAACAGAATGAAATTCCTGTTATTTATTTTGCTGATACAGAAAGCATATTCACACCGGAATATATTAGAAATACTATAGAAGCATGCAGATCTGAAGGTATTGAGGCAGGCATACATTTACATGATAAAAATGGAACCGCAGAAATGCTTTTAGAAGTAGCTTTGCATTATGGATGCAGGTATACTGATATTACAATGATGGGACTTGGCGGAAAATGGCATGACGGTAATTTATCTACAGAACATTTCTTGAGAAAATATAATTATAATCCCGGCTATGAACAAACTAGATTAAAAACTATGCTTATACAAAATTTAATTAAATATAATAAAAGTACAGCTGCTGTTCTATAGGATATCTTATGAAGCTTTCTGATTTTATATTTAAATTTTTAAATGAAGAATACAACATAAAAGATGTCTTTATGGTTTCAGGCGGAGGTGCTATGCATCTGAATGATTCTATTGGAAACAATAAAAATATTAATGTTATATGCTGTCATCATGAACAAGCATGCGCAATAGCTGCTGATGGCTACAGCAGAATTAATCAAAATTTTTCAGTGGTTAATATTACAACAGGACCCGGAGGAACCAATACATTAACTGGTGTTATCGGTGAATATTTAGATTCTATTCCTGTATTATATATTTCAGGACAGGTGAAATTTGAAACTGCAATAGAGTCTTGCAGAGAACTTAATTTAAGACAGCTTGGAGATCAGGAAATAAATATTATAGATATTGTAAAACCTGTTACAAAATATGCTGTTATGGTTAAAGATCCGTTAAAAATTAAATATGAAATACAAAAAGCTCTGCATATAGCAAAATCGGGAAGAAAAGGTCCTGTATGGCTGGATATACCATTAAATGTTCAGGCTTCAGATATTGATGAAAATAATTTAGAAGAATATAAAATAGAAACTATAAATTACCCAGTTATAAGAGAACAAATTGATGAGGTAATAGATATATTGCAGAATGCTAAATCTCCTGTAATTATAGCAGGTCATGGAATAAGACTTTCTAATTCTATAGATGAGTTTTATAAATTAATAGATAAATTGGATATTCCTGTATTATCTACTTTTAACGGATTTGATATAATTTCTACAGATAATAAAAATTATGCAGGCAGAATAGGAACTATAGGCAATAGATATGGAAATATAATTTTGCAAAATGCTGATGCTGTATTATCTTTAGCTTCAAGAAATAACATAAGACAGACTAGCTATAATTATGAAAATTTTGCTAAAAATGCCAAACATTTTATAGCTGTAGATATAGATAATGCTGAGCTTAATAAACCTACTATAAATTATACTATAAAAATTAATAATGATGTGAATTTATTTATTAAAACTTTAAATGATTCATTAGACAATATTAATATAAAACAGCATACAAAATGGAGAGAATGGGCTTTAAATATAAAGAATAAATATTCAAAACTTTTAAATGAATACACTATTTCTAATAATGTAAATCCATATTATTTTACATACAGACTTACTGATAAATTATCTAATGATGCTATAGTAACTTGCACAAATGCCACCCCTAGCCTAGCCTTATTTCAGGTAGGAGTGGTAAAAGAGAATAGCAGAATGTTTTGTAATTCAGGATGTGCAGCTATGGGGTTTGGCTTGCCTGCTTCTATAGGGGCAGCAGTGGCTTCTAAAGGTAAGAATATTATTTGTTTAGAGGGCGATGGAAGTTTAATGATGAATATTCAGGAACTTCAGACTATTTCTCATTATAATTTGAATGTTAAATTATTTTTATATAATAATAATGAATATGCTTCTATAAGACAGACGCAGGATAATTTCTTTAAAAGAAGAACAGGATGCGATTTAAACTCAGGAGTATCATTTCCAAATTGGGAGTTTATTGCAAAGGCATTTAATTTAAAATATTATTGCTTAGATAAAAAAGAAAATATAGATAGTATATTAGATGAAATTTTAAATATTGAAGGTCCTATATTTTGTAATGTTATTTTAGAAAAAAATTATTTATTTTTGCCTAAAATTTCATCTGAAAAACTTCCAAATGGAAAAATGATTAGCCGTTCATTAGAAGATATGTCTCCCCTGCTTTCTAAAGAAGAATTAGATGAAAATATCTACAAAGGATAATTTATGGTATTGCAAAGAATATGTCCGATATGCGGATGCAAAGAAGGTGAAATATTATATAAAATAAATTTCGCTAAATCTGAGGAAGAATTTATACCAGAACATTATGATATAGTATGCTGTAATTATTGCGGATTTATTTTTAATAATACAAATTGGAATCAAGCAGATTATGACAAATACTATTCAGATACTGCAAAATATTCATCTTCTTTTACTTCAGGTGCTGGCAACTTATCAGAGTTAGATAAGATAAGATATAATGGTATAATAGATAGAATAGAAAAATTTATTAATAAAGACAGCAGTATAGCTGATATCGGCTGTGCTAAAGGCGGACTTTTAAGAACTTTTCAGGAGCACGGATACACTAATTTATACGGCATCGAAGCTTCATATGATGCTGTAGAAAATTTGAAGCAATATAATATAGAAGGTAAAAAATCAAGTATTTCTGATATAATCAATTTTAACAAAAAATTTGATGTTGTTATATTAAGTCAGGTATTAGAACATATATATGACTTAGAAAATGTAAAGTATATATTAGATAATATATTAAATGATAACGGCATATTATATATTGATGTTCCTGATGCCACATCATATATGAAAAATAAGTTAGCATCATATTATTATTTTGATTTAGAACATATAAATCACTTTTCATTGATTACATTAGAATATTTATTTGATAATTTGAAATTAATAGAAAAAGATTCATTTTATTTTGATAATGTTTCAAATATAAAATCATATATAATATATGGTATATTTAAAAAAGGAACTAAACAAGTTATAAATAAATCAAAAGATTATGAAGCTATAAATAAAATGAAAGAATATATAAATTATAGTTATGAAATAGATGAATACAGTATTAATAATATAGATAATACGAAATCAACTTATTGCTGGGGATTTGGAGCTTTTTTAAGAAGAATATTATTGGATAAAAAATATTTTTCAAATTGTAATATTGATGGAATAATAGATAAGAATGAATCATTTTCAGGCAAAAAAATTATTGATCATAAAGGTAATAAAGTAGAAGTATTTACTCCCGATATACTTAAAAATAGTGATAATGTTTTAATAACTTCTGTTTTATATTCTGAAATTATTAAGCAAGATTTATTAAATGATATAAATTTTAACGGCAAAATATACGAATTGCAGAGCAGAGCAGAGCAGAGCAGAGCAGAGCAGAGCAGAGCAGAGCAGAGATTTAATAATTACTGTAAAGAAGCAGCATAGTATTTGTTTAAATTATCGTAAAGTTTAGTAAAAACTAAAGAAATAATTATGATTAATAATGTTTTATTAGAAGATAGAAAGTTTATTTTCAATCAATTGAAAATTTTAACAAATTTAAATAAATTAAATAATACAAATATTTTAATTACAGGAGGTACAGGTTTATTTGGAAAATCTATACTTAATTTTTTAATATATATAAGGCAATATTATAATTTTAATATTACAATATTAACTAGAAATAGGTATGATTTTTTATTTAATTATCCGAATTATAATCTTGATTTTATAAGTTTTATAGATGGAGATATAAGAAATTTTACTTGCGATAAGGAATATGATTATATAATACATGCCGCAGCTCCTGCATCTCTCGATTTAGAAAAATCAAATCCAATGGAAATGTATTCAATAATATTAGACGGTACTAAAAATATTATTAATATTACTAGTAAAATGAATGTGAAAAAATTATTGTTTACTAGTTCGGGAGCTGTTTACGGAGAGCAATATGAATCGGTAAAGTCATTTAAAGAAAGTTATGACGGCTGCCCTGCTACATATTATGGTAAAGCTAAAAAAATATCGGAAGAATTATTTTTGGATTCTAGTATAAATGTAAGTATAGCCAGATGCTTTGCTTTTGTCGGTCCGTATTTGAATCTGAATATACATTTTGCTGCAGGCAATTTTATCAGAGATGTCATTCAAAATAAAAACATAATAATAAAAGGAGATGGCAGACCTTTAAGGAGTTATTTATATACTGCTGATTTGGTAATATGGCTTTTTACGATGCTGTTAAATTCCAATGATAAAAGTATATATAATGTCGGTTCTTCCAATGAAATTTCTATATACGATTTGGCAAAAAAAGTTTCTCATTCTATTAATAATTATACAGGAAATATTGAAGTATTGACAGAACCTAATTATAACTACCCTACCCCCAAATATATACCTGATAATACTAAAATAATTAAAGAACTTAATGTTAAAGAAAATTATACCTTAGATGATGCAATAAAAAGAACTATTGAATGGAATTTAATCAATGGAGTTTTAACATGAATAATACCCCTTTGATTTCTGTATTAATACCTACTTATAATAGAAAAGAACTTTTAAAAAGAGCTTTAGATAGTGTATTAAAACAAACATATAAAAATATAGAAATATATGTTTCAGATAATGCATCAGCTGACGGAACTTTGGAACTTATGCAGGAATACTCGAAAAATGATAAAAGAATCATTTACAGCAGAAGAGAAAAAAATATGGGACCTATTTACAATGGTTCTGAGGCATATAATCATTTAAAAGGGAAATATGCTGTTGTTTTATGCGATGATGACTATTTTTTAAGCAATACATTTTTTGAGAATGCAGTTAAAGCTATGGAAGAAAATGAAAATATTGTTATTGTCAGAGGAATTGCGAAATGTTTTAATGAAAATAATAATAGTATTTTTATAGATACATATAATTCAAAAGAATATATAAAAGGGATTGATTATCTTCTAAACTATGCTAATCATCAAGGATATGATAATATAACCTCTTTTTTTGCTATGTTTAGAAAATCTGCCGCAGATAAAACTCAGGTATTTCAAAGGGCATTGCCTTCAGGAGATACTTGGTTATGGCTTTATTTGTTTTTATACGGAGATGTATATTTTTTATCTGATGAAATTATGGGCTGTTATACAGAACATAATTTAGGACAAGATAAATATAACATAGAAACCATATCAAATGTAGATTATATGACTGAATTAATAGTTGAATTAAAATCTAAAGCTAAACAGTTTTATCCTAATTATAAAGATGAAATAGATATAAAAATTGAAAAAATATTTTCAAATATAGTTATTTGGCATACAGCCCAGCTTTGTAAAATAGTTAGTAAAAGAAAAGCTTTTTCAATTATAAGAAAAAAAGAGATTATAAAAAAATATCCTAGAATTAAATCAATAGTATTTGGTTCATTAAGCATTACTATTCCATTTAAATTTGTTTTATTCGGCATAGAAATAGATGAAAAAATAATTACTTTATTTATTTTAGGATTTAAAATAAATATTAAAAGGTGATAATATGAGTTTTGATATTAATAAAGATTTAGATATTATTTTAATAACTTATAATAGAGCTGATAAATTAAAGAAAATAGTATCTGATATTTTGTATGAAGATAGTCCTATAAGAAATTGTTCAATAACTTTTCTTGACAATTGTTCAAGCGATGGTACTAGTGAATATTTAAAAGAACTATCAATAAAATATAATAATATAACACATATCAGGCATAAAATTAATATAGGCGGAAATGCTAATATTGTCAGAGCTTTTGAATATGTTAATAAAAAATATTTTTGGATATTATGCGATGATGACAGATTAGATTTTACATATTGGAAAAATATAGAAGATGCTTTAAAAACTGACAAATATGATTTAATACAGACTTTTGCGGATGCTAAAGTTGCTTACGGATATGATGATAAAACAAGACTGGCAAAATTAATATTAGAAATTGTATTTCTTCCGGGCGCTATATATAAAAGCATAAACATAGATTCTTATGTGCTGTTAAATTCATATATTAATATATATGCATTGATTCCTCATATGGCATTAATTTCAAAAATAATAAATGAAAATAAAAATATTTATTATATTGAATCTAATAATAATATACTTATACAGGCATTAGTTGATAAAGCTGATTATTTTAGAGGTGCTAACAACAAAAAAAATGTACATCATTTTCTAAAAGATATGGATTTATCTATTGGTTTTATATTAAGTCTAAAACTTTTTAATGATAAAGAATTACAGCATAAATGCTTAGATATTGTAAGAGGCTATAATGGCGTAAATTTTCAAGGATATATAATGAATGATCTGCCTTATTATTGGATAAGAGCAGGTATGTATGATAATATTCTACCTATTTATGATACCTGTAATGATATGCAGAAAAAATCTTTCATTGAATTATTAATATATATGAAAAATATTGTGCAAATAAAAACAAGTATTAATATCAAAGATTTTCATTTTATATACTTATGTAATACGCATAATGAATATATTTTTAGTATTTTAGGATTTACAAAATTGTATAACAAATACAATGATATTGATGCTAAAGCAAATTCTATATTCTCATTAAAAATTAATAAATCATATATAAAAATTAATTTTTTATTTTTTATAAATATAATTATAAAACGTTTTAAGGATATATAAAATGAATAATTTCAAACCTAATGATAAAGTAAAAATATGCAAATATATAGAATCTGGAGTTAGATTCTATTACGGAGGTATAACTTGCTGCTGTGCAAATACATTTCAATCTCCTATCATAATAACTGCAGAAGAAATGAAAAGCGGAAAAGTTACTTATGAATTAATTATACAAAGAAGAATAGAATTATTTGAGAGGCTTAATGGATTAGCAGAAGGTCCTACAGGAGATTGTTTAAAATGTAATCTTTTGATGGAAAGAGAATATAAGGACGTCAATTTTGATTATTTGGGAGGGCATGGGTATACTTCAGGATTCAATATTCAGCATTTTACTTCTTGTAATTTAAGATGCTCGTATTGCAGTTTTACTACAGAAAATAATTTTAAACCTCCTGTTTATACTAATTTAATAGAGTTTATAGAATTATTTAGGAGCAGAGGAAAATTAATAGGCGGTAATTGGATAGAATTTAATGGAGGCGAACCAACTATACTTGAAGACTTTGATGAAATTTTAGATTATCTTACAAAAAATAATTGCGGAACTGTTATGCTGTTCAGCAATTCATTAAAATATAGTGAATCTGTATATAATGCTCTAAAAGAAAATAAAATTTTTATAACAACTTCTATAGATGCAGGAACTCCATCTACATACAAAAAAATGAAAAGAGTGGATGGTTATATAAAAGTTATTGAAAATATGATTAGATATAAGATGAGCGGAACTAAAAGTATGTTTGTACTTAAATATATTATATGCGAAGAAAATAGAAGTAATGATGATTTATATGGTTTTGTATTTGCTATACTGTTAATAAGACCTACACATGTTTATATATGTCCTGATTTTCCGTATGGAGATAAGCAGATACCAGATGAAAGTGTTGAATTTGGGGCTAGAATGTGGCTTATTTTAGAAAAATATGGTAAAGGTTTCACTACTGTGTACATACAGTCTGATGATATGAAAGGAGATCCGAAATTTGCTAAATATTCAGGTGATATAAGAGCTAAATATAATGAATTAAAAGATAATATGAATTATGAAGAAGACTTATACAATATAGTAAAGTTCAATGAGGATTTGTCAAATATTAATTTTTATAATAAATTGAATAATATACAAAATAATATAAATAAATTAGCTTGGTGGATACCTATAAGAAAATGGAGAGATAATTTTAGAAATAAAATATTAAATGCAGACCAGACCAGACCAGACCAGACCAGACCAGACCTAATATGCAATTGGTACATATATAGTAATATTACAATAAAAATTAATAAATTACAACCTATATTGCAGTATAAAATTACTGCATAGAGTTATATTAAAATATATTTTTAATTAATTTGGAGTATAGATATGAATAAATCAGTTTTTATAACAGGCGGAAATAGAGGTATAGGTTTAGAGCTGTGTAAAAAATTTGCTTTTGAATATAATTTTAAAGTTTATATGGGCGCTAGAAATTTAGATAAGGCTAAAGAAGCCATTAAAATACTAGGCACTGCAAATAATATTATACCAATAGAAATAGATGTTGAGTTTGAAAAATCCATATCAAATGCTTATGAAGAATATTTGAGATTGAAAGACAGAGATGAAAAATTATATATATTCATTAACAATGCCGCAGCCCAATTAGATTGGATACCTAATAAAAAACATATTAAAACTTTAGAAATACCCATAGAACTGTTAGATAGAATATATAGAATAAATGTTTTTGCTCCTATATTGACCACTAGATATTTTTTGGAATCCTATGAAAAAAATTCCAGAATAGTTAATGTGGTATCTGGTAGCGGAGAATTTTGGGATCCAAATGCAGAAAAAGACTTTCAAATCGGATATGCTGCTACAAAATCTGCTCTTATGATGGTAACTAAAAAATTAAGTGCTGCTGTTAAGAATAGAAATATTTATGTTAATTGTGCTTGTCCTGGCTGGTGTCAAACTTCTATGGGGGGGGGAGAAGCCCCATTAACAGCATCTGACGGAGCTGATAGTATTATAAAAGCATGTTTTTTAGGTAATGAAAACCCTCCAACTGGCAAATATTTTAGGAATGGTATTAGGATACCAATTGATATATATTATCCTACCCAAGTGCTTGATGAATACAAAAAATTTGAAATAGTTAAAAAAAATATAGATAAACTAGCTTGGTGGATACCTATAAGAAAATGGAGAGATAATTTTAGAAATAAAATATTAAATGCAGACCAGACCTAATATGTAATTGGTACATATATAGTAATATTACAATAAAAATTAATACATTACAACCTATGATGCAGCATAAAATTGCGGCATAGATTCTTTATTACAAAAAATATATATAATATGCTGCCTTATCTGTCATTCATAATATTTTATACTTGTTATATTTGCATTTTATATTAAAATGAATGTCTTGATATAAAATCGGAGTTATGTAATGAAAAATACAAAAGAAATATTAAGGGAATTAATAAAAGAAAAATACTTAATAATTGACGGTGCTACAGGAACTGAACTTCAGAAAAAAGATATAAAAAAAGAGTATTGGATTATAAACGGAAATAATATTGAAGGCTGCAATGAAATATTGAATATAACGGCACCTAATATAATAAAAGAAATACATACGGATTATTTGAATGCCAATGCGGATATAATAAAAACAAACAGCTTCGGAGCAGTATCTTGGGTTTTAAGCGAATATAATATTAAAGACAAAGCTTATGAGCTTGCAGAAAAATCAGCATTGATAGCAAATGAAGCCAAAGAGAAATATTTAAAAAATCAGAACTCTGAAGGCGATTTAAATAGAAATATTTTTATTGCAGGCAGCTTAGGACCTGGAGTAAAGCTTCCCAGTTTGGGACAGATTAGTTTTGATGAAATGTATAAAGGCTATGCTGAATCTTCAAGAGGCTTAATAGAGGGGGGAGCGGATATAATACTTCTTGAAACAGCACAAGATGTTTTGCAATTAAAGGCTGCAATACTAGCTGTTAACGATACAGCTAAAAAATTAAATAAAGAAATTCCTATAATGATTTCCGTTACTATAGAAAAAGAAGGTGCTATGCTTTTAGGAACCGATATTGAAACCGCATATACTATACTTTCAAATCTTGATATATTTTCCATAGGTATGAATTGCGGTACAGGTCCTGATATGGCAGCCTATCATATTAAAAAACTTTCTGAAATATCATGCCTTCCTATATCTATACACAGCAATGCAGGACTTCCTGAAAACAGAGATGGAAAAGCATATTATAGTATGGAGCCTGAAGAGTTTGCAGATATCAACAGCAGATTTTTTGACTTAAACGGACTTGCATTTATAGGAGGATGCTGCGGTACAACTCCTTTGCATATAGAGGCATTGGCAGAAAAAACAAAAGGAATAAAGCCTAAAAAACAAGGATTAGAAAATCCTCCGCCTTATATAGCTAGTCTTTTTAATACAGTAAGTATAAAACAAAACCCCTCCCCTTTAATGATAGGAGAGAGAAGCAATGCAAGCGGAAGCAGAATATTCAGAGAACTTATGATTGCAGGCGATATGGACGGCATGCTTGATATTGGAATAAAGCAGGTAAAAGCGGGAAGTCATGCCATAGATGTAAATGCAGCTTGGGCTGGACGAAATGAGATAGAAGATATTACAAAAATTATTTCCGTTTATTCTAAGCGTATTTCATTGCCTTTGGTCATTGATGCCATAAAACCTGATGTTATAGAAGCAGCTTTAAAAGTATACGGAGGCAAACCTATAATAAATTCAGCCAATCTTGAACAAGGAGAAGAAAAATTTGATGCTATATGCTATCTTGCTAAAAGATACGGAGCTTCTATTATGCTTCTTACAATAGATGAAAAATCTATGGCATTTACATGCGGAGATAAACTTAGAATTGCCGAGAGAATGTATGACAGAGCTGTTAATGTTCATAAAATACTTCCTCATGATATAATATTTGACCCTCTTACATTTACGCTTGCAAGCGGCGATGAAAAAAGTTTTTCAGCAGGAGTTGAAACTTTAAATGCTATTAAAGAATTATCAAAAAAATACCCTGAATGTTCTATAAGTTTGGGAATATCAAATATATCTTTCGGACTTAAAGAAGATGCCAGAAAAATAATGAACTCAGTATTTTTGTACGAGGCTGTTAATTACGGGCTTACCGCTGCAATTATTAATACAGCTCAGATACTGCCTCTCTCTAAAATAAGAAAAAATGAAATAGAATTGGCTAAAGAATTAATATGCAATAAAAATAATACTAAAGAACCTCTTATAAACTATATAAATTATTTCTCGGATAAGAAGGAAAATAAATATATATGCAAAGAAAAGAATATCAAAAAAAATATAAGAGAAGCTATAAAAGATGCTATGCTTGACGGTGAATGGAAGGATATGCTGAACCTGCTTAATGAAGCAAAAGAAAACAGCGAAGAGTTCGGAGGATTGAGAAAGTTTGCACAGTCTGTAATAGATGAAATACTTCTTCCAGCTATGGCGGATATCGGAGTAAAATTCGGAGAAGGTACTATACAGCTTCCTTTTGTATTGGGGTCGGCGGAAGTTATGAAAAAGAGCGTTGATTTTTTATCCGAGTTTTTAGAAAAAAATAAGCAGGAGAAAACCGCTAAAATAATACTTGGTACTGTTGCAGGAGATGTGCATGATGTAGGAAAGAATTTAGTAGAGATCATTATAAAAAATAACGGATTTGAAACCGTTAATATAGGAACAAAAGTATCTATTGAAAAATTTTTAGAAGCCTATCATGAGCATAAAGCGGATTGTATAGGCATGTCTGGTCTTTTAGTAAAATCTACTGAAGTTATGAAAGATAATTTGGCTTATATAAAAAATAAAGGATTAAAAATACCTATTCTTCTTGGAGGAGCAGCACTTACTAAAGAGTTTGTTGAAAATACATGTAAAAAAGTTTATGGAGATACGGCTAAAATATTTTACTGTAAAGACGGTTTTGATGATATTTCAGCCTTAAAAGAAATAATAGCTGACCGAGATAATGAAAAATGATAATATTTAATTAATTGCTGGTGAGTTCATAATAAGGAATACTTATGCCTGAGATAAATCATAAAAATCATAAGCATTGTATAAATAAGCCTCCGTTTTACGGCAGAAAAATATTCAAGTTTAATAAACAGACAGAAAAAGAAGCTTTTGATATGATTAATAAAGTAAGGCTTTTTAGAACAGGATTCGGATATTCCTCCAAAAATCAGGATACTGAAAAATATAATGAAATGATTAAAACAAAAGTTGAGCCTAAATATGAAGAGATGAAAAACAACATAATAGAAAATAATTTAATTGAAGCTGTAATGATTTACGGTTTTTATAAGACAATAACTGAAAATGATAAGCTTTATATTTATGAATTTAATAAAAACGAAAAAATTGAAATTCCTACTAAGCGTATGGAAAGAGAGCCTTATAATTCCATAACAGATTTTTTTAATAAAGAGGAAGATACTATAGGATTTAGTCTTGTAAGTCTAGGCATAAAGTTTAACAGCTTTTTAAAGGGATTATATGAAAATGACTGTTATAGAGATTACTATTTTTATAATGCAATAGGAACGCATATTATAGAAAACTATGCAGATATACTTCAAACTTATATGGAAAGTATTTTTAATATTAATAATAACGTCAGAAAAAAACATGCTGGATGCAGATATTCTTTCGGATATAAAGCGCTTCCCAATATGTACGGCAACAGAATAATATTTGATAAATTAAAGCCTGAGGAGTTTAATATCGATATTACGGAAAGCTATATGCTCTGCCCCGAGCTCAGCACTTGCGCTGTAATTTCATTTTGCGAAGACTCTTATTATTTTGCAAATTAACTTTATTATGTTTTATAAATATAAAATATATATGCTCCAGTATTAAACTGTAAATAATGCTAAATATTTTTTAATAATTCTAAAACAAAATCATAATTATTCATACTCATTATATGCATTTTTTTATGCTTCTTAATCATGCTGTAAAATAGATTGGAAGATAATTCTAAGGCTGTTTTTTTCTCTTCCTCTGGAGACTTATTGCTTGCATCTTTTAATTTATTAAGCCAAGTTTCAGGTATATAAGCCCCTCCCAAATTATAATATATAAAGTATGCTGTTTTATATGTAAGTACAGGAAAAAAACCCGGCACTAATATAGGTTTTTCTTTTAATGGAAGTTCATCTATCCATTTTAATAAAAGCTCAAGCCTTTCAGTTTCGTATATAGGCTGCGTGAATATTGCTTTAACTCCCGAATTTGCTTTTTTAGCCAGTCTTAATTTTAAGATATCATTATTTTTTGCATAACTATTTATAACGCAGAAAGGATATATTGGCTTTAAAGGTTCTTTAAAAGAAAACTCCCCTAAGCTTTTACCTTTATTTAAATCTCTTATTATATTTATTAATAGAGAAGAGTTTCCTTCAAATACGGCTTTAGCCTGTTTTTGATTGCCCTTTTCCACATTATCTCCTGTAACGGCAAGAACCATTCTTATATCAAAATAATTTGCTCCTATTAAATCATTCTGAATTGCTATTGAGTTTTTATCTCTCATAGTATGAGTAATTATGAAAGGCTTAATCATATTTAATCTTTGCTCAAGCTGCAATGCCGCAAGTATTGATGATATTTTTAAATTTGCAAAAGGAGAATCTGTAACAACAAAAGCATCTATGTAATTGTATATTTTAGAATTATTTATTTTTTCTTCTATATATCCTAAATCGTATTTTGCCTGAGGGGATATTTCTAATGTGAATGTATACTTATCTTTATTTGCAAAATTATTTATAAAATTTTCAACTTTATTATTCACTTAATTTATCCTAAATATTATGTTTACTTTAATATACTACTAGAAAATAAAAAAGTCAAATAAAAAACTTTATTGAAGTTATAATAAAAAGTTATATACTATTTGTATGATACTGCAAGAAAGACAGTAAGAGTTTCTATTTTGTCGGCGGCTAAACATGGCATATTTTTTATATCCGCAATTTTCATACAGCATAATAAAATAAATGAAGCTTGAATTACAGAAATTAAAAGATTGAAAAGTTAATTTAACATAATATTATGCTTGCAGTTTTATATTATAGGTATATAATGAACAGCATGGAAATAAAAGACTCTACAAGAAGCGCTTTAATAAGAAAAGGAAATGAACTTTTCAATGCTAAAGATATAGAAGGCGCATACAGATGCTATATAACAGCATCTTATTACGGCGGTATTGAAAAAATAGCAGATTACTATAATTTTGAAAAAAAAAATATAATAAAAGCTATGCAGCTGTATAGATTTATTATTAAAGAAGATTCCAATTTAGGCGGAAATATAAGAGCTAAGCAGAAGCTTGATAAGCTTTCAGAATCGGCGGTAAAAGTTTTAAGAAAATGGCTTAAAGAAGATGAAGATTTTAATCATAGCAGTAAAAAAGATTCTAAATTAGAACTTGACAGTAAAAATACTTTTCTTCCGAAAGAACATAAAAAGAATTCTTTAGAAGATATTATGAAGGCTAAATATAAGTTATATAATAATTCATTAAATAATGAGGCTTCAGATAAAGAAAATAATATTGACAAAAATTTTTATTCTAAAGCTTTAAATATCAAAAAACCCGTATTTGAAAAAATAAGCACATATAAGCAAAATAAAAAATAAAAACATATATATTATTATAATTAGGAGTTATCTTATGGAAAAAAATGTCGCTGAAATAGAGAATGCTCTTGCTTCATTATCATCAAAGTTTTCAAAGAATGATACTTTAGTGATAATATTGGCCGCTGGTCATGGTAAAAGAATAAGAAGTTCCACATCCAAGATGCTTCACACTATATGGGGAGTTCCTAGCATAGAGAGAGTAAGACTTGCAGTCAGAAACGGTATGCCTAAAAGCAATATTACCATAGTAGTAGGAATAAAAGCTTTAGATGTTGCTAATGCAGTTGGAAAGCAAGCCAGCACAAATTTTGCCTATCAGGAAGATCAAAGAGGAACAGGTCATGCCGTAAAAATAGGTCTTGAAAAAAGCGATTTGAAAAACATAAAATACTGCTATGTAATATATGCCGATATGGGACTTATAGATTCCGATACTATGAAAGAGTTTCATGAAGAATTTTTAAAATCAAAAACTGATATGATAGTTATGACATCTATGTATAACGGACCTAAAGGAAGTAATTATTACGGAAGAATACTTAGAAGCAGAGGCTTAACCTGCGATGGAAAAATAAGCAGATACAGACAAGGATCTCAGGGAAATGTTCTCGGAGTTATTGAATATAAAGATATACTCAAAATGAAAGATGATGAAAAACTATATAAGATATATAAAGATGAAAAATTTTCTTATGAAAAAGACGAGCTATTGGATAATTTTAATGAGTATGTTGCGGGTATATACGGATTTAAAATGAAGCCTTTAGAGGAGCTTATAAATAAATTGGAGTCCAATAATGCACAGAATGAGTTTTATCTTACAGATTTAATAGAGATTTTCTTTAATCATGATCTGTCAATATCTACTTATATGCCTAAAGACAGTATAGTAGTTTTGGGCTTCAATGATAAAACGGTTCTTAAAGAAATGGAAGATATAGCAAGATCTAATGTTTATAATAAGCTTAAAAATATAATCACAATATATGACGGAGAGGACTTTTTTATTGATGATACCGTAGTTGAACAGATACTTGAAAGAGATAAAGACGAAAAACCTCTTGATATCTATATAGGAAAAGGAGTGTATATAGGAAAAGGTGTTACTCTGAATTACGGAGTTACAATATCGCATGGCGCAAAAATAGAGGGCAATGTGCATCTTGGAGAAAATACTTATATAGATGATAATGTTCTTCTGTCATGCTTAGAAAAACAGAAATTAATATTAGATGATAATGTAAAAATATATTCTGGAAATCAGATAAAGGGCAATGTTTATATAGGAAAAAATACAGTATTGGAAAGAGGGGTTAATGTTACAGGAAGCGATAAGCACCCTATTAATATAGGTTCTAATGTGCTTATTAAAGGAGTAAGTTATTTATACGGTTCTATTGTTGATGATAATGCCTATATAGAACACTGCATATTTTATTACTCGCATATAAAAGCTTTGACTGACAGTAAAGGCAATATAGTAAAATGCAGATTTATAAGACCTAAAGAAGAGGGAGCTGAATCAGTTTCTAAAATAGAAGATGTTAAAAAATCTAAGAAAAAATAGCGTATTAATTGTTTTTATAATAATATTTGCAAGTTTAAATGCGCAGTATCAAAAAGAAATAAAAAAAGATGCTCCCCCTATTACAAAGCATTATGTGAGAATGAGCAGTTTTGAATCTATATATACTTGGTCTATAGCTTCTTTAAGAGAAGAGCCTTATATAAGCGAACTGTTTGTTGATATAAATAATAATGTGCATTTTGCTTATTATGATAATTTATTAAATACTGCAGTATATGTTTCTGGAAAAGACGGAAAATTTTCAAGGACAATATTAGATGATAATAGAGATCTTGGGGATTTAATAACAATAGCTTTAAATAACAGTCATATACATGCCGCATATAATAAAGCAAATAATATATTATATGCTAATAATAATTCTGGAACTTTTAATAATTATGCTATGGATTTAAATATAAACGGAAAGATTTTGGACTTGAAATTAGTTATGTCTGCATTTAATTATCCCACATTATTTTTTGTTGACAGCAGAGGCATATTATCAGTATCAAGATTTTACAGAGATAATTTCTTTTCTGATTTTATCTATACCAATAAAATAATAGACAGTGTTTATGCTGTTGCAGAAAATGACGGATATGCTTTATATATGCATGAATATGAAACTGGAAATATACTTTACGGATCTAGAAAAACCAATACGGCTTTCAGATTTTTTGACAATAGGGCCATTGTAACTAATTCATATATTTATTCAGTTGTTCATGAAGAGCATAATAGATTTAATATAATATATATTAACAAAGATAATAAAAGAAATATTAATTATACAAGATTTTATGACGGAGTTTTTACAAATGCAGTCATAGTATCGGAAGATGATGATATAATTTCTATAGACAGCGCTTTGGATTATGCTTCTCAGATTATTGTTTTATATACTAAGAAAGACGGAAAAAAATATATGCTTATTGATAATAGAATAATAGATTTTTCAGTTTTAGGTAAAAGCATTGGAAACTCAAAATTAAAACCTGCGCAATATCCTTATTTTTATATATTATATTACAATGACATATTTAAAGAACTTCGTATTACAAAGTTAAATATAAGTGATATTGAAAAATTAAAATAATCCGATAATAATTTAACATTTTAATATTTAAAATGTTTATAATAATAACTGTAAATTAGGATTTTTTATGAGTGATGAACAGCCAAAAGTATCTTTTATAGAAAAAAACCCTAGAACCTGTCCCGTTTGCAATGAAGAGTTTTATCATGAAATGCTTCTTACGGGAGGCGGAAGATTAATAGCAGGAAAGTTAAGAGACGATTTAAGAAGAACTTATGAAAAAAGTAAAAAATACGGTACGGTTTATCCTTTAATATATGTTGTGGTAGTTTGCCCCAACTGTTTATATGCTGCTTTTCAGGAAGATTTCAGTTTAATAGATCATAGAAAAATAGAAGAGGCGGCTGAATCCTCAAAGCGTAGGAGCGAATATGCAAAAGAGTTTTTCGGCGGCAATTTAGATTTTACTAAAAATAGAACTTTATTTGAAGGGGCAGCGAGTTATTTTTTAGCTTTGGACGGATACAGATATCATGGAAAAGATACAGCCCCCACATTGAAAAAAGCCTTATCTTCTCTGAGATTAAGCTGGACACTTGAGGATTTAGCAAATGCTTATCCTAATGAAAATTATGACAGGCTTATACCTTTCTTCCAGTATAAAGCAAGCGAGTTGTATTCGGCTTCTATAGAATGTATGCAAAACGGCAAAGAAAATTTTGAAAAATTAAAATCATTCGGTCCTGATATAGATAATAATTTCGGATATGAAGGAATGCTTTATATTGGGGCGCTTCTTGGAATGGACGCATCTAAATTTATACCAGATCCTAAAGTAAAGGCTGAAACATTAGTGCAGGCTAAAAGAAAAATAAGCAAGGTATTTGGTTCTGGAAAGAGCAGCAAATCCAAACCGTCCGCTTTGCTTGAAAAAATTAAAGAGCTTTATACAGCTATAACAGAAGAATTAAATCAGCTTAATGAAGAATACGGTTTAGATATAAATTAATGAAAAAACTGCATATATATTTACTAAAAGAATTTATGTCTTTTTTCTTCGGCTCTCTGCTGCTTTTTGTAATATTAGTTACAATAGCAGACTTAAGCAGCAGACTGTCTTTTTATACTCAGCATCCCGAGCTTATGAGTTATTTTATTACATATCATTTGGCAAGAGCTCCGCATAATACTTATTATATATTTCCTGTGGCTTTAATGTTTTCCTCCACTTATGTGCTTGGTACCTTTGTAAAAAATAAGGAAATTCTGGCTATAGAAAACTCAGGCATAAGTTTATTCAGATTTTCTATGCCTATGTTCATTATGGTGATAGGATTATGCTTATTTCTTGTATTTTTTTGGCAGTTTATTGCTGCTCCTTTAAATAAAGTGTCTTTTGCAGCAAGCGATGCTATGCATGGAAATGAAAAAGCTTCTAAAAGCGGACCTTGGCAGCTTTTCGGAGGAGATAATTATATATATTTCATAGAAACATATTTTTATAAAGAACAGTATATGACAAATACAATAGTGCTTAAACTTGATAAAGAAGGCGGCATTAAATTCAGAATATCAAGCCCTTATATACAATGGAATAATAATGACAGAAAATGGTATGCCGAGAGCGGATTATTAAGTACATTCAGCGATAATAAGGAAATAAATGTAAAGGAAATAAAACATTATCCGTTAGATGTTTTGGAGCGTCCCGAACATTTTTACGGAAGACCTCTTTTAGATTCTATGACTCTTACTGAAGAAGCGAATATAATAAAGCTGCAAAAAGAAGTTAATATGAACACATCAAGATTAGAAACGGATCTGCATTACAGAATATCATACTGCTTTTCAGGTTTTATCATAGTTTTATTGGCTTCTTTATTCTCAAAGTTTTCAACTCAAAGCGTATTAGTTGTAAGTTTAGTAATGGTTATAATAGTCGCTTTAATGTACTATTCCGTACTTATGATATTCAGATCTATGGGAGAAGCAGGAAATATGAATCCGATTATAGCCGCTTGGATGCCCAATATTATATTTGCAATACTCTGCATATTATCGTTTAAGAAATTACATTAGAAATATAATAACTATTAATTATAAATTTTTTTTCCATAATAACTGCATCAAATATATTATTATAATATTTTTTTCTTAAAGCTATTTTTTTAAATCCGTTTTTCAAATAAAAGTTTTCAGCTTTTATATTGTTTTCATGCAAATCTAATTTTATACAGCCTGCATTTTTATTTTCAGCTTCATTAAACAAATATGATAATAATTTCTGTCCGTATCCGTTATTATTTGGATAAGATGCTATAAATATTATATCTATCTCATCATAAATTAAAAAATATATTAAAAATCCTTTTATTTCATTATTATCTTTTATAATAATCGTATTATGATATTTATCTTCTATATAATACTTTATATTATCTTTCGGTATATTTACATATTCGCTTTTTGATGCTATAAAAAAAATAGAATTAATTATATAATCGCAGGCATTATTTATAATTTCTATACTCTCCATAAATATAAAAAAGTATCTATAATAATTCAGAGTTTATTTCATTGAATAATTCCTGCTTTTTATTTTTTACATATTCAACTATTTCATCATATTTTATTTCAATGCTTTCTGCTGAGCTTCTGAGCTTAAACTCAACAACTCCTTTTTGAAGAGATTTTCTGCCTACAATTATTCTCATAGGAATACCTATCAAATCGCAGTCGTTTAACTTTACCCCCAGTCTTTCTTTTCTGTCATCAAACATAGTTTCAACTTTAATATTATTAAGGGCATTATATATATTTTCTGCCGTTTGGAAAGATTCTTCTCCCTCTTTATCAACTGCAATAACTATAGCTTCATATGGAGCTATGCTTATAGGGAATATTATTCCTTTATCATCATAATTTTGTTCAATAACTGAAGCCAAAGCCCTATTAACGCCTATGCCATAGCAGCCCATTATAGGAGTTTTCTCTTTATTATTTTCATCTAATACTTTGAAATTAAAAGCATCTGTATATTTATTTCCAAGCTTAAATATATGTCCCAATTCCAATCCTCTTTTCTGACACAATGTTTCTGCACACTGAGGACATTTATCTCCCTCTTTAGCTGTTCTGAAATCTCCCCATACATCAATATTAAAATCTCTTTTTATATTAACATTTTTTATATGAGTATCATCTTTATTGCCTCCAACTATTGCATCTCCTACCGATTTAATTGAGTAGTCGGCAAATATTCTTATTTTCTTTTTTAATCCTATAGGAGATGCAAAACCTATTTTCGCCCCTGTTGCTTCTTTTATAGTATCCTCATCTGCAAGCTCTATACCAAGCCCTCCTAATGCATTAGAAAGTTTAATTTCATTAATTTCCAAATCTCCTCTTATAGCGGTTAGTATAATCTCATTATCTTCCGTTTTATAAATTATGCTTTTAATGAAATTTTCTGAAGAAGTATTAAAGAATCTTTCCAAGTCATTTATAGTTTTTATATTAGGAGTGCTTATCTCTTCCAAAGGCTTATCCGTATAGGATTTGCATTCTTCATCTTCTTTTACATTGGCTTTTTCAACATTAGCCCTGTATCCGCATTTTGAACAGAAAATTATAGTCTCCTCCCCTACTTCGCTTAATACCATAAACTCTTCGCTTCCTTCTCCTCCCATAGCGCCGCTGTCGGCTTTTACGCTAACCGTATCAAGCCCCATTCTTTTAAATATTTTAGTATAAGCCGCACTCATATCATTATAGGTTTTATTAAGACTTTCTTCGTTAATATGAAATGAATATGCATCTTTCATTATAAATTCTCTTGAGCGTATAACACCGAACCTAGGGCGTATTTCATCTCTGAATTTTGTATGTATCTGATATAAAGTTAAAGGCAGATCTTTATAAGATTGTATTTCATTTTGAGCTGTTATGGTAAATGCTTCTTCATGAGTAGGTCCTATAGCCATATCGGAATAATTTCTGTCTTTTAATCTGAACAGTTCTTTTTTAAATCTTTCCCATCTTCCTGAAGGAGTAAGCAGTTCTTTTGAAATGAGTATGGGCATTATGCATTCATTAGAGCCTATAGCGTTCATTTCCTCTCGTATAATATCTGATATTTTATTCAATACTCTGACGCCTAAAGGCAGATATGAATAAAGTCCGTTTGATATTTTTCTTGCAAGTGCTGCTCTTAACATTAACTTATTGGAAGCTATTAAAGCATCGCTTGGAGCTTCTTTTAATGTAGGCATAAAGAGTTTTGATAAACGCATAATATTTCCCTTAAAATTATTTTAAATCTGCATTAATGGTATATTATAAAATTAAAATTATCAACTATAATAATTTAAGTTTTTAGAACTTCTTTTTATTGAATTTTTCTTTAGCATATTCATAAGATTCATTAATTAAGTGTTTTAATTTTTCAAATATTTCATCTGAGGGATTTAATACACATATCCAGCACATCCAAGCGTATATCGGATGAGGCATAATTTTATTTAAGGCTGTGAAATCATACGGCATGTTTACAGTATATCCTTTTAAAGGTCTTTTAGGAACTCCTCCGAATAAGCTTATAAAAGTATTTTTTTTAATTCCTATATTAACTCTGAATATTCCGTCTCTGTTTAATTGAGAAGATTTATCATTATCTCCGTCATTATCCTTAATAGTTAAAATATATATTCCTCTTTTAAGTTTATTATTTGGATTATAAAATAATGATTTTTCTCCGAAGCTTTTTATTAAAACAGTATCTTTTAAAGTTTTCAAGCAATAGCTGATAATTTCATCTATATTCACCGCAATAATCCTTATATATTTAAAATCTATTGTTTATTTTATTTAATGTCTCTTCTCTTATCTGTCTATCCGTATTAATAATATTATCTATAGTTAATGGATCTTTAATTTTTCTATTGCATACTTCAGATACAATATCAAATATATCGGTAAATCCTATTTTCTTTTCTAAAAATGAGTATACGCATATTTCATTAGCCGCATTTAAAACACAGGGATAAAGTCCGCCTTTTTTTCCGCATTCATAAGCCAGCCTGAGCATAATAAATTTATCAAAGTCCATTTTATAAAAGTTTATTTCTGAATGCTCATATAATTTTAATTTTTCAAAAGGAGTATTTTTAATTTCAGGATATGTGAGGGCATGCTGTATAGGGAGCCGCATATCATTTTTACCAATCTGCGCATAAATCTCTCCGTCATTCATTTCAATCATAGAATGTATTAAGCTTTGAGGGTGAATTATAGTTTCTATATTATCATAATCCAAATTAAATAAATGATGCGCTTCTATAACTTCAAAACCTTTATTCATCATAGTGGCGCTGTCTATAGTGATTTTGCTTCCCATAGCCCAAGTTGGGTGCTTTAATGCCGTTTCAACTGCAACATTTTTTAACTCTTCTTTTGGGGTTCTAAAGAATGGTCCTCCTGAAGCTGTTATTATAACCTTTGATAATGAATTTTTAGGAAAATGCCTTAACATTTGAAATATTGCCGAATGTTCGCTGTCTATTGGAATTAAGCCTGCATTATACTCTTTTAATAATTGATTTATTATATCGCCTCCTACAACTAAAGTTTCTTTATTGGCTAATGCAATGGTTTTTCCTTTTTTTACAGCCTCTATTGTGGGTAAAAATCCTGCATATCCTGTAAGTGCATTTACTAATATATCAAAATCGGTATGCTTTACAAAATCGGCAATACTTCCTTCATAAATATCTATATTTTTTGCACAGTCGTAATCTTTAAAAATATTTTCTGCATTTTTATCTGATATATTAACAGTTTTCGGTTTAAACTCCAAGCATAAAGTTCTTAATACATCTATTTTGCTGTTTGCAGACATTCCTGCTATTTCAAAATCATCATTAAACTCTCTTACAACCGAACATGTATTTGTACCGATAGAGCCTGTAGCTCCCAACAAAAGAATTCTTTTTTTCATATACAGCCGTTTCCTAAAATTATATTCAATACTGCTTATTATATACTAAAATTATTATTTTTAAATATTATTAAGATTAAATTATAAAAATTATTTTATTATTATTTTATTTCTTTACCAAAATTATTTAATGCTCTTATTTTTTCTATCTTTAAAATATTTTTTATTATTCTGTATTGCTAGTGTTATAAATTATTATCTGATTTATTCGTTTTTTTATACAGATAAAAAAGAACAGGAGAAAGAAATCAAACAATAAAAACATTAATGGAAATATGGAATAATAAAATAGAAATAAAAGCATAGCAATAATAAAGATTATGACATCATAATTACAAAAAAATTATTTCTTATGTACTTTATAAAAGTAACCGATAATCTTTGAGAATAAGTATAATTAAACATAACTATTGAAATTTATTATTAATTATATATAATGCTTATTTAAATTAATTTTAAAAATTTATAATAAATGGATTATTGCTAAATGTCAAATAAGAAATTTAATTTAAAAATAGCTGCTATAGCTTCATGGGTATTATTATTTTTTGCTTGGATATTCTTTTATGCGGTTACTCAGACGCCTACATTAATTTTTTGGATAGTTCTTGCTGTTTCCTCTGTTATAACTATTATAACTGTAATAGTGGATAGAAAAAATATTATATCTCTTTTTAAAATGAGATTTGTGCATAAGGCTTTCTTTGGAATACTCTCTTTAGTTATAATATTTGCAATACTTGTGGGGCTTTATATCATAAGCATAAACTTTCCTATAAGATTTGATTTAACTCAAAATAAATCATATACAGTTTCTCAGCAGACTATGGATGTTTTATCAAGAATAGACAATCCTTTATCTATAGTGGTATTAAGATCTTTAAGCACGGATCCTACTTCTGCAGATTGGAGAGCCGATTTATTATTAGAGCAGTATAAACGGATAAATAAGTATATAAATGTTGAATATATTAATCCTATAGAAAAACCTTCTGCCAAAAGCAAATATCAGATGACACAGGTTGGAGAAATAGTATTTACTTATGGTCATGGAAAACAGGTAAGAGTATACAGAAAAGATTTAACGGCTCAGTCTAAAGTAACTTCAGATCCTCTGTTTGTAGGAGAGGAAAAATTTACTCAGGCAATATATACATTGCTGGATAATGAATCTTTTGTAATATATTTTACTGTAGGTCATGGAGAAAGACAGATACAGGACAGAGGCGGAGAAGGTCTTTCTTATGTTAAAACTTATTTGGAGAATGAGAATTATAAAGTAAAGGAATTAAATATCATACTTGAAAATATACCGACAGACGCTTCATTAATAATTATAGCATCTCCTATTGAATCATTCAGCGATTTTGAAATGGAAAAATTAAATAATTATGTGAAAACGGGAGGAAAGCTTTTTGTACTTTATGACAGTTTTATGGACAGAGGTAAGTTTAACAGTAATTTAGGAGTTTTTCTATCCGATTGGGGATTTAAAACTAAAAATGACTATATAATAGATCCTTCTTCAAGCGTTGTAATACCTGTTAATATAGTTCCTAAATATACATCTCATCCTATAACTCAGACTCTTAAAGAAGGAAATGTATTTGCATGCTTAGTTGTTGCAAGAAGCCTATTAAGCGGAGAAAATAAATATAACGGCGTTTTTGAAAATATTATAACAACTACGCCTCAGGGATATGGAAAAGAAGAGGCTACATTTGACTTGTCAAGGGCGAGATTTAATCCCAGAACTGATATTGCAGGTCCTGTGCCTTTAGCTATAAGCGGTACTTATAAAGTAGAAGGCAGAAAAGATCCTGCGAGAATTATAGTATTCGGCGATGCTACCTTTGCTCTGAATGCGTATATAAATCCTGAGCAGGGTCAGTCTGTAGATATAGCTTTTGCTGGAAATAAAGATTTATTTATGAATACGGTAGCTTATCTTTTGGAAGCAAGACAGAAAATTACTATAAGGCCTAAAGAAGCAAATATAAAAAATCTTACTCTCACCACTACGCAGACTAATTTTATAAGATATGTGGCTCAGATAGGTCTGCCTTGCTTATTCGGCATATTTGGTATATTAATATTATTCTTAAGAAGAAGATAAATATTATAAAGTCAGTATAGTATGAAAGCTGTAAAAACATTATATAAAAAATATTCATACTATGTTAATTATGCTGTATTGGTTTTTATAAATGCCGCCGCAAGCATATTAAATTATGTATCTTCAATATATGTAAACAGAAGTTTATCAATATCGGATTTTGCATATTATAACTGCATCATAAATATATATTCCATCATAGTTTTAACAGTATCAAGCTTCAGTTATTATATAATGCATCATTATAAAGATAATGAGGATGCAAAGACTTATTGGGTTTACGGATATATTATTGCGTTTGCAGTATTTTTTATTTATATATTATCTATACCGATTATTGATATTATTTTTAATATAAAGAGCTATATTTCTCTTTTTATAATAGGAATAGGAATATTTGCAACTATTTTAGGAATAGTTTCTCAGTCTGTATTAAAAATTAATAATTATATAGCTTATGATTATACCGCAAGTTTAGCAGCAATATTTATATCAAAAATAGTTTTATTAGCCTATTTCATAATAACAGGTCTTACTTTAGAAAAATCAATTATTACAGTGACATTATTCTGCGTATTATATCTTATAATAAATTTAATAGAATTAAAAAAACTTAATATCCCCTATTATGCATCTTTAAAAAATATAAAAATATATTTTTCATATAAAAAATTATCCGTATTTTTTGCATATATGATTAATATTGTTATTATTAATTTTATATTTAATTGGATAACATTAAGCGATGTACTTATGGCTAACAGATATCTTGATAAAATAAGTGCAGGATATTACTCTACAATATCTTTAATAATAAAAATGTTTTTCTATATAGGCACTCCCATAGCTTCTGTAATGTTTTCATATATATTGATAGCTAAAAAAGATAATAATAAAAACAAAGAAAAAAAGACAGTTTATTATTCTATTTTATTATTAATATTTGCTTCTCTTTGCTTATCAGTATTTTTAATAGTATTTGCAAAACAAATAGTATTAATACAGTTTACAATAAGATATGAGTCAATTATACCATTAATTCCAGAGGCTGTTATTTTTGGTTTTTCTCTGGCTTTTACATCGCTTATATTTAATTACGGACTTGCATATAAATTATGGCGTCCATTCTATGGGTACTTAATTATATTTGCTTATGTTTACTTTTCATTAAGAAACGGAGAGAGAACTTTTGAAAATTTTATGCTTATAATGAAAATATTTTTTACAGCATTACTTATATATAATATTTTAATTATATTAATACATAGAATGATATTAAAAATTAATGAAAAAGTATAAAATTATTATTCTTTATTATTGCTATCCGCAGCTCACTGACAGACTATAACAACTAAAGTTGTTATAGGTTCGCTGCTCGCTTTTTTGATATTTATTATTTCTATAAATAATCATTATTATTTTATTTCTTTAATCATGTTATTTTTTATCTGTATAAAAAATAACAATTAAATCAAATAATTAAATATAATACAAAAAATAGGTAATAATAAAAAATAAAAGCATAGCAACAATAATAAATTATTATTTAATACCTTTTGCTTATAAATAATAGAAAACATTAATGGTGTCATACCATCTTCTACTTTGGCACTTATATTAACTTTTTTATCATTTATATAATTTAAAACTTCTTCACTATTACCAGATATTATATATAATATGAATTGCATTTTATTTTCAGATTTTTCTGGGTATAAAACATTAAAACTAAATAAAGTATACAATCAGCCATTAATACAATTTTTTTCATATAAACCTCTTTTTTAATTTTGATGGCAATTTATTGTTATCAGTTTTTAAGTAATTTTATTATTAATAAAAAATCATGATTTCTTTCTCTTTAAATCAATTTGTCTTTGAATTTCTTTTAAGTTTTTCACATATATTGTATTTGTTCTTATATCGATTTTACCCGTTTTTACTAAAGTATTTAAAACTTTCTGAACATCAGCCGATTTAATACCGCACCAGTTTGCAATATCATTAATAGTGGCATTTAATTCCTGAGGTTCATAGTAATGATCTCTTGGTATATTCTGGAGTTCTGCTAATAATAAAAGACAGTCATATACTCTCAAATCGGTTTCATTTAATTGCAGTATTAAAAGTCTTCTTTTGGAATCGAATATTCTTTTAGCAAAAGTTTTAGATAGCTTTAATGCCATAACCGTATTATTAGCTAATATGGATTGAAAGTTTTCTTTTCTCAGTTCAAGCAATACCGTATCCTCATTTGCTATTGCAGAAGCGCTTCTTGCTGTATCTTCCAATATAGCCATTTCTCCGAAAAACTCTCCGGGATAAATTATGTCTAATAATTTTTCAACATCTTTAATAACCTTAGTAATTTTTACTGAACCGCTTTGAACCATATAAAATTTATCTCCTTTTTCATATTCCAAAAATATGATATCATCGGTATTATATTTTTTAGTATGAGAAGCTAAATTATTATCCATATACTCTATTCCTTTTAATTAAAATCATAATTTTGAAATATTTGCATTAGCCTCTTTTGAAAAATTATCCATAGGAGGCATTGAAATAACCTTTTGATAATAAGCCTTTGCCTTAGTTTTATCCCCGCTAGCTTCACAGTTTTTTGCCAAATAAAGAATGGCTTCTTTAACATTTGAAGATTTAGGATATTTTTTTATTGCAGATAACAATACTGTTGAAGCATTATCGTATCTATTTAAATTATAATAACATTTTCCCATATAAAATATGGAGTTTTCAGCAACTGCAGAATCTGTATTTTTAATTAAACTATTAAATGTTTTCAGAGAATTAACATAATCATTATTATTATATAGATCCAATGCTTTATTATATTCAGGATCAGCTATTTTTGTCTGATTCTGAGTCTTCAGGCTTGAAGCAGGAGTATTTGATATGGGAGGGGCTATATCACTGTCATCTGTAATATCTAATTCCTCTTTACATTCTTCTATTTTTCCATTTGCCGTGTTGTAAAATGCAGAATCTTCATCGGCATACTGCATATACCTTTTATAAGCATAAAGTGCGTTTCTGTATTTTTTATTTTTAAAATAAAACTCTCCTATGCCGTACAAACCTTCCAGAGGATCCTGACCGTCTTCGCCGATATCATTGTCAACAAGCTCTCTTACTCTTTTATTGATTCTTCTAAGCTGATTTGAAAATACTTTTAACATCTTTATTATAATTGGTTTATTTTTTTCTATTAAGCTTTCAAACTCTTCATATGTAATAATAATAACAACACAATCAGTTAAGCATTGAACAGTATCTTCTTGAGGATAAGTACCTAGTATGCTTTTTACTCCAAAAAATTCACCCATATTTATAAGTTCTCTGGTTTCATAACCTGTTTCCTCTGATAAAAATATACTTTGAGCCTGACCCTGCTTTAAAATATAAACTCTGTCTGAAGTATCGCCTGTGAAATATACTATAGAACCTGCTTTATATACTCTTGTCTGCATTAATTTTTCCTCAATTAATTTTATTATTCTAAAGTTTCATAGAATAAATTAAAAGATCATTTTGTTTTTATTCTATCACTTATAATACTTTTTTCAAGTTATTTTTATCATTTTCTGACTTTATTTATCATATCTATTGTATCCATATCTGTTTTTTCACCTCTTATTTTTAAATCATCAATTATCATTTTAATTTCATTATCCGTCATATTTTGCCCGAATTTAGCCTTTGCCGTAATATTATATATTTTTATAACTCCTGTTAACATGTTATTCTGAGAATAGTTAAACATTTTACTATCTATTGATAAGTTTTTATTATCAGGTTCATATTTTTTTACCAATTCATATAATATTTCTCTTCTTTTTTCAACATCTATTATCTTTTCAAATTTTCCGTAAGCAAATATTGAAAAGAAAAATTGAGTGGGAATCATATTATTATTCATAAATGTTGATGGTATATATGAATATAATTTTGATGCTGTAAATGAAACTTCTGGATTATTTTTTAAAATTTCATATTTTCTTCCGGACATAGCTCCATGCATATATATTTCATTATTCTTTGAACAGAAACTTATAGGAACGGCATAAGGTATAATATCTGGTAATGCTATAACCGCAAATTCTATAGAGTTTAATATTCTGTCAATCTCTTCTCTGTCTTCAAATATGAAATCTTTTCTTCTCATTTTATATGACTCTCTTTTATATTATTAATATTATTATTTATGCTATGCTTTTATTTTTTATTATTACTTATTTTTTGTATTATATTTAATTATTTGATTTAATTGTTATTTTTTATACAGATAAAAAATAACATGATTAAAGAAATAAAATAATAATGAGTATTTATAGCAATAATAAAGCAATTTTTATTAGCAACAATAAAAAATAATAAATTATTTTATTATAATTAATATACGGTTTATTGTATTTTTTCTTTATTAATATTATTATATTTTATAATAGCAAATATTGGAGGTTTATTTATGAAGATAGCACTTTCTCAATTGGAAATAGTACCCTCTATGCCTTGCGATAATGCTGTAAGGATTATTAGTTTCATAAGCAGGGCAAAAAAAGAAAATGCGGATATTGTAATATTTCCTGAATTATGCATATCAGGATATATGATTGGGGATATGTGGGAAAGTACGGGCTTTATAAAAGAATGCGAAGAGCTTGGAGAAGAAATAATAAAATCTTCCGACGGAATATATGTAATATTCGGAAATATTGCTTCCGATAAAAATAAAAAGAATTTTGATGGAAGAATAAGAAAATACAATGCCATGTTTATTGCTAAAGACGGTAAATTAATACATAATAATACAACCGAATATCCTTTTATAATAAAATCATTATTACCAAACTATGAAGAATTTGAAGAGGCAAGACACTTTTTTAGTTTGAAAGATTTAGCATTTGAAAATAATGCAGATATAAAAGATTATTTAAAGCCTTTGGAAATAGAGTGCGGCGGGGTAAATATAAAATTGGGATTAACTATATGCGAAGATATTTGCAGCCATAACTATTCATTTTCTCCTATAGATATTATAAATTCAAATAAAGATACGGATTTATTTATAAATATATCAAGTTCTCCTTATACTTTGGATAAAAAAACTAAATACTTAAAAATATATGAAGAAACCGCTAAAAAACATAATACTCCGCTTGTATATATTAATAATATAGGAATACAGAATAACGGGAAAACTGTTTATACATTTGACGGCGTGAGCTCTGTTTATGATAATAAAGGTAATTTATTATTGATAGGAAACAGGTATGAAGAGAGTTTATATTTTATTGATATTGATATTAAAAATAAGATTTTTCCGAAAATACCAGAATTAAAAGAAGAAGACGAATATAAACTTATATATGATACAGTTATTTACGGTATAAGGAAATTTTTAAAATCTATAGGCATTAATAAAGTTGTAATAGGAGTATCAGGAGGTATTGATTCCGCTTTATCATCTGCAATGTATGTAAATGCTATTGGAAAGGATAATGTATTGCTTGTTAATATGCCTAGTAAGTTTAATTCAGACACTACCAAAAATCTTGCAAAAACATTGTCTGACAATTTGAAATGCGCTTATATGATAATACCCATACAGGAATCTGTGGATTATACTGTAATGCAGTTAGAAAACTCCCCTATTATAAAAGAAGGCGTAGAAAATCATTTTAAAACATCTTCTTTTATTATAGAAAATATACAGGCGAGAGACAGATCTTCCAGAATATTATCTGCGGTAGCGGCTTGTTTCGGAGGAGTATTTACCTGCAATGCAAATAAAACGGAAACTATGGCAGGATATTCAACTATGTACGGAGATGGGGCTGGTTTTTTTGCATGTTTGGCAGATTTATGGAAACATCAAATATATGAATTATCAAAATATGTTAATGAAAAAGTTTTCGGCAAAAAGATAATACCTGAAGGAACTATAAATATTATACCGAGTGCTGAACTTTCTTCGGAACAGGCGGTAGATGAAGGAAAAGGAGATCCTATAAAATATGATTATCATGATTATTTATTTAAGTTTTTAACAGAATCTTTTAATAGAATGATATTAGAGGATATTCTAAATCTCTATATAGAAGGAAAATTGGAGGAAAGGATAGGATGCAAAAAAGGTGTATTAAGCAAATATTTTAAAAACGGCTCTGAGTTTATAGATGATTTGGAAAAATGGTGGAAACAATATATGGGCATCGGCATAGCAAAAAGAATACAGGCTCCTCCGATACTCGCTGTAAGCGGAAGAAGTTTCGGATTTGGAAACAGGGAATCTCAGAACAGAGTATATTATACTGCCGAATATCTATATTTAAAAAATAAAATTTTAAATACAGATTAAAATATATATTATAAATATAAATTGGTTTTTCATTGTATAATTAAATATTTTACTTGCAAAAATCGTTAATAAATGTTATATTTAAAATGTAATTTATAAAATTTATGAGTTCTAGGAAGTCATACAAAGTGGCGGCAGCTAATATTATAGACAACGGCATTAGGCAGGATATTCTTGATTATTCTGCAATACTGGAAACAACCATAAAAGATATATCCTCTTTTTTAGAAGAAGTTGGAAGAGTATATAGTTTTATAGGCGAAAAATTTCCTATTATAGAACAGGAAATGAAAAACGAAAACGAAAAAGCCAATAGTCTTTTATCATACTTTACCAATAAGGAAAATGGAGAAAAAAATTTCTCAAATGATCTTGAGGAGAATCAGGAAGATTTTTTCAGATCATTTGACAGAATGCAGAGTTTTATATCTCAGGATAATGAATTGTCGGATTCTTTAGTTGAAGATGTAGGCAGAACAAGCAATATAATGGACTCTATAGAACAAATAAGAATGCTGGCTGACCAAATTAAAGTTTATTCTCTTAATGCTATTATAATATCTTCAAAATACGGAGCAGGCGGAAAAGCTTTCGGCGAGATATCAAAAAATATAATAAAAATGTCTGAAACATCAAATGAACAGGCAGATCAAATGAATAGAATCGGAAAGGAACTCTTTATAAGATTTGAATCATTTAAAACCGAAATACTTAAAACTAATGAACTTCAAAGACAGAATTTTACTATTATGAAAGAACAGCTTGATAAAGAGCATAATAATATGGTTAATTCTTTTTCAGTATTTTCTAATATAATATCAGATATAATATCAAGGGTTGATAATACTTATGATTTTATATTTGAAGTAATGATGATTCTTCCCCGCGAAGATATTGTAAGACAGCAGACAGAGCATATTATAGAGTCTATAAATTCTATAGTTTATGAAAATAGGAATTTCATTGATTATTACGGAAAACAAGCTGAGATTATGGATGCAGATGATTTAGAAAAAGAAGAAAACCGTACTTTAGAGCATAAGCTTTTGGATTTGCTTACCTTTGATGATATTGTTCTTACGCTGATTATAGAAAACTTCAAATCTATATATGAAGAAATAAGTTCCCTTAATTCCGACATATATAAAAGCCTAAAGGGATTAAAAGATTCTTTGAATGATATCACTTCAGACAGAACTGTAATAGTTGAATATATGATAGGAGGAGAAACTGGAAAATCTGAATTTCCTTTTACAGTATGCGAGTCATTATTCAATGAGTATATGGGATTTATAAAGCTTTATTTGGAAAACTTTAAATTGTTTTTAACAAATAAATACAGAATATCTGACAGCAATATAGCTATAATAGATTCAATAGAAGAGCTTGAAAGTATGTTCTTAGAAACTAAAAATATTGCAAAGACATTTAATTCAATTAATTTTCTGGCTAAAATAGAATTGGAAAAAAACAGCAATATATTTAATAATTCACAGACTTTTTCTATAGAAAGCGTTGAATCTATAGCCACAAATATAACGGATACTGTGGATACCTGCTTAGAACAGTTTCATAATATTAAATCTGCTATATTCAGTTCCATTAATAAATTTAAATCTAATATAAATCAGCAGTCAAGTGAGCATAGTTTTATAGAATCTATGACGGATAGCGTAAGCAGGCGTTTAGATGAGTCTAAATATATTATTAATAATAATATTAAAAGATTGGACAGTTATGCTGATGAATTATTCAATCTTATAGATAAAACTTTAATGGATTTAAGTTCATTAACTACTTTGCTTACCAAGATTAATGAGATAATAGAGATTTTTAATAGTATGAGAAATGTTATAAGAGATAAGAAAAATGAATATTATCATTTGCTTGGCATAGATAATTGGAAAATAGAAAGTGATAAATATTTAGATATAGTTAACTCTTATACAATAAAAAAAGAAAGAGCTATTGCCAATAGTATTTTATCTGGAGAAGATGCGCCGAATGTCGATATAGATATAGATGTAGGAGCTGACAGCGGCGATTTTACTATGTTTTAATAAAAAATGGAGGTATGTATTTATGTCGGTTATAGAAATAAATGATAATCTTAATATAAGGACTATGAGTAAATATTTTAAGAATGTCATAAAAGGTGCTGATTATAATGACGATATAACTGTGAAGTTTAATTGCGACGGAGATGCCCATGTGGATTTGGCAGGTCTTCAAATATTATATTCTATGAAAAAAGAACTTGCTAAAAATCAAAAAAAACTTATAGTAGAGGGTATGGATAAGTTATTTCTAGACTATTTACAAATAATTAATGATAAAAATAATTAATGAATAAGAGGTTACATGTATGGCTAAAACAATACTAATTGTAGATGATTCAAATACAGCTAGAGCGTCTGTTGAATATACCTTAAAAAAAGGAAGCTATACCGTAGTGTCCGCAGATGACGGCACTACAGGTTTAGAGGTTCTAGGAAAAACTCCTAATGTTGATATGATAATAACCGATCTTAACATGCCTAAAATGGACGGTATAGAATTCATTAAGCATGTAAGAAAGGTAGATCAGCATAAATATACCCCTATTCTTATGCTTACAACAGAATCTCAGGATGAGAAAAAAATGGAGGGTAAAGCTGCAGGAGCCAGCGGATGGTTGGTAAAGCCGTTTAACCCAACTCAGCTTTTAGACGTGGTAAAGCGTTTTTTAAACTGATTTCTAACCATCTTATTATTTATATAATAAGTATTTTATTAAAGGCAGAGGTGCAATATGTTTGATAGTGATGAATTTATTTCGATATTTTTAAGTGAGGCTAATGAAATTGTAGAAGGTCTTGAAAACGATCTTGTTCTTTTAGAAGATAATAAGAGCGATGAAGATCTTTTGAATAAAATATTTAGGAGTGCTCATACTCTTAAATCTTCGGCAGGTACTGTAGGCTTTACAATAATGAGTGAATTAAACCATGTTGCCGAAAACTTATTAGAAAAGGTAAGAGGCGGAAAACTGGATGTAACTCCGCAAATGATAACTGTGCTGCTTGAGTTTTTAGATACCGTTAAGTTAATGCTGCAAAATATAGTTGATGGAAAAAGCGAAACAGAAGGAGTTGATAATATAGATTCGCTTAAAGCTAAAATAAAGGCTATAGCCGACGGCAATGAAATACCTGCTGCACAAGTTCAAAAAACTGCACCAGAAATTAAAAAAGAAGAACCTAAAAAGGATGAAGAAGAAAAACAAGAAGAAGCCGCCGCTTCAGTAGGTGAGAATTCTTTTCATATTGAGATGGGTTTTAAAGCTACAATTTTTGATAATGGTATAGACCCTCTTATGTTTTTAAATGATCTTAAAGCTATAGGTACTATAAGTAATTTAAAAATAGAATGTCATAGCCTGCCTACGATTTTAAATCTTGAAGATCCTTATGTATGCTACACTCAGTTTTCTCTGAATTTTGAAACAAATGCTCAGGAAGAACAGGTACAGAACATTTTCTTATTTGTAATAGATGATAATGATATTAATATCATAAATATGAAGTCGGATATAAAAGATGATGATGAACAAGTTAATAATCAGTCTGCAGAAAAAAAAGTTAAAGAAGAATTAAAACCTGAAGAAAAAACTTCTGCTACTGCTAATAAACCACCCGCCGCCGCTCCTAAGACCGCAGCAAAAGTACAGGCACCTTCCACTGTTAGAGTTGATACTAGAAAACTGGATAGCTTAATGAATTTAATCGGAGAGCTTGTTATAGCTCAATCCAGAATAATGCAGCTTACTCAAAGTTTAGATATAGATAACGGATTGAAAGAGGCGGTAAGCTCAATGGATAGAACTTCTAGGCAAATACAAGAAGAAGTTATGAATATTAGAATGATGCCTATAGGACCTATATTTACCCAGTTCCATAGATATGTAAGAGATTTAAATTTAGAATTAAATAAAGAAGTAAAATTAGTATTAAAAGGAGAAACAACAGAAATAGATAAAAATATGCTTGAGCAGTTATCGGATCCTCTTAAGCATATTATAAGAAACTCTATGGATCATGGCATAGAAAAAACTAAAGAAGAAAGAATCGCAAGAGGCAAGCCTGAATTCGGAACTATCATAATGTCTGCCGCTCATCAGGAAGGTCATGTTATTATAGAAGTATCCGATGACGGCAATGGATTAAATAAGGAAAGAATATTTAATAAGGCTGTTGAAAAGGGTCTTCTTTCTAAAGACGGTAAATATTCGGATATAGAAATATACAGAACAATATTTAGTCCTGGTCTTTCTACAGCCGAAAAGATAACGGATATATCAGGAAGAGGTGTTGGTATGGATGTTGTGAGAGCTAATGTAGAAAAAATGAAAGGCAAAATAGAAATTAAATCCACTGAGGGACAGGGAAGCACTTTCATTATTAAACTTCCTCTTACATTAGCAATTATCGAAGGTATTACTTTTGCTTTGGGTAAGCAAATATATATTATGCCTTTAATTTCTATTATAGAGCAGATAAAAGTAAAAAATGATCAAGTAAAGCCTTTTGAAGGAAAAGGAGAGATGATAAAAATCAGAGATGAATATCTTCCTTTGATTAGACTTCATAAAGTTTTTGAAATAGATACTCAAGTTGAAAATATAGAAGACGGCATAGTAGTTGTTGTAGAAGCGGGTTATAGAAAATGCGCTATATTTGTTGATGAACTTTTAGATCAGCAGCAGGTAGTTATTAAATCTTTAGATTCTGCTTTCAGCAAGCATGCAGGAATAGCGGGAGGTACTATACTAGGAGATGGAAAAATAGCTCTTATTATAGATATACAAGGACTTGTTAATATGTCTTTACAAGGTAAAATAAATAACGGCGTAAAATAAAGGATTGTAATATGTTAGATAATCAAAAAATAAATGCTGCCAGTATACCTCAGGTCGGAGGTGCTTCTTTAGATAATGAGGAGAATCTTTCAACAGAACCCAGTCAGCAATTTTTAGTATTTAAAATTGATAATGAAGAATATGCACTTGATGTTTTAAGTATTGATGGTATAGTAGGAGTTACTAATATTACCCCAGTACCTGGAAGTCCTAAATATATGAGAGGCTTAATGAATTTAAGAGGCAACATTCTCCATATTGTTGATATAAGAATAAGATTCGGATTAGCCAGAAGAGATGATCATTCTATTGAAGATGATGTTATTATTGTAATAGCAACTACAAATAGAAAATTCGGCATATTGGCAGATATGGTAAGCGATGTTATTACGGTTTATGAAAGTCAAATGACGGAAACACCTATTGATAATATGAGAGGACTTCAGATTTCTAATGTTATTAGACTAGAGAATAAAATTATTATGGTTCTTCCTATTGAAGAAATAATAAAATCTAATGATAGTTCCAGTCAAACAGTATAAAATATCATTGAGGTAATTATGGAAGAATTAAATGAGCATATGATGGCTCTAAGCGATTCTGAATTTGCAGAACTTGTAAAAATTATATATGATAAAACAAGAATACAGATGTCAAATCATAAAAGAGCATTAGTAACTTCTAGAATTAGTAAAAGACTTAGAGCTTTACATATGAATTCTTTTAGGGAGTATATAGATTTCGTAAAAACTGCTAGAGATGAAGAACTTACCAATTTTGTAAATGCAGTTACTACTAATAAAACCGATTTCTTTAGAGAGAATAAGCATTTTGAATATATGAAAACTGCTTTTTTGCCAGAATGGGAGAAAAATTATAAATCTGGAAAAGTTAAAAATCTTAGAATATGGTCGGCGGCTTGTTCCACAGGCGAAGAGCCCTACACTATTCAAATGACTTTGCATGAATATTTCGGAAGCAGATATGACAAATATGATATAAAAGTTTTGGCAAGCGATATAGATACTAATGTTCTATCTCAGGCACGTATAGGCATATATAAAAAAGAAACTGTTGATCCTATAGAAGATAATATACTTAGAAAGTATTTTCTTAGAGGAGCAGGAGATAAAGAGGGACTATACAGAGTAAAAGATATTTTGAAAAAAAATCTTTATTTTAGGCAGTTAAATTTTAAAGATGAAGATTTTGATATTCATACTCAATTTGACCTTATATTTTGCAGGAATGTTATTATTTATTTTGATAAGGAGTTCCAAAAGGAATTATTTAATAAATTTTATAGATATTTAAAAGAAGACAGTTTAGTATTTATAGGGCATTCGGAAACATTATTTGGAGTGTCTGATAAATTTAAATATGTTGCCAGCAATATTTATAAAAAGATTTAATTAGTGGAGTAATAACAATGATTGACTTTCCAGCGGCGGCTAACAGCAATTTTAAAAGAATTACTATATATATAGGTGGTTATTATGCATCGAAAGAACCCGCTGTAATAAAAACTGTTTTAGGAAGTTGTATATCGGTTTGTTTATTTGAAAATAATTTAAAATTCGGAGGTATGAATCATTTTATGCTACCTGAAATGAGGGAATGGGAAAACCCTGAAGATGATTATAATAATACCAGATACGGATCTTTTGCTATGGAAGTACTTATAAATGAAATAATCAAATTAGGCGGCAAAAAAGAAAATCTTACAGCTAAAATATTCGGAGGCGGACATGTATTATCAGGTATGACTAGTAATATTCTTAGGGTTCCTGATAAAAATATACAATTTGCTAAGAAATTTTTAGCTGATGAAAAAATACCTATTATAAGCGAAGATATCGGCGGTTCATGGCCTAGAAAAGTATTCTTTTTCAATACTGAAAACAGAGTTTTGATGAAAAAGCTTGAAGGTAAGACAAAAGAATTCTCTGCTGAACAAGAAATTAAATACTCTAAAAATATTCAGCATAAACTTGAAGAGAAATCAGACATCACATTATTTTAATATATTAATAATTAAGGATTTTTTATGGCTACAAAAATTAAAGTATTAGCTATTGATGATAGCGCATTAATTAGACAATTACTTACTAAAATTGTTAATTCGGATCCTGCTTTGGAAATGGTGGGAACAGCTACAAATCCAATTTTGGCTGAAAATAAGGTTAAAAATCTTAAACCTGATATTATTACTTTAGATATTGAAATGCCTGAAATGGACGGCATCACTTATCTTAAAAAATTAATGCTTAACAACCCTATTCCTGTAATAATGTTCAGTTCTCTATTAGATAAACATAGAGAGCTGGCTTTAGATGCCCTAAATATAGGAGCTTTTGATTATGTAATAAAACCTTCTGCTAATGTAAGAGACGGTGTTGAGGAATTGGCTACCGATTTAGTGGAAAAAATAAAAAATGCTTATGCTAACAGAGCTAAATTCTATAAAAAACATGGCGTTTCTATGCCTGCAGATTCTGCAGCTGCTCCTGAAAAAACACCTATTAGTTTGGAAGCCCCTAAAACAGCAGGATTTAAAGTTCATCAAAAAAATTCAGCAGATATTATTCTTCCTCTCACACCTTCAAGAGAAACCCCTATGGATAAAATTATACTTATAGGATCATCTACAGGCGGAACAGAGGCTTTAATAGAATGTCTTAAAAATGTTACGCCTTCAGCTCCTCCTATAGTAATAGCTCAGCATATGCCCGAACATTTTACAACTTCATTCGCTAAAAGACTAAATAGCATCTTAAAAATAGATGTATTTGAATCTGAAGACGGCATGAGTATCGGAAGAGGTCAGGCTGTGCTTGCAAGAGGCGCTAAACATACAATGATAAAAGTAAGAGGCGGTAAATATTTTATAGAGGTAAGAGACGGAGAACCTGTTACTAGACATAAGCCTTCTGTAGATGTTCTTTTCAGAAGTGGAGCCGTTTATGCAAAAAATAAAGCTATAGGTATAATACTTACTGGTATGGGCGATGACGGGGCAAACGGAATGAAAGAGATGAAAGATGCGGGCTCTTATAATATAGCTCAAAATGAAGAAACCTGTACCGTTTTCGGAATGCCTAGAGAGGCTATTGCAAGAGGGGCTGTTGATGAAGTTTTGCCTTTGGATAGGATTCTTGCAGCCGCTTTGAAAAAAGCATAAAAATATATATACTTATTTTAATATACAAAACGGGCAGACGGCAAATGCGTTTACCCGTTTTTATAAAATCTAAAAAGTCTTATTGCATAAATATTTTATTATTTTATATATTAAAGAAAGCTTTATTAATTTAATAAAATTATTCTGACAAATATTTTTAGTTTTTTAACTCTAAAATTAAAAAATAAGTTTAATATAAAATAGCTGATTTTTTAGCTTCCGACAATCAATATTGAATTAATTCAAACTTATTATATAATTTTTCTAGGAAAGTAGGAGCAATAGAAATGAAAAAAATACCTGAAATTTTCGGCAGTATGGTTTTTAATGATAATGTAATGAGAGATAAACTTCCAAAAGATATTTATAAAAAATTAATAAAAACTATAAAAAACGGAGAACGTTTAAATTTAGAGGTAGCTAATGTTGTGGCTCATGCTATGAAAGAATGGGCTATAGAAAAAGGAGCTACACATTTTACTCATTGGTTTCAGCCTATGACGGGAATAACAGCTGAGAAGCATACCAGCTTTATTACTCAGACAGATGACGGCTCTATACGTATGGAGTTTACAGGCAAGGAGTTAGTTCAGGGAGAACCTGATGCCTCCAGTTTTCCTTCAGGAGGATTAAGAGCAACTTTTGAGGCTAGAGGATATACTGCTTGGGATCCCACTTCCTATGCTTTTATAAAAGATGATACATTATGCATACCAAGTGCTTTTTGTTCTTACAGCGGAGAATCGCTTGATAAAAAAACTCCCTTGCTTAGATCTATGGAAGTAATAGAAAAAGAAGCTAAAAGAATATTAAAATTATTTGGACATAATAATATTAACAGAGTATTTACAACAGTCGGAGCCGAGCAGGAATATTTTTTGATAGACAGAGATTTGTATTTAAAAAGACCTGATTTGAGATATTGCAAAAGAACATTATTCGGAGCATGTCCTCCTAAAGGTCAGGAGCTTGAGGATCATTATTTTGGGGCCATTAAGCCTAGGGTTCTTGCATTTATGAAAGAGCTTGATAACGAACTTTGGAAGCTCGGCATAGTTGCTAAAACTGAGCATAATGAAGCTGCACCAGGTCAATATGAATTAGCTCCAGAGTTTACAATTACAAATATGGCTACGGATCAAAATCAGATTACTATGGAGCTTATGAAAGTAATAGCAGAAAAACATAATTTGGCATGCATACTTCATGAAAAGCCTTTTACAGGAGTTAATGGAAGCGGAAAGCATAATAATTGGTCTATAGCCACAGATACGGGCTTAAATCTTCTAGATCCGAGCGATAATCCTTCAAAAAATAAACAGTTCCTGCTGTTTTTGGTAGCTATTATAAAAGCCGTTGATGAATATCAGGACTTGCTTAGAATTACAACATCAAATGCAAGCAATGATCATAGGCTGGGAGCTGCAGAGGCGCCTCCTTCTATAATATCAATATTTCTTGGAGATGAGCTTACGGATATACTTGAGTCTATGGAGAACTCTAAAAAATATAAGAGTAAAGAAAAAGTTGAAATGGAAATGGGAGTTAATTCTTTAGCAAGACTTACAAAAGATTCAACCGATAGAAATAGAACTTCCCCTTTAGCATTTACAGGAAATAAATTTGAATTTAGAATGGTTGGATCTAGTCTTTCCGTATCAGGTCCTAATATAATAATGAATACTATAGTAGCTGAGGCATTATCTCAATTTGCCGATGCATTGGAAAAATCTGATGATTTGGAGAAAGATATTGACGGGCTTATCAGAGAAACTTTTAAAAAGCATAAAAGAATAATATACAATGGAAATAACTACTGCGAAGAATGGGTTAAAGAAGCTGATAAAAGAGGCTTATTTAATCTTAAAACTACTCCTGAAGCATTGCCTCATTTCATATCAGAAAAGAATATATATGTTCTTACAAAACATAAAGTCTTAACTGAGGCTGAAATACATTCAAGATATGAAATAAGTATGGAAGAATATATTAAAGAGATTAATATAGAAGCCCTTACATTAATAGATATGGTGCATAAGCAGATAATTCCGTATTCCATAGAATATTCCAGAGAACTTGCGGATACTGCAGATAAAAAAAGAAATTTAAAATTAAAATTTGATGTTGAAAAAAAATTAATTAATAAACTAAATGATTTAATTAAAGAACTCGATGATAAATTAACGCTGCTTGAAGGATATATTTCAGAATCTAAAAAAATTAAAGATATATATAAGTCTGCAAAGTTTTCAAGAGATAAAATATTCTTCTGTCTGGAAGATATGAGGGTTACAATAGATGAATTAGAAAGAACTGTGTCTAAGAAATATTGGAAGCTTCCCACTTACGGAGATATGCTCTATAGCTTATCATAAAGCATGCTTATTTTACAGTTTAAAATACGCTATGCACAAATTCTTTTACTGCATTTCCGTTAATATTAAATTGTTCTCCGTTTATAGTAAAATATCCGTCTAAAATTCCTTTTACTATTTCTGTGTCTATTTTACTGAAATTGCCGAAAGAATCGTACATATAATTACCTGAAACGGTAAACACAAAGCTAAATCCTTCTTCTTTAGAATAATGATCTATAATATCTTTATATTTATGAGATTCAAATTCTTTATATATATGCCATTTATTATTAAATAAAAATTTAATCATTTTAGAATTCTGAGATTTAGGTTTTGCTTCATAAATAAAAACGGGTATCGGTTCTGTAGTGTATGATGTATAGACTAATGCCGTTATAATATTATGATTATATCTGGAGGGATTTTTTCCTGCAGTATTTACAGCTAAAACCGAGCTTGTGTCCGTTACTGCATTTTCGCTTCCGGGCACTATTAAATACCCGTTCGGCAAACCGTAATAAAATGCCGTATATAATGCTCTGTTATGTTTCCAATTTACCATTGATGCCGTAAAATTAATAAGTTTAAATGAAAACTCAGTATTTATCAAATTATGTATTGAGGATTTAAGATTAATTTTAGTATTATAAAAATTTGGAATTTCTATGCTGAACTCCCCTACACTCTTTTTAAATTGAGCTCTTATAAAATTATCATAAAAATCTAAAAAATCTTTTTTATTTTCTTTTATAATAAATGACTGAGTATCTCCGTCAAGTATATTAAAAGCATAATAAGAAAAATATCTTTTTATGCCATACTTATAAAACTTCCAAAATATTATATTATTATCATGAAATAAATATAAATACAGATTCTCATACATATCATCATTTATCTGTATAGATTTAGGAATACTAGAAAAATCACCTGTATAATATATGCCGTTATTATTAACTATACAGTTTATATTATCTTCCAATACAGGAGTATCATTTTTCATATACGATTTGCTTGGAACAGATATATAATTAAAATAAATGAATACAGATATAAAGAATAAAATAGAAATAATTATCAAACCTATAATAATATATTTTTTTATATAGTCGGAAGAATATTCATAATAATCATCATTTGATACAAGACGCTTCTTTATACGCATAATTTTTCTGTTATTATTTATTAATTTCTAAATTTTTATTAATATCAGTCTGTACTTCCTCTTCCGTTCTATTTTCTACAGATGTATCCAATAATTTATCTAATGCAAATAATGCTACTTCTATTTCATCATCTTTTGGTCTTCTAGTTGTAATTTTCTGAAGCAAAAGTCCGGGCAGTATTGCAAGCCTCATAAGAGGAAAATTATAAAATCTAAATCCTAATTTGAGTATTTCATAAGATATTCCTGATACAATAGGAAGAAGCATTATATTAATGGCAAGAACTGTAAGATTTCCTATAATTTTAGGAGGAGTATAGGAGGCATATATATATGTATATACAAAGTAGCTTGTAAACATGTAAAGCAAAATAGATACTGTTAATACTAAAAACATAAATGTAGTTCCGCATCTTGGATGTATTGTAGTATAGTCTCTTATATTTCCAGTATTCGGGTCAAGTCCATGTTCATAGGCATTAACAACCATATGCTCTGCTCCATGATATTCAAATACTCTTTTTATATCTTTAAAAAATGATATAACAAGCAGGTATAATACAAATATGGATAATTTTATAGCTCCTCTTGCCAAATTAAATATAACAAAATGCTCTCTTTCATTTATTCCTATAAGAGTAGTGATAAAATAAGGCAAAGCTATAAAAAGCCCTACAGCAAAAGCCAAAGATATAAGCATGCTCAAAGTCATAGCTATACTATCATTCTTCTTAATATTTGTATTATTATTTTCTTCTTCAATGCCAGCAGTATTTGCAGAAAATACTAAAGTTTTATATCCTAATTTCATCATATCAACGAAATTAACTACGCCTCTTATGAAAGGCATTTTAGATAATTTATTTTTATTTTCACAAATAGCATATTTTATAAAATCTATTTGCTTATCGGGCTTTCTTACGGCAACCACATAATGACTTCTATTTCTAAGCATTATTCCTTCTATTACCGCCTGACCTCCTACTCCTTCTTTAATTCTATTTTCATCTAATTTTTTATTCATACATATCCTTAATTTTATTATTAGAGTTTATATATAATATATTAAATATACTATTCTTTCAAGTATAAAAAAAACTTGAATTTGTAAAAAAAAATTATATATTATATAATATGAAAATCGGCGGCGCTTTTACAGTAATTTTTATTATAATATTAACTTTTTCTTCATGCAGAAATATATCCGCTCATAAAACAGCATCGCAAAAATCTGAAATTAAAAAAAATATCTCTTCCACTAAAGTAATTACATTAAAAGACAGAGCAGGATATTATAAAAGCACGAGCCCATATTTTACATTTAATATAGATTTAAAACAAAACGGATACGCTTATGTAATATTAAAAGGCTGGATGGTATATAAAGGAACGGTGAAAATAGGAGATCCTAATTCTGAAGATAAAAAATTCAGACTGGATATAGACAATATAACTTATGTAATATTAGAGTTTAAAGATTTAAATAATGCCAAAGCTTCTGTTGTATTAAAAGGCGTAGTTCAGCAGGTTCTTAATATGAATAAAACTTAATTTCCTAAAAATTATAATTAAAAAAAGCCCTCGCTTTTAGCGTCTTTACTCATAAGTTCTGTCAATGTATTTTGTATATCGGCATTATTGAATAGTATATTATATATTGCCTCTGTTATAGGCATATAAATATTATTTTTTTCAGCATACTCATAAGCGGCAGTAGCTGCATATACTCCTTCAGCAACCTGACCATGATTTTCAGATATTACCTGCTCATATTTTTTCCCTTCAGCTAAAGCCCGTCCAAGTCTGTTATTTCTGCTTAGATTGCTTGAACATGTAACTATTAAATCGCCTATTCCAGAAAGTCCGTACATAGTATCTATTCTGGCACCTTTACTTAAGGCAAATCTCACTATCTCATGAAGTCCTCTTGTTATAAGAGCAGCTTTTGTATTATCTCCAAGTTTAAGTCCGTCTACTATGCCTCCTGCAATGGCTATAATATTTTTCAAAGCCCCTCCTATTTCAACACCTTTTTGATCTGTTGAATTATATATTCTGAATTTAGGCGGTATAGTTAAAGTATCTCTTACATATTCGGAAATGCCTTTTTCTCCTCCTACAACAATGGCGGTTGGAACTCCTTTAGCCGTTTCTTCAGCATGAGAAGGTCCCGATAATGTCAATATAGATAAATCTCCGGATATTATGCTTCTTGCAACTTCACTCATAGTTTTGCCTGTTTTTCTATCAAGACCTTTTGTTGCAGACACTAGTATTTGCTCATTGCTTATATAAGGCTCTATATTTGTACAGGCTTCAGCAAATGCAAAAGAGGGAGTGGCTATTATGATTATTTCATTATCATTTACGGCTTCTCCTATATCCGTAGTAAAATTTATTGATTTATTTAATTCTATATTTTTTAAATAATTATCATTTCTATGAACCGAGCTTAATAATATATAACTCTCCTCGCTGTGAACCCATACATTAATATTATGTTTCTCTGAAAAAATATTAGCAAGCGCCAATCCCCAGCCGCCTGCACCTATAATACCTATATTTGACATATAATTAAAATCCGATTTATTTTATAATAATAGTATACATAATAAATAATTATTATCAACATATAATCGTAAAAATATTATGTAAATTTATTATCAGTTTCATCACTGTTTATATAAATAACAAAAATTATAAAATATTAAAAGCTATTTACAAATATTATAATAAAATATATATTATAGAAATATTTTATTATAAGTTTGGAGAACATTATGAAGATACTGGGTATAGATACTTCCTGTGATGATACATCAGCCGCCGTAGTTGAAAATGGAAATAATGTGCTATCTTCTGTATTAAGTTCATCAATAGATGCGCATAAAGATTTTCAGGGTGTGGTTCCTGAAATTGCCGCAAGAAAACATTTAGAGGCTATGCTTTATGTGATAGATAAGGCATTAAAAGATGCAGAATTATCTTTAAATGATATAGATTTATTTGCCGTTACAAACAGACCAGGGCTTTTGGGTTCTCTTTTAGTAGGTGTAAGCAGTGCAAAGGCATTAGCTTTTTCTTTAGATAAGCCTTTATTGGCATTGGATCATATAGCAGCTCATATTTATTCTCCACATCTTACAAATAATATAGAGTTTCCCTATATAGCATTAGTGGTATCGGGCGGTCATACTATAATAACTGAAGTATGCAGTTACGGAGAATATAAAGTAATAGGCACTACATTGGACGATGCCGTAGGAGAGGCATACGATAAAGTCGCTAAATTTCTTAATCTAGGCTATCCAGGAGGTCCTATAATAGATAAAATGGCAAAGGAAGGAAATAAAGATGCAATAAAATATCCTATTGTGCTTTTAAGCGGAAAAGACGAATTTAATTTTTCATACAGCGGACTTAAAACTGCATGTGTTTATTCAACAAAGAAATATCTTAAAGAAGGCTATGAGGCTACAAATGAAAATATAGCGGCGGCTTTTCAGATAAGCGCCATAGAGCCTTTATATATTAAAACATTGAAATATATTGAAAAAAGCGGTATTAAAAGAGTTACATTATCAGGAGGTGTTGCATGCAACAGCTATCTGAGAGAAAGATTTGGAAATTCTAAAGATTTTGAATGCTTTCTTCCAGATATTAAATATACAACCGATAATGCGGCAATGACTGCAGGTCTTGCTTACTATATGAAGGATAAACAGGAATATGCAGATTATAGCTTAGATTGTTTTTCCAGAATTTTAAATAAAAAATATAATAAAAATAAAAGTATTAAGCGGTAAAAATATAATATTTAACTGCATTAATTTATTGTATTTTATAAAAATAATTTTTAATCCAAAACAGCCTCAACAACGACATTATATTCATTGGAATTATAGCTCTCTTCTAATATATAGGCATTATTTGTCATATTTACAGCCCTATTTATTTCTATATCGTTGCTTCTCAGTATTTTAAATAATGATTCATAAGCTCTTTTTAAAGCATTCCTGGTGAGCAGCTGTTTTGTATAAGGATTTAATTTTGTACTATCAGGTATTTCTATAGATGCATTGGCTCTGAAAGTTTTATCGTCTATACTGCCCTCTTTTTTTAATGTATTTAATATGTATAATGTTCTACTATATAAGCTCTCATCTTTTACATATATTTCAACATAAAAATTATCATCTTTTTTATATTCTTTTATACTGACATTATTTTTATTATTGAAATCTATTAGATCTGAGTCTTTTAAAGATACGGCAATTATATTAAAATCACTTCTGTTAATAATATATGAAGTTTCTTCGGCTATATTGTAATATATATTATCAATTGCCTTTAGCCTGCTTGCATCAAAACTTATATCCGTATACTGTTTTGAATACATCATGCCATGTTTTATATTATTTTTTGAACATGAAACTAAGCAAAATAATAAAAAAATAATGATAAAATAAAGCTTGTTTTTTTCCATAATTTATAATAAATTATCCTTTTAATAATTATCATTTACTTTAACTTTATTAAATTAATAATGTAAAATAAGATTCGGAGATTTTATATTGAATACAAAAAAATATTTTTTATTTTTTATAGTTATTATTACAGCATCATGCCAAAAAAAAGAAGATAATTTTCTTGAAGATATGGCATCATTAGATAAATCATATATGCATATGCTTCTTATAATAAAAGATGTTAATAATAAAAACAGAGAAGAAGCAATAGAAAGATTTATTATAACATGGAATGAGTTTAAAAAAAAATATTATAATGCCAATAAAGAGGATACTCAATGGAAAACCGATTTCGATTCTTTGCAGGATATATTAATACGCTCACATTATTATATATCAATCGGAGAAGATGAAGGAGCAGGATATTCAATACTGCATGATATTAAATATGTATTATCTGATTTAAGAAAAAGAAATAATATAAATTGGTTTTTTGATAATTTAAACTCAATATATAAAATATCATATAAAATGGTAGAACTTTCAAAAATATATTCAGGTTCTAATACTGTGCTTACATCAAAAGAAGAAGAAAAATTAATGTATGTATATTATCTTCTTAATAATGCAGTAAAAACAACTATATCAGAATTTGATAAATGTAATCTGCATTTGCTGAATTTATCTCAGCAGCAATTAGGCACATTAAAACATAATATAGAAGCAATAGATAATTTAGTAAAATCTATAGGAAATGATTTATTTTCTAAAAAATACAGCAGTTTATCCAATATATCAGAAAATATTCTCAGCATATATTTTAATTCGCTTCAGATAATACTTGTATAATAAAATAATAAGGAATAGTTTTAAAATGAAAGGTTTTTGTATTATAAGTAAAACAGCAGGTATAACTTCTTTTGATGTTGTAAAAAAAGCAAAAAAAATATTAAGAGAAAAAGAAAATATAACAAAAAATAAAATAGGTCATGCAGGTACATTAGATCCGTTTGCTGAAGGCATATTAATACTGGCATTCGGAAGATACACAAAATTATTTTTTTTATTTGATGACTTAGATAAAATATATACCGCATCTGGAATATTCGGTGAAAGCAGAGATACAGACGATATAGAAGGCAGAACTATAAACATATCTGAGAACAATAATAAATTAAGTTTTGAAGATCTAGAAAATATTATAAAGACAAATTTTTACGGAAAAATAAAACAAAAACCTCCGATATACAGTGCAAAAAAAATAAACGGTAAAAGAGCTTATGATTTGGCAAGGGCTAATAAAAGCTTTGAATTGAAAGAAACTGATGTATATATAAATAATATTGAATTATTAGAATATGATTATCCTTATTTCAAAATAAAAGTATCTGTAAGCAAGGGCACATATATAAGATCAATAATAAGAGATATAGGAGAAATTACAGGAAATCTTGCTTATACTGAAAAATTAATAAGAGTATCTATAGGCAGTTATAATATTAATGATGCATGCAGTATTGAAGATATAAATTCATATAAAATATTATCATTTTTTGATATGTTTAAAAACTTTGATAAAATAAATATATCAAATCCTAATGATATAAATCAGATATTATGCGGAAATACAAAAATAATAGAAAAAATTCATATTAAAAATAAATACTTAGTATTGGCAGATAATAAAAATAATTTGCTGGCTGTTATAGAAAAGAGTATAGAAAAAAATAATAAATATAAATTCATAAATATTTGATTCTGTAATGCTAATTTCATAATAAAAAAGCATATATAATATAAAATGTATATTTGATTTTTTCTATATTTTTTATATTATATAGAATATAATACTAAGTTTTTTAAATATTATATTTACTGAAATAAAAGATAAAGCATAATTTTTAATGGGTATAATATAAGCATTAGATTTTGAGCCAATTTTATTTTTATGCATATTTAAAATAAAAAAGAAATAATTAAAATATGTTACGGAGTTAAAAAATGTGTAAATTAACATTAACTGAAAGCGGAGAAAATAAAAAATTTAATTATGATGCGAGACTTGAAAAATTATTGAAATTAACAAATGAAAATCTGCTTATTATTAAAAATGAAAATATATTTTATCTTACTGGTTTTAAAGGCACTGCTGGCTGGCTTCTTATAAGCAGCGGAAAAAAATATTTATTTGTAGATTCAAGATATGCAGAATATGCTTCTAAAGTTACTCATAAAACTACTGTTATACTTGTGGCAGGGGCATATTCCGATGCTGCTGCAGAGTTCTGCAGAGAAAACTCAATTAATGAAATAAGCGTGGCTAAAGACGGACTTTATTTAAGCGAGTATGAGACTATAGTTTCTGCAATGGTTAATAATTCTATAAAAATAAGTATAAGTAAAATTAATGTTGATATTATAAGAACCGTAAAAGAAAAAGAAGAAATAAAAATAATAAAAGATAATTTAAATAGAGCAGAAAAAGCTATGATAAAAACGCTTGCATTTGTAAAAGAAGGATCAAGCGAATGCGATATTGCCGCCGAATTAGAGTATCAAATGCGAAAGGAAGGCGGAGATAAAACAGCATTTGATACAATTTTACTTTTCGGAGACAGAACATCTCTGCCTCATGGTATTCCTTCTGACAGAAAATTAAAGCTGGGAGATAATATACTTATGGATTTCGGATTATCAAAAGACGGATATAAAAGCGATATAACCAGAACATTCTTTTTCGGTAAGGGAAAAAATTTTGAAGAGATGAGTAAAATATACAACATAGTTAAAGATGCTCATAATAAAGGCATAAGAGCAATACATTCAGGAATATCAGGAAAGGAAGCAGATAATTCCGCAAGAGAAATTATTAAAAATAACGGATACGGGCAATATTTCGGACATAGTTTGGGACATAGCGTAGGGCTTGAAATACATGAATCTCCCAGACTTTCGCCTCTTGCCAACCATATACTTGAGGGAGGCTGTATAGTTACAGTTGAGCCAGGAATATATGTTCCTAACTTAGGCGGTGTCAGAATAGAAAATATGGTAATAGTAACTAAAAACGGAGGAGTTTCTATGAATGATACTCCTGTAGATTTGATAATATTGTAAATATATAAATAATAGCAGCAAATTTTTTAATAGGCAGATTTTTTTATATTAATAAAGATTGACATAATACTTTTTATATAGTATACTAAAATAGTACGAATAGTACGAATAGTACGAATAGTACGAATAGTACGAATAGTACGAATAGTACGAATTAGGCATAAATATGACTGAATTAACAGATAAACAAAGAGATATTTTTAATTTTCTGCAGAAATTCACCAATGAAAACGGATATCCTCCAACCGTTAAAGAAATTATGGTTCATTTTCAATTTGCCTCTCCGACTGCAGTAACAACGCATTTAACCGCTTTAGAAAAGAAAGGATATGTAAAAAAAACAGGAAAAAGAGCCAGAGGAAGCGTGCCTATAGATGCATCAAGCAGCGGAAATCATTATATGATAAAAATACCATTGCTTGCAAATGAAGTTAAAGCAGGTCTTTTAATGGATGCTGCAGATGAAGCTGTTGAGGAAACTTACTCTCTGCCTAAATCTATAGTGCAAAATGAAAATAATTTTCTTATGAAAGTAACAGGTGATTCTATGATAAATGCCCATATAAAAGAAGGAGATATGATATTAGTACAGCCGTCCAGCCAAGCTGATAACGGAGATATTATAGTGGCAAAAATATACGATAACGGAAACGAAGAAATAACTGTAAAAAGATTTTTCAGAGAAAAAGATTGTATAAAATTAGTATCTGAAAATATAGAATATCCGCCTATAATTAAAGACAGCGTATCAATAGTTGGAAAAGTCATAGGACTTATAAGATTAAAAATCTAATTTTATAAAATTAAGAAGGAGCTGTAAAAAGCTCCCTCTTTTAAATATTATCTGTAATTTGTAAACTGCAGCGGTATGGGATAATCTTTTGACTTAATCATAGTAATGACAGACTGTAAATCATCTTTTTTAGCTCCTGATACCCTCACCTGTTCATCTTGTATGCTTGCCTGAACTTTTAATTTCATATCTTTAATATCTTTTACTATTTGTTTAGCTAAATCTTTATCTATGCCATGAACTATTTCATTAATCTCTCTTACAGCATCACCTGCGGCTTTTTCTTTTTTCTTCTCTCTAATACATTTTTGATTTAATCCTCTTTTGATAAACTTTTGAAATAATATATCTTTTACCTGATTAAGAACAAAATCGGCAGGCGCTAATATAATAATTGTTTTTTCACCCTTATTTAATTCAATTTGTATATTCTGACCCTTAAAGTCAAATCTGTTATCTATTTCCTTAACAGCAACATTAACGCAGTCATCAATAACCTGCATATCAACCTCAGAAACTATATCAAAACTCGGATCTTTTGCCATAATAATACTCCTTATATTAAATTTCGGCAATATTCTATAATAGGATAATACTGCCATTAATTGTCTAATAATTTTTTATAAAGTTTAATATATTCCAAAACCGTTTTATGAAGAGAATAATCTTTACTCATAGCATTAAATATTAATTTATTCCATACCTCTTTTTTATTATAATATAAATCAAAGGCTAAGTCCATAGCATGAACGAAACTTTTTACAGAATAATCGTCAAAACTAAAACCTGTAGCCTTATTAAGGCTTTTATTTCCCTTATAATTAATAACTGTATCTTTTAGTCCGCCTACGGAATGAACTATAGGAATACTTCCGTATTTCATGCTGTATATTTGATTAAGTCCGCATGGTTCAAAACGGCTGGGCATCAAATACATATCGCTTGCCGCCGTAAGCCTATGCGCCAATGCTTCATCAAATGTAAATAATACTTTTATATTTTTAGATCTTGCAGCTCTTTCAATGAACTCATTTTCAAAATCAATAAAATAATTATTTTTGCTGAAAATAAAAATAAAATTTGCATTATAAGATGAAAGTTCAAAAAATGAGGAATATATTAAATCAAGACCTTTTTGAGGATCAAATCTTGATATCATAGCTACCAAAGGATAGTTTTTATTTATAAGATTAAATTCTCTGTATATGGAGTTTCTTATCAGTTTTTTATTTGATATTGTATTTATATCATAATTTTTCTTTATAAATTTATCTGTTTTAGGATCCCAAGAATTATCATGCACTCCGTTAAGAACTCCGTATAATTTATCAGATATATCAATGAGCAAATTATTCATTCCGCATCCGAACTCTTCATTTTGAATTTCCATAGAATATGAAGGACTTACGGTTGTAACTATATCTGATAGTATAATTCCCGCCTTTATGAAACTAACTTGTCCGTAGAATTCTAATCTGCTGTGAACAAAAAATTTCCAAGAAATATTAAGAAGGCTGTATATATCCGCTGAAAAATTTCCCTGATACGCCAAATTATGAATAGTAAATATTATCTTTAATTTTTTTAAAGCTTTTTTATCATTACAGACTTCTTTTATATAAAGAGCAATTAAAGCAGTTTGCCAATCATGAATATGAATTATATCTAATGTAAAATTTTTCTTTTCATATAAATATATAATAAGTTTAACAACAGCCTTTGAAAATAATATAAATCTGCTTGCATTGTCTTCATAATCGATTCCGTTTTCCGAGTAAATTCCTTTTCTTTTGAAGAAGTTATCCTGCCTTATGAAATAAACATCTGTATTATTATTTTCAAAATGTTTTATTTTATATATTTCAGCTTCAATTAATTCGCTTCCATGTTCTATCTTAAACTTTGCAAATATATTTTTTTTATTTATAAGTTTATAATTGTGCTTATATAAAGGTATCACTAAAGAAATATTAATCTTTGTATATCTTAATTTAACGGAAGACAATTCTAAAGGAAGACTTCCTGCAATATCTCCAAGTCCTCCTGTTTTAGAAAATGGGTATGCTTCACTTGATACCATAAATATATTCATAAATTTACTTCCATAAAATATTTTTATATGTTATATTTATATATCTTTTAAACTTAAAAATCAAGCATATATTTTTTATTATAAAATATATAATATTGCTTTATTTTTATAGAGATAGGATTATGCATGAAATTATTTAAAGAAATTATTGAGAATTATAAAGTATCAAAAGAAAAGCAATTAACAAAAGAATGCTTAAATACAAAAATAAAATCAATAGCATACAATTCAAAATCAGTAAAAAATAATTATATTTTTGCAGCTATAAAAGGATTAAAAGATGACGGTCATAAATATATAGAAAGCGCTATTAATAATAAAGCATGCATCATAATATATGATAATGCCGCCGATAAAAACTATATAGATGAACTTAAAAAAAAGTATGATAAAGTATATTTTGTGGCGGTAAAAAATACCAGAGAATGCTTAGCCTATATTTCTTCAAAACTATTTGATGAGCCTACAAAAAAAATTAATACAATAGCAATTACAGGAACAAACGGAAAAACAACCACAACATATTTATTAAAATCCGTACTTGAAGCAAATAAAAATAAAACAGCTTTAATAGGAACAATAAAAAATATGATAGGAAAAACAGAATTAAAAACTAATCTTACCACGCCAGAATCTATTGATTTGGAAAATATATTTTATAAGGCATTAAAAAAAGATGTATCTTATATAGTAATGGAAGCTTCTTCTCAGGCTCTTGCTATGAACAGATGCGATTATTTACAGTATGACACTGCTATTTTTAGCAATATAACCGAAGATCATCTTGATTATCATGGAGATATGCAGAATTATCTTAAAGCAAAATTGAAATTATTTTCACTTTTAAAAGAAAGCGCTAAGAAAAAAAAATTGGCAATAATTAATATAGATACGGATAATTTCAGACAAATATCAAACTATATAAAAAAATCTGATTTAAATATGGTTACCTACGGACTTAATGAGAAAGCCGACTATTACGGAAAAATAATTTCTCTGAACTCAAAAAATACAGAATATGAATTTTATGCAAAAGGAAAGTTTATATCAAAAGTAAAATTATCTATGCTTGGAAGATTTAATATTTTAAATTCATTATCGGTACTAGCTTATGCCTGCGAATATAAATTGGATATAGAAAAATCAATTAAAGCTATGAGAAAAGTTCAGGTTGCAGGAAGATTTGAAATAGTTACTAAAGAAAAACATCCGTTTATTGCTGCAGTTGACTACTCTCATACTCCCGATAGTTTAGAAAATATATTATCTGAGGCTAGAAAATTAAATCCTTCCAGAGTAATAGTTGTTTTCGGATGCGGAGGAGACAGAGACAGAAAGAAGCGTCCTATAATGGCTGAAATAGCTGAAAAATATTCGGATATCTCAATACTTACAACGGACAATCAAAGAACTGAAGATATTAATCAAATAATGAAAGATATTGAAAAAGGCTTTAAAAATAAAAACTATAGAAAAATAATAGATAGAAGAGAAGCTATATTTGAAGCTGTGAAAGAAGCAAAGGAAAATGATATAGTTATAATAGCGGGAAAAGGACATGAAACATATCAGATATTTCCTGATAAAACAATACATTTTGATGACAGAGAAATTGTCAGAGAAGCATTAAAAGTATTTTATAAAAATATATAATGTTTTATAATATAAATTACATTCCGAACATACCGAATATAGAAACCAAGATATAATCGGTTATAAGTATCGCCATAAAGCTGTAAACAACGCTTATAGTAGTGGCTTTGCCTACTCCTTCAGCTCCTCCAGAAGTTCTAAAGCCGTAAAAACATGATATAATCATTACTTCGGCACCGAATATTGTAGACTTAATTAAACTTCCTATAAAATCACCTATACTGATAACTGAAATAGCACTGTCGAAATAATGTATAGGATCGCTGCGAAGTACAAATACTGTTACCACAGCCCCGCCCAGAACACCTATAACATCAGCGGAAACTGTAAGCATAGGAAGAGATATAACAGCTGCCCAAAAACGCGGTACGGCAACATATTCTATAGGGTTTGTATACAAAGTTTTTAAAGCGTCCAGTTGTTCGCTTACCTGCATAGTACCTATTTCAGCCGTAACGGAACTTCCAACCCTTCCTGCAAATATCAAAGCTAAAAGCATAGGAGAAAGCTCTTTAACCATAGCTTTGCCTACCATAGATCCTACAAATTGAGATATGCCTTTTAATACGCTGTCAAGCACAACTGCAATCTGCAAAGACATAACCATACCAGTACAAAGCACCGTAACAGATGCCACAATAAAAGAATCTACTCCCATTCTTACTATCTGCTCTTTTAACAGCTTAAAAGAAAATGAAGATCTGAAAGTATATTTAAAAATTTCTATTATAAGAAAAGCAAATTCTCCCAAAGTCGCGAGCAGATATGCTGCCTTATTTTTTATGCCTTTCCGTAATTCTATCTTTACATCAAATAATTCCATGTAAAATTACTCCAAAATTAAATTCCGCTATTGTTATATATGTTTTCAAATCTAGTCTGCTCTGCTACAAAATTAAGCGGTAATCCGTCAAGTATAGCACCGTTTCTATGTTTTGCAAGTATTACTTCAACTTGATTAGTTCTTTCATCTATAACTTCATCATCTTTTTCATCTTTGCTTGGTTTTTGTCTATGCAGAAACATTACAATATCCGCATCCTGCTCTATGGATCCTGATTCTCTCAAATCTGAAAGTCTGGGTTTATCCTGCCTCTGTTCAACAGCCCTTGAAAGCTGCGCTAATGCTATAACAGGTACATTAAGCTCTTTTGCCAAAGCCTTAAGTCCCCTTGATATATCGGCTATTTCCTGTTCTCTGGTGCCGTTTCTTCTGCTCTGTGCCCCTGAATGAATTAACTGCAGATAATCCACAATTATTAATTTTAAATCTATTTCTTTTCCTGAAGTTTTACTCATTTCGGCAAACTTATATTTCATCTGCCTAGCTATTCCTCTTATTTCCATAATAGTTAATTGACTGGAATCTTCTATTACAAGATTAGATTGAGATATACTGTTAAAAGCCTGTCCCAATTTTCCCCATTCTTGTTTTTCTAAATCTCCGGATCTTATTTTTGACAGGCTTATTCTGGCTTTACTTGAAATTAATCTTTCCGCAAGCTGTATTCTGCTCATTTCAAGAGAAAAGAATCCTATTCCGAATCCTGCAGTTTCAATATTTGTCATTACATGTTCAACTATATTAAGAGCAAAACTGGTTTTACCTACAGAAGGTCTTGCCGCAAGTATAATTAAATCGGAAGGCTGAAAACCATGCGTAACCTTATCCAAACCTATAAATCCTGAAGGAACGCCTGTAACCGTACTTTTATGTTTTTTCCTGTTCTCTATAGTGGTTAAAACTTCATAAAGCAAATCCCGTATATGAATAAAATTATTGTCTAATCTTCTTTGAGTAACTTCAAATATCTTTCTTTCTGCAAAATCTGCAATTTCTTTAGTTTCCGCATCCTTTGCATCATACGCAGATTTCTGTATATCCTGAGATACGGTTATTAAATCTCTAAGTAAAGATTTCTCCGCTATAATTTCTGCATAATACTTTGCATTCTGATAAAAAGGTGTACCGTCTATAATGCGTATTAAATATGCCTCATCATTTTGTATAATTTTTTCAAATAATCCGTTTTCTTTCAAATATCTTAAAGCGGTTTCCTGATTTACAGCTATGCTTCTGTTATACATTTCTATTATAACTTCATATAGCATACGATTTCTTTCACTGTAAAAATCGGTGGACTTTATTTTAGATAAAGCAACAGATATAGCCTGAGAGTTCTGAAGCATTGCGCCCAATAAAGACTCTTCAGTTTCTATTGAGCATGGTGTATTTTTCATTAATTTATGCCTATTTATAATTGCCTATATCAGAATTCTGACTCGTTTTCTTCTTTTTTAGATTCTTCGTCTAAATTAATAACTTTAATTTTAGCATTGGAATTAACATTATGGTATAATTTGATTTCCACCTCAAATTCCCCAAGTTCTTTGATATGTTTTTCCATATGCACATCTCTTTTATTAATGTCAATTTCTTTTTCTTTTAAAGCATCAACTATAGTCTGCTGGCTTACAGATCCGTATAATTTACCGTTTTCGGCAACTTTCATAGGTATAACTACCGTAATATCTGAAATTTTTCCTTTTAAAATCTCTGCTTCCATTTTTCTTTTAGCTCTTTTTTTATCTAAGCTTTTTTGCATTTGGGCTAAAGTTTTTAAATTAGCTGCATTTTTCACCACTGCTATATTTCTTGGAATAAGGTAATTTCTTGCATAGCCGTCTTTTACTTTGCATATATCGCCTTCATAACCTAATGATATGAAATCTTTTTTTAAGATAACTTCCATTTGCCTTCTCCTTGATTTTACTCTATTAAATATTATAAATAAATTTCATTTTACAATTGTTATATTTTATCATAATTTACATATAATATCAAGTATTTAATTAAAAATAAATGTCATGGAGCTGCCGATATTGTACTTTTTTCTGACATAATATTTTTGATTCTCTCTCTGATTGTAATATATACTAATAATGAAATAAATCTCTTGTTATTATAAAAATTAATGTAATCAGATAATTTCTGCTTATTAAATTTGTTCATAGAAGTTTTGAGATTTAAGAATATTTAATTAAAAAGATATAAATATTTTTCTCTTTTAATACTTTCAGAACTATGAATAATTTAAATTCTATACTATACTTTTGCTTCATAGCAGTATCCTTATGATTTTATTTTAAGCAACAATATTATAACAATTATACTGCTTTTTTATACTACAAAAAGTCCAATAAGTATGGCTCCATGACATATTTTAAAAAAGTATGCAGTATAATGCATAATAGATATTGATTTTATTATTTATTTATAATATAATAGGCTTACAATTTAATATTGATGGAGGTCAATTATGCCACGTGTTATAAATAACGATTGTGTAGCCTGCGGTGCATGCGTTCCTGAATGTGCATTCGATGCTATTAGTGAGGGAGATATCTATGTGATTGATCCTGACAAATGCACCGATTGCGCTGCCTGCGAATCTGTTTGTCCAAGCAATGCTATACATTAATCTTAATTGCCTTTAACGGCATATCAGGTCAGGTTTTAATAATATTAAAGTCTGACCTATTTTTTATATTTATTATGACAAGGAAATAATATTGATAAAAAACACCGATGCATTCATTCTATCATACAATAAATATAAAACATCTTCTATAATAGCGTCATTTCTTACAGATAATTCCGTAATACAGACAGTATGCTACAGTGCTAAAAAAAACTCAAAAGTGTTTGGCTCGGATTTAGAAAGCATATCAAAATTAAATATAAATATATACGAAAAAAAAGATAGTCAGCTTTCAATATTAAAAGAATCCTCTATCATAAGAAATTATAAAATATTAGAAAAGTCTGTATATTCGTCATTAGCTGTATTTTATATCAGAGAAGTTTTATTATACTGTGCAAAAGATTTTGACGGCAGATACTTTACTTTAATGGAAAAAATACTGGACGCTTTGGAAATATTAGAAAAAAACATTAAAGATGATAAAATAAAAAAAATCTATATAGATATTTTAATGAGAGCATTCGAAATGAAAACTTTGCATATAGCAGGAATATCTCCTCATTTAGATAAATGTATAATATGCGGTAATTTAAATAATACATTATACTATTCAATATCGGAGGGTGGCTTGATATGCTCTAAATGCAGAAATATTATTAAAGATTCATCAGAAATAACAGAAGATGATAAAGCTTTTATGAAAATAATAAAACATAGTACATTAATAGAAACTGTAAACAATGAAAAACTAATATATATATATATTAATTCAGTAAATACATCAAAAGATATAATGAATAAATCTTTATATAATCATATAAGCAGAAATATAAAAAGCAGAAAAGTATTAGATGAAATTTTATATAATTATTAATAATATTATCTATCTACAAAAATATATCCTGAAGCAGGTATTATTTCAAAATCTTCTTTGGTTCTATCTTTTACAGCTTTAAATAATAAATTTATTCCCAAACTATCACTTGATATATGCCCTGCGCATACAACATTAATATAATATTTTTTACATTCATCTAAAAGTTTATCGGATATATTCATCATAACAATAGTAGAAATACCTGATTTTGATAAAGCTTCTATCATACCCGCATCAAAAGAAACTCCCCCTGTCATATCAACTGCAGACTTTCCGACTTTAGATTTTAAGGATCCGTTAAATATTTTCGGAGGATTATATCTTTTAGCGGATATTTTATATTCTTCTATTGTAAAAAGCATGTCTATAATATCAGATAATGTATGAGGATTCTCTTTTTTTATTTTTTCTGTTAAAAAACTTTCAACAAAATTATCGGCTACGGTATGCATACACATGTAATTTAATTTAAGAAGTCTGGCGCAATCCGTATCTCTGTAGTGATTTGCAGAAAATACCGAACGGCTTACTTCATTAAGTCTTTTATTCGCTAAAGCTTCTGCAACATTTATAGATACATTATGCAAAGCATTTTTCTCAGCCTGCATCGATATAACATCATAAAAATTTACAAAACCGTATCCGTTAGGATGATGCGTAATTACTAAATCTATAGCGGTATTTTTTTCATTAAGCCTATCGGCAAGTAAAAGCTCAGCTGTCTGCATATCTATACCGCATAAAATTTTTTTTATATCTCTGTCTTCTGCAATATTTAAAATTCTGGTATCGGAGTAGGGATTAAAAATAGTATCTTTATCAAAATATTCTTTTTTTTTATCATCTAATTTATCATATTCCTTTTTTATATATTGAAGTTCTTGCTCTACAGCCTCTATTCCTCTCGGATCTCTTTCAATTGCACATTCAACAGCTGCTTTATAGAAATCATTTATTTTTAAAGCCATGTATAATCTCCGATATCATTCTTCATCATCTTTCTTTCTTTCATCTTTAGGCTCCCCCCTGTATTTTTCAGTCTGAATCATACCATCTTCTTCAAAAAATGTAATAGCTTTATAACTCTGCCTTATATCAAATTCAGCGCTTCCTATGGTAAGATGCACGCCTGAAAGCATCTCTTTTCCTGCACTTACTGTAGATTCAACTTTTTCCACTTCCATTTCCTGAAGAAGTCCCTCTCTGTTTAATACAACCTCTTCTCTTCTGGTATTAGCCTGTTCCAATTGCTCCTTATAACTTTGAAGCTGCTCCTTTTTTTCATCATCAAGCTTCTTAAGTTTTGCAGCCTGCTCAAGAGATTTTATATTTCTTTCGGTTTCTTCTATAGAATTATCTAATTCCTCTTTTTCTTTGTCTAAATTGTCTACAGCTCTTCTTTTGGCAGGACTTATTCCTGTTTCTATTATTGTTTTAGCTCCAGCCTGAGAACCTAATACTTTGCCATTGACCTCTCTCAAAGCTCTTAATCTTCCTCCGCTTGCAGAAGCTCTCTTGCCGATAAGTATTATTCTATTATCCGCATCTATATTTGAGTTTAATATAGCCTCAGTAACAATGACATTATTTCCAGCCTCTACATTTGAGAACTGTATGAACTTAGCTATAACATCTCCGCCTGCTTTTACATAACTTTCATCATTGCCTTGAATACCAAGCTTAACCATAATATCACCCTTAGATTCAAGATTGCATTTTCCAACAGTTCCATGGACATCTATATTTCCTTCAGCCTTAATAGAGTAATTATCATTTACGCTTCCCTTAACTAAAACGCTTCCTATAAAATTAATATTTCCCGTTTCAGGTCCTACATCTCCCGCAACTTCAAATATAGGATCGACATTCAATAATTTTCCTCTTAAAACAACCTGTCCGCTTATGGATGCAACAACATATTCTCCGTCATCAGACATCTCCACATTATCACCCAATATTTCTTTAATGTCCATATCCTTCCCGCTTTTAGTTTCTATCTTTACTCCTAAAACGGTTCTTCCTGATTCTCCGTCTGTAGCAGGTGTTTTTCTGGCAAGTTTCTGCCCCTGCTCCACATTCTCCACTATAGTTAAATCTTTATAATCTATGCTTTGATCCTCTCCTATAAACTTAGGAATAACCTTTTTATTTACATTAACTAAATATTCTATTTTAGCATTCTGACCATTTATAGCCTGAAGTCCTTCCGCTGCAAGTATAGGCACATTAAAAGTACCTTCTTCCAGACATTTAGTTACATTTTCATCTTGAAATCCAAAAGTTACTCCGCTGTTTTCAAGAAGTTCTTTAACATCATGCAAATCCATTTCCCTTCCGCCTTTAGAAGGTTTGCTTACAGTAACATAAACTCTCATTTTGTCATCGCTTATCGTATAATTAATTTTGGCATTGTTGCCAGATTTAGAAATATCCCATTCCGCTATTTTTTCATATACTCCTGTCTGTTCTTGAAGCATTTTTTTAGCTAAATGAGAATCATATTCTTTTATGCCTGCATCTATTAATTTTTCCTCCAATATAATAATATCTTCTATTCTTTTTCCTTCGGCAATAGGAGGATTAATTTTTAAAAATACTCCGTCTCTTTTTACTCTTACTATTATTTCGGTATCTTTATTTAATATTACCTTTTCATGAATATTTCCTTCCAAATATCCTTCGCCATAATCATCAGACTGAGCAATTCCTATATCGGATCTGTCATAAGTAATATGCGTATATCTTACTAAAAAAGGCTTAGCACCTATATTAAAAAATCCTTTGCTGCCTTCTTCCAATATTTTATAACTCAATTCATAAATAGGACATTGAAATATAGCAGCGGCTTCCTGCATACCTCGCTCTAAAGATATAACTGATAATTCTACTGAACGCATATTTTTATTATTATAAACTTTTTTATAAAAATCACTTTGTAATATTTTTCTTTTTAATTCATTCATACAAATCACCTATTTGCTATAATAATTGTTTTTTTATTTCAGAAAGACTATATCTTAACTGCTGTATTGCCTTAGTATGCAGCTGAGATATTCTGCTTTCCGAAACTTCCAATACTTTGCCTATTTCTTTTAAAGTAAGATCATCATAATAATATAATATAAGAACCTGCTGTTCTTTTTCAGGAAGTTTTTTCAAAGCAGCTATAATTTTATTTTTAACATCTTCTCTTTCAGCTAAATATTCAGGATTAGTTTTATCATTGGATTTCAGAGTATCTATTACTGATATTTCATCGGAATCATCTCCTACATACCAAATATCGCTTAGAGATGTGGGAGAGGCTTCTATATATCTTTTCATAGTTTCATTATATTTGCTTATAGGTATTCCAAGCATATCTGCTATTTCCTGAGGCTTAATATTTCTGCTTAATCTTGCCTCCAATATTTCTCTTGCTTTTTCTATTTCTTTTACATCTTTTCTTATAGATCTAGGAAGATAATCTAATTTTCTAAGTTCATCATATATAGCTCCTCTGATTCTGGTAACGGCATAGGTTTTAAACTTAATATCTCTATTAGGATTATACTTATCAATAGCATCCATTAAGCCGAAAGAACCGAAGCCGACTAAATCCTGAAATTCAATATGTTTATGAGAGCCCATATTAACAGATATTTTACTTGCAACATATTTTACTAAAGGAGAATATTTAATAATTAGGGCTTCTCTTATATAAGGGGAAAGAGTCTTTTTAAACTCTATCCAATATTCATGCTCATTCTCATTAGTAATATTCGGTATTTTATCTTTGTATTTTTTATTCATCTTCATAGTATTCACTCTGACTATTAAAATTTTTTCTATATAAATTTTTATTTACTGTCTTTTTCATCTTTAGCCATCATAGTTCTAACCGCCTTAGCAACTTTTTCAGGATCCTCCTGTACTTCCCTCATCATCTGATCACCTGTAATTTTTTTGTCTGAAAACATACTGCCTGTGCTGTAATCTGAAGCATTAGAAGAACTTCCATTTCCAAATACTATATCTCCTATATCGTCTCTAGAACTATGATAATCAGATTTATTTTTTTTATCATCATTCTTTATAGAATTAACCGATATGCTGATACTATCAGGATCAAAACTGTCTGTATTTTTTTTATCAGAATCCGCATCATTAAAAGACTTTTCCGAAGCATTATCATCTATGGCGGAATAATCTATATCCATATTCGAATATGAAGAACTGTCATCTATAACATCTCCTAAATATTTTTTTATTACAGCTCCAAGCATAAATAAAATAGCTCCGGTTATAATGCATGACATCAGAGCCTTTAATAAAGATATATCTATTCTATTTTTATATGAAGCGGATAATATAAGCGTTATTATAAATGATAAAACTACTATAATGCCCGCTAATTTTCCAAAATTTGATGAAAAATACTGTTTAACTTTATCTGATATATTATTCATAACTTACCTCTGAAAATACTTAATTACTCATCTGCTGTTATTTTCTGTTTACAAAAGATAATAAAGATTCTATAAATCCTCCCAAACCTTTAACATCTGTGTTTTCATCATACTCCATATCAATTATTCTTTTAGCAATATTATATATGGACATAGATGCCTGACACTTATTATCATATTGATAAAAGGGAAGCTGCTGAGATACCGAATAAGGAATAGTTTTATCTTCCATAACATGCCCCAAATATTTTACATCCATATCTAAGTATTTTTTACTAGTCATAATAATTTTATCGCCTACTTCCTTTCCTTCGGAAGCTTTAATAACTCTATTAACCAATATTTTTATATCGGCATTTGAATTTTCGGGGGCTATTGATTTTATTACGCCGTAAGCATCTAATATAGCCGTAAGTTCGGGAGTTGTAACTACAATACTTTCATCTGAAGACAGTAAAAAATATAAAACCGTATCGGAAATTCCTGCACCAGTATCTACTATTATTATATCAGCATCATTTAAAGAATCCATACTATTAACCAATTTAGTTAAAGCTCTTCCCGAAAGATTAGCCAAAGAGGAAAAACCAGATGCACCTGCAATATATCTTATGCCGTAATCGGTTTCAAGTACAACTTCATGTATTTTTTTTATGCCTTTAATAACATGATATAAATTATATTCTGGCATATTTCCAAGTATAACATTAACATTTCCAAGCCCTAAATCGGCATCTATTAAAAGTACATTCTGTCCCAATTGCTGCAATGCTATAGACAAATTGATAGCTATATTAGTTTTACCTACGCCGCCTTTTCCGCTGGCTATGCTTATTATTCTTTGAGGGCGTTTATCTTTTACCCCCATCATCTTTCTTAATTCATCAGCTTGATCTTTCATAATATATTATAAATTTCCTAAATTATTTTTTATTTTTAAAAACTTTATTTTAATTCTCCGAATAATCCTTCTATTATCTTATAGCCATATTTTTTAGCGGCAGATATATCCTTAGGTACGCCCTGTCCATGCGTTATATAGGTAATAGGAAGTTTATTTTTAATAACGGCGCAAATTGAAGAAGCTAAATAATCCGTCTCATCAACTTTAGTGAGTATTACGCCTTTATAATTTGTAGGTTTAAAACCTTTAAGTATTTTTAATGCATCCTTATACTTAGCTGTAGCGCTCATAACAAGCTGAATATCCATGTCAAATCTTCCGATAGCGGTAAAATATTTTGACATAGCCATTATATCTTCAGCCCCTTTAGGTGAACGTCCCATTGTATCTATAAACAGAAGAGAAGAATTATCCATTTTTCTAATCTCAGCTCTTAAAGCTTCCGAAGTGCTTGCGCTTGTAAAAGGAACTTTCATTATACTTGCATATCTTTGAAGCTGATCAACCGCCGCTATTCTATAATTGTCTATAGTAACAAATGAAACTTTTTTACCTGACTTCATATACTGCGCCGCTATTTTCGGTATAGTTGTGGTTTTTCCAACTCCCGTAGGACCTACAAATACTACAATCTTCTTTTTTGCCCCTATTTCTATACCGTTAGAAAGCATTAATCTATCCGAAAAATATTTTTCAATTTCCTCTCTTATAACATCTTTAGATTGAAAAAATCTTGCATTACTGGAAGTCAGCAGATATTCTCTTAAATTCAATAACATTTCTTCAGGAAATTCCCTGTCTCTTAAATAATTAAAGCTCTCCTCCATTGTATCTGAAACTGCAGTATCAGAATCATTGTAGCAAGTATATTTACTATCATCTTCAAAACAATCTCTGATACCGCCTTTATTTTCTCTTATATTATTTTCATCTGCATATTCTCTATGATTCCTGCGTTCTCTGTATTCTCTTCTGGATTCTTTTATTTCTTCTATGGCATTTTTTATTTCTTCTTCTTCGCTAATATCTGATTTATTTGAATTTCTGGAAATATTTTTATTCAAGTTTATATTTGGTATGCTGTTTTCTAAATACTCTTTTACTATATCTCTTATCTGCTGCTGAACTAATTTTTTTACATTATCATCTACAGAATTATTTATATTATTTTTATTATTATTTAAAGAGTTAGTATGATTATATAAAATATTGCCGTTATTAAAACTATTGCTTAAAGAATAGTCCGATAATATACCAAATTCGGAAGGTGAAAAATTCGAATACTGATTATTATTAAAATGAGGCAGAGGAGTAAAATTATCAGTATTTCTATATTTCATATTATCTTCAATTCTTTCATGAGTTTCCTTATTATTATTTTCAGTTAAAAGTTCCTTCTCAATATTATAGTTTTCATTATTGTAAGTATTTTTTTTAATGTCGGCATTGTTATTAGAAGAGTTATTATTTCTTCCTGCACTCTTTTCTTTTAAGGCTTTAGTTATAGAAACTATTCTATCCGCCATTTCGCTTGCATCTATGGTATCCGCCGAATGTTTTTTCATTTCTATTCTATCACTTAAAAGCTTGCTTTTATGCATTTCATTGTCATCAGAATTTTTATCTTCACTGTTAAGAGAATTATTTTTTCTGTCATATATGGAATTATTAAGCATTATTCTAAGCTCATGTTCGGTTTTCATTCCCAAGCCTAAAAAACCGCCGACTTTTACATCTTTACTGGTTAAAATAACAAAATTACCGCCGTATTCAACTCTGGCTTTGGCAAATGCATCCGTTTTATCTTTGCCCCTTATAGTTCGTATATCTACCATTTTCTAACTCCTATAATCATCTTAAAACTCCTAACTCAGCAAATCAATATTGTTCCAATATACCTATAGAAACTTCAAACTCTTTCTTAATTATTCCGAATATATTTTTCCTCTTATTCTCCCTGACACTAATTATAAAATAACTCTCGCCGTACTTATCTCTAGCCTGCTTTTCAATCTCTTCTCTGTTTTTTCCAAAAATTTTAATAGTTTTCATTTTGCAACTCCAAATATTATATTTATATCTAACTGCCTATTTAGGCATAATATCTTACACTATTTTATACTGGCAATACCCTGAACATTATAACCCTGAGCTATTTCAGTAGTAGCTATAACCTTATATTTTCCGATATTTTTAGCTATAAATTGATACAAAGGTCTTCTTATAAGAGGAGAAGTTAAAAATACTATGTCATCAGCTCCTGAATCGCTTACAAGCTTAACTGCATCTTTTATATTTTTAATTAAGTTCTGCATACTCTCAAAACTCATAGCAATCATCTGAGAACCCTGCAAATTACCTGTATTAGCCAAGTTCTGAGCAATATTATTCTGCAGCTGCTGGCTTAAAGTAATAACTCTTATATTTCTGTCCTGATCCGAAACCATTTGAGATATTTGCGATGCAAGCCTGCTTCTTACAAGTTCGGTAGCCTGTTCGCTTCCCATAACAGCTATAGCATCTGCAACCCCCTCTAATATTGCAACGCTGTTTCTTATAGGAACCTCCTCCTGAAGAAGATTTTGAAGCACTTTCTGTATATATCCTAGAGGACTCTCATTATGAGGCTTAGCAGCAAGAACTTCAGACACAAGAGCCTTATGATCATCTTTAATAAGATCAAGCATATTCTGCACTTCTTCGCGTCCGATAAGAAGATTAGCATTTCTTTTAATAGTTTCACTGAAATGAGTGGCAATAACTGAGGTCGGCTGAAACAACATAAATCCTTTTTTCTCAGCCATATCTTTTTCATCAACTTTAATCCAATAGGCAGGAAGTCCGAATGCAGGTTCTTTTACTTTCTCGCAATCTGGAGAAGGACCTTCTGGAGAATTGGCATTCAAAGCAAGAAGCATATTAGGGCGTACAAAGCCTTTAGCCATCTCCGTACCATTAATGCTAACCATATATTCATCAGGTTCTATTATACTGTTATCCACAATGCGCACAGGAGGAACAACTAATCCCACTTCTAAGGCAAGCTCTCTTCTAATCTGACTTATTCTGTTAATTAAATCTCCTCCCTCAGATTCAAGCGCTAAAGGAATAAGAGAAGCGCCTACTGAAAGTTCTATCTTCTCAACCTTTAAGAAAGGAGTAACATCTAAAGGACCTTGATGCGCCTGCTCTCCCGTATCTGCTTTGCTTCCATCTTCATTGATTCCAAGCTCCTGCTGTTCCTTTCTCAAAGCATATCCCGCTAAAAACAATACCAATGATATAACAAATAATGCTACTTTTGGAAAACCTGGTAAAAACATTAAAAAGAAAGCAAAACCTGCGCCTATAAATAAGTTTTTAGGCTTAGCAAAAATCTGCACCGCAATCTGAGTAGATAAATTATCCTCGCTGCTGCTTCTGGTTACAAGCAGGCCTGTAGCAAAACTCATAAAAAAAGAAGGTATCTGACTTACTAAACCATCTCCTACTGTAAAGCGTGTATAAGCATTAACCGCCTGTGTAAAAGGCTCTCCTCTCATTGTCATTCCAATTATAAGTCCTCCGACTATATTTATAACCGTAATTATAATGCCTGCTATAACATCGCCTTGCACAAACTTTGAGGCTCCGTCCATAGTACCATAGAAATCGCTCTCTCCTCTTATCTTTTTTCTTTTCTCTTCGGCTTCCTTATCGGTAATGGCACCTGCCTGAAGTTCGCTTTCAACAGCCATCATCTTTGAAGGCATGCTGTCCAATGCAAATCTTGCCGCCACTTCTGATACTCTTGTAGCGCCTTTGGTAATAACTACAAACTGTACTATTATAAGTATGATAAATATTACAACTCCCACAACTATATTGCCGCCTACCACAAAATCAGCAAAAGATGTAATAACTTTACCATTAAAATTTGAACCATCTGTAAGAATAGCCCTTGTGGTAGATACATTCAAAGCAAGTCTGAAAGCTGTCATAACAAGCAGCACTGAAGGAAACACATTAAAATCATTGGCACTTTTTATACTGAGAACCATAAGCAATATTAATAAAGATACTATAATATTTACTATAAGCAGAAAATCTAAAACTAAAGCGGGCAGAGGTATAATAAGCATCATTATTACCATAACCGCTCCGACTGCGAACATTATATCACTATGTCTGCTTATATTGGCAGGCAGTTTTACCGAATCTAATATTGATTTAGCGCCATTCATTGTTGCCACTTTTTATTCCTCCTATACAGCCCTTGCCATTTTTTCATTTCTTATTCTATATACTTCGCCGAGTATTCTTGATACAACATGAAACAGCTTTTCAGGTATATACTGCCCTATTTCAACATTGTAATATAATTCACGGGCTAAAGGCTTATTTTCCACTATATGAACATCATTTTCTTTAGCTATTTCTTTTATTCTTAATGCTATATGATCCGCTCCTTTAGCCGTTACTATAGGGGCATAGTCTCCGTTTTCATATTTTAATACAACAGCAAAATGAGTCGGGTTTGTAATGACCACATCTGCCTCCGGAACGGATTTAAGCATCGTTCTGCTTACTATTTTTCTTGCCATATCCTGCAATTGACTTTTTACCAAAGGATCTCCCTCCATTTCTTTAAACTCTTCTTTCATCTCATGCTTTGTCATTTTTAAGCTGTTAATATACTGCCTTTTTTGAAAGAAATAATCAAAAGCGGAAACTATTATCATAAATATTATTACTTTAGAAAGCATCTCTAAAACTATAAAGAAAAATAAACTCATAGCCTGAGATAATTCCATATCAATCATGCTAAAAAGCTGATTATGTTTGCCGTATATTGTTGTAAAAGTAAGAATGGATATTACAATCATTTTAAAAAGTATCTTTGACAAATTCATTAAATTCTGACCTGAAATAAATACCCTTTCTTTAAAGTTAGACCAAGTGGGGGCAATTTTCTTAAAATTAGGCTTTAATTTTTTAGTTGTAAATAAGAACTGAGTCTGAGCTAAATTAACACTCACACCGACAATTAAGGCAACAGCCATAACTATGCCTGCCGTTTTTGCAATAAGCATTAATATTTCTAAAAACATATCAGTAAAAGCTGAATTATTAATTGAAGCATCAGCATTAGAAATTTTATTTAATATAGTAATAAAAAACTGCGATACTGTATGAGTAAAATATGAAGTTAAAAGAGCCACTACTGCTATTGTAACCGCCAAAACAAGAGTTTGATTTATTTCAGCAGAGTTTACAACGCGTCCTTCTTCCTCTCTTGCCTTTCTTTTCTTTCTTTCAGTAGGAAGCTCTGTTCTGCCTTCATCCTCAGGAGATGCAAATAAAGTTAATACATAGCCCTTTCCTGTAATATAAAGATATTTTCTGTAAAGCCTAGCTCTGATTATAACAAATACCTCAAGTATGGAAGATGTCATATTTTTCATACGATACCTCCTGATAAAAAAGTAATTATATTATTAACATCAGCTATAGTGGATTCTAATATTTTCATAAAATTGGAAACAAGTACAGGTATTAAAATATAATATGATATAATTCCTACAGCTATCTGCATTGGAAAACCGAGCATTAAAACATTCATCTGAGGAGCCGCCTTAGCCAATAAACCTAAACTTAATGATAATAAAAATAAAGTAAGCATTATAGGCAAAGCCAGAGAAAGAGCAACAGAAAATAAAGAACTCATATAATAAATCATTCTGTCTATAATTCCGTTAAATGAAGACATAAATACAGCTTTTGAAGCATCGCTTAATACAGGCATAGTCTTAAAACTGTAAAGCAATGTTCTTATAACCCAGCTTGGACCATCAACTGCTATAAAAATTAATATAACTATCAAAGACTGTAATTGTCCTAATACGGGAACTGTAACTTGAGATATAGGGTCAACAGTTTCGGATATGCCAAATCCCATTTGTATTTCAAAAAAGTTTGCCATAACCTGATATGCCGCAAATATAATCGACATCAAAAAACCTATTAATATTCCAATAAGAACTTCGTTTACAAGAGTTAAAAAATATTCTGCAAAAGCAGAAGCTGCCTGAACATCAGTATTTGCAACCAGAGGAAATATTACAGCTGTAGCAATAAATGCAAGAGCTATTTTTATAGTATTTGGAATAACATTAGAAGAAAATAACGGAGCTATCATAAGTATAGCGGCAAATCTTACCATAATAAGCAGGTAAATTTGAAAGAAATTCACAAAATTATCCATTTATTTTCCCCAAAATATTTTCTACCATTTCAAATTTCATCTGGCTATATTAGGAAGTATGCTGAACAATCTGACAGTAAAAGCACTTGTATAATTAAGCATCCAAGAAGCCAGAATATATATAACAGCCAGCATAGCTATCATTTTAGGAACAAATGTTAAAGTTTGCTCCTGAATACTTGTAGTAGCCTGAAGTATTGAAATTACCAAACCTACAATAATTGATACCCCCAAAACTGGTGCCGCAAGCATCATAAACACCCATAAAGTTTCCTGTACCAAAACAATAATTGAAGTATCACTCATAAAATATCCTTAAAATATATTCAATATATATAAGAGTCAAAATAAATATTAAATTACCTGAAACTCTGCACTATTTGGAGTATCAAAAGCTTCCATCCGTCAACTGCTACAAATAAAATTATTTTAAGCGGCAATGATATCATAATAGGAGGAAGCATTATCATACCCATAGCCATAAGTATAGAGGCAACCACTAAATCTATAACTATAAACGGTATAAATAAATATATACCCATTTTGAAAGCTATTGTAAGTTCATTAATAATAAATGCAGGTATGACAACTATTGTTGGAATTCTTTCTAAATCTTCCGCAGTCTGAATTTCCCTAAGCCTTATATTAGTGTCGCTTATGCTTAAAAACAAATCCAGACTTTTCATGCCGTTTTCCCCCCTTAAAGAGTTAAACATAAACATTCTTATAGGCTGTATTCCTCTGCTGTACAATTCGTTAACACCTATGGTGCCATTTAAATAAGGCTGAAGGGCAGTATTATTTACCTGCATCAAAGTAGGCATCATAATAAAAAATGTTAAAAATAAAGATAATCCCATTATTAAAGCTCTTGGCGGTGTTTCCTGCAATGACAGAGCCCTTTGAACAAAACTGAGCACTATTGAAACTCTTATAAAGCTTGTAGTCATTATTATTATAGAAGGAGATAATGACAATATTGTTAATAAAAATAATATTTGAAGTCCTAAACTAACCTGCTGGGGAGTTTGAGCTTGAGCAACATTTAACTCTACTGTAGGTATAGGTATCTGCATATTATTCTGAGTATAAACTTCCGCAGGTATAAATAAGTATAATGCTAAAAATACCATAAGAAATTTTCGCATTTTGAGAACTCCAATTCTATAATTTTTTTCTAATCTTTTTTAATTTAAAAACGACAATGTTAAAACTTCAATTAATTTAACATATTATTACAAAATAATCAAGTATTATGTTAACTAATTTATATTTCATTAATAATAAAATTTAATAAACCTATTTTTTATACAGTATCAATACAGTATATAAATTTTTTTATATAGTATTAAACAAATAAGCCCATTATATAGCAGTCATAATAAACATTATCAATACAAAAAAAGTCATTTATTTTTCCTTCTATAAAAAAGCCAGAAGACTTATAAAGCCTTAAAGCTCTTTCATTATCAGTTCTAACAGTTAATTCTATTTTTTTTATGCAATTGTTTCTGCAATAATCAACAGCATAATCAATCAGTTTTACAGCCGTTCCTTTACCCCAATATTTTTTCAATACGCTTATACCAAGATTAACTCTATGCCTTACTCTTTTCCTGTCAATACCTCTTAAATTACATATTCCTATAATTTCTTTATCCTTCTCATACAAGAACATCTTAGTTATTATACTTTTTTGTATATTTTGTAAAAACTCCTCCTCTTTTTCTATATTTAATTCTCTTTCTGAAGAATCCGACATCATAAAATCGGTTTCATCGGATACTTTTTTAATATACTTCAATACATATTCTGCATCTTCTATATGAGCTTCTCTTATATTACACATAATAACATAACCTGCAATATTAGTTATCGGATTTTATTATGTAAACTGTAATATGATAACTTATTTTTCTTTTTTTTCAATAAAAATTATATGGTTTTTTACTATTTTTATTAAATTTCAATAAAATCACATATTATTATGTTTAATAATCATTGCCGTTAATTTTACTAAAAATATTAATTTTGGTTATAATATTAAAATAAAAATATAAAACAAAGCAATTATTCATTATTATCAGACTCCTAACACTATTATTAATGGGCTTATGATTTTTCATATCATAAGCCCATTATCTTATTAATACATATATTTTTTATATTAAAATACACATAAATATTTTAAATTTGACAGCATATAATAATATTTTATGCATAAAAAATTCAAACTATGAAATATTATTTTACGGTTTCTATTTATTAATGTTATATATAATATAGTTGCAAAAGTCATTTGTTGCGCTCTTAAGATATATACAAACCCATTACTTTTCACTCTATGAATATAAATTAATTTTATTCATAGGGTGTTTTTTATAAAAAATATAATAAAAAAATATGTTGATTAATTAAATAATTATCTGTATAATACAGTAAAAATATACTAGGATAATTAAATTGAAATTCTTGAAAAAGTTATGGAATAAATATAAAAGCATAAATATAGAACAATTCAAAAAGTTTTATATAACAGCAATGATACTGATATTTTCAGTGATTACTATTGTTTTTTCGATTTTAATTGCAGATATAATAATTCAGCCTGATGTTCAGGCTGTGGAATTATATAAGCCTACAATACCTACAAAAATATATGATATAAAGGGAGAGGTAATATCCGAATTTTTTACAGAGCAAAGATCACTAGTTGAATACAAATATCTGCCTCCTCAATTGATAGAGGCTATAATATCTATGGAAGACAATAATTTTATGTCTCATTTCGGAATAGATATATTCGGCATATTCAGAGGAACCATAGGAAATATATTAACTGGAAAAAGAGCAAGAGGAGCGAGCACATTAACCCAGCAGGTGGCAAGAAATATAGTATTGAAGTCAACCAAAAGAACTATAACCAGAAAATTAAAAGAAATTTGGGTCACTTTTCAGATAGAAAAAAGACTTACAAAAGAAGAAATAGTAACTTTATATTTTAATCAAATATATTTCGGACATTCAGTATACGGAGTACAGGCTGCAAGCAGATTTTACTTTAATAAAGATGTTCAAAATTTAGATTTAGCAGAATGTGCAATGCTTGCCACACTTCCGCCCGCACCGAATGCATATTCGCCTATTAATAATCCTAACATATCAATGGCAAGACATAAAGTTGTACTTAAGAGAATGACCGATTTAAAATTCATAACAAGCGAAGAAGCGTCTCAGGCTCATAAAGAGTTTTGGGCAACATATACTGAAAAAATAGGCAGAAGAGGCTCCACTGCATACAGTGCTTCTATAGACAGAGCGCCTTATGTTACGGAATATGTGAGAAGACAATTAGTTGACAGATACGGAGAAAAAGCATTAAAAGAGGACGGACTTAAAATATACACTACAATAGATATAGAAAAACAGGAATCCGCACAGAAGCTATTAACCGAAGCACTTACGGAATATAACAACAAATACGAAGGCGGCTCTATGGATATTATAAACTTATACAATAGAGAAACTATAGATAAAATAAAAATGATATCTATTTTATTTAATCTTCCTGAAAACAGCGCATATAATAAATTTAATATCGCAGTAAGAGACACTATAAATAAACATGCAGCTTTGCCGCTGGCATTGATGTCGGATATATTCGGTATGGAAGAAGTTAATGATATAACTATGGAAGTAATGAAAGCTGATGAAGCGGAGCTTTCAAGACAAATTGAAGGCGCATTAGTAGCGATAGATCCTAGAAACGGATATATAATTTCTATGGTAGGAGGTTCTAAATTTACCGCAAGAAATCAGTTTAACAGAGCAACTCAGGCAAGAAGACAGGCGGGAAGCGCATTTAAGCCTTTTGTGTATGCTGCATCAATGGATGCTACAAATTACAGTCCTTCTACTATAGTAAGCGATGCTCCAATAGGATTTATACCTGAAGAAGGAGAAGACGGAGAAGTTTGGATACCCAGAAATTATTCAGGAAGCTTTAAAGGAGATGTAAGCTTAAGATATGCATTGGAAGCGTCTTTAAATATTGCAACGGTTAATATTCTAAATTATGTAGGAATTACAAATACTATAAGATATGTTGAGCCTATATTTAAAGCCGAGCCTAATTCTGAAAGATCAAAAAGAATGTTTAACCCCGATCTGACTTTGGGACTTGGAACGGGATTATTTACTCCTCTTGAACTTACTATGGGATTTGCCGAATTTGCAAATGAGGGAAAAGAGGTTAATCCCATACTTATAAGATATGTTACCGACAGATACGGAATAGTTATAGATAATTTTGAAGATGAACTGAATAAAAAAATTAATTTAAGAGGAGGTCCCAAACAGGTTGTAAGCAAAGAGGCTGCTTACCTGATAAGCGATATACTGACTGGAGTATTAAGAGGAGGCACAGCCACAAGCGCTATGTATGAAGCAAAATTCACCAGAAGAGGAGCGGGAAAAACAGGCACTTCAAATGACTGGAAAGATGCTTGGTTTGTCGGATATACTCCTGAACTTGCAACAGGAATATGGATTGGTTTTGATTCATTCAAATATTCTTTAGGAAATAATCAGGTAGGCGGAAGAATTGCAGCTCCTATATGGGGTAAATATATGGTGGAGGCTCTTAAAGAAGTTAAGCCCACTTGGTATAAGAAGCCTGAAAATGTTATAAGTATGAAAGTATGTGCTGTAAGCGGTAAACTGCCGGGTGCTTCATGCTATTCTTTTCAAACAGACTTATTTATAATAAATAAAACTCCTACAGAAATATGCAATATATGCTCACATTATTTAGAAGATTCAAATGAATTAGATAATATAATAGATTCGTTTCTTAATTATTAGAGAAATATAAAATGAAAAAAAACATTATAAAAGATATAAACTCAGACATTATAAGATATAAAAACATATTGGCAATTCCTTCCATACATTCAAGAGTATATTTTTCCTTAGCGGTAAGAGAAGCCTTTGAAGAGTTTAAACCCGATGTACTGGCTATTGAGCAGCCTGCCGATTTTGCAGATTCTTTAAGAGAAGCTGTAAGCAGACTTCCATATATAAGTTTAATAATAAGAGAAATTGAAAATGAAGCCGTTTATATACCAATAGATCCATGCGATTCTATAATAGAAGCTATTCGTATTGCAATTGATGAAGAGATACCTTTCTTCCCTATAGATAAAGATATTACCTCAATCAATTCCAATTCTCATTATCTTATGCCAGATGATTATATTATGAAAAATATAGGACTTGAGAAATTTTATGCGGAAATTAAATCTAAATATATATTCCATAAAGACAAAACAGATGAAGAGAGGGAAATATATATGGCTGAAAATCTGCATAAACTCTCTAAAAAATATAATAAAATACTTCTTGTTATAGGGATGTCCCATTTGGAAAATATAATTTCAATATTAAAAAAACTAGATGATGAAAAATTAAAAGAAGATATTATAAATAAAAAATTATCAGAAGATGATGAAAAATATAAATATTCTGAACCTAAAATATATAATGTACATAAAGAATCTCTAAATAAAATGCTTGGAGAGTTTCCTTTTACAACTTATATGCATGAACTGTATATAAAAGGGGAATTGGAAAGCTTTGATAAAATAAATATAATAGAAACAATATTCAGAGAAGCTAAATTAAGATATAAGCTTCCTATATCAATGCTTCAGCAGAAAAATATGATGAAATATTTAAGGAATTTATGTCTTCTTGATAATTATATTATACCTGATTATATAGATATGCTTACCGCAGCCAAATGCATGATAAATAATGATTATGCTTTAGAAGTGATGGAAGGTTTGGAATATTATCCCTTCTATAATGAAGAAGACGAAAACTACCCTACTATAAAGTTAAACAGAGACCCCAGCACTAACGGAATGGAAGGAATGCTTAAAGATAAAAAAATTAAGCTTTATAAATATGATAATGTATGGAAAACATCTTTTAAAAAAGTTCATGTAACAACTCGTCCCAGAGAAAAATATGAAGGCGAATGGAAAGATGTTTGGAACAAGAGAAATAATCTGCTTTCGCATATACCTGAAGATATACTTATGGAAAAGCATATGAACATACTCAGAGATAAAATAAGAAATATACTTACTGAGGACAAAGCTAAAATTGAGCCTTTCACAGTAAGCATAAAAGACGGTATAGATATGCGCGAAACTATAAGAAACTATTATAAAAATGAAATATATGTAAAAGAGATTCCTAAAATAAAAGGAAATATAGGGCATATTGTTGTAATTTTTGATGAAGATAATGATGAAGATTATGATTGGAATATAGTTTGGTACAGCGAAGCGCATGACGACAGCGATTTAATACTTTATTCCACCGAACCCGGAAATACGCTTGTAGGACCTGGAATATCAAAATGCTATTTTGGGGGATATGCTTCTTTAATGCCGCCTCAGGCTCCGCATGATGTATGGAGCATGTTTTACGATTTAAAAAAAGAAGGCATTGTCAGAAATTATGCAGATCTTCTTCTTTACACGGCAATAATATATTCCGTTGATAAATATTTAGGTTATGCTGCTCCAACTCCTCCTTCAAATATATTAAAAGAATTTGCAAAAGAAAGTTCGGTTGAAATAGTTTATATGCCTCTAAACACATTTTCAAGCGAGACATTAAGAAAGCTAAGACATTTTCATGTACTTGGAAATAAAAGACTTAGAAAAATTGCAGAAGATTATATAATATAACAGCTGTTTTTTTAATTTAGTTAATTTAAGAAAAGTTTTTAATATCGGCATATAATTATTTATCGGTATAATTTATTTAATATAATTTTTAAAATTATTTTCCTATGCAGAAGTTTGCAAATATTTCATTTATTATCTCTTCAGCATCTATTTTACCGCTTACATTTCCAAGTATATTATTTAATACATTTATCTCTTCTGCAACTTCATCTAATGAAAATGATAACTTTAATTTTTCTATGCATACATCAGTCTGCTTAATTGCCCTTTCCAAATATCCTCTTTCTCTGTTATTTACATAACTTTCTTTATTGAAAATATTTATATCAGAATCCGATACATAATTTTTTAAAGCTTCTATTAATTTATCTTTTCCTAATCTGTTTTTTGAGCTTATATTTATAATATTTTTTGAATCTATATTATAATCAAATTTCTTTTCGGTATCGCTCTTATTTAAAATAAATATTATATTTTTATTTTTCAGAGTTTCCAAAAACTTTATTAAATTAATATCATCTTCATTTACATTGCAGCTTCCGTCAAAAACTGCAAGTATAATATTTGCTTCATAAGCGCATTTTTTAGCCCTCTCTATTCCTTCAAGCTCCACATTATTATAAGCCTCTTTATGAAAGCCCGCAGTATCCATTAAATAAAAAGGTATATTTTCTATATAAACATTCTCGCTTAAAAAATCTCTTGTGGTTCCTGCGGTATCCGAAACAATGGCTCTTTCTCTGCCTAATATCATATTAAATATGCTGCTTTTACCAGCATTAACTCTGCCTAGTATAGCAACCTTTATACCGTTTATAAGATTCTCAACTCTTTTTGAATTGCATAAAATATTTTCTATATCCTTTTTTATATTCTCAAAATTTTCTATTAACTTATCATAAGAAAAAATTTCGGTATCGTCTTCAGGAAAATCCAATTCTCCGTATACAAGCATTAAAGCGCTTTTAATACTGTCTCTAAGCTTATCTATTTCTCTTGTAAGCCTTCCTCTCATTTTATATATGCTGGCTTCAGCCATAAGCTTATTATTGGAATCAATAAGATCATGTATAGCTTCAGCCTCGCTTATTGAGATTTTTCCGTTTATATAAGCTCTGTATGTAAACTCGCCCTTAGATGCGGCTCTCGCTCCATTTCTTATTATAAGATTAATTAAAGAATCTATTACAACTATGCTTCCATGAGAAATGAACTCTATAGTATCCTCAGAAGTAAAAGAATTAGGAGAAAGCGAAGAAAGAACCACAAGTTCATCTATTGGAATATTTTTTTCATCTTTTATCAAGGCATAATAGCTTTTTCTATGCTCAAATTTTTTTATATTTTTATTTTCATTTAAGGCATAAAAACATATTTTTGATGCTATCTCCAATGATCTGCTTCCTGACATTCTTATTAATGCCAATGCGCTTTTTGAATAAGGAGTAGAAAGAGCCACAATTGTATCTTTTATATCATATTCATTCATAATTTTGATTAACTATATAATTATTTCTTATAAAAACGCAAAAGCTTTGCAATTTCATTATATCCGCGTCCTTCCGCATAATCTAAAGCAGTAAAGCCGCCATTACTTTGAATATTAAGATTTGCTCCTGCCTTTATTAATTCCTTTACTGTTTCAGTATGACCTTCCTTTGCCGCATACATTAAAGCAGTATAGCCGTCATTATCTTGAATATTAATATCTGCTCCTGCTGTTATTAATTCCTTTACTGTTTCAGTATGACCCCTAAATGCAGCATATATTAAAGCAGTCCAGCCGCCATCATCTTGAATATTAATATTAACTTCTAAAGCTAAGAGCTCTTTTACTTTTTTAGTATTTCCATTCTCTGAAGCTGTTAGAAAGTTTTCTTCATTTTGTGTCAGAGAATATAAATTAAAAGATACTAAAATTAAAACAGCTAATATTTTTTTCATTGTTTTATTCCTTTTTCATTTTTTTCTTAAAAGAACGCAAAAGCTTTATAATATCATAATCATTCATTTCTTCTGCATAATCTAAAGCAGTAAAGCCGTAATTACTTTGAATATTAATATCCGCTCCTGCCTTTATTAATTCCTTTACTGTTTCAGTATGACCTTTATATGCAGCATACATTAAAACAGTAAGGCCGTCATTATCTTGAATATTAATATCTGCTCCTGCCTTTATTAATTCCTTCACTATTTCAGTAAGACCATTAATTACAGCCATCATTAAAACAGTAAGGCCGTCATTATCTTGAATATTAATATCCGCTCCTGCCTTTATTAATTCCTTTACTGTTTCAATATAATCATACCGTGCTGCCAACATTAAAGCAGTCCAGCCGTTATAATCTTGAATATTAATATCCGCTCCTGCCTTTATTAATTCCTTTACTGTTTCAGTATGACCTTCCCATGCAGCAAATATTAAAGCAGTCCGGTCGCCATTACTTTGAATATTAATATCTGCCCCTGCTTTTATTAATTCCTTTACTGTTTCAGTATGACCTTCCCTTGCAGCATATATTAAAGCAGTATTGCTGTAATTATTTTGAATATTAATGTCAGCTCCTAAAGACAAGAGCTCTTTTACTTTTTTAGTATCTCCATTCTTTGAAGCTTCTATAAAGCTTGCTTCATTTTCAGTTAGAGAATATAAATTAAAAGATATTAAAATTAAAACAGCTAATATTTTTTTCATTGTTTTATTCCTTTTTTCATTTTTTTCTTAAAGAACGCAAAAGCTTTGCAATTTTGATATGCCTATATACTTTATAAAAAAGCCTGTTAATTATAATACAAAAAAAATTATTAGCAATAACAAAAAACTTGCAATACTATTATCATCTTAAACAATTTTTAGAAAATTTCCAATTGAAAAAAAAGTAATAATATGTTATAAATAATGATATACAGAGTAAATATTACTTCGGAGAAATTTATGAGAAGAGGCAGAAAAAATCCGTTTCAAAGAGAAATTGAACGGAGATTTGGAACAGGCGGATTCGAATTAGATTCTTTTATAAGAGGACATAGAAAAATGAAAGTAACAAAAGAAGAAATAGACAGAAGATACGACATAACCATAGAAGAATTTGCATATTTTGCTCAGATTTCAGGATATAAGGTATTAGCTGATAATGAATCTCTTATTATATTTAAATAATTATGAAAATGAATAGCAAAACAGATTTTAATGTTCTTCTTCTAAACGATTTATGTTCATACGGAAAAGCCTCTTTAACTGTAAATATTCCTATATTATCTTATCTTGGAATAAAGGTTTCGCCTCTTGTAAGCGTTATACTTTCAAATCATACCGCTTTTGAATCTTTTTGCGCTTTCGATTTAACAGATGAACTTGAAAAAATTATAGAGGAATTAAAATTAAGAAATCCTCATTTTGATGCATTTTATGCAGGGTGGATAGCCTTAGGAAAACAGCCTAATATAGTTAAAGATATAATAAAACATTTTAATATTGATATTGTTTTAATAGATCCTATATTAGGAGACAATGGAAAATTATATCCTTCTATGTCTGACAGCAATGTAAACTCTATGAGAGATATAATAAAATATGCAGATATAATAACTCCTAATATAACCGAATTGGCTGTTCTTTTAGATAAAGATCCATCTATTCAGTACAATGAAGATGAAGTTAAAGATATGGCAGAAAAGATTTCAAAAATGGGACCTGATACAGTAATAGTTACAAGTGTTTCTAGAGAAAATAATGTCGGGTGCTTATGCTGGCAAAATAAAAATATAATAACAGTATACAATCCTAAAATAAATATAAGCATACCAGGTACAGGAGATGCATTTTCTTCTTCATTGCTCGGATATATATTAAAAGGCTGCAGCACTCAAAATGCTCTGGAAAAAGCCGCTAAATTTGTATATAACTGCATTGAAGCATCTGTAAAAGATAATGATGACAGAGTATACGGAATATCTATAGAAAAGAGACTTAATATGCTTTAATATTAATTTTATTCTGTATATAATCAATTTCTCTCTGTATTCTGTATCTTGCATTTTTATCTCTGCCCCATACCGCTTTATTTAATGCAGTCTGATAACTATTTAAAGATTCTTTAAGAAGCTTAATAGTATTTTTATCTATATACTTTTCAGCTCTATTTTTATATATTCTTCCTAAAAGCTCATAACCGCTGTAATCGTCTGGAATCAATGCAAGATAATTTAAAGCATAAGTTTCAGCATTAACATCATTTTTTAAATTATCCAAAGAAACTATTGCGGCTCTGTAATTAGCTGCGGCATAATTTTTGTTCATTTTTACTATATTCTCATAATCATATAAAGCAGTTTTTGTATCGCCCATAAGTTCATTGATATAAGCTCTTTGATAAAGATAATTAATATTTTCTCCGTCAAGCGATAAAGCTCTGTTGATAATATTTAAAGCCTCTCTGTAATCAGACATTTTTGCATAAAGTTTTGAAACAGCATAAAGCCCATCAGGATTATTAATATTCTCTTCATACAGTTTTAAAATATCTTCAGATAAAGGATTATAATTTTCTATATTAACGGAGCTTTCGGCTATATATATAGGATTTACTTTAAGATACTGAGAAGCCCTTTCATAACATAATAAAGAATAATCATACAAATATGCTTTATTATATTCTCTTCCCAATAATAAATCTCTTCCGCCATTAACATTTATATACTCCGCTATTTTATTGATTATATTAAAGCCTTCAATATTGTATTCTCTTATATATGCCTCAGCTAATTTTATTCTGTTTTCTATATAAGCGGGAGAAATCCTTAGAACTTCTTTCATAATAGAAGATAAACTGACATAAGCGTCTGTATTATCATACTGTATGATAAAGCTTAAATATGAATCAATATCCATTTCATTTTTTATTGCAACAGCGTCATAATTGCTTCTATTTCTTCTAATAGCTAAACATGCCGTTTTATAGGCTTCTTCATATTTTTTATTTTCATACAAATATTCGGCATAAAATCCGTAAGTAATCGATTCTATCTGCTTTATATAGGCTACATCATAATTTTTATTTCTCAAATCGGATATATAGGCTAGAGCTTCATCAAATTGATTAAACTTAATAAACTCAAATATTCTATCCGTTACCAGATTCAAATTAAGCTTTAATTCTTCCTCCCAATACTCTGTAGCTCTTATATCTACTGCATCTCTTTGCTTCTGATAGTATGATGTGTCATTATCCGACGCTCTTATACTCAATAATTTTCTAAGCAAAAGTACATTATTAACGCTTATAATATTTGCATTAAAAGCTTCTTTAAGTATATCTATAGCCTTATCAATGGAGCCCAAATTATTATAAGCTTCGGCAATATAACCTATTCTAATCTGTTCTTCATGTCCTTCAAATCTGTAAAGCGAAAGAAACTGCATTAAAGCCACATAATAGTTTTTAAGCCTTAATTCCTCAGCTTTATCCAATATTTTTTTATATTCTATAATTTTCAATAATTTATCTGCAGTATCTGTATATAATTCAACTTCTTTTAAAATATCAGAAGCCTCATTATATTTTTTCTTTCTTATCAGACTCATACTATAATCTATTTTATTTTCATCGGATATATTATAAAAATTAATAATCTGAGAAATTATTCTATCTGGATAATAGCTGTAGCCTTGATTATAAAGCATAGATGCAAATGTTTCGTATAATCTAGGCTTATTATATGAATATTCCAATCCGCTTTCCAGTATTTTTATAGCCTCTGCTTCATTATTCTCATACAAATATATTTGAGCTAATATGGCATAAGCCTCATCAAAATCTTTAACCGATAAAATTAATTTTGTTAATATATCTTTAGCATCATTATAGTTTTCCATAGAATAATATGTCTTAGCTAATGCAACGGTAATTTCAGGAAAATCTAAAGCATAAGAAGAAATATTATTAAGTATATTAAGTGCATTGACATAATTCTCAGATATTAAGCTTTGATTCCATTTATATATTTCTCTTTTCACTTCAGCATTGCTTATTTTACTCTGAACTCTGATTATTTCTTCAGGATTAGAATATTTTGTATTTCTGTAATTATTTAAGGCAGAATCGTATTCTTTATTTAATATATGAATATCTCCTAAACCTTCATTAGCATAAGAAATATTTGATTTTGAGCAGGCATTAAAATAATAATCTGCACTTTTAATATCCCCGTTTTTCAAAGCACAGCTGCCAGCTAAAAACAGCCAATAAGGATTATTTGTAGTATTATATGCGCTAATGCATGCTTTTAGAGTTTCTTCATATTCATTAATAGTATTAAAAAATTCAAATATTAAACTGTAAACCGTATCATAATCTTTCTCATCTATATATAAAGATAAAAGCCTTTTAAAATCTAAAGAAGCATAATAAACATCGGCTCTTCTAAAATATGAAAGCCCTCTAAGATAATATATTTCATAGCAGTCTGCATAGCTGTTTTCTAAAGAATTACATAAATTAATAGCTTCAAAAAAATATCCGTCATCTATAAACTTTTTAACTTTACTTAAACTGCTATTTAAATACAATTGTCTGTCGGCATCTAAAACAACTTTATTGGTATTGACCGATATGCTGTCTAATTTAATATTAATATTTCTATCGTTCATTACTGTATGATATTGTAAAATATCTTTGGAATATGCCGAAATATATAAAGTAAAGATTATAGATAAAATTTTATTTAATTTCATAACAAGTCCTTATTTACCGTTATCTAATATCGGAATGAGATTTGCTATATTTTAATTAAACGGATAAAAAATGAAAGAAATTATCATACTAATATATAATGCGGGAGATTTAAAAGATAAATCCAATCAATTTATGCTTAATATTATAGAATATTTCTATAAATCTAGCATAAGAATAACGGTATTTTCCAAATCGTTTCCTAATAATTTTCCAGCTTATATAACAAAAAAACATTTATCAAAATTATTTTTTAAAAAATCTGCAGAAAATATAGCGGATATATCCGAAAATGCGTATGCAATCATAGCTATAGATTTTCCTATGAATATAATAGCATCAATGAGCAGAAATATTTTAATTAAGAAAGGATTAAATAAAATACCAATAATAGTATGGTATATGCTGAATTTTAAAAATTATTTGTATTTTAAAGAAAAAAAAGATAATAAAACCGATATAATAAATAAAAGATTAATAAAACTGAATTATGAAAGTGTTTCAGATATTGATATAATAATATGCGCAAGTAATAATATAAGAGACAGATTATTATACCTGCATAAAGATATAAAAAATATAAAAGTTATACAGCCGTACTTCTCTCCGTATATATTCATAGATAATAATTCGTATGAAAAAAATAATTCAATAGTAATATTCTACAATAAAGAAGACAGCATTTTTAAATGCACGGCAGCTTATGCAGAGTATTTAAAAGAAAGCGTTAATATATATAAATTAAAAATTATAGGATATGATAAGGACTTAAAAGATAATATAAGCAAATTAGATTTAAAAGAATATGCAGAGTTTATAGATGAAGAAGATAATAATTTAAATATAGCAAATATTATTAAAACTGCAAATGCCATGATAATACATAATATAAAAGATTCTTTTTATACTCAATTGATAGCGGCATGGCATTATAAAACACTGCCTATAATAGATGCTAAAAGCCCGTCTGCAGAAATAGCATATGACAATAAAAATGCATTAATATATGATTCTCAAAATCCTATATCATTAATATCAAAGATAAAAAATATGTCTGAAAATAAAAAATCATATCAACCTTTTATGCCTTCTATTGATGAGATGCAAAATACAAATGAAATATTAGAATTAATAAATAATTTTAATAATAATTAAAAAAGGAGATAAAAAATCCCCTTTTATAACAATATTACATATTAGTTTTATTAGGCTTTCTTAAAACAGGCTCATCATTATTCGGCATAACTTTTTTAAGTTCCGCAAATAATTTCTTTTCTTCGGAAGATATTTTAGAAGAAACATCTATATTTACTATTACAAATAAATCCCCTCTTCCAGACCTGCTAATATGAGTAGCTCCGCTTCCTTTCAATTTGAATACCTGACCGCTGTTAGTTCCTGCAGGTATTTTTATTTTTACCTTCTTCTTATCTAAAGTTTTTATATAAATATCTGCTCCAAGAGCAGCCTGAACAATATTAATTCCTACTTCGGTTATTAAATTCATACCCTCTCTTATAAAATACTGATGCGGAGATACATGTATATACAAATACAAATCGCCTGCAACACCGCCACCTATAGCCTCACCCTCTCCGCTTACTCTAAGCTGGGTATTATCTTCAATACCATTAGGAATATTAACCGATATAGTTTTAGATTTTTTAACTGTACCTGCACCTCTGCATTTTTTACAAGGAGTTGTAACTATAGAGCCGCTTCCATTACATTTGCTACAGGTTTTTCTTACACTGAAAAAACCCTGCGCCATTCTTACCTCTCCGCTTCCGCCGCATGTAGGACAAGTCTGCATTTTAGTGCCTGGTTCAGCTCCCGTTCCATTGCATGCATCGCATATATCATTTTTATCAAGCTTAATTTCCATTTTCTTTCCGAATACGGCATCTTCTAAAGAGAGAGTAATGTCATGCCTTATATCATTGCCCCGTCTTTGAGATCTTGAATTTCTTCCGAAACCTCCGAAAAAAGAGCTGAATATATCATCTAAATCGCCAAACCCTCCAGAACCTCCAAACATTGAAGAAAAATCAAAACCGCCTCTGCCGTAAGCATCTGCAAAATCACTATGAACACCCTGAAAGCCGAATTGATCATATTGAGAACGCTTCTTTTCATCAGATAATATTTCATAAGCTTCCGTCGCCTCTTTAAACTTTTCCTCAGCCTCTTTATTACCCGGATTTCTATCAGGGTGATACTGCATAGCAAGTTTTCTATATGCTTTTTTTATTTCATCATTAGCAGCAGTTTTTGCCACTCCTAATACTTCATAATAATCTCTTTTTTCTGCCATTTATTATATCCTTACATAAAATTTATGTGAAAATTATTTATTATTAATAAAATTATTTTCTTTTTTTACCTAATATTAAGCCTAATCCAATCCCGGCTGCAGCCAAACTTCCGATTAAATATTTATTACTCATCAAATACTGAATATTATATTCTATACGCTTTTCTTTGTTTGATAAAACCTCATAAGCTTCGTTTATATCTGTAAATATACGGCTATACTCCAAATTATTATCAGAATTTCTGTCAGGATGATATATCATTGCTAATTCTCTGTAAGATTTTTTTATTTTTTCATTACTGGAAAATATATTAACATTAAGTATTTTATAATAATCCTTATACATAAAAATATCCTCAAAATTATAATATAATTTTATTTATCAAAAAACATCAGACTCTCAACTATCAATAATAAAACAGAAGTAATCCATATAGATCTAATTCCGAATATATTAGTAAAAAAAGCGCCTAAAACAACTCCTAAAGTAAAAGAAAAAAGAATTGTAAAATATATCATTGCATTTTTTAATCCCGATTTATCTTTACTAAATAAAAATTTAAATAAATTCTCGGAAATACTTCTCAAATTGCCTGTGCACATATTTGTAATATATGAAAGTCCCTCAACTTTATTGAATGTTATCATAAAAACAGCCGACATAAATGACATTATGCCGGAAGCAGCGGCATTGGGAAATGATTCAGGCAATAATCCTACAATAAAAAATATAACAGAATTTATTAATATAACAGCATATTCAAATTCAATTATATTTTTTTTATTTAAAATTTTCTTTATATACAGAGCGAAGCATATACCTGCAACAAAAATTAAAATAGGTATTAAATAATATACAGCATTAAAAAAATGCCCGCCTGCTAAACTCATAGCAAAAAATATAATATTGCCTGTCTGAGCATAAGCAAATATTCCGTCTCTTGTAATATAAGTATGCGAATCTGCAAAACCGCCTATTATAGCCAAAATAGAGGCTATATACAAAGTTTCAGTTCTATGCATAGATTCATTTTTTCTTTTTATAAAAGCTGTAAAACTATTGTTCACTTTTCTGCCCTATTTTATTGACAAATATTATAACACAAAAAAATATTTTTAGAAACATTATAATTTACAAATATATTATAATATAAAAATATAGGTGATTGAAAATCAACGGTTTCAAAAATTAACTTCCAATCACCCGACTTTATATATTCAACTTTTACTTTTTATCATTTGTTATTATTATCATCAACTACTTCGTAATCGGCATCAACTACACCTTCATCTTTTTTTTCAGGCTCCTGCTGCTGTGTTTGTCCTGCCTGCTTATACAATACTTCAGAAGCTTTGCTCCATGCATTTTGCAAATCATCGGTAGCTCTTTTAATACTGTCGGTATTGTTGGATTCTACCGCAGATTTCAATGCATTCATTTTTGATTCTATCTCAGATTTATCGGAATCAGGAAGTTTATCGCCGTTTTCTTTTAACAGCTTTTCTGTCTGATAAATCATATGATCTGCATTGTTTTTAGATTCAACTTCTTCTTTTTTCTTTTTATCTTCTTCCGCATGTTTTTCGGCGTCCTGAACCATTCTGTTTATTTCTTCCTCGCTGAGTCCGCTTGAAGAAGCTATAGTTATTTTCTGCTCTTTGCCTGTACCCAAATCTTTAGCAGTAACATGTACTATGCCGTTGGCATCAATATCAAATGAAACTTCAATCTGAGGTATTCCCCTTGGAGCAGGAGGTATTCCTACCAAATCGAATCTTCCAAGCTCTCTGTTATCATTAGCCATTTTTCTCTCACCTTGCAATACTCTGATAGTTACAGAAGACTGATTATCCATAGCTGTAGAAAATACCTGTTTTTTATTTGTAGGTATAGTGGTGTTTCTGTTAATAAGAACTGTCATTACCTGACCTTCTGTTTCAATACCTAAAGAAAGCGGAGTAACATCAAGAAGAAGAACATCTTTAACATCACCTTTAATGATACCACCCTGTACTGCAGCTCCCATTGCCACAGCTTCATCAGGATTTACGCTTCTATTCGGCTCTTTTCCGAATATATTTTTAACAGTTTCCTGTACTAAAGGTATTCTTGTAGATCCACCTACAAGTATAACCTCATCTATATCGCTTGTGGAAAGTCCAGCATCTTTCAATGCCTTTTCGCATGGTATGCGTGTTTTTTCTACTAAATCTCTTACCAAATCCTCAAATTTAGCTCTTGATAAAGACACATTCAAGTGCTTAGGACCAGATGCATCCGCAGTAAGATAAGGCAAATTAATATCTGTCTGCAATGAGCTTGAAACTTCTTTTTTAGCCTTCTCCGCAGCTTCCTTTAATCTCTGCAAAGCCATTTTATCATTATTCAAATCAATGCCTGTATCTTTTTTGAACTCATCTATAAGCCAATCAATAATAACTTGGTCAAAATCATCGCCGCCCAAATGAGTGTCTCCGTTTGTACTTTTTACCTCAAATACTCCGTCAGCTAATTCAAGTATTGATATGTCGAAGGTACCGCCGCCTAAGTCGTAAACGGCTATTTTTTCATCTTTCTTTTTTTCCATGCCATAAGCCAAAGCGGCTGCAGTAGGTTCATTTATTATTCTCAATACATTAAGCCCCGCAATTCGTCCTGCATCCTTAGTGGACTGTCTTTGACTGTCATTAAAGTACGCAGGAACTGTAACGATAGCATCAGTTACGGTTTCTCCTAAATACTCTTCCGCTGTCTGCTTCATTTTCTGAAGTATTCTGGCGCTTATTTCCTGAGGAGTAAAATTTCCATCCAAAGTTTTAATTTTTACTTTTCCTCCGTCCTCTATAACTGTATAAGGCATTCTTGAACGCTCTTCGGTAACTTCCGCATAAGTATTTCCCATAAAGCGTTTAATAGAGAATATTGTATTTTCAGGATTGGTTACCATTTGGTTTTTAGCAGGCTGACCTACTAATACCTCGCCTTTATTTGTAAAAGCTACTACGGAAGGAGTTGTTCTATTTCCCTCGCTGTTTGTTATTACAACAGGTTTTCCGCCTTCCATTACCGATACACATGAATTTGTTGTACCTAAATCTATTCCAATTATTTTACTCATTATGATATCTCCTTTTTTATTAATTATTTTTTATCATATATATGCCGTTAGTCTTTTGTGAGAACACTAACAACATATTCAGTATGACCGTTACCCAAATGCGAAGTGGTAAGGTCTACATTAATTACCTCTTTGTCTTTAATATGATTATTTATTGCATCTGTTAAATCCTGCAATACGCTGTTTATATGCTGTACGCTTTCCTGTTTATCTGCCTTCGGATTGTAATAAGCTCTAAAAAGTTGAATATGTGCCATAAAAATCTCCTAAATTAATTTATTCTTTAGAAGCAGCCGGAGGCTTACCGACCACTACCTTAGCTGTTCTTAAAAGTTCATCGTTTAATTTATACCCTTTAGCATAAACTTCAACAACCTGCTCCTTATCAATATCATTAACTTCTATCATAGTTAATGCCTCATGAATATTAGGATCAAATTCTTCTCCTAAAGACTCTATTTCAGAAACTCCGTTATCATGCATAAAATCTATAAACTGCTTATGTATTAACTCTATGCCCTTATAATATTCTGAACTTTGTATATTTTCCTCTTTTTCTCCCGCTTTAAGCGCTCTCTCAAAATTATCCATAAAGTTTAAAAGAGATAATAACAGCTCTTTATTTGCTCTTCTTATTGTATCCGTTTTTTCTTTAGCCGCTCTCTTTCTAACATTCTCAGCCTCAGCCATAGCATACATATATTTATTTTTCATATCGGAGGCTTCATTTTCAAGTTCTTCTATTCTTTTTTTCAAAGATACGGTTTCATCTTCCAAAGTGCTGTTATCTTCTTTATTTTCGCTTATGTCTGATTCTTCTGAAATATTCTCCTCTTTATAAGTATTCTCAGACGCTTCCCTTATTTCTTCTTCCATTTAATCTCCTTAACAACGGATATTTTTATGTCTATAATAAGACTGACATACATTTATATATGCAAAAAATATGCCAAATATAAAAATATTATTTGTATTTAAGAAAACAAAATATGTATTATATGTAGTATAAATATATATTATTTACAGATATAAGAATATACATATTAATAATAACATAATCAATTGTATTATTTTTATACGCAAAATACAACATATTATGTATTATAATTATACATGTAATAATATAAAATGAATCAATATGTTAACAGTTTTATATTGAATAATACACAGAAAATTAATTGCTTGATTGTAAACAATTTATTTTAATTGAAAATATATTAAATATCCATAAATAAAAAATTTATTAATTTGCAAAATAAAAGCTGTTAATTAATTTATTAACAGCTTTTAAATAATCACTATAAAATAATATTAAGCTTGTAAAGAGGTTAATACAGCTAAATCGGCTATATCCTGAGCAGAACATCCTCTTGAAAGATCATTGGCAGGCTTAGCTATACCCTGAAGCATAGGACCTATAGCAGTACATTTGCCAACCCTTTGAGCTATTTTATATCCTATATTACCAGTATTTAAATCAGGGAATATCAATACATTAGCATCGCCTTTTATAGGAGAACCAGGAGCCTTTTGAAGGGCTACTTTTTCCATTATAGCGGCATCAAGCTGCATTTCGCCATCATAAACAAAACTTACATTACGCAAATCCAATATTTTTTTAGCTTCTATAACCTTATCAACAAGTCCATGTTTAGCAGAACCTTTAGTAGAGAAGGAAAGCAAAGCAACTTTAGGCTCAAATCCTGTCATATTTTTATAGGATTCAGCAGTAGATTCTGCAATATCAGCTAATTGTTCAGGCGTAGGATCTGGTATAACGGCACTGTCGGCAAAACAAGCTATTCCATTTGTAAATAAAAACTTATCAGGGCTTTCAATAAAAAATGTAGAAGACAGAGTTTTAATTCCTTTTTTAAGACCTATTAAAAATAAAGCAGCTCTAAGCATTTCGCCTGTAGCATATACAGCTCCTCCTACCATACCATCAGCATCATTGGCGGCAAGCATAGCAGCACCCGTATATACAGAATTATTTGTAATCAGATCTTTAGCCTGATCTTTAGTCATACCTTTTTTTTCTCTCGCTTTAAAAAGCATTTCAATATAATCTTCTGTTTTTGAATTTTTAGCAGGATCGAATATCTTAGCAAAATTACCGTCTAATTCCAATGAATTTTCTTTTGCCAACGCCTCTATCTTAGAAGTATCTCCAACTAATATAACGCCTTTAACCAGCTGATCTTTTTTTAGTATAACAGCAGCTTTTACATGTCTTTCATCATAGCCTTCAGCTAATATAATAGTTTTAGGATTAGACTTAGACTTTTCTCTTAAATTATCCATAAATGATGCCATAAAAAAACCTCTTTAAAAAATTAATATTTTTATATTTTAATACATAAATTGCAATTTTGCAAACATATATTAAATAACCCTATAATTTTTTATGAAAAATCATTATTTTTTATTATTGCTGATAAAATATTAATATGCAGATTTTTTTAATTTTTTAAAACGGCAATTATAATATTAAAGAATTAGTTAAAAAATAAACCGCTTTTGTGGGATGAACAAAGCGGCTTATTACAAATATAGTTATTGGGGGGTAGTCCAATCAACTTGAATATATTATCGTCTGCTTAAAAATTAACTTTAGTATTTTTTATATATAGTAAAGAATAGTTATTTAAAAATAAAAAACCGTTAGAATACTAACGGTAATTTTATACATAAGTAAATATTTTTCAGTCTGATTTAAGCAAGCGATTTTTTAGCTACCTCTACAACAGCTTCAAATGCTTTATAATCATCTATAGCCAAATTGGATAAAGCTTTTCTGTCAATTATAACATTAGCCTTTTTAAGTCCGTTAATGAACTTACTGTAGGATATGCCCAAAGGTCTGCAGGCTGCATTAATACGCAAAGTCCATAATCTTCTCATCATTCTTTTTTTCTGTCTTCTGTCACGATAAGCATATTTTAAGCCTCTTATTACGGCTTCTTTAGCCTGTTTCATCTGCTTACTATGAGAACCATAGTAGCCTTTAGCCATCTTTAATATTTTTTTTACTTTATTCTTTCTTACTGTTCCGCTGACTGCTCTCATTTTAATCTCCTTATATTATCTGCTGTAAGGCATTAATCTAGGCATTTCAGCCATATTAGTGTCATCGGCAATTCTGGCTTTGCGATACTTTCTTTTAGTATCAGGTCTTTTATTTAAAAATTTATGACTGCCGAATGCATGAGCAAATTTTACCTTACCAGTTTTAGAAAATCTAAAACGCTTTTTTGCACCGCTTTTTGTTTTTAATTTTTGTTTCATAAACTAATATCCTTTAAAAATTATATTTACTGTATGCTCAATCTATATGTATGATAAGTACATATAGTTAGTGGGCTGAATATCATACCGATAAAGTGCCTATATTTTTATTATATGCAAATTTATCAGGCGTTTTTAATAAAAACTACTGCTGCTTTGAACTATCTGAAACTTCATTTTCAGAATCGGAAGCAGTCTTTTTTACTTTAATCGGATTAAGAACTGCAGACAGATTCTTACCTTCCAATTTAGCAGGTTTTTCCGTAGCAGCTTCATTCTCCAAATCCTGTATAATTTTATTGATGAGGTCATAACCAAATTCAGTATGCGCCATTTCCCTGCCCCTAAACATTATAGTAATTTTAACCTTATTACCATCATCTAAGAACTCCCGAATATGCTTCATTTTAAAATTATAATCATGTATGCTTATTTGAGGGCGCATCTTAATTTCTTTAAGCTGTACAGATTTCTGCTTTTTCTTAGCTTCTTTACTCTTCTTTTGAATATCAAATTTATACTTGCCATAATTGATAATCTTACAAACAGGAGGTTCGGCTGCAGGTACAATCTCCACTAAATCAGAACCTTCCTCTTTAGCCAGAGCTAAAGCATCTTTAATACTCATTACACCGAGGCTTCCTCTCTCATCATGCACAACTCTGACTTCAGGTGCAGTAATAAATTGATTAATTCTCTCTCCTTCTTTTTTTACCGTTGCCATTATTTACCTACCTCATTTAGCAGTAAATATAGAATCATTCATTCTCTCCTTAGATTCTTTACTGAGTTTTTCTATAAACTCATTTAAATCCATATCTTTAATTTCTTGCGAAGAACGGGTTCTAATGGATAATTTTCCGCTAGAAACCTCTTCCCCTCCTATTATAACTGTATACGGAGTTCTTTGCAAGCGGTATTTTTTAATCTTACTGCCTAAATTTTCATTTCCTGTATCAATTTCAACTCTGAATCCTGCATCCTTTAAAATTTTACACGCTTCATTAGCTCTGTCAATCTGAGACTGTTCATTAAGCACATTAACAACGGCAATCTGCAAAGGTGATAACCATAAAGGAAATTTACCGTTATAATGCTCAACTAATATTCCTATAAAACGCTCCATAGAACCGAGTATTGCTCTGTGAAGCATTACAGGAGTATGTTTTTTACCATCCCTTCCTTCATAGCTAATTTCAAATCTCATAGGAAGAGAAAAATCTACCTGCAAGGTTCCGCATTGCCAATTTCTGTCAAGAACATCTTTAATATTGAAATCTATCTTAGGACCGTAAAAAGCGCCGTCTCCTTCATTAACTTTATAGCTTATGCCAAGCTTATCCAATGCATTAATCAAAGACTTGGTGGCAAGCTCCCAAATCTCATTGCTTCCTATTGATTTAGCAGGTCTTGTAGAAACAAATATTTCAAAATTATCAAAACCGAAATCTCTATATACAGATAAATAGTATTCAATAGTATTAATGATTTCATCGCCGAGCTGCTCTTCCGTACAAAATATATGCGCATCGTCCTGAGTAAAAGCTCTTACTCTGAATAATCCATGCAAAGCACCTGAAAGTTCATGTCTATGAACAAATCCGAGCTCGGCAACTCTCAAAGGTAAATCTCTGTAACTATGTATGCTGGAATTATAGACAATAAGTCCGCCCGGGCAATTCATAGGCTTTACAGCGTATTTAGTATTATCTATATCCGTAAAATACATATTTTCTTTATAATTATCCCAATGTCCGCTTCTATGCCATAACTCTTCATTAAGTATAGCGGGAGTTTTTATTTCAACATATCCTCTTTTATCATTTTCATTTCTTATATATGATTCAACAGCCTTATAAATAATCATTCCTCTGGGATGCCAGAAAGGAAAACCGGGACCTTCATCATGAAAGCTGAATAAATTTAATTCTTTTCCTAATTTTCTATGATCTCTTTCTTTAGCTTCTTTAAGTTTTTTAAGATATTTATCTAAAGATTCCTTACTGTCAAAAGCTGTGCCGTATATGCGGGAAAGCATTTTATTATTAGAATCTCCTCTCCAATAGCTTCCAGCAACCGACATAAGCTTATACGACTTTATATATCCTGTGGAAGGCACATGAGGACCTCTGCAGAGATCTGTAAAATCTCCCTGCTCATATAAAGATAATGTATCTGCATCTATACTTTCTATAATTTCAGCTTTATAAGGCTCATTTGATTTTTTAAAATATTCAGCAGCTTCATTTTTATTTATTACTTTTCTTACTATAGGTATATTTTCTTTTATGATTTTTTTCATCTCATCTTCAATTTTAGGCAGATCCTCTTCCGTAAAAGGTTTTTTTGCATCAAAATCATAATAAAAACCGTCTTTAATAGCAGGACCTATAGTAACCTGAGTATCTGGATATAGTCTTCTGACAGCCTGAGCCATTAAATGACTTGCAGAGTGTCTTAATATTTCAAGTCCTTCATCTGAGGAGGCAGGTATCAATTCTAAATTTCCGTCTGTTTCAGGAGTATATGTAAGGTCAACTTGCATTCCGTTAAACTTAGCTGCTACAGCATCTTTGGAATCCTTTTTAGCGTTTTGCTTAAGAAAGTCTAATAAGGATTCGCCCTCAGACAAATCATAAGACAGTCCTAAATAATTAATTTTTGACATTATCATACCTCTTGAATTGATACTTATAAAAAATAATTTAACTATATTAACATATTTATATATTATAGTCAATCAGATTATATAATTTTTATTATTTAATAGCCTATATACTGCACACTTTTTATATTAAAAATAGAAGTATTATTTTTTATTGTTTATGATAAAATTGTTTTGTTATTATGCACGCTTCAGTCTTTATGACTTGACTTAAATAAATTAGGTCAAGGGCTAAGGTTTTTTTTATTATATCATATTTATATTATAGTTTTATATTATTTCTAATTATTATCTTTTATTTATTTTATTTCTTTTTTATACAGATAAAAAAGAACCAAAAAATCTGTTTTTATTATTTCTATATTCATGCCTGATTTGTTATATTTTCATGATTTCTTATTAATGATAAACTTTTAAATATTAGAGTAGTTGTTTTTTTTCTTCTTTTTTTCGCTCTGCGTGCCTTCAGCAGACAAAACAAAAAAAGATCATTATAAATATATTAAATAATAAAATACAATACCAGCAATACAGAATAATAAAAAATAAATTATTTCAGCAAAATATACCTGCTATAAATACCAAGCATAAAAACTTAAATAGTTTAAAAAATTAAATTAATAATCAGTTTTTTAATTTAATTTATGTTTATAAAAAGTTGCCGTTTTTATTGAAAAATTATTATTTTTACTATATTATAAATAAGTATTTTTATAATTTCTAATATAGAGAAATAAGGAGAAACAATATGGTTAAATTCTCAGATTTAGGTCTTGTTAATAGCAGAGATCTTTTTAAAAAAGCTGTAAGCGGCGGTTATGCCATACCTGCATTTAACTTCAATAATATGGAACAACTTCAAGCTATAGTTCAGGCTTGCGTGGAAACTAAAAGCCCAGTTATACTTCAAGTATCTTCAGGCGCTAGAAAATATGCTAATCAGACTCTTTTAAGATATATGGCTCAGGGAGCTGTTGAGTACGCTAAAGAATTGGGTATTAATGTACCTATAGTTCTGCATTTAGACCATGGAGACAGTTTAGAGCTTTGCAAAAACTGCATTGAATACGGATTTTCATCAGTTATGATAGACGGAAGCCATCATGATTATGAAAAAAATGTTGAGCTTACTAAAAGCGTTGTAGAATATGCGCATAAATATGATGTTACCGTTGAAGGAGAATTAGGAGTTCTTGCAGGCGTTGAAGACGATGTTGTAGCCGAACATCATACATATACTCAGCCTGAAGAGGTGGAAGATTTCGTTAAAAAAACAGGCGTTGATTCTCTTGCTATTTCTATAGGAACCAGTCATGGAGCCTATAAATTTAAACCAGGTCAAAATCCTCAGATAAGATTAGATATACTTAAAGAAATTGAAAGAAAAATTCCTGGATTTCCTATAGTTTTACATGGATCTTCAAGCGTGCCTCAAGAATATGTAAAGATGATTAATGAAAACGGCGGCAAGTTAGATGATGCTATAGGTATTCCTGAAGAACAATTAAGAGAAGCTTCAAAAAGTGCGGTTTGTAAAATTAATATTGACAGCGATTCAAGACTAGCTATGACTGCGGCTATCAGAAAGGTATTCCATGATGATCCTAAAGAATTTGATCCTAGAAAATATTTAGGACCAGCACGCGACGAAATGAAAAAACTTTATATGCATAAAATCAATAATGTATTAGGTTCCAATGGAAAAATATAATAAAAAAAATTAATATTTAAAGGAGATATTGTGGGAAAACAGCATAGAAAAATAGTAAAACGCAAAAGAGCTTTAAGAAGAATCAGAAGAAAAAAAGATGCTCTTAATGCCAAAACTAAATAATTATTAAAAAAAAATATTTAAGGGCATGAGTTATTCTTATGCCCTTAATTTTTTAACAATATTAAATATATAATTAAGCAAAGGAAATAAAAATGAAAAATTATGTATTAACTGCATTATTATTTATTATTACTGCATCATGTGAAAAGCAGATTGATAAATCACCGCTAGCATTTCAAACAGATTTCGGAAGATATGATAATGCTGTTGCAAGTATGTACGGAGTTGCTTTAAGCGTTGATAAGGATTTAAAAGTATATGATCTTACGCATGAAATACCTGCTTTTAATATATGGGAAGCCGCTTTGAGATTAAATCAAACTGCAAGATATTGGCCTGATGGAACCGTATTTGTCAATGTTGTTGATCCGGGAGTCGGAACTGACAGAAAATCTGTTGTTATGAAAACCGCAGGCAATTATTATTTTGTAACTCCTGATAACGGATCTTTAACTTTTGTTGCTGAAAGCTTGGGAGTGGAAGAGGTAAGAGAAATTGATGAAGCTGTAAACAGACTGACTAATTCAGAAGAATCCTACACTTTTCATGGAAGAGATGTCTATGCATATACAGGGGCAAGATTGGCTTCAAAGCAAATAACTTTTGAACAAGTAGGAAAATCTTTAGGTAAAAATATAACAAAAATAGATTATCAGAAACCAAGATTTGAAAATGGAAAATTCTTCGCCAATATACCTATACTTGATATACAATATGGAAATGTATGGACATCGCTTCCCCGTAAGTTAATGTTTGATAATGGAATAGAAATAGGGGATATTTTAAATATAAGCATATATAACGAAAGAAATTTAATATGGAGAGGAGATGTTAAATTAGTAAATACCTTCGCAGATGCATCCGAAGGCGATAACATGTCATACTTTAATTCAGAACTTAATTTTTCTGTTGCTATTAATATGGGCAATTTTTCAGATAAATATAAAGTATACAGCGGTCCTAATTGGAGCATAGAAATAGAAAAAATATCAAAATAAATATATATAGAATATGCATAAAAGAAAAAAGAAAAAATCATCATATTTATTTATAATATTTATCATAATTGTACTAGGCTATTATTATTATGACAATATATACAATAAAAAAGCTTCAGTTAATTCTGTAACAAGATACAATAGAAATGATTGGGGCACTTGGACGGATGAAGACAATAACGGACTTAATACAAGGCATGATGTTCTTGCAAGGGAATCGTTAACAAAACCTGTCATATCAAATAAAAGAGTTATATTGGGTGTATGGTATGATAAGTTTACAGGAAAATATTTCACAAATGCAAAAGATTTAGATATAGATCATTTAGTTCCTTTAAAAAATGCCCATTTAAGCGGCGCAAGTAATTGGAGCGAAAAAAAGAAAAATGAATATTATAATTATATGAAAAACGGCAGTCATCTGATAGCTGTGTCCAAAGGTGCAAACCGTTCTAAAGGCGATAAATCTCCAGTAGAATGGCTTCCTCCAAATAAAGAATATCAATGCGAATATATACGCAAATGGTATAAAATAAAAAATGATTGGGGGCTTACAATAGAAGAAGGTTTTGAAGAGGTTTCAAACAGAGTATGCAAAGACAAATAATTAATAAAAAATAATTTATTATAAAATACAGCTATTTTTTCAAAATATATCTGTTAATATTTTCAACATGCTCTTCATAGGTAACTGAAAAAGCATGCTTTCCAGTACCGTCGGCTACAAAGAAAATATAATCTGTATCGGCAGGATTCAAAGCAGCCTCTATAGCCTTAGCTCCCGATGAACATATAGGTCCCGGAGGGAGTCCCATATTTTTATATGTATTATAAGGATGCTCCATACGAAGATCTGCATATTTAATATTAGGCTTTTCTATATAATCGCCTTTTATCAATGTCATAGCATATATTGTTGTAGGATCTGCCTCAAGTCTTTTATTAATATTTAACCTGTTATAGTATACTGAAGATATAAACTTAGGATCATCCAAAGGTCCCATTTCTTTTTCAATTATTGAAGCCATAGTTAATACTTCATGAACATTCCGCCCTATTTTTTCAGCTCTCTCATTCAAATCTGGAAACCTGTCAAATAAAGAATCTATCATATATGTAACTAATACCTTTGCGCTGTTGCCTTTCACTATATAGTATGTGGAAGGAAATATATAACCTTCAGCACTGCCTGAAGGAATATTATATTTTTTTAATATATCTTTATCATGGCAAACTTCTAAAAATTCTTTTTTAGTGGTAAAACCCTGAGATTCTAAATAATGCCCTATCTCATAAATATTTTTTCCTTCGGCAATAGTTAATCTTATCATAGCTTGTCTGCCGCTGTTCAGACGCTTCATAATATCTATCATACTCATATTTCTGTCTAATTCATAATATCCGCTTAAAAGTTTTCTGTCATATTTTAAATATTTAGAAAAAACAAGAAATATTTTTGAACTTCTGATTAGTCCCTGAAGCTCTAATTTATTTGCTATGCTTGAAGCTCCTTCGCCCTGTTTTATTTCAAAATAAACTTTCTTATTATCTCCTCCCATAGGGCTTATCATATACTGTATAAATGCTGCAGATGAAGCAGAAATTACGGCGGTAAGTATTATTAATATAATAAATATCTTTTTCATAATTGTTCTCTGTAAATTATTTTTGATTAAGCATATAAAATAAATCTGTATGCATAATTTTTGGTGTTATAATTTTTTTATATTATTATGTATATCATTTAAAGTTACTTCAATCTCTTCCATACTATCCATATTTTTTAATTTGCACATTCCCCTTTTCAATTCATCTTCTCCGAGAACAACAGCATATTTTGCATTTCTCTTATTTGCAGATTTAAACTGACTTTTAACGGATTTGCCTGAAAAATCATAACCGCAGCTTATATTATTTGCTCTTAATGTCTGCATAACTTTTAAAACATGACTTTCAGTTTCTTTAAAAGCCACAATAAAAGCATCTAATCTGTCAGTTATAATGCTATTTTTACTTTCCAATACAAGCAAAAGTCTCTCAATACCCATAGCGCTTCCTACAGCAGGAATATCTTTTCCATTATTGAAAAGACCTATCAAATTATCATATCTTCCGCCTCCAAGTATAGCGCTTTGAGATCCCAATGCATTTGTCTGAACTTCAAAAGCAGTTTTCGTATAATAATCCAACCCCCTTACAAGCATATAATCAACCGTAAATTTCTGCCCTATCCTTGTAAGTTCTCCGCATAATTTATCAAAATGTTCCCTACATTCGCTGCATACATAATCATAAAACTTAGGTATATCTTTTGTAGCTTCTTTGCATTTTTCATTTTTGCAGTCTAATATTCTTAATATATTTCCTTCATATCTTTTTTTGCAGGTTTCGCAAAGTTCTTCCTTTCTGCTTCCTATAGCTTCCTTAAGTACATTATTATAAACTCCTTTGCATTCAGAACACCCTACAGTATTTATTAAAAGATTTATATTATCAATTCCGAACTCTTTTAATACATTTATATTAAGAAGAATTATCTCAGCATCTATTAACGGAGAATCTCCCCCTATGCATTCGATTCCGAATTGATTAAACTCTCTGTATCTTCCTTTCTGAGGACGCTCGGCTCTGTACATAGTGCCTAAATAAAATAATTTATTTAAAGCAAACTCATTTTGCATAGAATTTTCAACATAAGCTCTTGCAACGGAAGCTGTTCCTTCGGGTCTTAATGTAAGAGATCTTCCCCCTCTATCCTCAAAAGTAAACATTTCTTTTCCTACGATATCAGTTCCCTCTCCTATTCCTCTTGTAAAAAGATCTGTGTACTCAAATATAGGAGTTCTTATTCTTCCGTATCCGTAAAGCTTTGCTATATTTTTTATTTTATTTTCTATAAACTCCAATATTTCTGAAGAGGCATAAAAAAAATCATTAGTTCCTCTAGGTTTCTTTATATTCAGCATACAGCCATATCCTAATATTTAATTTTTTATTTAATTTAAAATCTCCTGAGTTTTACTGCTTCCAGCTTTAGAAGAATTTTTAGGAGGTTCATAAATAGGCTTAGAATTTCTAACCGCTTTAATACCTGTTATTTTATCTTCATAAGAAGGCATAGCAGATAAATCCTTAAACACGGTAGAAGAGTAATCTAATATCTGAGTATTTGCAGGCTTTGATTCAAGTATTTTTAAGAACTCATTTCTCTGATTATCATCAATAATGCCTATTCTGTTTCTCCAATAAATAACTGTAGGATAGTATCTATGATCTTCGGAAAGAGATGATACTACTTCTGCAAACATTTTATCCGCTTCATATAAATTATTATAGGCAAATAAATTAACAGCTCCCAAATACAGTCTTGTTCTCATCAGAAGATTAAAATTATCTTTTTTATTATATGCAAAATTTAAATCCGATTTAGCCTGAGCCGCAAATTCTGCGGATCTTCTTCCTTCATTTAAAAATCGGCAGTAATATGCAACTCCTCTGTAATAAGCATACTCTTCCACAGATATGCCCATATATTCGTTATAAGGATTTGTACTGAACCATTCTGCAGCGACTTTTGACGGTCTTTTCAATACTTCCCTTATTATTTCTCTGGTATTTTCAGCATTTACATCATACTTATTTACAGGCGTATTCTCCTTTCCCACAGTTAAAGATATATCATCTTTTAAATCTTCATTATCTGTTAGTTTTTCTTTTATGCTGTTATCTTCCGTATTATTATTTAAAGATGAAATACGGTCTTCTATTATTATAGAAAATAAATTATATTTGTCTTTTTCCACTTTTACATTATTAGTGTATAATTTATCTCCGAAAGATATATATGCCTCATACATACCTTCAGAAACTTCAATTATAAAATTAGTGGAAATATCCGTACTAAAAGAATAATCTTCTATATCCACTCCTATAAACCCATTATTAGGATTCTTATCTATTAATATTGTTAATGGATATAATATATTTGAAGAATTAACATCATTAATTTTTTCAGTATAAATTTCATCTTCTTTATTAACCGCTTCTCCTCTTAATATATTAGTTTCATAATCCACAGTTTCAGGATCATCTATAACTATCTCATCTACTATTTCTTTTTCTATAGATGATATCCTCCTGTTAGAAGCATGCTCAGGAGTTTTTTCTTTTTTTGCTATATTTTGAAGCTCATCTAATTCTATTTTATCTTCAGGCGGTATTTTTGAATCTGATAATATATTATCAATCTCTTCATTTTCTTGAATTTCTTTTTCTATCTCTTCAATCTCCTTAGAAGAAGAATATCTGTCAAAAGAATCAAATTTCTGCGCCGTAAATGAAGAAAGCCCTGATTCTTCGGGAAGTATCGGAATTGAATTTTTAATTAAAATATAGACATCCATATCTGAAGTAGTCCATTCATACACTTTCTGCGTCATACTGTCAGGAGTTTTCAATTTTTTTATCATTTCGCTGATGCTCCTGTTTTCACCTGAAAAATAATCGTATATGGTGTTATTCGGATTCCTTGAAAGTATGTTTAAAGTTTCATAATAGCTTTCATAGACCATAGGAGTAATATAGCTTAAATACATACTCCAATATACAGAAGTGGCATAATTAGGATTGGAAGTTCTGCAGTTATCAGCATAATACTTGAATATTCTTGCAGGCAGTTCTTTATCGCCCGGCAAAATGGTAAGTATGCCGCCTATAAATAAAAAAGCTCTGTCATTATAAGAATATACGGGATCATTAGGAAGCTCTAAAGCCTGTATGAAATCGCTTGCCGCTCTGTTTACCTCTGTTCTTGCAGATCTGTATTTTACAAATGATAAATATCTGCTTACACCTCTGTAAAAATCAAAAACATGTATATTAACTCCGTATTCGTCGGAATACGCATTTTTTTTGAACCATTCTATAGATTTTTTAGGATTCTTTTCCTGCAAATCTTCCATATATTCAGGGAATGTTATGCCGTTTTGAGAAAATAACGGTAAATATAATAACAGCAATATAAAAGAAATAAGTTTATTCATTGTTATCTCCGTTTTAACTATTCTTTAAAATATCGGCATCTGTTAAAAAACTTAACATATTTTAATATAAATAAATATAATATCAAGTATATATTAAGGTCATATTCTTTAATAGCTTATTATATATAATTTATATTAATCCGTATAATAAAAATCGTCTGCAGGTATTTTTCCTCCTATGATTTTTTTATCAAAGTTATAAAGAAAATTATAATAACTATTTAAAGCAAATTTCATTTTTACTCCGCCGTAAAAAGTAAGCCCCATTCTGCTTAATCCGTATACTACGGCTTTAGGATTAACAATCATAGAACTTTTTTCCAAAAGATTTTCAATTTCATTTTTATTATTCAGAACATACTCTGTAGATTTTTTATACTCTTCCAATACCTCTTTTAATAAAGCTCTATTATTATCAACAAAAGTATCTTTAACTATAAGAACCGCAACAGGATAATTCTCAGTATACTTAGAAATATCTGCAACTATATGCACATCTTCATTTTCAAGCATTGCAGACGATAAAAAAGGCTCTGGAAGCACAGCTATGACGGCATTTTTAGAAAAAACTGCTTTTGCCAAATCAGGATTGCTGAAGGAATAATTTATATTAACATTTCTAATTTTTTCTTTTGAAATCAGATAGCGAAGCATTAAATCGGAAGCAGCTAATTTTGCGCCGCAGTAAATAGTTTTATTTCTTAAATCGTTTATAGTTTGAATTTTATTATCCGAAGATGCTATAAAAACTTTGGCTTCGGATATCACAGCGGCGGCTTTATAGCGAATATTTCTATTAAATATTATTGCAGCCATATTGGCAGGAACAGCTGCAATATCAGTCTCGCCTTTTATTATAGATGATATCATATTCTCCGGAGAGTTTATAATTTTTATATATATTTTTTTATAATCTCTCATCATTTTTAAACCGCCTATGCCTGTGGGACCATTCAGCAAATACATTTGATACGGATGCAGATTATTTATAAAAACAGATGCTAATATAAATATTGTTATTATACTTTTTTTCATTATATAGCCTTTTTAATACTTATAAATATAATTTTTTTTTCAATATATAGTCATACGCTTTTTTTGCCATAAAGTATCTAAAAGATTTTTTTTCTTTTATTCTATTTCTAATTATGCTTGAAGATATATCTATGCGTGGAGCTGTTATCACTTTCATATTATATTTTTTTACATTATCATTATATAAATCATTATTCTCTCTATTCACCGCTATTATATTTGATATCTCAGAAATTTTTTCAGGATACTTCCATTTATGAAAATCTTTTATTAAATCTGCTCCTATTATAAGCCCTATTTTACCATCTATATTATTTTTATAATTATCATATAAATAACTGATAGTATTTATTGTATATGAAATACCATTGTTATTTAATTCATATTCTTCAAGTGAAAATCTTTCATCATATTCTATAGAAAGCTTAAGCATATTTAATCTGTCTTCATTAGATACCTTACCGCTTATATTTTTATGGGGAGGTATTTTTGCAGGAATAAATATTACTCTGTCATAACCGCAATTAGTTATAACTGTATCAGCCAATATTAAATGTCCCAAATGAGGGGGATCAAAAGTACCGCCTAATATAGATATTTTCATAAATTATTTACTGATTCTTTATTTTATTATTATTAACTAAAATATAATTAATTATTTTATTTTAGCTATAAATATATTGTCTATATTCTCAACTTTTTCTACAGCTTCAATAATTGAATTAATATTAACATCTCTAAGCACAAACATAAAGTTTCCGTTTCTTTCCAAGCTTTTTTCAATATTAATATCATAAAAAGCTTCATTAAAAGCGGGCAGATTATTATTATTTGATTTAAATCTTACATAAAAAGCTTCATTTTTTTCCTTAAAATCTTTAACTTTTATATTATCATTCTTATTAAGAAATCCTAATATAGGTATTCTAGGTTCATTAGTAATAAGGCTGTTTCTTGCAAGATTAACCGCATCTGAAACTATAGCGCTGCTTGTAGGTCTTCCGCCTGCTCCCAAACCGTAAAATATTGTATCGCCTGAACGATCTCCTACAACTGTTATTGCATTAAAAGCATAATCCACATTTGAAAGCATATTATCGGAATTAAGCAGTGTTGGTATAACATATATATATGCATTATCATTTTCATCTAAAGACGCCTCAGCTATTAATTTAATGGTAAGTCCGAGCTCAGAAGCAAAAATAATATCATCTAATATAATATTTCTTATGCCTCTTATAAATATTTTATCAAAACTTATAACATTGCAGAAAGCTATAGAAGATAATATGCATAATTTATGTGCAGTGTCTATTCCGTCAATATCAAATGTAGGATCAGACTCGGCATATCCTTTTTCCTGCGCATCTTTAAGAACAATATTAAAATCTAAATTATTCTTTGTCATATTAGTTAATATATAATTGCATGTGCCGTTTAATATACCGTAAACATTCTCCATTCTGTCTGAAACTAAACTCTCTTTCATAGCCTTTATTATTGGTATGGCGCCTGCAACAGAAGCCTCAAAAGCAATATCCGCTTTCCTATTTTTTATAAGTTCATCAAAACAGCCTGCAAGCAGAGCTTTATTTGCGGTAACTGCGGGCTTTTTTGTTTTCATAAGAAGTTCTTTAGCTGTGTCCATTCCGCCTAACACTTCTATAATTATATCAATATCCTCATCATTTAATATATCATTCAAATCTTTAGTTTTTATTTTAATTTTATCTAAAAACTTATCATCTTTTACTTTATCAATATTTCTGCTGAAAATGGTTTTTACGGTTAATTTTATTCCTGTTCTTTTTTCTATTATAGAATTATTTTCTATAATAGTTTTTACAGTATCCTTGCCTACATGTCCGTATCCTGCAACTGCAACTTTAAACTCTTTTTTATTATACATTTTCAGCTCCTTGAAATTTAATTAAATATAAATTTGCTTTAATAAATTAACCTTAAAATTATTGCAAAAATTATCAGTATTGTATTTTTATGATTTCTAAAAATGATATTACTGCATTTGGTTATATAATAACATCTATTAATAAATTTCACAATATATATTAATAATTTAAGAAACTGTAAAATATATAATCTATATTGATATTTATTAAATAATATATTAGGATATATTTTTTAATTTTTAATATATAAAACATCTTGAGGATCTAGTTTATGTCAAAACTAATAGATAAAAAATTAATTGATTATATAAATGATGTTGATAGTTCATTGCCTGCTCCCGGAGGCGGAAGCGTAATGGGAGTAATAGGAAGTTTAGCATGCGCATTGGCTGGAATGGTAGGACATCTAACTATAAACAAGAAAAAGTTTTCAGAGTTAAAACAAGAAGAACAGGATAATTTTAAAAAAGCAATAGAAAAAATAAAAACAATAAAACAATATCTGACGGATATAATAGATAAAGATGCAGAAAGCTTCAATTTATTTATGGAAGCTATGAAAATGCCTAAAGATACTGATAAAGAAAAAGAAGAAAGAAAAAATGCTATGTCCGAAGCGGCTAAAAAAGCAATAGATGCTCCTTTTAATGCTTTAAAATACTGCTATGAATTAATGCCTCTCTTTGATATGGTATTAAAGTATGGCAGCAGCGGCGTTATAAGCGACATTATTAGTTCATACATTTTAATATATGCATGCGCTAAAGGATCATTACTTAATATTAATATAAATATACCTATAATAAAAGATAATACATTTACAGAAAATATAAAAAACAATTCCTACGAATATATAAAGGCAATAGAAAATAAATTCAGCTGTATAGAAAAAACAGAATCATTATTTAAAATATAATGATATTTTACAAATATAAGCAATATATTTAATTTAAGTTATAATAGTTCATATAAAATTTTAACATACAAAATTAAGGAATAAAAAATAATGAAAAAACAGAAATTAATTATAATTATAATTTTGATATCAACTATATATTTAATTTTATTAATTAATGCATTTTTAATAAAAAGGAATAATAAAATAAAAAAAGAATTTTTAGAGGCAGCAGAATATATAGAAGTTGAAGAATTAAATAAATTAATACATAAAAATGGGGTGAATATTAATATTAAAGACAGAGATAACGGCTGGACTGCTCTAATGCATGCCGTATATTATAAGAATACTGAAGTAGCAATAAAATTAATAGAAATAGGAGCAAATGTTAATATTAAAAATAAAAAAGGCATGACGGCTTTAATGTACGCTGCATGGAAAGGTTATACAGAAATAACAAAAGAATTAATAAAAGCAAAAGCAAATCTTAATATTAAAGATAATAAGGGCTGGACTGCTTTAATATATGCGACGAAGGTAGATCATATTGAAACAGCTAAAGAATTAATAAGAGCAGGTGCGGATATTAATATTCAAAATAGATACGGCGAGACTGCTTTAATGTATGCTGCATATTATGATTATACTGAAATAGTGAAGGAATTAATAAAAGCAGGTGCGGATATTAATATTCGAGATAAATACGGCAATACCGCTTTAATTGAAGCTGCAGAAATGGGGAATACGAAAATAGCGAAAGAATTAATAGAAGCTGGAGCCAATATCAATATTCAAGATAATAACGGCAATACCGCTTTAATTGAAGCTGCAGAGAATGGTCGTATTAGAACAGTAGAAGAACTAATAAAAACTGGGGCGGATATTAATATTCAAAATAAATACGGCGAGACTGCTTTAATGTATGCTGCAAGATATGCTGCCATCATATATAGTACTGAAACAACAGAAGAATTAATAAAAGCTGGGGCGGATATTAATATTAAAGATAATGAAGGCAAAACTGCTTTAATACATGCTGCCATGTATGGTTATACTGAAACAATAGAAGAATTAATAAAAGCTGATGCGGATATTAATATTAAAGATAATGAAGGCAAAACTGCTTTAATAGTAGCTGCAGAGAATGGTCGTATTAGAACAGTAGAAGAACTAATAAAAACTGGGGCGGATATTAATATTAAAGATAATGAAGGCAAAACTGCTTTAATATATACTGCATCGGAAGGTTATATTGGAATAGTAGAAGAACTAATAAAAGCTGGGGCAGATATTAATATTAAAGATAATGAAGGCAAAACTGCTTTAGATTATGCGGAAGAAAAAGGATATAATAAGACTATAAAGCTTTTGAGTTCTTTTAATAAAAAATAAAAAGGAATAAAACAATGAAAAAAATATTAGCTGTTTTAATTTTAATATCTTTTAATTTATATTCTCTAACTGAAAATGAAGCAAGCTTTATAGAAGCTGCAGAAAACGGAGATATTAAAAAAGTAAAAGAGCTCTTGGCTTTAGGAGCTGACATTAATATTCAAGATGATAACAGCTGGACTGCTTTAATATATGCTGCATGGGCAGGTCATACTGAAACAGTAAAGGAATTAATAAAAGCAGGTGCAAATCTTAATATTAAAGATAATGAAGGCAAAACTGCTTTAGATTATGCGGAAGGAAATGGATATAATGAAATTGCAAAGCTTTTGCGTTCTTTTAAGAAAAAAATGAAAAAATAACAGCTGTCATAATTTTAATAAATGAATTATAATTCTATGTGCCAGATAATATATTTTCTGAAGCGATCTTTAAAACTTTTGCACATGATAAAATATCGGCATCCATATCTTCAAACATATATTCTGTATTTTCATACAAATTACTGATTAAGTTTATACCGAAGTTTATACCGAAGTTAATACTCCCTGTCATAGCTAAATCATCTGTAATAACAACCCCGTTAAAACCTAAATATTTTTCTAATATATAGGCATATTCTTGCGACATACTTGCAGGCATTTTACTGTCTATATACTTATTTTTTATATGCGCCATCAAAACCATTTCAGCGCCTGCATCTATTGCTTTTTTAAATGGAATAAACTCTTTCATCATAAGTTCATTAGTAGTTTTATTAATAACAGGAAAATTATTATGAGAGTTTACTATAGTATCACCATGTCCCGGAAAATGCTTTAATACGCTTATTATTCCTGCATCCTTCTGAGCTTTTACAGTGTACTCAGCCATATCCGAAACAATATTTATATTATCAGAAAAACTTCTATTATAAAGATAAGAATTAGTATTGCTGGGTATATCACATAAAGGACCTAATATCATATTAATTCCTAAATCTAATAAGAACTTCGATTTTTTGTACGCTATATTATAAGCATACTCTTTGCTTGCCTTATCTCCTATGATTTTAGGCGAAATATCTTTCAAAGGATCAAATTTTATTCTTACAACTTCTCCTCCCTCCTGATCTATAGAAATAAGCATATTTGAGTTAACATATTTTCTTAAGTCGGAAGTTAATTTTTTTAATTGACTTTCATTTTCTATATTATAATCAAAAAGTATCACTCCCATTATATTATTATCTTTAAGAGTTTTAATAGTTTTCTTAGACAGAACTTTATCTTTTATTCCAACCATTAAAAGAACACCTTTTCTTTCTTTTTTATTCATTTTAGCGGCTTTATCTATATAATAAGATAATTGAGGATAGTCTTTTTTTAATTTTCTTATATATTCTTTTTCTATGAATATATTTGAATTGATTCTGAATGAACATAAAAATAATAATATTATAAATAAATATAATACATATTTTATAATTTTTTTATTAATTTCAGTACTTTTGAACATACTTCCGCATCCGTTTTTTTATTTTCTATAATTTTTTTTAAATTATTTAAATCTTTATAATAACTGCCTGAAAGCATATTAACCGCATAATTAATTATATTTTTATCATTATTAATATAATCAGTCATTATAATGCCTTTAAACTTCATATTTTTAATAAGAAAATCTCTATAAATATTATGATTTTTTATATGAGACATTACAATAATATCGGCATCGGCTTTTATGCCAGCTGAAAAAGTTTCTGTATTATCAATAATACTTTCCGTATTTTTTATATTTTCATCTGCTATATATAACTCATCATCATAATATTTAGGAAAATATTTTAATGCGGCTATGATGCCTGCATCCTTATAAGCTTTTACAGTTTGATATATAAGAGCCGAAGCTAATATTTTATCATTTGAAAATATATGTTCTTTAAGATGAGATTTTTCATTGCAATAAATATTACATATAGGAGATAAAATCATATTAATTCCTATAGATTTTAATTTTAATGCTCTTTCATATGCTATTTTGTATGCATATTCTTCGCTTTTTCTCTCGCCTATATAGCTTGCATAAACTTTAAAATTTTTATTATAGTATATGCCGTAAGTAGATTTATAATCCTGATCTATCCCTATTAATATTTTTCTTTTAGTTTTAATTTTAATATTTTTTATAATAACTGAAAGACTATTAATATCTAAATTGTCTATATTTATTATTATTCCTAATATAGTGCTTTTATTTATTATATTTATCAAATTATCATCATAATTTTTTACAGATATTATGCATAGCAGTTCTTTTTTATTTTCAGTATTATTATTTACTGAATTATAAGAAATATCATAAAGACGGATAAAAATAAATAAAAAAACTAATAATATACAAATAATACAGAGCATTTATTTAAATAAAAAATTCTATTAAAATTAATCAAATTTTATTTTATAATATTTACTTATCATCAGAATATTTTTTATAAAATTATTATACTTTGCCAATTCTAACACAATATACTCCTATTATTTATATTATAAAGCATAATATTACTATAACATTAAAACTTGTAATGCATTAAATATATATAAATATTTTATTTATCAATTAAAAAATTTATGCTAATCTTTTTTTATAAAATGTATCAATGATAAAATACCAATTAAAATAAAATATACGCACCAACACTCAAGCGCTATAACTCCTCCATTTTTTGATATAGAATTATTAAGTATTCCTGTCATAGGTGTAACAAAGCAAGAGAAAAAGAATAACCCATGAAGCATCATCATATATTTTAATAATTTATCCATTTTTTTATTTGCATCTATTGCAAGTCCGATAAAAAATGCTGAAAGGGACATCATTGAGTATCCAAGCAAATCATAATTAAAAAACAATCCCATTTTAGAATAGTCAAGTATAGCCATAGCTTTATCGTCAAGGTAATCCAATCGTATGGAAGTCGTCTGCGCAAAATATACAATGAATATTAAAACAGCATAAACAGAGGCAAATACCATTCCTACAATGAAAGCTGATATGCGTTTTTCATCTATTTCATTGAAAAAACCCGAAGACATCATTATATAACCAATTGCAAGCAGCATGCACACAAAATAGCTTCCGAAGTTAAAATCAATCATCATAAAGACGGAAAATAATAATACCGTAATTACTACTATAAAACTTCCAGCTATTGCTATTATTTTATTAATTCTAATACCTCCATTTTAACGCTACGGCAAAAACTCTATAAGCCATTCATCGCCGTATTTTTTTAACTGCAAACTTATACCGTAATATTCGCAGTACTCTTCATTTCTGTCATTTGTATAGCTTTTTATATCTTTAAGCTCCATCTTATCAATCATATCAAGTATATAGTCTATTTCCTGAGTGCGTAAAAACCAATCTGCATCCATGCCCTCAACAACACCGTCATTTTGCTTATTTTTTTCCAAATCATTTTTTACCGTTTCAATCCTATCTTCCAAACTTTTAATATAATTTTCTGAAAAATAACCCGAGTTCTCAAACTTTGACATATAAATATAAGCATTTTCCATATTAAATTTATAATATCCGCCGCCCTCAAAATCAAAATCTGCTATTTTATTAAAAGCCTCATTAATTTCTGTATAGTTCTCTGCATACCATCTTAAAGCATTATAATATGCTTTTTCTTTTGTGCTTTTGTCATCAGCTGCTATTTCATAAACTTTTTTATATATGCCTGTAAATCCATAGCTTCCGTTTGGCTCTGTTATAATAATAGTATCTGCATTTATAGGCTGTATATACATTGTATAACCCAAATCCATACCTGAAGCTTTTTCATAATACAAATTATAATCTTCTATACCGCATATAGGATCAATATACTCATTTTCTTCTAAAATCATTTTATTAGTATCGGTACTTTGAATATTTGTTATAATTCTGCCGTTTTCATCTTTAAGTTTATTAATGGCATACAAATAAAAATAACCGTCATCATTTTTCTTTAATTCAACAGATGAATTATAAAGATCTGTATATTTGCCGTCAAAATCATAGTTTTGAATATCCCCTATTTCTTCAGGCTTATAATCCGATTGCGATATTAATATGCCTTTCTGTATTTCATTATATTTATTAAAAGATACATCAGCTTTATTCTCATAAGGAAAATTATCAAAATTAGGATTTTCTTTTACTTCTCCGTAATAGTAATTAGAATAATAATTTTCTCTTTCCCATTTGGTTATTATAGTTTCATTAGGATCTCCCTCATAGCCTCTGTAATTATCCTCATAAAGAATTCCGTTTTTTACAGAAAAGCCTCTGTAATTTGCGGCAATATTGCTTGGTCCTTTTTCATATCTATCTTGTATATTATAAAGCTCATAATAGTACGAATTAGTACCATCTTTTGAAGATTCAAAGATGTAATTTTTATTTTCTCTATAATCTCCAAAATTATATAAATATTCTATATCTCCGTTATCTTTAAAAATATATTTAAAATTACCATTTATAACTATTTTATTTTTTACCTTTTCTAAAAAACGGATATCTTCCTGAGATAATATTTTTGATTCAGGTATTACTTCTGATGCTTTGTCAGTATCATAAGTACCGCTTATCTTTGAATCTGATGTTTTTTTATTACCGCATTGAATTATCATTAAAGATATAATTATAAATAATAAAAATATTTTTTTCATAATTTAATCCTAATATTATTAATAAAAAGCAATTATATAATATATATTATAAAAGCCTTGCAATTAAAAGAGTAATATCATCAAACTGAGGAGTTTTTCCTCTAAATGATACTGTTTCATTAACTATATCATCAACCAGTTCTTTAGAATTATCATAATCGTTTTTAAGAAGGGCTTTTAATCTGTCTTCTCCGTATTCTTCTTCATCTTTGTTGAATGTTTCGGTAATTCCGTCCGTAAATAAAACTATGGTATCGGAGCTTGAATAAGAAATCTGCTTATTTTGATAAGATGCATTTTCAATAAAACCCAAAGGCTTGCCATGCGTATGCATTTCATATATGGAATCTAAAGCGCTTATATTATATTTTTTTACCAAATACTGCGGCAGATGTCCTGCATTAGAGTATGTTATAGTTTTATTTTCCGTATTAATAACAATAAGAAAGCAGGTAACAAACATACCATTATTAGAATCTTTATATATATGCTTATTTGCAGCTTCTAATATTTTAGAGGGATCATCCATTTCAGAAAAATAAACCCTAAGTATGGAACGTGTCATAGTCATAAAAAATCCCGCTCCTAATCCTTTGCCTGATACATCGGCTATAATTAATGCATATTTATTACCGCCTATATTTATATAATCATAAAAATCCCCGCCCACATTCTTGCTCGGTATGCTTACCGCCGAAATATCAAATAATCCTCCGCTTGGAAACTCTTTCGGAAGAACGCTTTTTTGAAGCTGTTCTGTAAAATTAATTTCTTCAGTTAAAGATTCTTTTATTTTAGATTCTTCAGACAGAAGTATATGCATATAATTTTCTCCTATCTGCTGGGCAAGCATTTCCAAAAGAGATAAATTACTCAGATTAAAGGCTTTATCAATATTTCTCTCTGTGGCGCAAAGAAATCCTATTATATCATCTTTTCCCATTATAGGGGCAGCCATAAAACTATTTCTAGTATATCTGAGGCTTTTATTCGGTCTGAATCTTATATCTTTATCAACATTGAAAGAATAAACAGGTCTTCCAGTATGAAGAATTTCTGAAAGCACATTGTCATCTACAGTAACAACTCCGTATTTAAGTATATCTTCATCAATGCCGATTCCTGCTTTAAACTTAAAAACTCCGTTTTCTTTTAATATTACAGATACTCTATGCGCCTCAAATGCCTCGCAGACAATACTTATATTATCATTAAGTATTTCTTCTATAGTTTCGCATTTATTAATTGAAACGGACATCTGATATAAAGCACCGACTTCATAAGCTCTTGACTGCGCTCTGTCATAAACCATTTTATTAACTAATGCCAAAGATACTATATTTGCAAATAAAGACATTACAACCGTATCTTTTTCTATAAATTTACCGTTTTTTTTATTGATTAAAAAAAGAGAACCTATATTTTTTTTTCTGACTTTCAGAGGCACAAATAATATATTTTTTAATTCTTCGCCCAGCATTTCCATCATAGGAATAAATACCGAATCTTCCTTAGGATCATTAGAGTATAAAGAACATGAAGTGGCATAGGCTCTTACAGCAAGCGGTTTTTCGCTGTCTATGATATTTCCGTAGAATTTACTTCCTAGAGGTCCTATAGACATCTCATAATGCAGATTATATAATTCCTGATCCATCAAATACAGAAGTATAGAATCCGTATGCATTATGGACTTTATTTCGGATATAATATTAATTAAAGTTTCATCATGATCGCTGCCGGCATTCATTTTTTTAATGATACCTGAAAACACTTCTAGCTGCTTTTCTGGATCATCAACTATATCGTATATATCCACAAACTACCTCTATATTAATTAATATGCTCTATTTTATTATAGCATAGTGTATTTTATAGTCAACATATATTTAATATTTTTGTTATTCAAATAATAATATAAAAATATATAACCGTTTATAATAAAAATTAATTATTTTTAAAGAATAAAGCAGCGCAGCCCAAAACTCCCGCATCATTTCCTAAAGAGGCAGGTTTTATCTCAACATTATTAACCATCATTCTAAGACCGTAATTTCTCACACCTCTGTTAATATGATCTATCATCATATCAAAATCTTTGCAAAGTCCTCCTCCTATAAGAACTAAATCTAAATCAAGCATATTTAAAGCCTGAGCTATGGACATACCTAAATAATAAGAACATTCGGATATAGTCTCTTTGGCAAGCTCATCTCCTTTTTTAGCGGCATCAAACAAGGCTTTAGCCTTATTTTTTTCAAGCTCCTCATAAGTCAGAGATGTCGGAATAACTGCTTTATGAATTTTCTGTTTTGCCGCATCAATAAATCCCGTAGCGGAAGCATAACGTTCGATGCATCCGCTTGAACCGCAATTGCATTTATCTCCGTCAGGAACAACAAATACATGTCCGATTTCACCTGCTCCTCCTAAAGATCCTGTAAATAACTTTCCGTTAAATACAAATCCGCCTCCTACTCCCGTACCAAGAGTTATAAACATTACAGACTGATAATCTTTTTCCTTGCCGCTTCCGTATTTTGTTTCGCCTAAAGCCGCCATACTGGCATCATTAGCCGTTTTTGTAATTAAATTGAATTTATCTCCGATATCTGAAAATTTTAATCCTTTAAGTCCCGGTATATTTTCAGCTCCTCCCATATGAATAGTATCTCTGTTCATAACTCCTGGACAATCTATGCCTAAACCTATAAACTTATAATCATTAGAAATATTACTTTTCAATTTTTCTATAAACTCGGTAATAACTTTTTTATGTTCTTCCGCTGTATGCTTGGAATTAATATTAAAGTTTTCTTTATATAAAATATTGCCGCTTTCCTCTATAACGGCACCCTTCATAGAAGTTCCGCCTATATCTATAGCTATTACTGCATCCTTCATTTAATACTCCTAATATTATAATATACATATTTTTTATATTTTAGTACAAGAATATAAATTGTCAAGAATAAATTAAAATATACATTAAGCATAAAAATAAAATTATACCGTTTATAAAAAAATTAAATCAGTTTTTAATTATCTTTGTATTCTTCCTGATGCATCTCCGTTATACAAAGTCATAACTTCGTCCACAGATACAATATTGAAATCTCCTTCTATGGAATGCTTTAGACAGCTTGATGCAGCCGCAAATTCCAAAGCCTCTCTGTCATCTTTTCCGTTTAAAAATGAATATATAAGCCCCGCAGAAAAACTGTCTCCTGCACCTACCCTATCGGCTATTTTTATCAAATACTCTTTTGAGAAAAAATATTCGCTTCCATTATAAAGCATGCATGACCATAAATTGTCGCTTGCAGAAATAGAACCCCTTAATGTTATGCCTACTTTTTTTATATTGAATCTGTCGGCTATTTCCTTAGCAACTTCTTTATAGCCCTGATAAGATAATCTGCCTTCTATTATATTGCTGTCTTTTGCATGTATTCCAAAAATATTATCTGCATCTTCTTCATTTGCTATGCATATATCAACATAAGGCATTAATTTACTCATAGTTTCATTGGCATCTTTTGAAGTCCATAGCTTCTTTCTGAAATTCAAATCCAAACTTATAATAAGTCCTTTCTCCTTTGCCTTTCTGCAAGCATCTATGCATATCTCAGCTGCATTTATTCCAAGAGCTGGCATTATGCCTGTAAAATGAAACCATTTTGAATTATTAAAAATTTTATCCCAATTAAAATCTTCTCTGCTGCATTGAGATATTGAAGAATTAGCCCTGTCATATATTACTTTAGATCCCCTTTGACTGGCACCCTTCTCTAAAAAGTATATCCCTATTCTGTCTCCTCCTAATACTATATTTGAAACATCTATACCGTATCTTCTTAATTCATTAATACATGCCTGTCCTATATCGTTTTTAGGCAATTTAGTAACAAAAGATGTATCAACTCCTAAATTTGACAGAGCGAATGAAACATTAGCCTCCGCACCTCCGAATCTAGCATCATAAGAATTTGTCTGTACGAATCTTAAATTTGAAGGAGGCGAAAGTCTCAACATTATCTCGCCGAAAGTAATAACTGAAGCCATATATAAATCCTTTAATTCATAATGCAGTATAATAATATGTTATGTTAATAAATATTGCAATTATATTAATATGACTTAAGTAAATTAAATAAAAAAGAAAAGTAACGCAAAAACAATTTTTATTGCATATAATTAAAAAACTATAATGTTACTTTTTTATTATCTTCAACGGATTCTAAAACTATACAATTAGCTCCTATAACGGCATTATCTCCTATAACGGTATTTCCTCCAAATATAGATGCATTGGCATATATAGTAACATAATTTGAAACCGTAGGATGCCTTTTTATGCCTTCCAAACTTCTTCCATCAGTTAAAGATAAAGCACCTAAAGTAACGCCCTGATATATTTTTACATGATGACCTATTACCGTAGTTTCACCGATAACTATTCCTGTGCCATGATCTATAAAGAAATAATCCCCTATACTTGCGCCCGGATGAATATCTATGCCTGTTTTTGAATGGGCAAATTCTGATATGGTTCTTGCTATTAAATATTCCCCTTGATTATAAAATATATGAGCTATTCTGTAATAAAAAATAGCCCTAAATCCGGGATATGCAAATATTATTTCATCATAAGATTTTGAAGCTGGATCCGATTGAAAAAAGAACTCTAAGTCTTTTTTTAAACTTAATATAATATTATCAAGACATTCCATAAAATCAAGAAGATTGGAATTATTAACGGCTATATTCATATAAATTTTTTCTATATTTTTTTTTATTATATCCGTATTCGGAGTTTCTCTAAAAAAATTAGGAAAAGCATAATCTCTGATAAACTTAACAATATCTTTAATATCCTTTTTATTAGGCAGTTCATTAAAAGTTTTTAATTTCATATACTGTTCCTATTAGCTCCAATCATACCTCTCTCCCGTATCAGGCAAAATACAAAGCATAGTTACTTTTTTATCCATTTTTTTAATATCATTTTCAATATCCTTAGAAAAATCTATTGCCGCATAAACGCTGGCTCCTGAAGATATTCCGACAAAAAGACCCTCATTAAAACATATCTCTCTTGCCGTATTTATTGCATTATCATTAGATACATCTATTATTTTATTTATAACGCTTAAATCTAAAATTTCAGGTATAAAATTAGCCCCTATTCCCTGTATTTTATGAGGAGAGGCATAACCTTTAGTAAGAAGAGGAGAATCTTCTGGCTCAACACCTATAACTTTTGTATTTTTACCATTGTCTATTATATAGCGTCCTATTCCTGTTATAGTTCCGCCTGTACCTATACCTGCAAATAAATAATCAAGATCATCAATATCATTAAATATTTCAAAAGCTGTTGATGTATAATGAACAGCAACATTAGACTGATTAACAAACTGACCAGGTATAACAGAATCTTTTATTTCTCTGCTTAATTGATAAGCCCTTTCAACAGCAGCGTCCATTCCTCCATCTACTAATTCAAGTTCTGCTCCGTAATACTTTATAAGCTTTCTTCTCTCATAAGACATAGAACTGGGCATAACTATTATAACATTAAGATGTAAATATCTTCCTATAGATGCCATAGCAATGCCTGTATTTCCAGATGTAGGTTCTATTATTGTAGAGCCTTCTTTTAATTTTCCTTCTTTAAATAAATCCAATATTATTTGTTTTGCAGCTCTGTCTTTTACGGAACCTGAGGGATTATTTTTTTCCACTTTTCCATACAGTTCTATATTTTTATGCAAATTGAATTTAGATTCTATATTTTTAAGTCTTAAAATAGGCGTATTTCCTATTAAATCAAGTATGCTGCTGTATATCATTATATAAACTCCTTAAATAAAACATAATATACACTAAATTTTAATAAATACAATTTAATTTCTATAATTATTTTATATTTGCTAAGATTTCTTTTAAAATTATCCATACTCTATCAACAGATGATATACTCAGATATTCTTTCGGAGTATGAACATCATAAATATTAGGCCCCATACTGATTATATCAATATCATGCAAAGCTTTTTTTAATATTCCGCATTCCAAACCTACATGCAAAGCTTTTAATACCGCATCTCTGCCAGTAACTTTTTTATATGTTTCAACGGCTATATTCCTTATTTTTGAGTTTGGATTATATTCCCAAGCAGGGTATGAATCTTCGCTGAATAAAACACCGTTTACAGCCGATGCTAAAGCTTTAACCCTGCAGCCTATTTCATCTGATGAGCTTTCTAATGAACTTCTTATAAATATATCAAAATATAATTTATTATTTTTTTCTTCAGCCACTCCGTTATTGGCGCTTGTCATAACTAAATTTTTAATATCTCTGCTCATATATAAAACACCGTCAGGAGAAAGCATCATGAAGTTTATAACATCATTCGTTAACTTTTTTGTATAGCATTCTTTGACATTATAAGCATCTGAAACCGATATTTTTATGTCAGGATCTTCAATTCTGTATTCATATTTTATTTTTTTAGAAATATCTCCAATAACAGTTTTTATTTTATCGGTATTTTCAGCAGTTATTACGGCATAAGCATTTTTAGCTATAGCATTATGAACGCTCCCGCCATTAATACTGGCAATGCTGATATAATCTTTTACAGCATATAAAATTCTTCCCAAAATTTTTAAGGCATTAGCTCTCTGTCTATTAATTTCCATTCCAGAATGTCCGCCTTTTAATCCCGATATATCTATTTTTAAAGAGCTGTTTTTATTATTTTCTCTTTCAATATTAAATTCAACTGCTATATTATATCCGCCTGCACAGCCTGTAAGAAATACTCCTTCTTCTTCAGCATCAAGATTTATAAGCGTTTTTCCATTTAAATATTCATTGGTAACTGAAAAAGCGCCCTTCATATCCGTTTCCTCATTAGAAGTAATCAATATCTCCAATGCGGGATGCGATATATCTTCAGAATCAAGCAAAGCAAGTGCATAGGCAACGGCAATTCCGTTATCCGCACCCAAAGTTGTATTATCAGCTCTTAAAATATCACCCTCCGCTATTAATTTTATAGAATCTTTATAAAAATTATGTTCGGATTCATCTGTTTTTTCGCAAACCATATCCATATGCCCCTGTATTATAACGGGAACTGTATTCTCATATCCTTTTGATGCTTTTTTCTTTATAATTACATTGTAAACTTCATCTTGATATGCTTCTAAGTTTCTGTCTTTTGCAAACAGCATTAAAAAATCGCTGATTTGCTTTTCATGTTTAGATTTTCTTGGAATTTTACTTATCTCTGCAAACCATCTGAAAACTTCCTCAGATGCAAGTCCTTCAAAATTACTTAAATACATATAAAACTCCTAAACAATTTTTATATTCAAAATTATTATGAATTTAATTAAAATACAATAAAACTTATTCATATAAAAAAATATATCCAAACATGATAATTGTTCTATTTTACAGCATTATAATACTATAGTCAATAATACTTAACATATTTTATTTTTTAAGTAAAAAATGTATAAAAAATATACATAAATTACTGAATACTGTTTATAAAAATTAATTGACAAATATAAAAATAATATTAGAATTAATAAGCAATATTATTAGATATACAAAAAATCTTGGAGAAAAAATGAAAGTAGTTGATATAGATAAAAAGCCTAAAAATGAAAAAATATTTTTTGGAAATTTCGGACATTATATAAGAATTGACTCTATAAGCCATGAGATAGCAAAAAAATTAAAAGAGGCAAGCGAAGGCAATACTTGGTTCTCTAAAGAAGTTGATTATAAATCGGATAAAACCAGATTCTCATCGCTGCCTGAAGATGCACAGAGAGCTTTTAAGCTTAATATAGCATATCAGACATTGATGGACAGCGGAGTTGCAAGCGGATTTTCATCAATATTAAACAGAATAGTAACAAGCTCAATATGGTCTATTCTGTATGCCAGAATAGCTATAGAAGAAAATATACATGCAGAGAGCTATTCTTACGGGCTTTCCGAAGTTTTTGGACATCAGGCTACTGAAACTTTAGATTTAGTTTATAATGATGATTTTGTAAAACACAGAATGGAAAAAGAGGTGGAGCTTTTCGGAAAAGTTGATGAATTATGTAATTTAGAAAATTTAAATACCTCGCCAGATGAAAAAAAACAAGCGTTGCTCAGATTATTAACGGGAATATATTTGCTTGAAAGCATAAAATTTCCATTCTCTTTTCTTGTAACTTTCATAATAAATAATAGCTATGATAATGCAATAGCAGGATTTGCAAAAACTATTAAATTAATAGCGCATGATGAACTTAATGTACATGTTCCTACTGGGAAAAATGTTATATCCATATTAAGAAAAGATGATAATCAAGGTTTTTCTCATTTATTTAAAAACGGATGGTTTAATAATACGGCTAGGAATATGGTTGAATTTACCGTAAATGAAGAAATAAAATGGTCTAAATATCTATTTGATGGTAAAGAGGTTCTAGGCATTAACTCTTCTGTAAGCGAGAATTTCATAAAATATTGGGCTGGAATAAGATTAAAGGATATAGGAGTGGAAACAGAATATTTATCTGAGAAAAAATCGGATATAATAGATTGGTTTAACAGCTACAGAGATATAAATAAGCAAAATGCTGCTTTGCAGGAAACAACCAATACTTCATATCAGAAAGGTGCATTAAAAAATGATTTATAATTATTAATATAAAAAATTAACGGGGAAAATTTATGATAGAACTTACAAAAGATAAAAAACATATTATTATAAAAAGAGACGGAAGAGAAGAGCCTTTTAATGAAGAAAAATTAAGAAAGGTAATCAATTGGGCTACGGAAGAAAAAGAGATTTTTACAAACAAGCTTTTAGAAGGCTTAAATATAAAAATTAATGATAAAATGAAAATAGAAGTATTATATGATGAACTTATTAATACAGCTGTTAATATGATAAGTCCTTTATATCCCATATATGATACTATAGCAGAAAAACTCTATTTAATGAAAATATATAAAGAAACATATGGACTTAAAAAGATAGGTTCATATCCGCATATAAAAAAATTCTTTAAAAAAGGCGTAAAATATAAAATATATGATAAAAATATCATAAAGCTTTTTACTGATAAAGAATTGGATAAAATCAATTCTATGATAGATCCGAATAGAGATCTTCTTTTTACATATAAAGGACTTGCTATATTCTATAAAAAATACTGCAAAAATATAGGCAATAAAAAACTTGAGCTGCCTCAGATAACATACATGGTCGCAGCTATGTTCTCATTCTATAATGATTACTATAAAGGCAATAATAAAGACAAATTGGAGATAAGCAAGGCGGACAGATTAAAATATATAAAAAGAACTTATGATATGCTTTCAAAACATGAAATAACATTTGCAACGCCTAGAATAGCAAACAGTATGACAATAAAAGCTCAGCTTGCAAGCTGTATATTAAATACTCCTGATGATGATACTTGGAGTCTTAATCAGACTGACGGAAATATGGCGCTTTATTCAAAATTTTCAGGCGGCATAGCCTATGACGCTTCTTATATAAGGGCATCAGGCTCTACTATTCAAACCAACAGAGGACGCTCCGACGGACCTATACCTTTTATAAAAAGAGTTGAGCAAACTATATCTTCATTCAATCAGGGAGGTGTGAGAAAGGGAGCATGCGTTGTAACATTTCCATGGTGGCATTTAGATGTGCTGGATCTTATTATGCTTAAAGATGCAGGCGGAACCGAAGATACCAGAGCCAGAAAATTGGTATATTCTATTAGAATAAGCAATATATTCAGAGAACGCGTTAATAAAGATGAATATGTAACTCTGTTTGACCCTAAAGAAACTCCTCTGCTCAATGAGGAATACGGAGAAAAATTTGATGTAGCTTATATGTATTATGAAAGCAAATCTTCCATTAGAAAAAAAAGAATAAAGGCTAAAGATCTGTTATTTCAAATATTAAAGGTAAGGCAGGAGACTGGAAATTTATATCTTACATTTGTAGACAATATAAACGAACAGAATATGGTCAATAAATTTGTCGGAGCCTCAAATCTCTGTCAGGAAATAGTAATACCTTCTTATCCATCAAAACTTGTAAAAGAAAAATACATAATAAATGAAGACGGAGAATATGAGATTATACAAACAAAAAAAAGCGGCGAGATAGGAATATGCAATTTAGTGTCAATTAATTTAATGTCATGGGTAGATTTCAGTTTAGAAAATAAAAAATCATTTTGCTATACCCTTTTGAGAGGATGCGATAATATAATAGATACGCAATTTTATCCTGTAAAAGAAGGAGAAATTGCAAACAAAAAAAACAGACCGATAGGAATAGGCGTTATAAATTATGCCAATCTTCTTGCATCAAATAAATTAAAATATACTGATAATGAAGCTTTGGAGTTTACAAATAAAGTATTTGACGATTTATATTATCATATATATGAGGCTTCCAATATATTGGCTATGGAAAGAGGACCTTATAAAACATTTAATGAATCAAAATGGAAAGACGGGCTTACTCCTTTTCATTTATCATTATTAAATAGCAAAAAAAATAATTTAAATGTAAGCCTAGATAAAGAAAAATGGGATAAGCTTTCTGAAAACATAAAAAACAACGGAGTTAGGTTTTCATTTCATGGTGCTATAGCTCCAACAGCCACTTCAGGAAAAAGCGTATCTGCAACGGAAAGCATAGAACCTATAGTGGATTTATTTTTTGTAGAGGAAGGAATACAGACCCTGCCTAGTTTAGCACCTAATATTAAAGAAAACAGGCAGTACTATGAAAGATGCTGGGCAATACCTGCAAAAACAATAATAGAGCTTGCAGCGGTAAGACAAAGGTATATTGATCAATCTCAGTCTTTAAATTTGTATTATATTAAACCTGAATCTGCAAAAGAGCTTTGGAATGATATTCAATATGCTATGGATTTAGGTATTAAAACTTTATACTATATGAAAACACCTAAATCTAATTTTGAACTTGAAGAAGTATGCGAATCATGCACTTAACTATTTTATAATATTAAATAATTTATCAAGACAACAGCAGTTTATCGCTTAAAGCCCCGTCTGCAGTTTCAAATTTTTTAAGCAGATCCGATATCTCCAAAGATTTTTTTTCACTGTCTGAAACATCATATATAATATTGCCGTCATTCATCATTATAAGTCTGTTTCCGTAATGAATAGCGTCTTTAATATTATGAGTAACCATAAATGCGGTAAGTTTATCCTCTCTTATAATCTCTTCTGTAAGCTCCAATACTTTTTTGGCTGTTTTGGGGTCAAGCGCTGCAGTATGTTCATCTAATAATAAAAGTCTCGGCTTTTTAAGAGTAGCCATAAGAAGAGTAAGTGCCTGTCTTTGTCCTCCTGATAAAAGCCCTACTTTAGAATGAAGTCTGTTTTCGAGACCTAAATCAAGCCTTTTTAATTTTTCAACATATTCTTCTCTTTCGTCATGGGTTATACCCCATCTTAAAGTTCTAGGCTTTCCTTTTCTTTTTGCAAGAGCCAGATTCTCATCTATACCCATATTTGAAGCAGTGCCTATCATCGGATCCTGAAATACTCTTCCGAAAAGTACCGCTCTGGCATATTCTTTTTTATCCGTAATATCATTTCCGTCAACCGATATAGTACCGTAATCAACTTCATAAACTCCCGCAATTAAATTAAGAAGCGTAGATTTTCCGGCTCCGTTCCCTCCTATAACCGTAACAAAATCTCCATCATTTAGCTTAAGATTAACGCCTTTAATAGCCTTTTTCTCGGTAATAGAGCCTTTATTAAATGTTTTATAAACTTCTTTTAATTCCAGCATAATGCATCTCCAATATTAACCTTTTCTTTTACCGCCTACAGCTTTTGCAACCTTTCTATTTAATACGGGCACTGAAAGAGCAACAGCAACTATCACAGCTGTAAGAAGCTTTAAATCTGTGGCTTTAAGTCCTAATTGAAGAACAATGGCAATTATTATTCTGTATATTATAGAGCCCATTACAACGGAAGCAAGTTTATACAAAAATGAGAATCTGTTTCCAAATATAACCTCTCCTATTATAACGGAAGCAAGCCCTATAACTATAGTTCCTGTACCCATACCCACATCGGCATATCCCTGACTTTGAGTAACCAAAGCTCCTGATAAGGCAACTAAAGCATTTGATATCATAAGTCCTATTATTTTCATAATATTAGTATCAACCCCTAAAGCTCTGATCATATTTTCATTATTTCCAGCAGCTCTTATAGCACACCCCATTTCCGTGCCGAAAAACCAATACATCATAAGAATAATAATTACAGAAAATATGAAGCCCATAAGCAAATCCGACAATATTTTATTCAAAGACAGCACATTTTGAATTACAGTTAAAGATGTGGACATTCCCAAAAGCGGTATATTAGGTCTGTTTCCCATTACTCTTATATTAATAGAATACAAAGCTATCATTGTAAGAATGCCCGCTAATATTCCGGGTATATGCAGTTTTGTATTTAAAAATCCTGTTATAAATCCGGCCGAAGATCCCGCTATAAAAGCAAAGAATAATGTAATAAAAGGATTCATACCATTAGATATAAGTACAGCGCTTACGGCACCGCCTAATGCAAAACTTCCGTCAACAGTCAAATCAGCAAAATCTAAAACCTTAAAGGTAATATAAACGCCGAGCGTCATTATACCCCAGATTATGCCTTGAGATGCAGCTCCCTCTATAGCCAGAAAAATTCCATGAAACATTATAAATCCTTTTAAATATATCAGTTTATTTATTATATAATGATTCAGGTATGTTTATGCCTATGCTATTAATCATATTAGTATTTACAACCAAATCAAAAGTTTTTAAAGTTTCTATAGGCATATCGGCAGGTTTTTTTTCGCCTTTTAATATAAAAGCTGCCTGAGAAGCTGTTAATTTACCAAGTTCATAATAACTTATAGCATAGGTAGCAGTACCTCCAAGCATAGTCATACCTCCTTCGCCGCAAACTACCGGAAGTTTTGCAGGTTCGGCGGCTAAAGCAACGGCAGCCATACCTGCGGCAATCATATTATCAGTAGGCGTATAAATAGCCTCAGCTTTCCCTATCAGACTCTGAACTACCTGCTGTATTTCATTAGCGGATGCAACCGCAGCATCTATATATTTTAATCCCATAGAATTTAATTTCTTCTTAGCTATATCCATTTGAAATATTGAGTTCTGCTCGCTTGAACAGTATAAAAGTCCGACCGTTTTTAGGTTCGGAGTAATCTCATTTAATAATTCTATCTGAGCCTCTACAGGAGTTAAATCCGAAGTACCTGTAACATTTCCGCCGGGCGCATTATTATCTGCAACTAGCTTAGCTGCGGCAGGATCTGTAACAGCGGTAACAAGTATAGGTATATCTTTTGTCATATTAGCTACCGCCTGCGCCGCAGGAGTTGCTATTGCAAGTATCAAATCGCTTTTATCATTAATAAACTTTTGTCCTATCGTAACGCAGTTAGCCTGCTCTCCCTGAGCATTCTGATAATCTATAATAATATTTTTTCCGTCTTCATAGCCAGCTTCTTTAAGACCATCAACAAAACCTCTGTATGAAGCATCTAAAGCATCATGCTCTATTAATTGAATAATTCCTATTTTAAATACTTTATCTTCCGATGCATTTGAAGAACCTGAAGAACAGGAAAGAAATACCGCCGACATTATAAAAAATATATAATAAAAATACTTCATAAATAAACTCCTAATTGATGATAAAAATCATAAAAACTATATACAGTAATTATACTACTATATAATAATAATGTCAATTAATAATTTAATTTATAAAAATATATAATATTATAATATTTTGCTTATAAAATAGCTTTATATACTTGACATAAGCATATAACAATAATACTATATATAGGCTGATTATTAAATAATCAGCATGGGAATGAAGGTGCAAATCCTTCGCTGGCACGCAACCGTAAAGCTTAATTTTTTTATAATTATTAACGAAGTCGGATACCATAAAAAGTCGAGCGCACTAAAATATTTTTTTAATATGCGCTCCTTTGTTAAAACAGTTTTTAGTTTATTTAAATAAAGGAGCATTATTTATGCAAATCAAATTTTCTTTTCTAACTCTGTTAATACTATCAGTCTTTTTATCATCATGTAATAATAGTCCTATACAAAATCTAATGAAAAAATGGCAGGATAAAGATACTCAGTACGGCACTAATTACTATCTTATTACAGACTATAAATTTGAATCTATTTATAAGGGAAATACATCATATTCTTTTAATATAAAAGATATTTATTGGATTAATGATGCTGAAGGAATAATATACGGACAATATACAAAAGCTCATACAAATACAGATGTCGGAAAATACTATGCGGTTTCATTTAAAGATTTAACTAAAGAAAGCATATCTATTTCAGGCGCTTATAAGGGGGGGGTATCTTCTGCCGATACATTAGTAAAAGCAAAAGAAGAATTTACTATAGCAAACGGTTATTTCAGCATATATTCATCTTGTAAAGCCGTAGAATAATTATGAAAAAATTATACCTATTAATTTTAATATTTTCTGTTTTTGCTTGTTCTAATCCTTTGATGAATCCAAGCGGCAATAATCAAAATATTTCATCTGTAAGAGCCGTAACTTTTGGAAAACATAATTGTCTATACGGAAATAAAAAAGAAGAACTAAATGCTGCAGATAAAGACATTCTAAAAAGTAAATGGACTAATTTTATATCTTTAAAAGATGTTTATGAATACAAAAATTGCTATAGCAAAATAGGATTTTTTGATACAAACGGAAACTATTTCGATAATAATGATACTGCAAATCCAAGAACTACAATTACTGATTGCGGAATATATGAATATAATAATAAAAAATATTTGGCGGGTATATATTGGGATAATAAAGCGGGAACAGGAATGTATGCACGCTACAGACTCATAATAATAGATGAAGAAGGAAGGGAATTGGCTTTTTACGGAGGAGGCTCAGAATGGATTAAATATGATTTTATATTCGGATATTTAAAATTAAATTAAATATATGAAAAAATATATTATAATACTAATACTATTAAGCGGTTTATTATATTCTCAGACTTACCTTATAAAAGAGCTGAAAGGCGGTATATGGATTACTTCTCAGACTGAAATAACCAATAAAGATAAAATCAAGCAAGCAAATAATAATGCATCATCTAAAAAAACACCCGTCAGCATAAATAACAAAATAATAGACTCTGAAGAGATAGAAAGAATGGGCTATAAAAATGCTCAGGAAGTTCTTGCAAATCAGCCTGGGTTTGTAAATAAAGGAACATACATGGGCAATGAAGTTATTGATCCTGCAGGAGCGAACGGAGACAATATAAGAATATATATTAACGGCATTCTTATGAATACTGCAAAAGGAAATGCCGATGCGGGCGTAGATTTAAGAAGAATACCTGCAAATTTAATAGAAAAAATTGAAATTATAGGAAACAGTATTTATATTACCACAAAAACTCCTCTTCAGGATATACTTTTAATATCTTTAGGCTACGGAGCTTATAATACAGTAAGACCTTCAATATTATTTTCAAAAAATATAGACAAACATCAAATATTTACCTTTACTGCGGATTCTTATTACAGCAGCGGAAACTATTATTATAACTTTAACAATATGTCTGGAAACAATATAGAAGGATATATAACGGATAATAGGCAGTTTATAGTTAATTCATCGGCTAATTATAAATATACATTTGATAATAAAAATTATATTAATGCATTTGCAGATATATCGTATTCAAGCTCATCGTCGCAAAAAGACATTCCGCCCATAAGCAAAACGGATTCTTGGTTTGCTTTTACCACTCTTCTATCTTCCGTATCATATAACGGATTTTCCGATATAATGGATTATAATATTAATTTATCATATTTATTTGATTCTTTTACAGACAGACCATATTATAAAGACGGGAAATTTGTATCCGATTATAAATCGCATGCGGTAAGCTTAAATACAACTCTTTCAAGAATGGACGAGCTTTTACCTGACACTGTAACACTGTATAATAAATTAATGCCTGAATACAGATACAATATTCTGACAGAAGACACCAATGCAGTAGAAACTAATTTTTATTATTATCCTCAAAGACATTCTCTTTCGCTTAAATACGATATGCAGTTATCATTCGGATATTGGGACGATTCCTCCCCTATATTTTCAATTCTTCCAAGCATAAAATATGAATACCAAAATGAAAAATTTACAAATGAGAAAAATAATAATTATTTGTCTTATAATGCAGGATTTAATTTAAATTTTTATAAAGGCTACGGATTGTATGTATGCTATATAAGCGATTATACATCTCCCACTTTTAATGATTTATATTACGGAAAATTAAGCAATCCTAAACTGCTGCCTGAAAGCTATAATCAATTACTTACAAAATTAATATTAAAGCCTTTGTCAAATTTAATAATAGAAGCCTCCTATGCATATACAGCATACACAAATAAAATAGTTTATTATTCTGAAATACCTAAAAATGTAGACACAGCCTTTTCTCATATATTTAATTCAAGTATAGGATATGATATATCCTTTGCCGAGTATCATAAAATAAAAATTAAATTAGGCTATTCATATCAGCTCGGATTTATGGGAAAAGACAAATTACCTAAAATAGGACTGCCTGAACATACTGCGGCCACATTATTAGGATATGACTTTATTGCAAAAAATAAAATATTAACTTCATTATCATTAAATATTTATTATACTTATTCTTCTAAAAGACCTCTATCTGATTACAGACCGATAATATACTCACAAATATTTCATGATTTTAATATATCATTTTACTCAGTATGGTTCAGTCATTTGATATTTTCAATGCATTTTAAAAATATTTTTAATAAAACCCCGATACTTTCAGAATATTCCGTTGCCAAACCTTTTACATGGGAGTTTGAACTTGGATATAATTTTTAATTTATTAAAAAAACATTAATAAAACATATAAAAATTATGTATAATATATTAAGCGTTGGAATAGATATAGGTACAACCACAACAAATATAATATTCAGCAAACTAACAATTCAAAACCTATCAGGCATATCAAGGGCGCCTATAATAAAAGTTATAGATAAAAATATAATATACAGAAGCAAGGTATTTTCACCCCCTATATTATCATAAAGCGATATAGATGTATAATCTTTAATGAAAATAATAGAAAATGTATATAATTATGTACAAACAGATAAAAAATCTGTGCAGACTGGAACTCTAATAATTACAGCATGTATAGATAAATTATAATAAAAATTAATGATTTATTATAAAAATATAAATCAGTATTTTATAATTTTAAAAAATACTCCATTTCTGAAATGATTTGCTCATATACCCTGCAACATCTATATCATATACTCTGTTCAATAAAGAAATATCAAAATTTTTAATAGAGCCAAAATATTCTAAACTTCCGTTCTTTAATATAAGAAGCTTATCTGCAAAATTGAATACCGAATTTATATCATGCAGTACGGAAATTATGCATCTGCTTCCGTTTTGAACCCAATCTTTTAAATTATAAATCAACTCTATCTGACTATTCAAATCTAAATGATTAGTAGGCTCATCCATTAATATAATGCTCGGATTCTGTACTAAAGTTCTTGCCAAAAAAACTCTTTGAAGCTCCCCTCCTGAAAGTTCTGTTATAATTTTATCTTTAAGATGCATTATTTTAAGCTTATCCATATAATAAATTACAAAATCTTTATCCTCTCTGCTCGGCATAGATAATAATTTATCCTTATAATTAAAATATCTGCCCATCATTACAGTATCATAAACGCTGTAACCGAAATATATTGCCGACATTTGACTCATTAAGGCTATAGTTTTATAAGCGTCAATTTTTCTTATATTTTCATTGTTAATAAGTATATCGCCCTTAAAATCTACTATTCTGCATAAAGATTTAAGCAAAGTACTCTTACCGCATCCGTTCGGTCCTATGATGCATAAGCTTTCATTTTTTAATACTTCAAAAGATATATCTTTTAATACATATTTTTCATTATAATAATCAATAGAAAGCCCTTTAACTTCAATCATTTTATACGCATTATTCATAAAAAATTATATTCCTTAGAAAATTATATTCTTTTTACACTGCCGCCTGACATAAATAAATATAAGAAGAACGGAGCACCTATAACAGCGGTAACTATTCCTATAGGTATGTTAGAACCTGAAACTATAATCCTTGAAAATATATCTGAAACATTCAAGATAAGTCCTCCTATCAAAGCTGACATAGGCAAAACCACTGTATGCTTAGCGCCGAATATTTTTCTGGCTATATGAGGAGATACTAAATCCACAAAGCCTATTATACCTGTAAATGCCGTCAAAACTGCCGTTATAAATGAAGATATTAATATAAAAAATATTCTCATATTCTTAACATCAACTCCAAGCGATAAACTTGCATCATCTCCAAAAGTCATTATATCAAGAACATTTGAATATTTCATAAGGATTAATAAAAATATTAAAGTTATAAAAATAATTATAAGAATATCTAATTTATTTCTTACAGACAAACTTCCTAATTGCCAAAGTATTATCTGATTTGAATATTTAGGAAACATATAAGATAAAAAACTCATAACAGAACTTAAAAATAATGATATAACTATGCCTGCAAGTATTATGGAATTATTGCTTGTATATTTATCTATCTTATCTGATATAAAAAGTATAAGCAATATGGTAATAAATGCAAACAGTATAGATATTCCTATAAAAAAATACCTATTAAAAGACAGCTGCATTACTATTAATAAAGATGCTCCAAGCCCTGCACCAGATGATATGCCTAAATTATATGCAGAAGCTAGAGGATTCCTTAATACAGACTGTATTACTGCTCCAGTCATTGACAGAGAAGCTCCCGCAAATAATGATAATACAGAATGCTTAAATCTGATGCTTATAATATCTGAATTTATTTTATCTATATTTATGAGTTCTATATTAAAAATTTTATAAACAAATATATATATTATTTCTTTAGGGGATATGAATATGCTGCCTATGCATACCGATAATACAGTTGAAATAAAAACCAATATTAGAATTATAATTATTTTTTTTATCATTATTTATAATTAATTCCCAATCATATAAATATCTTTATATTCATCGGGATAAACATATTTAGCCATATCAAACAAAGCATATATAATATTATGAGTAGGAAGCGAACTTGATGCTATATAATGTACATTATTATTTTTTAAAGCATTTATATTTTTCCAATATTTACGGCTTAATATTTCTTTTTCAGGGTTATTTATATATTGAACGCTTGTAAATATAATATCTGGATTTGAAAACAGTACATTTTCTTCAGATGCTGTTATCCAATTATTTCTATTTGAAAATATATTAATTGCTCCTATAATATTAATCATGTCATCTAAATAAACATTTGCACCGAATGTATACAAATTTGGCAAAGCTGCTATTTCAAAATATACTTTTTTCCTATTGGTTATTGTATTTCCTACAGATTTTATTTTTTCTATGTTTGAATTCATCATATTTACTATATTTGAAGCCTCATTATTTTTATTTAAAACATATCCTATAAAATATATATCTTCTTCTATTGATTTTATTGTATCGCTGTTCGGTATAACGGCAATGCATATTCCAAAGTCTTTTATAGAATCTAAAGAATTTTTACCTGAAAATACGCTGAAATTATTAACAAATAAAATATCGGGATTAATATGCATCATCTTTTCAGAATCGGGATTTAACATATCAAAAATTATTTTATCCGACACATCTATATTATTGGTTTGAAGAATATCTTTGGAAACTGAATCTAAAGCAGTTATTTTATCAGCCAACCCTAAAGCCAATATAATATCGGAAGCAGAAGGAGATAAAGAGGCTATATTTTCTATCTTGCTTGGAAAAATTATACTATTTCCTGCTCGATCATAAATTGAATTATTTTCCTTATCAGATTTAAAGTTACTGCAGGAAAATAAAAATAAAATAATATAAATCAGCAATATATACAATTCAATATTTTTCATAAATAAATATAAAACTTCTTTAAAAATTAATTCTACATCAATAAATAATATAAACATTCAACAAAATAATTATAAAGTTAAAATTTATATTGTCAATTAAATAATAAAAATTTTTAATATTACGCAAACTAAATTCCAAATCTGATAACTTTTTAAATAAAAAAATTATATTTTATTATCTGATTTAATAATATCTGATATTTCATTTGAAAGGTTTTCCATAAAAAGTATTCTTGAATTAATGGTATTTACAAAATAATTATAAAAAATAACTGCAGGTATGGCAATAATAAGTCCTGCTGCAGTTGTAAGCAAAGCATTTGAAATACCTGAAGCCAAAGCGGCTGGCTTTCCGCTTCCGACTGCCGATATAACAGCAAAAGACTGTATCATACCAAGTATAGTTCCTAAAAGTCCGAAAAGAGGTGCTATAGTAGAAATTGTGGAAAGAGCAGAGATAAATTTCTCAAGTTTCGGAAGTTCATTATTGGATGCGCTTTGCATAAACTCTTTATGCGAATTAATATTCTTAAGTCCTGATATTATAATATTTGATAAAGGAGATTTTGAAGATTCGCATAATGCAATAGCCGCTTTTATTTCCTTATCCTTAACTAATGAAATTAATTTCGGCGCAAGAGAATTATCCTGTGATTTTATTCTAGTAAAATATATAAATCTATCTATTATTATAGTTAAAGCCGATATTGAAGATATAATCAAGCCTATCCAGCAAACCGTCATAGCTGAATTAAGCAGATTCTCAGAACTTAATATATTATCCATATACAAAAACCTTTGCCAGCAATTTTTATGATTTAATATTATAATTTAAGAATATAAAAAATCAATATTTTAAATATATATATAATTTGGTATATTTTCTATAAATTATATTCTTTACAAGAGAGATATTTAATAAAATAAAAAATATCCCATTATGATAAATCTTATATAAAAAATATTTATACTATGTTCTGAAATATAAACTTTATTTTTAACTCTATAGTATTGTTCAGTCCTGTCGGACCTTCTCCGCAGTTATTTTCATTATTCTCTCCGTCCATACCATCAATTAATATGAATATTTCAGCCTCTTTATCTGCATCTGCAGATAAAAATTCTGTCTTAGATATTATTCTATCTCTGTATCCGTCCGTTACCAAAAACAATTCAAAAGTATTATCAGAACTGTTATGTCTTAATTCTATTTTTATTTTATCATTCCCGCAGTACACATACGGATAATGAACTTCTAATAAATCTCCAATTATTTGATCATATTTAGTTATATTAACTAAAATCAATATCTTATCGTCATAGCCTAATAAATATTCTTTAACATCAATGTTTATATTTTCCGTATCAGAAACATTTACCTTTAATGCTTCTGAGATATTTTTAGGATTTAAAAATGCTAATGATTTAAAAAAATGAATGGAGTTTGAAGAACTGTAAAAATCTAACTTTATATCATAACCGAATAAAGCATAATTAAACAGCTGCCCATAATGTCCTGTATTTCCAGTAACGATATTTCTTTCAGCAGACTGAATGTCTATATTTTTTAATTCCAATGATGTGAATATTAATTTTATCTGTTTTTTATTATTAATTTCAATTAATGTGTTATTTGATTTTCCATTATTATAATAATATCTTGGATTAAAAAGTTTTCTGCAGGATTGAAATAATACAGATATAATGATTATCAGAATTAAATATTTTAATTTCATAATGCTAAAAAATGCAGTATATTCTTGTATTAATTGTATTATATAAATAATATAAGTAAACTGTGTTTATTTAATATTTTTGTCATTTAGTGCTGTCAATTAATTATATGTATAGTATTACTATACATATAAAACAAAAATACAAACTATATATTGTATAATAATATATATAAACAATATATAGTTCGTATATTTTATTATCTTTTAGAATATTATATATTTTATAATTTCAAGAGCTTTGCTGATAATAAGCTCTTTATTTTTGCTTCATATAAAGAAATACCTTCTTTAACTTTTAAATAAAAAATTGCATAATATCTATGTAATGTTGAAAAATTATTGCTTTAATTATAAAATATATGTTAATAATATTTATTAGACAGTATTAATTTATCGTATAGTAATCAGCAGAGGTTTATGATAATATGAAGTTTATTTTGAATAAGTTATATTTATTTATATTTTTATCCGTATTTTTTATATCCTGCGCTACAGTATCAAAAAATACATCAGACGGAGTATATGTTGGAGAGGATACGGGAGAAATAGGAATAGTTAATAATTGGAAAAACCCTGATTTTAAAGGCGGAAAAACTACAAAGATAACAGCCGAAGGTTATGCTTCTGCAGACAAAAGGGGCGAGGCGGATGCTATAGAGAGATCTATTGAAAGCGCTAAAAGAAATGCAGTTGAACAGGCGGTAGGATCTATAGTTAATGGAACTACTTTAGTTGAAAATAATAAACTCATAAGTTCAAAAATATATGATAATACTACAGGGTATATATCAGGATATAAAGTTATTAATATAGCCAAATCGGGTTCTGTATGGTATTCAAAAATAGAGGCAACTGTAGGCGTTGATATGATTCAGGATAATCTGCAGGCTATGGGAATACTTATGGATAGAAAAAATATGCCTATTATAGTTATGCTTGTTACCGATGAAACGGGAGGATTAAGCGAATCTTTTAATGTTGAATTAGAAAAAAATATGAGTGAAAAAGGCTTTAAATTCGTAAGCGCTTCTTCTTTGAATAATATTATGAGAAAAGAAAATATAAGCTATGAAGATATAAAAGGCTCGCAGTCTTATGATTCCGTAAAAAAAATAGGCAGTGCTGCTGGAGCGCAAATAGCTGTAATAGGAAAAGCAAATGCATCTTTTTTTACAACTATACAGGGAACAGCTATGAAAAGCTACAGAAGCGATGTTGCTATTACCGCCGTTAATATATCTGACTATACCACAATAGCCCGAGCTGCTCATCAGGTCGGAGGGATTGGAGGAAGCGATAAAGATGCGCATTCCATTGCATTGATAAAATCAGCCGATTATATATCTGAAGATTTTATAAATCAGATAGTAAAAAAATGGCAAAGCGAAGTACAAAACGGTGCGGAATATACAATATATGTTAATGGTCTTGATTTTAATGATTCTATAGTTTTTGAAGAGGCTCTGAAGCATAATATAGGAGGATTAAAAAATATTTACAATAAAGGAATATCAGGCGAATCGTCCAGATATGTTGTAACCTATATAGGCAGCAGCAGAGATTTGGCAGTGGATATTAATGCTAAGGCAAAAAATATGGGATATCAAATTATAATCAGCGGATTTGATGATAAAACTATCACATTAAAAGCAGTAAAAAGATAATACGGAGTAAATTATTTATATGAAATCTAAATTAGTTGTTCATACCTGCTGCGCCGTTTGTATGAGTTATCCTTATACTATATTGGAAGATTATGAAAGTATATTTTATTTTTATAATCCTAATATTTACCCCATATATGAATATGAAAGAAGAAGAGACGAGTTTATAAAATATGCTCATAGTTTGGGAGTAAAAACCTATATTTCTGAAGAGAACAATTCTGTTTCAGATTGGTATAATGACATAAAAGGCTTTGAGAATGAACCTGAAAAGGGCTCCAGATGCAGTATATGTTTTAAGCATAGAATTAAAAAGGCTTTTGAATATGCTTCATTTATTAATGCAGAGTATGTTGCAACCGTTATGACCGTAAGTCCTCATAAAAACAGCAAAATTATAGAAATTATAGGCAATTCATTAGCTCAGGAATATTTTCCTATAAAATATCTTCATTTTGATTTCAAAAAAAAAGACGGATTTAAAAAAACTAATATAATAGCTGATGAAGCGGGACTTTACAGACAGAATTACTGCGGCTGTGAGTTTAGTATAAGAAATTAATTGAATGTATTTTATTTATTGTTTTTACCTTCTTTTATTATATCGTTTAAATGATCTATCATATTTCCTATAAGATCCAATTTATTTTCTTCAAATTTTTTCAGTTTTTCAGATATTGCGAATATTTTCTCTTCAGATGTTTTTAAATTATAAGGTCTCATATTAAGCAATATATCAGGAGATGTTTCCAGAGCTTTACAGATTTTATTCAGGTTTTTAATTGATATATTCCTATTTCCCACTTCTACTCCCTGCAGATATTTTTCCGACAGCAAAGATTTTTCTGCAAGTTCGGATATTGTCATTTTTTGTTTTTTCTTAATTCTCTTATATTTTGACCTAAATTTTTTAATACTGCTTCTGTATCCATCATAAAAAACTCCATTTATACTTATGTATATTTATTTATGATAAATAAAATTTTATTAAAAAAAACAATTTATAATTTGACTATTAAAGAAAAAAGTTACTTTTAGTAACTTATATTGGGCATATTTAAAATAAAAAAAGCCGCTAATAAAACAATTAGCGGCCTTAAAAAAATTATTTACCTAAATCAAGCATAAGTACTTAATCTTTCGCCTACTCCAGGTCTCATAGGTGCAGATACAGCTTGAGGCTGAATGCTTGTCATTATTTTATCCACAGCCTGAGCCTGCATATCTGATGTATTTCTTATTATACTTAAAGATATATCCTGTTTAGAGTAAGAATTATAAACTGAAATATCCATATTTTTATCCTCCGTTTTTATTTATAAATTTATAACTAATTTACTTTATAAGTATAAATGAATATGATATTAAATCAAGAAAAATATAAAAAAATATCAAAAATAAATACTATAGAATATAGTATGATAACAATATGGTTTACATAATGTATTTTTTTATTAAAAATTATGACCAATTATGTTTTAATGATTTTCATCATCTTATGCATTAATTGGTCATAATAGATAATTAAGCGTATACATCTAAAGTCTTTCCAATATTGTTGTTTATAGGTACAGATGAGCCCTGAGGAGTAACAATACTTACTGCTTTTGCAGATACATAAGCAGAAGAATTATAAACATTTAATCCTGCAGAAGTCATATGTCTAGTCAATGGAAACATTTCAGATGAATAAATAGAATAAACTCCCATTTAAAACCTCCAAAGACTTTTGTATATAGTATCGGAATATATTCGTAAAATTATTAATTGCTTTATTTAATATATTATTTTTTGTGCAAAAATATTGACTTATTTATATATTATACATATACTAGGTATATTTATATAATATATGTATGGAGTAAAAAAATGAAAAAAATATTAATAGTGGGAGGCGTGGCTGGAGGAGCTTCCGCCGCTGCAAGACTCAGAAGATTAAACGAAGAAGATAAAATCATAATATTTGAAAAAGGACCTCATGTATCTTTTTCTAATTGTTCGCTTCCTTATTATGCAGGAGGCTTAATACCTTCACAAGATGCTTTGCTTCTGATGAATCCTGAAAAATTTTTAAAGCAGTTTAATGTGGATGCAAGAGTTAATAGCGAGGTTGTATCTATAGACAGAAATAAAAAAGAAGTTACTGTTTTATATGAAGGAAAAGAATATAAAGAGAGTTATGACAAGCTTATACTTTCTATGGGAGCTAAGCCTATAGTACCTAATATAAAAGGAATGGAAAAAGTTAATGTATTTACCGTTAGAAATGTTGTTGATATAAATAAAATACATAATTTTCTTAAAAACAAAGATAATGCAAAGGTTGCCGTTATAGGCGGAGGATTTATCGGTATTGAAATGGCTGAAAATCTAAAGCATGCAGGATATAATGTAGCAATAATTGAGGCATTGCCGCAGATAATGAAGCCGTTTGATTATGATATGGTTCAAATTCTTCATAGAGAGATAATGGACAACGGAGTAACTTTAATTGTTAATGATAAAGTTGATAGTTTTGATGCAAATACGGTTATTTTAGCTTCAGGAAAAAAAGTTGAGGCTGATGCGGTTATACTTGCCATAGGCGTTTCTCCTGAAACTGATATTGCAGTTAAAGCTGGAATAGAGCTTGGAAAAACTAAGGCTATTAAAGTGGATTCTAATTACAGAACTAATGATAAAGATATTTATGCAGTCGGAGATGCTGTAGAAGTTTATAGTCCTTTGTTTAATGATTATTTCAGATTGCCATTGGCAGGACCTGCTCAGAAACAGGCTAGATGGGCTGCCGATCATATTAACGGAAGAAATGCAGACAGCAGAGGATTTATATCTTCATCTGTTATTAAAGTATTCGGATATAACGGGGCTTCAACAGGACTTTCCGAAAATTTTATAAAAGCTATGAATTTGAATATAGATTATGATACTATTGAAATTATTCCTTTTGACGGAGTATCTATTATGCCTTCTTCCAGATTAATGCATTTCAAGCTTATATATGAAGTACCTACAGGAAAAGTATTAGGAGCTCAGGCTATCGGAAGAGGAAATGTTGATAAAAGAATAGATGTCATAGCTGCCGTTATTAAGTTCGGAGGAACTATAGACGATTTAAAAGATTTAGAATTATGCTATGCTCCTTCATTTGGTACTGCCAAAGATGTTGTAAATTTTGCAGGATATGTATCTTCAAATTTAAGAAACGGAGATTACAGACAAGTTCATTACAGTGAGGTTAGAGAATTAGCTGAAAAAAATGCTTATTTTTTGGATGTGAGAATGCCTGAAGATTTTGCTTTAGGTCATTTGGAAAATGCAGTTAATATACCTCTTGGAAGTTTAAGAAAAAGATATAATGAGATTCCGAAAGACATACCAGTATATATTACCTGCAAAACGGGATTAACTAGTTATACCGCATGCAAAATACTTCAGAATATAGGATTCAGCAATGTTATTAATGTTTCAGGAGGATTTATAGGATTATCGCAATATGAATACTTTAATGATAAAACTACTGGAAGAAAACCTATATTAACGGGATATTTCGGATAAGCATATAATATTAAAATAAAAATAGCATTTAAAAAGCTGTTTTTATTTTAATAATTATAACATTCAATTTTTTTTAATTTCTGTTCTATATTTATCTATTAACTTAATTATATTTTTTTGCTGTCCGCTTGGCAGATAATTATCATCTTGAAAATTTCCGTAAAATCTTATATAAGGCTTTGAAGAAGAAGTCATAAAATCGTATAGTAAATCTAATTCTTTATTATTTAAAATTTTAATGCCTTTTGCTATTTTATAAACTTTGGGGCTTATATAAGTAGAGCCTGAAAAATGACCGTCAATAAATATTATATCATTTTCACTCTTATCTAATTTGAAAAAGATATTTTCTCTGCTTATTTTATCAAAAAAGCATATTTCTCTTAAATTAATATAATTGTATAATCCCCTGGTTCTGACTCTTAGGGCAATTATAGGCATATCAGGCTTATTATCATATACTGCAATATCTAAAAAAACTCCCCATTCTACAAAATCGTCTGTATAATATCTTGTAGCACCTTTTAAATCATCTCTATAAGTTTTAATACTGGAGCAGCTAAAAAAAAGCATTGCAGTTATATAAATAATTATAAATATTCTTTTCATAAGATAACTCTAAAATATTACAATATAAATTACTTTTGTATTGTAACATATTTATTTTATATATCAAAATATTTTTTAATTAAAAAAAATATTTTATCAATTTTATTTTTTTATAATTTATTATATAATAAATATCAAATAAGAATGTTTTTATAAGGACTTAAATATGCTAGTAGAAAACGGTTTAAATATATTATCTCCTTCGGAGGCTGACGAAATTATTAATAAAACAAATAATATAGTAATATTAGATGTCAGAACAGAAATGGAGCATAATTATGAGGGTATGATTGAAGATTCTATTTCTATAAATTTCCTTAAGCCTAGAGTAGCTAAAAGGGAAATATCAAAATTAGATAAAAATATTCCTTATTTATTATATTGCTCTATCGGAAAATTGAGTATAAAAGCAGCTGAATATATGAAAGAACATGGGTTCAACAATATATATGTATTGGAAGGAGGATTAAAGGCTTGGAACAAATATTTTGGAGATAATAATAAAGTTTCTAAGTTTGACAGAGAAGAATCTTCAGAAAGAAGAAAAAAACTTATTATCAGATTAAACAGAATTGAAGGTCAAATTAAAGGTATGAAGAAAATGCTTGCAAAAGGAGAATACTGCGGAGATATACTAAATCAGTCACTGGCAGTTAAATCTGCTATGGGAAGTGTTAATCAGGAAATAATGGAAGTATTTTTAAATACCTGTATGATTTCTACTAAAGAAAAAGAAGATTTTTTCAGATACATGAGAAAGCTTATAAAATAACAATTATTTTTTATTTTCCCCATATATCAGGATTTTTATTCCATTCCAATGCTTTTTTAAGTTCATCTTCCGTTATATAATTTTCTTCTTTAGCCGTATCCATAAGAGATGAAAAATTAGAAAGAGATGAAAATCTTATTTTAGCCTCTTCAAAGTTTTTATAAGCCTTTTCAAATTCATAAGAAAATATCGCTATAATCTCAAGACCTATAGCGCCTTCATTAACCGCCGCATTAAAAGCCTTTATAGAACTTGTTCCCGTTGAAATTAAATCTTCTATTAAAATTAATTTCTTACCGCAGCATTCAGCTCCCTCTATCTGTCTTCCTCTTCCATGTTCTTTTTTTTCTGCTCTTATATAGCATAACGGTTTATTAAGTTCATAAGCTATAAAAGAAGCCCAAGGTATTCCTGCCGTAGCAGTTCCTGCTATACAATCAAAGTCCTTACATTTTAAAATATTTATAAAAGCATTAACTATAATCTGTCTTGCTTCAGGAAACCCTATAATATATCTGTTGTCGCAGTATATAGGACTTTTTATTCCAGATACAAATGTAAACGGCTCTTTTACATTGAGTTTAACCGCTTTAGTATCAAGCAAAGCTTTATCTATTAATCTTGATTTCTTTTTTTTATTGTTTTCTATTCCTTCTGAAATTTCTTTTATTATCATTTTACATGCTTTCACTCTGTCCGAATTTCTTGTAATAGGTCTTCCTACAACTAGATAATCACATCCGTTTTCTATTGCTTCTTTAGGAGTCATAATTCTTTCCTGATCGTCTGCGTCCGACCATTTAGGTCTTACTCCAGGACATACTGTAATAAAACTTTCGCCGCATTCTCTCTTTATTATGCCTGCTTCTTTAGGAGAGCATACCACTCCGTCAAGACCTGATTTTTTTCCTAATTTAGCCCAATGAACAGCCAAATCAGTCAATGCAAAATTTGAATTGAACATATTCTTTACATCATTTTCCGAAAGACTTGTAAGTATAGTTACGCCTATTATAAGATTATCCTTATTAAGTTTTCTTATTTCCTCAGCAGTTTTTTTCATCATATTTTTACCGCCGCTTGTATGCACATTAAACATAAACACATTCTGTTTAGCGGCAAATAGAGATGCCATAGCCGTAGTATTAGGTATATCATGAAATTTCAAATCAAGAAATATTTTTTTATTTTTAAGATCCAAATATTCTATTATCTCTCCTTTGGTATAAAGAAAAAGCTCAAGTCCTACTTTATAAAATAAAGCCTCATCTCCAAGTTCATCTATAAGTTTTTCAGCTTCTTCAATAGAATTAAAATCTAATGCTATAATTAATCTTTCTTTTGGGTTTTCAGTCAATACTGTCATAATTTATCCTTTTAATATATATTGGCGCAATAAAATATTATAAATGAGCCGCAGCTATTAAATCTGTTATATTATCTATTTTATTTTCTTTAAGATAATTATCTATTCCGTCAATAACTTCTATTGGAAGTAGGGGATTTGAAAATATTCCAGAGCCTATTGAAACTAAAGAAGCGCCTGCCATTATAAATTCCAAAGCATCATTATAATTTGTAATGCCTCCCATACCTACAATAGGAATTTTCACAGCTTTATATACCTGATAAACCATTCTTACGGCAATAGGTCTTATACAGCCGCCTGATAATCCTCCTAAAATATTTCCTAACAGAGGCTTCCTTGTTTTAGTATCTATTTTCATTGATAAGAATGTATTAACAAGCGATATACTGTCGGCTCCTTCATTTTCAGCGCTTTTTGCTATTTCCGCTATATCGGAAACATTAGGAGATAATTTTACTATCAAAGGTTTTTTAGTCAGAATGTTTTTTACAGCTTTAGTTACAGTTCCTGCACTTTCGCAAGTTGCTCCGAAAGCCATTCCTCCGTTTTTTACATTAGGGCATGATATATTAAGCTCCACAAAATCCACTCTTTCAATATCATTCGCTATCTGCGCCAATTGAACATACTCTTCTATGGAAGCTCCGTTTATATTTAAAATTATTGGAGCCGTATATTTTATATTTTTTATTATATTTTCTTTAAAATATTCTATTCCAGGATTTTCAAGTCCTATGCAGTTTATCATACCTGAAGGAGTTTCAGCTATACGAATGCCTTTATTTCCGTCTTTTCTGCTTAATGTTATTCCTTTTAAATTGATTGCACCAAGTTTATTAACATCAAAATAATTATTATATTCTTCTCCAAAACCGAAACAGCCCGAAGATGTTACAACATTATTTTTTAATTCCCTGCCTAAAAAATTTATATTTAATCTGCTTTTCATAATATTATCCGTTATATATTCAATAATTCAGCGTTAAATACAGGTCCGTCATAACAAACCTTTTTCAATATATATCCGTTTTCTGAATGTATATCTTTTAATTCTATATTACAGCCTAAGCATGCATTAACTCCGCAAGCCATTCTCTCTTCAAAAGATGCATAGCATAGTATTGATTTTTTATTTGCAAGTTCTATTAATGCCTTCATCATAATAAGAGGTCCGCATGTATATATTATATCAAAAGTTTCTCGTTTTAACAATTCCTTTACTTTATCAAGAGTACTGCATTTATCTCCTACAGAGCCGTCATCAGTTGCAATATATAATCTTATATTTTTCGTATCAAATCTATTCATTATTTTTACTGAGGATTCATCGGCTGCACCCATTATCAATGTTACGGAATTATTATCAATTAATTTTTCCATTAATAGTTTAAAAGGAGCTATTCCCATTCCTCCTGCGGCTAATAATATTTTTTTATTTTTTACTTCGCTGTTGAATCCATTGCCTAAAGGACCTTGAATATTAACTATATCGTCTTTTTTTAATTTTGATAAATATTTTGTGCCTTCTCCTTTTACCTGATAATAAAACTCAAGAATATTATCTTCAATATAATGTAGGCTTATAGGGCGTCTTAAAAAAGTATTGCTTTTAATCATAAAAAACTGCCCTTCTTTTGCATACTTAAAGCTTTCTTCAGATTTTATTCTAAGTAAATATTTACCGTCCGATATTTGTATATTATCCGCTATAATACAGTCTTCTAAAAACATTTTTTCACCTTTTAATTTTTTAAATAAAAAAAAGAATACCTGTTCTCTGTATTAAGAGATAATAGTATTCTTCTAAATTTCAAAAAATATATGCTTCATACTGATTCAGTATATCATATATTTATAAAAATTCAATATATATATAAATATTATTAAATGTTCAGCAGTCATAAATATTGATATTTTTTATTATTGTAAAGAAGGTATTCCTCAATAATGAAACAACACAAACAAAAAAAGGAATACCTATTAAGAAAGGTAATTATAATACAAATCAAAAAAAAAAGCTAGTGTTAATTTTAATAATTTATATTTTTTAAAGTATTTAAAATGGTTTTTATTAATTATTATCAGAATTTTCTATAGAAGCCATAAAAAGTTCGTCGGAAGGAAGCACTAAATCGCCTATGTCATTATTTTTTCCCTGACAAATCTTGAAAAAATCGCAAAATTCGCAATGTTTTCCTATTTTCTTTTCAAATACTCTGTCATACCTTATATCATCAACAATCTCGTCAAACCAGCCTTTTAAATAACTAATAGACTGAGGAGTAAAATCTATAGTGTCGAATTTATCATCTTCAAAATGATAATAAGAACCGCTTGTAACATTGCATTTAAGCCCGTCTAATATACAGGCATATAATTTCAACTGTATAGTCTTTCTTTCTCTATCCTCATTATCTTCGCCTAAATCATAATATTTAGTAGTTTTATAATCTACAATCTGCAAAGTACCATCTGCAGATAAATCTATTCTGTCTATTCTTCCGAAAAGAATATAATCTCTAACCCTATTTTCCATATAACTTTCAATTTTATAAGGTACTTTATGACCGAAAGAATTAAAAAAATTAGAAAGCATATTGAGTCCTCTCTCTCCCAATTCCTTTTCTTCTTCTCTGCTGTTAAAAAAAGCCCTTATGCCGCTTCTCTTCCATACATTTCTGAATATATTATATAAATTATTTAAGGTTCTCTCCTCTGCTATCTGCTCATAAAACTCTTTGCATGCCAAATGAATTGCATTTCCAAATATAAAATAAACATTAACACTTCTTTTTTGTTTTTTAAATGGCTTTTCAATATATGTATATCTGTACTTTCTAGGACAAAGTAAATATGTTGACATACTATATTCGCTGAATCTTTGTAATTTTTTTGCTTCCATAACTATTAATTATTTTCTTGCATACCGCTTTCTGTAATATATTGATTTAATAATGCTTGTATATCCGTATCGTCTGTAACATCGGAAGCTTTTTTTCCATCTACATCAGCAATATTAACATCTGCATTATTTTTCAAAAGCAGCTCCGCAGCTCTGTAGCTGTCTGAAGCCGCCGCAAAATGCAAAGGCGTCCAGCCGTCATCATCTTGCATATTTATATCCGCATTATATCTAATTAAAACAGACATAGCGGACACTTGATTATTCATAGCAGCCCACATTAAAGGTGTTGTGCCAGAATTATCTCCAATATTGGCAATATCAGCTCCGGAATTTCTTGCCGCAGAAGAATCCAATATAACAGATATTACATCGGAATATCCCCTTGCAGAAGCTATATGTATAGCCATAGCATCATCTACAGAATCTCTTGCCATAATGTCGGCTCCGTAATTAAGAAGCATACTTACTATACCTGAATATCTGTAATATGAAGCAAGTAAAAGAGGCGTTTGTCCGTCAGCATACCATTTATTATTGCCGTTTAATAATATCGTATCGGCAGGCAAAACAGGGTTCATATTTATTTTTTTATGGGATAATAATTCCTTCACTACTTCACTGTTATTAACTCTTACCGCCTCATGCAAAGCAGACCAGCCTTCTGAATTAACGCTATTAACATCTATGCCGAGCCTCAGCAGCTCTCTGACTTTATCTATATTTCCGTTTTCTATATAAGAAAAAAATTCATTATTTGAATCTGTAAATTCTTTATCTTTTAAATTTTTTGATATTTCAGTGTCCTGAGAATATAATATAAAAGTCAGTAAAAACAAATTAACGGCAAGAGCAAATATTTTTTTCATAAAAAATACCTCAGTTATATTATAATTATGTAAATTATAATATATATAAAAAAATATACAACAAGTAATATAATAATTTTCATATAATATAGTTGATATATTGACTTATATAAACTAATATTATATTATAAGGAGTATAAATAATGAAACACACAACACACAAATTAAGGTTTAAAAAAAGAATTTTTTATTGCCGTCTGTTTTGTATTATGTTAATTTTTATTATTATTAATAATAAAGCATATTCTCAAGCTTCTAATACAAACAGTATAAAAAAATATGGTCAATTATCCGCATCTTTAGAATTAACAGCTTACGGAAGAATGAGCGATCTTATTGAGCAGACAGGAAACGAAGATACATTGGGAGTGCTTTTATACGGATATTTGCATTACATAAAAAAATATAAGTATGCATCTATAGAAGCTCAAATTAATGCAAGGTTTTATGAACCTTTATCACATAAAGCAAGATTTTATAAAGATATGTCTCCTCCTATATTTGATTTTTCTAAAATGAATATATTTATAAATTTTAAATATGTAGGAATAAGGGCTGGAGTGCTTGAACCATACACAAAAAATATACCAATGACATCATATTTTCCCACATTATTTTATTATCATACTGTAAGCAGCAATAAAGCCACAGTATTATCAGGTCCGAGAGATATGCCGATAGGTTATGAAACTCAATTTATACCAAGATACGATACAGGCATAATGCTGGAAGCTAATTTTTTCGGCGTATTTATAGGTGTGGGTATGATTAACGGAGAGATGGGACTTGATGCCAATTCTTCTAAAGGCTTAATGGCTAAAATATCATACAGCAACGATTATATCAATATAGGCGCTTCATGCATAATCACCGAAATAGGCTCCATACCTATTAAAGAATGGGGAGACAGCATTAATGCATTTTTATATTTTATAAACGGAAAAAACGGAAGATTTACGGCAGGAATTGAAGGCTTCTGGTTCAGACATGGCATAAGAAGACATAATGAATATTCCTATGATACGAATAATAATAGCCATAATTATAATAACGGATACTATACGGATTTCTCAGTACAAACATTTGACGGAGAAAAACCATATTACGGAATGAGCGGATTTATATTTTTTGAGGCAAGAAGATTATGGAAATTTGATATAACGGCTCATTTAGGTATTCATGATAATAATATATATTCTGATGCTTTGGATATTTTTAAGCTAAAGTACAGAGCCTTCTTAAAAATAACATTTAATATAACCGATGATTTAAAAATAATGCTTTCAGACACTTTTACTTATGATCCCGTATATAAGAATAATTATCAGTATTATGAACTAGAAGACAGGCATAAAGTGGGGGTTATATCTTATGAAGCAGAAAACGGAGGACATTATACTGTAGATAATGATTTTTATTTGGGCTTAAGCTTTAAATTCGGAGGCGTATGGGGAAATAAATAGAAAAATATCTGATAATTTTAAAAAATATATTAAGTTATAACTTTATTTTTTTATTATATAATTTATAATTCTCCGCATGAAAAAAATAGATTTAAGCAATATTAAGAGAATAGTATTTAAATTCGGTACAAATGTCTTAAGAAATGATGAAGGCTATATATCTTTAGCAAGAATATACTCGTTTATAGAGGCTATAGCCAAATACCATAGAATGGGAAAAGAATTATTAATAGTTACTTCAGGAGCTGTGGGGCTTGGCGCTAAAAAAATAAATGCTGATAACTTAGATGAAATTGCTTTAAAACAAGCCTGCGCCGCAATAGGACAATCTCAGCTTATGTCCATATATGAAGACGGATTTTCAAAATTTGATATAGTTACAGCTCAGATACTGCTTACAAAAGAAGATTTTTCAAACAGAAGAAGATATCTGAATCTTAATTCCACTTTAAGCATACTTCTTAAATATAAAGTCATACCAATAATAAATGAAAATGATGCAGTATCAAGCGATGAGCTTAAACAATTATATGATATTACGCAGATAAGTTTTTCAGATAATGATAAGCTTTCGGCATTAGTGGCAAGCAGACTCGGTGCAGATTTACTTATAATACTATCGGATATAAACGGACTTTATGACGACAATCCTAAAACTAATCCTAATGCTAAATTTATACATGAGGTATTTAAAGTTACAAAAGAAATAGAAAGTTTGGGACTTGACGCATCTAAAGGAGGAAGAGGCGGCATGAAAACAAAGCTTCAGGCTGCAGAAATAGTTACAAGATCGGGATGCGCTTTATTTATAGCAAACGGTAAAAAACCTGATGTGCTTAATAATATATTTGAAAGCGAAGACAAAACAATATTCTATCCTGTTGAAGAAAGCCATGAACTTTCTACTAAAAGAAGATGGATTGCTTATGCCACCACCATAATAGGAAAATTAGAAGTTAATTTCGGCGCTAAAAAAGCAGTGCTTGAAAAAGAATCCAGCCTGCTTCCTATAGGCATAACAAAAGTAATTAATGATTTTGAAAAAGGCGATATAGTAAGCATTACAGATGAAAAAGGAAATGAATTTGCAAGAGGAATAGTTAATTACAGCAGCTATGATATAAAAAAGATAATAGGGCATCATTCCGATGATATATTAAAAATACTAGGATATAAAAATTATGATGCCGTTATTACCAGAGATTATATAGTATTATTATAATATATTTTTTAACTGTTCTGTAGCATCTTCCGGAGTTATGGAGTTTATAAATACGCCGCTTCCAAGCTCATAACCTGCCAATTTGCTCATTTTAGGCATAATATCTAAAAACCAATGACTTGACTGTCCATATCTATTTTTGAGTATAGGAGAAAGCGTATGAAGAACATAATTAAAGCTTATTTCTCCAAGAAGTTTATATAATCTGTCAAATATATTTTTTAATATGGATGCAAAATCAAGTATATTTGAATGCGATGCGCATATAATACTTTCCGAATGATTTTTAGGCATTATATATATTTGATAAGGCGATCTTGAAGCAAAAGGAGAAACAGCTATAAATGAATCATTTTCGCATATTACCCTTTCATTTATATTTTTTTCTTCTTTGATTATATCGCAGTATACGCATCTGTCATTATCATTATAATACTCCAAAGCTCCGTTGATTTCATCAAACATTTGAATCGGTATAAAAGGAGTTGTTATTATCTGAGAATGCGAATGCGATAAACTTGCGCCTGCTTCGGATCCGAAGTTCTTGAAATGCAGACTATAAAGCATATCTTTATTTTCAGCAAAATCCTTAAGACGCATAATAACGGCTTTAAATATATATAAAAAATCCTCCGTATGAGCATGATAAAAATTAAAATAATGATTAGGGTGTTCTATAATTACATCATGAAAACCGTTCTGACTGCATGCATAAAAAAGATTATTTTCTTCAGGCAATTCATTATTATAAGTTTCGGATATTATAGGATATTTATTTGGTACTATCCTAACCTGCCAAATCTCTTCATGTTCAGCATATACGGTATAAAGAGCATCAGGAGTTTTCATCTCATGCCCTCTGCAGAAAGGACAGCTAAGCTCGGAATTAGCAATATGTTTTTTATGTAAATTAACATAATCGCTAGGTCTTCCGCTTCTTTCAGAAGATATTATTACTGACTGTTTAGTTACAGGATCTTTACGAATATGCGACATAAAAAATTATCCTATAAGTCTTCTTATCTTGTCTTTTATTTCAGTAAGGTTTCCAGACTTAAGTATATATCCGTCCGCATTCCAAACAGAAAATTCATGTCTGTAATTATTGTATGCCGTACATATAATAATAGGCAGTTCTCTATGTTTTTCTCTTACTTTAGCTAAAAAATCTAATCCGTCCATTTTAGGCATTTTTATATCTAATGTTATTAAATCAATATGAGGAGTACCTTTATCAAGCATTTCCAAAGCTTCTTCTCCGCTATCGGTGGATACAACATCATATCCCTCATCTTTAAACTCTTCCTCAAAAAGAGTCCTAATGCTTTTTTCATCATCTAAAACTAAAATTGTTTTTTTAGGCATATTTTTCTCCGTTATATTATATTAGTATTATAATAGCTTAATTAAAAAAGTCAAACAGAATTTTCTAATTTATTATTATAATTTTAATAAAAAACACATATTTTATAACATATAATATTATTTTTTTTCGCTTTCCACTGACTTATTATAACTTGCAATAATACTTTCTATAAGTCCGCTTCTAAGACATTTTTCTTCTAAAACCTCAACTCCCTTTATAGTGAGGCCTCCGGGAGTACATACTGCATCTTTAAGCTCAGCAGGATGCATGCCGCATGATTCTAATACCATAGCACCTGCGCCTTTAAAAACCTGAGCCGCCATTTCTATAGATGTTTTTCTGTCTATACCCATAATAACACCTGCATCGCTCATAGCCTCTATTAATATATACATAAAGGCAGGAGAACAGCCAGCCATAGCATTATAGGCATGTATTTGCTCTTCTTTTATTACTTTAACAATTCCTACTCTTTTTAAAAGCTCAACGGCGGCAGTTTCAACAATCTTATTTTCGGTTTCAACAACTGATATAAAACCATTGCATGTTTTTACAGGAGTATTAGGCATTATCCTCACAATTCTGCTTCCATTAAAATATCTTGATAAATCCTTTTTAGATACGGAAGCAGCAACGCTTATAATAGTAGCACCCACTTTAATAGATGATGATATCTCAGCTGCAATAACAGGAATCATATAAGGCTTAACTGCCAAAAATAAAACATCTACCTCACTAGCTACTTTTCTATTATCAGAATAAACTTTTATTCCAAGATTCTTTTCAAGATAATTTTTTCTCTCAGCTGTTTTTACGCTTGCAACAATGTTTGCGTAATCTATTCCTGATTTAATAAAGCCTTCTATTAAAGCCCCTCCCATAGCTCCTGCTCCGATAAAACCTATTGTCATATTAAAAACTCCTTAGCATAATTAAAATTGATGCAGATTCTATATATTATATAATACCATAAATATAAAAGTTGTAAAAACATTTTTTTAATGGAATATTTATTATTTTAAAAAATTATTTTTTTTAATTAAAATATTGTTTTCCTAATTGCCATAAATACCTATCTATTTCCTTAAAACAGTAATTATCTAATTGATAAAATTGAACAAACTCAGAAATTATATTTTTAAATTTACCGTATTCTTTATAAGCCGTCATTTTTGAATTCACAAAACTTATATTCATTTCTAAAATATATAAGTGCTTTGCCTACATATTTGTCATATATAGGATAATATTCAGGTTTATGATGAGAACAATATTTAGTAGCAAATGAATAAAAATTTATTTCTTTATTTCCTATTTTTACTTTTTTTAAATCGTCTACCAAATTTTCATCTCCTTTATCTAATCTTTCATCTATAGCTAATTTTTCTATATGATTAGCAACGGCATAAATATGATATATATTTGTACTATAGAAATCATTTAAGACAGCAGCTTTTATCAATATACTATTTATATCTTTATTGTTTGGGCATAATTCAAAAAACAATTTATTTAAAGCTTCTTCTTGACGATAATATTTTCCTTTATCTAAACTATTCCATTTTTTTAAATACTTTTTAACTTGTTCAATAGACGGTTTTGGTATTTGCATAAATATACATTCCTTATTATAATTGGTTTATATTTAATTTATAACAAAATAAAAATTAAATATATACTTTTTATTAATTTCGGTATAATATACAATATATAAAATCAACAGGATAATACATAAAATGGAACTTTTAGCCCCTGCAGGAAATAAAGAAAAACTAGAAACGGCATATCATTACGGAGCAGATGCGGCATATATAGGAGGAGCATTATTTAATTTAAGGCATCAGAGCAAAAACACAACTGCTAAAGAGCTTTATGAATGCACAAAACTTGCTGAAAAACTGAATAAAAAACTTTATCTTACTTTAAATGCTTTTTTGCATGAATATGATAAAAATAATTTAAAATTGTATTTAAAAGAAATTCAAAACATGCATATAGATGCTTTTATTGTTTCGGATTTAGGAGTGCTTGCAATAGTTAAAGAAATAATACCTGAAGCCGTTATTCATATAAGCACTCAGGCATCGGTTACAAACAGTTATTCATGCAAAATGTATGAAACTCTGGGAGCAAGCAGAATAATACTTGCAAGGGAACTTTCATTAGATGAAATAAAAGAAATAAGAGAAAATACAGATTTAGAATTAGAAACATTTGCTCATGGGGCTGTATGCATGTCATATTCGGGAAGATGTCTTCTATCAAACTTTTTAAATAACAGGGATGCAAACGGAGGAGAATGCTCTCAGGTCTGCAGATGGAATTTTAAAACCTATATTGAAGAAAAGACAAGACCAGGAGAGTTTATAGAAATAGAAGAAGGCGAAAACCATACAGCAATACTAAGCAGCAGGGATTTACAGATGGCTGAATATCTGCATTTACTTCAAAAAGCAGGTATTGATTCTATAAAAATAGAAGGAAGAATGAAAAGCGTATATTATACGGCAAATACTGTGAGAGTTTACAGAATATTATTAGATCTGCTTAACAGAATCGGTTATGAAGCATATCCTGAAGCAATAAAAAAAGAGCCTATCAGAAGCTATTTAAAAGAACTTGAAACTATAAGCAGAAGAGAAAGCGACACAGGTTTTTATTTCGGAAGGAATAATATAAAGCCTGCATTAAAAGGATATTTAAAAGGCAGAAGACTTATGGGAATGATTGCAGATGATACTGAAGAATATGCTAAAATTACGGTATACAATACTATAAAAAACGGAGATAATTTAATATATATAGGCAGGGATTTTCTTAAATATAATGACGGCAGATTCAAGCTGTTTATAAAAAATGAAAATAATGAGTTTATAGAAACTGAGATCATAAGAAATATTGATAATGCATATATGAAATCAGGAGTTCATAATTTTAAAAAATATGATATTATTACAATGGAAGATTAAAAGTTTAAGGACAATGTTATGTACGGCTTTAGAAAACCTAAATATCCATATATTACAATACTGCTGTACTTTACCGTTTTTTCAAGATATCTATATGCTTCTTATCTGACTGAATTTACAGCTGCTGTTTTGATGTTGATAGTATTTATATTACTTATGAGAACTTTAATAAAAGAGAATGAATTTGAATAAATTAATATATGAAAATGCATCTATGATTTTAGGTGTAGATTTCGGAAAGAAAAAAACAGGCACTGCTTTTATGGATATGAATATAAAAATTCCTTTTTACTTTAGACTTATAGAAGAGAGCAATGCAAGAAAAGTAAAAAGAGCATTGATGGACATAATAGAAGAAAAAAATATTGATACCGTTGTTTTCGGACTTCCTTTATCAGATAAAGGAGAAGAAAGCGAATGGTGCGCAGAAATAAGACGTTTTTCAGAGTTTCTATTAAAAAGTATTAAAGTTAATATAATTTTTGTTGATGAATACGGAACTTCAAAGGAAGCGGATTTCATACTCAGAGGAAAAAAGAAAAATGTTAAAAAAAAATATAATGATTTAATTGCCGCAGCTTTAATATTGGAAAATTATTTGAACATTAATAAAAATAATAAAATATAATTATTTACTATTTATATAAATAAATAGTTTTATATATTTATAAATTAAAAAAATAAAAGGCGTAAAATATGAATAATAATTTAACTAAAAAATACATAACCCTATCTTCTGTAATAGCTGTTTTAATAATAATATTAGCTGCTGTAAGTTTTTTTAAAAATAAAGGTTATTCATTGCCAGTTCTTAAAAAAATCAATTCAAATATATCGGAAATAATTATAAACAGAGGCGCAAATGAAACTATATTGATAAAATATGACGGAAATAAATGGACTGTAAATAATAAATATAATGCAGATAACTCTTTAATAGAATCTATGACAAATACATTAAGCATCATACAGCCTATAGAAATAGTTTCAAGGGGAGATGATAATTCTTCCGCAAAATATAAATTATCCGATGACGAGGCGCTAACTGTTCAGGCATTTGATAATTCTTCAAAAGAAATAAGAAATATAAAATTCGGTATGAAATCCGCATTCGGAAACAGTGTTTATTCTAAAATAAATAATGATAAAAATATATATTTGCTTGGAAACTCATCTTCAAACCCTAAAGATATATTTGATAAAACAGAAAATGATTTAATAAATAAAACTATTTCAAAAATAAGAAATGATGATATAGAAAAAATAATTATAGATGATAATAATAATACTTATGCATTAGAAAGAGACAATAATAATTGGCTTAAAACTTGGAATAATACGGAAGTAAAAGCAAATGACATTTACTCAAGCATATTTGATTTATCTAATTTAAATGCTGACGGAGTAATAACAAATGAAAATATAAAAGAAAATAATATGCTATATAAAATTAATATACAATCATATAGCAATGATAATATATCGTATGAAGTTTTAAATAATACTGACAGCGGCAAATATGAAATAATAAGAACTAATGATAATAACAGATACTATATAGACGAAAGATCATTCAGTAATTTTATGCAATCTGTTAATAATATAATAAAATAATATTATTAATTTAATAGCAGAATATATAAAAGCTACATAGTAAATGATTCTCCCAAATAAACTTTACGGGCTAACGGATTATTAACTATTTCGTCAGGTGTGCCTTTTACCAATATTTGCCCATTGCCCATAATATAGGCTCTGTCGGTAATTCTCAAAGTTTCTCGCACATTATGATCCGTAATCAATATTCCTAAGCCTTTATCTTTTAAAGAGGCTATAATATTTTGTATATCTATAACGGCTATAGGGTCAACTCCTGCAAAAGGCTCATCAAGCAATATAAACTTAGGATTAACAGTCAGAGCTCTGGCTATTTCGCATCTTCTTCTTTCTCCTCCCGAAAGAGTATATCCGTTCTGCTTTCTTACATGCGTAATATTAAACTCTTCAAGAAGCATATCAGCTATATCCATTCTGTCTTTTGCTGTTAATGATTTATTATATTCCAATATTGCAAGCAGATTATCCTCTACTGAAAGCTTGCGGAATATAGAAGCCTCCTGAGGCAAATATCCTATCCCAAGAATTGCTCTTTCATGCATATGAAGTTTTGTAATATCCAAATCATTTAAATATACATTTCCTGAAGTTGCGGTGACAAAACCTACTGTAATATAAAAGCTGGTAGTTTTTCCTGCTCCGTTAGGTCCCAAAAGACCTACAATTTCCCCCTGCTTTACACTATAGGAAATATCTCCTATAATTTTTCTCTTGCCGTAATATTTTGTAAGATTAACCGCACGTATTTCATAAGGATTTGACTTATCATAATTAAAAAAATTTTCAGCTGTTATTTTAACATTATTTGAGGGTATATTAATATCTTTTTTTTTTAAAATATTTAAAAATTTATTAATCATATACCCTCTCTTTATTTATATTTTATTCTTTAAATTATAAACTTACACCGCTTCCATGTTTTTCCAAATCTAAATTACCGATAGCCTTATCAAATGTATAAAGGTTTCTTCCTTCCAAACCGCCTAAAATTTTAATCTTATCAAGAATATCATTAAATAATTCCTGTTCTTCAAGCTGTTCTTGTATAAACCAATCTAAGAATCTTAAAGTAATATAATCTTTATTTTCAAAAGCAAATCCCACAATCTCATTTATGCATGAAGTTACATATTCCTCATGTTTTGCAACCGTTTCAAAGAGATCCTGCACAGATTTAAAATTGGACGGAGGAGCCTTCATTTCGCTTATAGATGCCTGTCCTCCGACTTTATTTATAAAATCTTTAAACTTCTCAAAATGCTCAAGCTCTTCCCTATAATGTCCGTATAAAAATTTACCGCAGCCTTTAAGTCCATGCTTATCGCACCAGCTGGACATATTAAAATAAAAACTAGCTGAAAATAACTCCTTATTAAGCTGATCGTTTAATAATTTAATTGTATCATCTTTTATTATAGACATAATATAAACTCCTTTTTTAATATATATATTATAACCCCTTATTTTATAATAGTATAAAAAAATTATCAATTAAAAAAATTAATTACAGCATAAAATATTATATCTTTATAAATGAATGAAACGGTAAAAATAAAAAACGCTTGATTTTTTATTATTCTGCTAATAAAATATATACATTGCAAAATAAGTAAATGGAGAAATAATATGAGTTTCAGAGAAAATAGTTCTTTAAGAAGCGACAGAGTATTAAAAGGCGATGAAAGAGCGCCTAACAGATCTTTATTTTATTCTATGGGTTATACGAATGAAGAATTAAAAAGGCCTCTGATTGGAATTATTTCTGCATACAGTGAAATTGTTCCGGGGCATATTCATCTTGATAAACTTTCTCAGGCTGTAAAATCAGGAGTTTTAATAGGAGGAGGCACGCCCATACTCATGCCTTCAATAGGAATATGCGACGGAATAGCTATGGGACATTTAGGAATGAAATATTCTCTTCCTTCAAGAGAATTAATAGCAGATTCTGTTGAAAGTATGGTTATAGCACATGGCTTAGACGGGGCTGTTCTGATACCGAATTGCGATAAAATAGTTCCAGGTATGATAATGGGACTTTTAAGAATGAATATACCGGGAATAGTTATAAGCGGCGGTGCTATGCTTCCAGGTGATAATAATGACGAAAAAATCAGCTTATCTAATATATTTGAGGCTGTGGGCGCTAAAAAAGCCAATCTTATAAATGATGCCGAGCTTGAGGATTTTGCGCAAAACACATGTCCAAGCTGCGGTTCATGTGCGGGAATGTATACTGCAAACAGTATGAACTGTCTGTCTGAGGCTTTAGGCATAGCGCTTCCGGGAAACGGAACTATACCTGCCGTATACTCCGCCAGAACTCTGCTGGCTAAAAAAGCAGGAATGCAGGTTATGGAGCTTTTAAAAAATGATATAAAACCATTGGATATAATAACCGAAGAATCATTTAAAAATGCTCTTGCCGTAGATATGGCTTTAGGCTGTTCAACTAACAGCGTACTTCATTTGCTCGCTATAGCTAATGAAGCTGGAATACCAATAGATTTAAAAATTATAAATGAAGTAAGCGAAAGAACTCCCAATCTTTGTCATCTTGCACCTGCAGGACATAATTATATAGAAGATTTATATAAAGCGGGAGGAATACCTGCCGTTATGAAGGAGCTTGATAAAGGCGGATTTATAAATACATCGCTTCTAACAGCTACAGGCAAAACAATAGCCGAAAATATAAAAGATGCCGTTAATAAAAATAATAATGTTTTAAGAAATATAGAAAATCCATATAGTAAAACAGGAGGAATAGCGGTGCTTTGGGGAAATATAGCAAAAGACGGCTGTGTTGTGAAGCGTTCCGCAGTTTCCGATGAGATGCTTGTACATAGAGGACCTGCTAGGGTATTTGACAGCGAAGAAGATGCAATATCCTCCATATATTCAGGAAAAATAAATAAGGGCGATGTTATTGTAATAAGATATGAAGGACCTAAAGGAGGACCTGGTATGCGTGAAATGCTAAACCCTACTTCTGCGCTTGCAGGTATGAAATTAGATAAAGAAGTAGCTTTGATAACCGACGGAAGATTCTCAGGCGCTTCAAGAGGAGCCTCTATAGGTCATGTTTCTCCTGAGGCTCAAAGCGGCGGAGAAATAGCATTCATAAAAGAAAATGATATTATAAGTATAGATATTCCCAATCATAAAATAAATTTGGAAATCTCAGATGAAGAAATGGAAAACAGAAGAAAATATATACCTATTAAGCCGTTGGAAGAAATTAAAGGCTGGCTTGGAAGATATAGAAAGCTTGTTCAGTCTGCTAATACTGGAGCTGTATTAAAATAATTTTTTATATAAATAATAGGCTTTATATTTCATTTTTTTATTAATCTATAAAACAATAATATAAAAACTAATATTAAAATATCTTTTAAGTCAGTATAAAATTGCATAGCTTATATAAGTTAGTGCTAAATTTATTTTAAATAATTTTTAAAAATATAATATGATTATTTATAATTAATTTTAGAAAAAACAAAAACAATAAATAAAAAAAGGATAAATAAAAATGAAAATATTAAAACAAATAAGTAATTTCTTTGGAAAATATATGGCTTTTATAGTATTAATTGTGGCGGCTGTATCATTATTCTTTCCAAAAACGGTGAGCTTTTTAAAAACTAGCTATGTTAATTATCTATTAATGATAGTAATGTTCGGTATGGGACTTACATTAAAACTTGAAGACTTCAAAGTAATATTTACAAGACCTAAAGACATTATAATAGGAGTTATAGCTCAGTTTACAATAATGCCTTTTCTTGCATTCCTGCTTTCAATTGTTTTTAAGCTTCCTCCAGAACTTGCTGTAGGGGTTATACTTGTAGGAACATGCCCTGGAGGTACTTCTTCAAATGTTATGACATATTTGGCAAACGGAGATGTTGCCTTATCTGTAGGCATGACTTCCGTATCCACTATACTTGCTCCTTTTGCAACTCCTCTTCTTACTTTAATTTATGCAGGACAAAAAGTTAATGTAAATGCAGTGAATATGTTTATATCAATAGTTCAGGTTGTAATACTTCCGATAGTTTTGGGATTTGTAATAAATAAGTTCTTTTATAAGTTTACAAACAGCATTAAAGAAATTCTGCCTTTAATATCCGTATCTGCAATTGTGGCAATAGTAGCTGCCGTAGTGTCTGTAAACTCTCATAAATTAATACAGGTGGGATATTTAGTTATAATAGTTGTTATACTTCATAATTCTTTAGGATATATTCTTGGCTATATTCTAGGAAAAGTTTTCAGATTAAGCAATTCAAAATGCAAAGCTGTATCAATAGAAGTGGGAATGCAGAACTCAGGACTTGCAGCATCGCTTGCAGCAACACATTTTACATCAATACCGCTTGCAGCTGTACCTGGTGCTATATTCAGTGTATGGCATAATATATCAGGTTCAATTATAGCTAATATAATGGCGTCAAAAATAAAAGATTAACTATAAGACAAATATTACAGTAATTTAAGATTTATTTTTTATAAGTATTGAACATAAATCATAAATACCGTTTTCATATTTTGAAGATAAGCAATAATATATATTATTAATATTCCAATAGGCAATATATTCTTCATTATTGGTCTGCATCATTATATTTATATTTGCTTCTTCATCAATATAGTTTTTATAATTATTTAAATTATTATATAATGATAAAATATCCTCTAGTTTTTTTGAAGCTCTGTAATTATAATTAATATTATTATAATTAAAATTTACTTGAGCTATAGTTCTATTTAAGATTGAATATTTTGCATTAACAGAGCCCTCAGGCGCAGGAGTACAATATCCCAATACTGAAAAAGATTTCGGAGAATCAATAGGAATAATATCCGATTTATCATTAGAACATGAAAATAAAATAAATATAACAAAAAATAATGTCTTTATAATATTCATAATCATCTGCTCCTTAATTTAGGATGAAGTATTTTATCCAATGCAAAACCTAAAAATGCAAAAGACATTCCCAAAAGCGCAATTAAAATTCCGGGAGGTATTATCCACCACCAAAGACCTGAAAGCACGGCTGAGCCTTTCATAGCATCATGGAGAATCTGTCCCCAAGTAACTATTGATGCATCTCCAAGCCCTAATAAAGATAAAGAAGATTCATAAACTATAGCGGAAGGAACTGCCAAAGCCATAGAAGCAAATGAAAAAGGCAGCAATAAGGGCATTAAATGATAAAATATTATTCTGAAATGCCCTGCTCCTAAAGTATGCGCCGCTTCAATATAAGTTTCTTCTTTAAGCTGCATAGCCATAGAACGGACGGTCATAACTGAACCTGTCCAAGAAAAAAATATCATCATAATTATCATAGTCCATATAGTAGGCTTGAATATGGCGCTGATTACTATCATTACAGGAAGTACTGGTATTCCTAAAAATATCTGATAAACAAACTGCATTATATTATCCACAAAACCGCCGAAATATGCAGATATTGTTCCATATATAACACCTATTATAACAGATATAAAACTTGTAGCTATACCGATAAATAATGCCCATTTAAGCCCTGATATAAGCCCCGAAAATATATCTCTTTTCATATTATCCGTACCCATTATGCCCGACATAGAACCCACTAATATTATATAAGGACTCTCAAAATTAATATTATTCAAATTATTTTCTGAAAACTCTACATAGGCTTCAAATTTATAAACTCCTTTCAAAGTCAGAAAATTTTTAGCCATATCATCTTTTTTTGTATTAAAAAGTATTTTCATAGGATTAGTTGTAAGAGTGTCAATCTGTCTTGCAAATATTCTTGGAACACAATCTCTGTAAAACCTGAATATTCTATTTCTTGAATCATTAAAAGCCGATATTCTTAAATCGCCGTTTATATTATGTAAGCTATCAGAAAGCGTAATAATTTTTCCGTCGGGTCTTGTAACATTCCACACTAAAACCGCATTTCCTTTAATATCTGCATGAAAAATTAAATCTAAAGGCGCTTTATCAAATTGATAATCATATTCAAATAAAGCTTTATAATTTAATTTATTATCTATGAAATTTGTTTCAAAACTTACTATATCTATTTTGGCTGTAACGGCAGATTTTTCTTTTTGGAAAAAATTAAGCCACTGAGGCGGCGCCGATGCGGAATTATCCTGCCAATAAGTTATATCTCTCCACCTCTTAGGAGCCTCTTTATAAGTTAAAATCAAAGGCTCAAGAAATGATGCAAGCAAAGCCAAAACAAGTATGCATAAACCTAAAACTCCTGTTTTATCTTTTTTAAACTCATTAAAAAATTCTGCTATAGGAGCAAGTTTTTTATTAATATTAATTTCATGCATTAAAGCCTGCCTCCTACTTTTATTCTCGGATCTAAAAATCCGTAAGATATATCAAGAACTACTAATCCGAATTGATAAAGCGCTGTGGTTATGGCTAAGTTTCCCATCAATACAGGTATATCATTTTGCTGAACAGATATCCAATAAAGATTGCCGAGTCCTGACCAAGAAAATATACCTTCAAATATAATTGAGCCTGCAATAGAACCGAGCAATCCCAATAAAGTAATTGTAATTATAGGAGGTGCAGAACTTCTTAATGTATGACCGAATAAAACATTTCTTTCTGATATGCCTCTTGCACGTGCCGCCATTATATAATCTTCTTGTAAAGAGGACAATACTATATTCCTGACAACAAATGAAAGACCCCAGAATCCTATTAATGTTAATGTGATAAGAGGCAAAGCCATATGCCATAAAATATCTAAATAATACATTATTCCTTCGGGCAGAGGTATGGAATGTATGCCGCCTGAAGGAAACAATTTGAACTTATAAACAAATATCATTATAAGTATCATAGAAAGCCACCAAGCAGGCATGCCGTATACCGTCATAGTAATAATGCTTGTAGTTCTGTCAAATAATCCTCCAGCTTTTCTAGCTTTTACAAGACCTACGATAAGCCCTATTATCATTTGTATAACAGAAGCTGTTGTAAAAAGTATCACAGAACGTGGAAGCGCCTCGCCTATTATTTTTATAACCTCTCTGCTGCCGTTTGAATCCATCATAATAGACGATTTACCGAATTGAAAAGTTATTGTATTTAAAGCCCGTATAAATATTCTCTCGCCTATGCTTCTGTTAAGCCAGTATATATTATAATAATATGCTCTTCTTTCTTTTATAAAGTTTTCAGCATCTTCCGTACGAATACCGCTAAGCCCCCTGACTTCAGCATTTATATTTTCTTCAATTTGGGATTTCAGAGTTTTTTCGCTTACAGTATTAAATATAGCTGAAGACATAAACATAAGTATAATAAACATGACTATGCCTTTCAGTATTCTTTTAATAACAAAATAAGTAAACATAATATAATCCTTCCGATAGATTATACTAAAAATAATAAAAATTGCAAAGTATTGCCGTATTAATTTAATTATATTATTTTTTTCAATTTATAAAAAATCAGCAGCATAATTTGATTAATAATATTCTCTTTTTTCATTAAAAGAGGCAGTATTTCCGCTTTCAATATGCTTATCCATTAAAATATTAACTATCTCATCAGCACGGTTATTTTCTTTATTATCTGAATGTCCTTTTACCTTTAAAAACTCTATATTATGTTGACTTGATAATTCTATCAATCTTAGCCAATACTCTTTATTTTCAACAGGCTTTTTATCGCTTTTTATCCAATTATTTTTCTGCCAAGAATATATCCATTTATTCATTCCATTAACTAAATAAGCGCTGTCGCTGTAAATCTTAATATTATGTGATTTTTTTAATCTTTCAAGCGCCTTAATAGCAGCTTTCATTTCCATTTTATTATTGGTAGCATTATTCTCACTTTCGCCTATCTCAAGACGCAAATTATATTTTTCGCTTATAAGTACAGCAGCCCAAGCTCCAAGTCCGGGATTGCCTCTGCATCCTCCGTCAGTATATATAATTATATTATCTTCTGTCATAATTTCGAATCTAATAATTTAATTAATTTATCATTTATTTCTTCTATTAGCTTAGCTTTAGTATAATTATTTTTTGAAACTGAAAAACCCGAAGCTTTAGGATGTCCTCCGCCTCCGAAACTTTCTGCAACTTCCCTGATATTCTTAGAGCATCTGCTTCTGATGCTTACCCTAAAATTATCTTCTCCTTCATGGATTATAAAACCTATAAGAACATCATCCATCTGTATAAGAGTATCCGAAGCACTGACTGCAAGCTCCTTCATACTAATTCCAAGCAGTTTATCCTCAAGACATATATAGCCTATTTTTTTATCATAATCTATTATCATTCTTCTGTATATTTCAATCAAAGCGGACACATCATTTCTAGTATACCGTCTTCTAACAACATTACCAAGATTTTCCTGTATAATACCCGCACTCATTAATTTAGAGCCGTATAATAATGTTCTTTCTGTTGTATTTCCGAATATAAAACTTCCTGTGTCTGTACAAATGCCGCAGTAAAGCAATGTTGCTATATAGCTGTCAAATTTACATAAATAATCCTTAAAAATATCGCATATTATCTCGCAGGTTGCTCCCGCCGAAGTGTCATCATAAAACATAGTAACACCTTTAATATTTCTTACTTTATGATGATCTATAAATATTACTTCATTATATTCGTCTGTAATATCTGCTATCCAGCCTATTCTGTCTATATCTCCGGAATCGAGTATAACCAAAACATCTTTTACAGGCAATGTATCTTTATTTACTTCAAAAATTACTCTATCAACAAATATTATATTTTGTAAATCTCTTTGCATTTTATCAGCATTTACAACAAAAGCTTCTTTATTAAATATATTTTTCAAAATTAAGGATAAAGCCAAGCCTGAACATATACAATCGCTGTCAGGATTTCTATGTCCTGTAATGGTAATATTATCAGCTTTTGACAGTCTTTTTATAATATCTTTTTTTGATGCGCTTAATTTATTATGAGACATTGATAAGTCCTTAATCTATTTGATTCTAGAATAAAATTAATTATTTTCAGGAATTTCTTCCTGTATATTTAATTTTTTTATATCAGTTAATACTTTATTTGTTTCTATCAGATTTTTATCATAATGAAATGTCATATTGGGTACATATCTGATAGTAAGCTGTTTTTTAAGATAAGAAAATATAACGCCTTTTGCGCTGTTAAGACCATTTAAAACTTCATTTTGTTTATCTTCATTCAGGCATACAAAATATATTTTGGCATTTTTTAAATCTTTGGCAGTATCCACTCTTGTAATAGCAACAAGATTATTTTTTATTCTAGGATCCTCTATCTCCCTCATTATAATCATAGAGAGAGTCTGTTTGATATTTTCATTTACTCTAAGTATTCTATGAGAAGACATATTATTATTTATTTACTTTACTATAGAATTATTAACGGTGTTAGTTAAATCGTCAAGCTCATCTTTAACAAATACTTTATCTATATCAACTAAAATAATCATTTGCTCATTAGCCTTAACCAAACCCATTATATATCTGCTGTCTATGCCCGCATGCATATCTATATCTTCCTGAATATTTTCATTATTTATAGTAAGCACATCAGACACAGAATCAACAACAAGACCGTATTTTTTATCGCCTATAGCAACTACAACTATAACGCAATTCTCAGAGTTCATAGGCTCATCAAAATGAAACCTTGCTCTTAAATCTATAACAAGAATTATAGTACCTCTCAAATTAATGATACCCTTCAAATAATCAGGACAATTTGGAATAGGAGAAGGCTGCATAAAATTTAATATTTCCTGAACTTTAAGAATATCTATTCCATACAATTCATTATTTATCTTAAATACAAGTATTTGATTTGATATGGCACTATTCATGATAACTCCTTTAAATTGTACTATAAATTATAATACATAATGTGCATAAGTCAAGTAATTTTGTTATATCTTTGCAGGTATTTTATATCATATTTAATAAAAATACAACAATATTAAAAAGCAATATATATTTTTTAATTAACTTTTTATAATCAAGCTGTAAATTTAATTGCATAATATTATTTTATTAATTGATATTTTAATCAAATGATTTATTATATTTAGAAATTAAATATTTTATTTATACGAGGAATTTTATGAACGATACTTTAAAATTAATGAAAGATTTAGCCAATGCATTCGGACCTTCAGGTTTTGAAGATGATGTTATAGAAATTATAAAAAATAATACTGCATTCACAGATTATGAAAGAGATTCAATCAATAATTTATATTTAGGCATTCAAAATATTGACAGTACAAAACCTATAGTTGCATTAGACTGCCATATAGATGAAATAGGATTTATGACTGAGCATATAAATGATAATGGTACTTTATCATTTATACCTTTAGGCGGCTGGCATATACCTAATATAGTATCTAATTCTGTTATAATAAAATCATCAAGCGGAGAATATGTAAAGGGAATAATAGGCTCAAAACCTCCTCATTTTATGAGCGATGAAGAAAAAAGAAAACTTCCTCATTTATCGGATATGTATATAGATGTAGGCACCGGAAGCAAAAAAGAAACGGAGGAAATATTTGGAATATGCATAGGAGACCCGATTGCTCCCGATGTGAATTTCAGATATGATGAAAGAACTAAAACTATATGCTCAAAAGCTATAGATAACAGAGCAGGCGCTTTATGCGTTATAGAAACATTAAAAGCATTAAAAGATGAAAAATTAGATGTTAATTTAGTTGGAATTATGACAGCACAGGAGGAAGTAGGAACAAGAGGGGCTTCTGTTGCTGCTAATAAAGTAAAGCCTGATTTGGTAATAGTATTTGAAGGCTCTCCCGCAGACGATACATTTCATAATAAAGACAGAGTTTACGGGGCTATAGGCAAAGGTTCTCAGCTTAGAGTTATTGACGGCGGTATGATTACAAATCCAAGATTGAATAAATATACTATAGAAATTGCAGGAAAATACAATATAGCTCATCAGATTATAGTAAGAGAAAAGGGTTCTACAAACGGAGCCGTTTATCATAAAACTAATTTAGCCTCTCCAAGCGTAGTTTTAGGAGTGCCGACCAGATATGCCCACAGCCATTACTGTTATGCTTCCTACTATGATATAACCTCTTCTATAGAAATTGCAAAGGCATTAATAAAAAACCTGAATAAAGAAAAAATTAAAGAATTTTAATATCCGTAATGCAATAAAAAATAAAGCTTATTATACAATTACTGTAAAAGTTCTAAATATATTAATAAAATCAATATTATTAAGTTTTATGAATTATCAGGCAAATAGATTGCATAAGTTTATATTACTGCTGTTTTTTAAACTTTAAGCCAAAGATAATGCTGTTTCAATCATATCAGTAAAAGTTTTTTCCCTCTGTTCTGCGCTTGAAGATTCTCCTGTAATCAAAGAATCCGATATAGTAACCATACAAAGAGCATTAACTCCGGCATAAGCGGCATTCATATATAAAGCAGCAGCCTCCATCTCAACAGCAAGCACGCCCATTTTAGCCCATTTGGAGGAAGCATTATTTGCAGAGTAAAATATATCTGAGGACAATATATTTCCTACATAATAATTTATTTTCATATTATCAGCTTTGCTTACAGCTTTTTTTAATAATTCATAACTAGCTATAGGGGCATAATTTCCTGAAAGTTCATACTGATTTGCATAATTAGAATCGGTGCAGGCTCCCATTGCTATAACTAAGTCTCCTATATTAAGCTTATCAGATAAAGCGCCCGCAGTTCCTATACGGATTAAATTCTTACAATCATAAAAATGAATAAGCTCATAGGAATAAATACTGCAGGAAGGCATTCCCATACCTGTGCCTTGAACCGATATTTTTTTTCCTTTATAAGTACCAGTAAAGCCCAGCATATTTCTTATTGAGTTATATTGAAAAATATTTTCTAAAAAATTTTCGGCGATAAACTTTGCCCTGAGAGGATCTCCCGGTAAAAGTATAGTTTCTGCAATATCTCCTTTATTTGCTCCTATATGAGGCGTAGCCATATTATTTACTCCTTTAAATAGTTTTTCAATATTATAATATTAATCTTTTTTATATCAAGCTGTTATAGACATATAAATAAAAATAATATAATATATTAACAATATGAGCAAAGTATTAAAACAATCTAAAGCTGTGCTTATTACAGCTTTAATGTATAATGATATTAATATATATAATTTAGTATCGGATAAACTTATTAACAATTTCGGAGAAATAGAAATTATAAGCGATGAATATTTATTTTCTCATTCGCCATATTATAAAGAAGAGATGGGGGAGAATATAAATAAAAGATTTATAGTATTTAAAACTATGATAGAAAGAGATTATATAAGTCAGGTAAAAAAAATTACTGATAATATAGAAAAAGAATATTCATATAATAACAAAAGAAAAATTAATATAGATCCTGCCATACTGACATTGGAAAATTTTGTTTTAGCTACAAATAAAAATTTTACGCATAGAATATACTTAAAAAACGGAGTATTTGCCGACCTAACTCTAATCTATAAGAAAAAAAAAGGATATACAGAACTTATATGGACTTATGCCGATTATTCCAGCGATGAAACTAAACAATTTTTAAATAAAGTAAGAGAGCTATTCTACAGCAGACTTATAGAAAGCTCTCCGTTCGGTTCTAATTGGAAATAATATTTTATGAATCCTGTATACCTGCCATTCTTACAAAATCTTTATCCCATACTCCGATATGCTCTATCAGAAGCTTAGCTAAAAGTTCGGAAAAATCAACGGCTACCCTGCGCCAATCATTAACCGATTTAAATTCATTATATTTATCATCAATTGCTTTTTCAAATCTTCTATGCTCTCCAAAATGCTCCTTAATCTTAGGATATTTATCTTTATTTGCAGTCTGTATTTTTTGCTCCTCAGCAAAATGATATTTAGTGTAATTAATAGCCCCTTTAAATGCCTCTTCAACATCTTCTTTAACATTATTAAACAAAGCCGAATGAACTTTATTAACATAATCAATAATTTGAATATGCTGACCGTCTATAACTTTATTATGCGTATAATACTGATCAAGCCATTCTAATTTTCTAGCTCCTACTTTAAAAAATGACATAGCATTTGCCAATTCTTCCATTTGATGCTCCAAATCTTTTGAAGATTGATTCATAGACGAAACTAATAAACTATTGTCCTGAGTCTGGGAATCCATATTTGACATGGCGTTATTAATGCTGTCTATTCCTATAAGCTGTTCTTTAGTAGTATTAGCCATATCAACTATAACTCTTGTAGTTTCTTCTATTTTGCTTTCAATATCTTGGAATAATGTTCTTGACATATTAGCTGAATCTGTGGCTTTCTTTACTTTATCATTACTTTCCGAAATAAACGAAGTTATATTATTAACAGAGCTTTGAGTTGTCTGAGCTAAATTTCTAACCTCAGCAGCAACAACTGCAAATCCTCTACCCTGTTCTCCCGCACGCGCCGCCTCTACGGAAGCATTCAAGGCTAATATATTAGTTTGAAAAGCTATATCTTCAATAAATTTTACCAATCCGCTTATTTTCTGACTATATTCAAAAGCCTGACTGGTATTATGAGCAGTTTCAGAAATAATACTTCCAGCCTCCTCAACGGCATTTCTGGCATCTATCATCATATCATTAATTATAGAAGCATTTTCAGCTGTTTTTTTTATTGTACTTGAAATTTCTTCTGTAGCTTCGGAAGTTTTTTCCAAATACGATGCCTGACTTAATGTTCTCTGCGCCAAATCTTTATTTGAATATGATAAAGAATAGGCGGTTCTTTTAGTCAAATCAACATTTGAATTAGCCACATCTATAATTTCTTTTATGGAGGTTTTCATGTTATCAAAACTTTTTATAAGTTCTCCTATTTCATCTTTTCTTGTAAAATATTTATTTTTAATTTCAAAAGTTAAATCGCCTGAAGATATTAAATTTGCAAATTTTAACGCCTCTTTCAAAGGAGAAGTTAATCTTCTTGTAAATCCGACTACCAATACAGCGACAGCCGCAATTATAATAAAAGATAATAATACTGCAAATAATATAGTTCTTCCCAATGAAGAATATAATTCGCCTTCCAACATCTTTATTATAATATACCAGTTTGTATTATCTATATTATAATAGGACATTAAATATTTTTTATTATTCTCTTTATAATGCATTATTCCGCTGCCGTTTTTTATAACTTCATCATAAGGAATATGTCCGCTTTCCGTAGTTAATATTTTATCTTTATTCTGATTAGCCAAATACTTTTTATTACTGTCTATAATTGATATTTCTCCGCTTTCTCCTATCTTAATATTAAGAATATATCTGTTTATTAAATCCCCCCAATCAACATTTCCAGATAATATTCCTATTACATTGCCTGCATTATCTTTTATTCCTCTCCATATTCTATAAGTAGGATTGCCTGTAGCTACCGATTTGCTTATACTTGATTCGCTGCCTGAATTATATCCTCCCGATACAAATTTTTTCCAGCCTTCGTCATTTATGTCTATAGAAACATTATTTAAAATACCGTCCTCAGAATCTATTATTGCATTCCCGTTTAAATCTAATATTATAAAGTTAATAAACGATGCTTTCGAACTTTTGAAATATTTTAACGCTTCTTTTGCTATTAATCTTAAAGTTTCATCTTCCCTATTTGTCAAAAAATTTATTAACGCTTCGGAAGAAACAAAATTATCCATAGAAAAATTATTATCTTCAAGCCATAAATTAATTAAATTCTTATATGATATTGATGTAGATGAAAAACCGCTTTCAATCGTATCATCAATTGCTTTCATATTTAAAAACAGCATACTTCCTACACTAAGAAATATCGATAATACAATTGCTGTTATAAACAAAACAGGAATCTTAAATCTTAAACTATATATTTTCATTTTTTTATATCCTAAAAATAATTATTTTATAGTAAAATTATAACTATTATATAAAATATTGCAATATATAATAAAAACTTATAAGTAATTTTTATTAATTAAGATTATAAAATCAAATAAATAATAATTTATTATTATAATAATAAAAGACTTTAACAGAAATAAAAAATAATAAAGCGACTGTAATCCTGCTAATAAGTTTACTTGTTTACTTCTTAAAGGCGGGCACCGTGAGGTGCCTACTCTGCAGAAGCATAGCAATAATAAAAGCAATTCTTATTAGCATCAATAAAAAATATTAAATTTATTTATTAACCGTTTCTATTAAAACAGCATCAGATTTAAAATTATCAATATCTTTTAAATCTATTATTCTGAAATTATCTCTAACAGCATAAAAACTTATAAAGGAACAAGGCGCTGTTTTTTCATTTTCAAAATCTATAGATAATATTATATCAAATATAGTATCGCTGTAATTATCTTCTAATATTTTCTTTATTGATAAGAATATTTTTAAAGAAAGATTCAAAATATCTTCTAATTTTCTGCTGTTTGATAAATATATTTCATTTTCTTTATATTCATAAAGCGTAAGCTCTAAACCGCTTGCCGAAACTGAACATAAAGAGCAATCTATTTCTTTATTTATAATAAAATATTTTTCCCTATCTGCATTTTCTTTTTTAGAGACGGAATAATAATTTTTAAGCTCTATAGATGATAAATCAATGTCTGAAATAAATTCTTTCATCTTTGAATTAGCAATCAACATATCAACCTCTTTTATAAGATACTCTATTATAAAAAGAATTTAATTATTTTCAATATTATCAGCAATATATTTAACAATCTTTTCTCTTACATCTCTGCCGTAATAATTAAATTGATTCTCTCTTATCTTAACTAAATTCTCTCTGTTATTTTCAATAAGCAAATCTATTTTATTAAATATATCATCGGTGGAGATCGTACTGTAGCCAAATTCGTTTCTATTCAGATATATTGGATTTTCTTCTTCCTGACCAGGCAAAGCCCCCATAGATATAACAGGTATCAGACAATTAATAGCCTCTATCATAGCTGTAGGACCTGATCTTGTTATTAATATATCATTTTCATGAAATAATTTAGGCAGCTCCTGAGTATATCCCATTATATTAGGGCTGTAGCTTCTTGAAGAAAAAAATTCTTTAAGTTTTGTATATGTTTTTTTATTTCTTCCGCATACAACCGTAACTTCGCATTTATATCTGCCATAGAGACCGTTTATTATATATATAAGTCTTTTAGTTCTTTCAGAATTATTAAGCAGAAGAATTTTTAATGTGCTGTTAATATTTGTTTTTTCTCTTATTTCTTCCTCACTTTTAAGCAAAGCGTCAAACCCCTCTCTTACTGGTAATCCGAAAGTAATAATCTTTTCTTTATCTATACCATTTTTTATCATATATTCCGAAGCTTCATAAGATGGACTTATAATTTTGTCTGCCCTATTATCAAACCATAATTTAGTTATTGTAATTAAATCTGTTATTATAATAAAAAATTTTATATTTATATTTCTTTTCTTTATAATACTTAAAAGGCTTCCGCTAAATATAGGGTGAACATTAACTATTATATCAGGATTATATTCCTTTATTAATTTTAAAAACTTTCTTTTAACATTAAAAGCGCTTTGCCTATTGATAACATCCTTATTTTTAAAAGAAAATCTAAATAGCTTATACCATAATTTAGGAGCATATTTTATGCAGCTGTTATAAAGTCTTTCTGTCGCCATAAGTTTTGGACCGCCTAATGTAAAACCATTTACAACTTTGCATTCTATCTCTCCGCTGTAAAGGGATTTAAATCCCTGCAAAAGAGAAGTATGCACACTTTTATGACCATGACCTGTATATTCTGATGATATAATAAGAATCCTTTTCATCATAAACCTTCTATTTTTTAAATTAATAATAGTGTGTAAATTATACTTCTATTTACTTGTTTGTCAATATAATTTAAGATAATAAAAAAAACCTAATGCCATAACAGATACTGCATTAGGAATTCAAATTTAAATAATATTAATTAATTATTGATACTATCAAAAGGATTATAAGTTAAAGAAGTAGGTTCAGCTTTTGAAATATAATTTTGAGTTTCTTTTTTATTTTGCGCCTCCATATACTCTCTTCTTGACAATGATATTCTTCTTTTGCTTTGATTAACTTCTCTTACTACAAAAGGATATGTTTCTCCCGCTTTTAAAACTTCTTCTAAAGCTCCTCCTTTAGGAATTTCCACTTGAGAAATATGCATATATCCTTCTAAATTATCTTCCAAAGAAATAATGGCTCCCGAATCAACCAAAACTTTTACAGTACCATCAACTATGGAACCTTGAGGATGAGATTTTTCAAATAATCTCCAAGGACTATCTTTAGTATGCTTATAGCTCAATTTAATTCTCTGTCTGTTTCTGTCTATTGACATAATAACCATACTGACTTCTTCGCCTTCTTTAACATAGTCTTTCATATTAACGATATTATTTCTCCAATCAAAATCGCTTATATCGCATATTCCTTCCAAACCGTTAGGGAGTTCAAATACTGCAAAATTTTTTATTATTCTTTTTACTATACATTTTACAATAGATTTAATGGGAAAATCCCTTTCAACAGTATCCCAAGGATTTTCTTTAACCTGTTTCAACCCTAGTGTTAGTTTTCTGTCAGAGGCATTCATACCCAATATTTTACATTCTAAGAAATCGCCCTTTTTAACAAAATCATTAGGATTATTAACATGAGAATTCCAGCTCAAATCGGAAATATGAACAAGCCCCTCTATGCCGTCCGCAACTTTTACAAAAGCACCAAATTTTTTAATATTTGTAACTTCTCCATGTATAACATCATCAACTTTATACTGCTCAGCAAATTTATTCCAAGGATCATCATCTAACTGTTTAAGTCCTAGATCCACTCTGCGCTTTTCCTTATCTACGGAAAGAACTTTAAACATTCTCTCATCGCCCTTTGAAATAATGGATCTAGGATTAATAACTTTATCCCAAGACATATTAGGTATGGCAAGAAAGCCGTCTAAACCTGAAGTAATTTCCACAAAAGCGCCGAATTTTTCAATATTTTTCACTTTTCCGTTTATAATATCATTCTCTTTTAAATCATTTAAGAAACTTTCTATTCCTGCATTCTGAACTTCTTCTAAAAGGACCCTTCTTGATACAACTATGTCTCTTCCATTTTTCTTTATAATTTTAAAATCATATTCGTTTCCGATATAATCAGTCTCTTTAATTCCTCTTGCTGTATCCATTTGAGAATAAGGACAAAAAGCCTGATTTCCCATAATGGACACTTTAAATCCGCCTTTAATAACCTCTTTAACAACTCCTTTTATCGGAGTGCTATTTTTTACGGCATCTTCTATTAATTCATGAGATCTTCTCTTATCTATTTCGCTTTTTGATAAAATAACATAGCCTTTATCATCTTCGCCTGAAACAATAGCCTCTATTTCTTCACCTATAACAGGTTCTTTATCAAATTCATTTCTTTTAATTTTACCTTCAGATTTAGAATCAAAATCTATAAAAACATCAGTATCATCAAATTGCACAACTTTACCTTTAATAATTTTTCCGCGGCTCAGAGAAGTGTTGTCACTTCCTTCCAAAGCCTTACGAAATTCAATTTCATCGTTTGATAGATTTTTATTATCTTCCATTGTCTCTCTCCCTCCTGTATATTAACAGGCAAAAAATATATACAACTATATTCATTAGATTTTTTTATTAAAAATCACATTAGTGATTTTCTCTGCAACTTCATCAATAGTCATATTAGTAGTATCAATAATACAAGCATTTTCAGGTACTACAAGCGGACTATCTTCTCTATTTGAGTCAAACTCATCTCTTTTTATTATACTTTTTTTAACATCTTCATAACTTAAAGTTTTTCCTTTAGATGCTTCTTCCTCAAATCTCCGTTTAACTCTTTCATTTAATGAAGCATCAATATAAAATTTATATTCAGAATAAGGAAAAACTACGCTGCCTATATCTCTGCCGTCTATAACATAATTACCGCCTTCAGCTATCTTTCTCTGCAAAGAGACCATACTTCGTCTTACTGCGCTGATAGATGAAACTGCAGAAACAAGATTAACTACTTCCGTACTTCTTACAGATTCCGTTACATCTTCATTATCTAAATATATTCTTCCTTCATCACTAAAGCTAATACTTAAATTATTAAGAGCCGATATGACTTCGCTGTTATTATTTATATCAATATGATGTTTTATCATATACAAGGCTACCGCCCTATACATAGCGCCGGTGTCTAAATATTTAAAAGACAATTTTTCTGCAAGCAATTTAGCTAATGTACTTTTGCCTGCACCTGAAGGACCGTCTAAAGTAATTATTTTGTATGTATTTGACACCTATAACCTTTTTTAATTAAAATAATTGTTTATACAATATATCATAAATGATTATAATTTGCAAATATTTATTTTAATAAAAAACAGACTTTATAAGATTTTTTTATATTTTATAATAAATAATATACAGCATTAAAAAATTATGAACATATAAAGTAATTTTTCAATATAAAAATTACAGTATTAAGATTTATCCAAAAGATTTATACTTCTTTATAGTAAAATCTGCAATTCTCTTAAACTTACTTATTACTTTTATAATGCCGTAAAAAAATCCAAATCCGTAAAAGAAATGAGTTATAAAAAACATAAAAGGATATACAAATATCCCGCAAATTTTAGAAGCAAATCCGTCATCCTTAAAAGAATATAAAATACCAGCAAATAAAGTTATTATTATATAAACCAATAACGGAATAAAATAAAATTTTATTATGCAGGCTTTAAAAGTATTAAATATTATAAGCATTATAGGACATAGAATAATATAAGCTGAAAATAAAGCAGGAAGTGTAAATATTAAATTTTTACTGTTAAAATCTCTGAATAATTGCTCAAATCTGCCCCTTCCGTAATTAAGCAGCATTTTTATATACGAGTTTAAATTAGATCTAGGCGGTCTTTCCACTACTATATTGGGATTATATATTAATTTATATCCAAGTGAAAGTATTCTGTCTATCAAAGCGTTTTCTTCATTAGGATATAAACTTTCATTAAAGAGTCCTGCCTCAAATAAAACATTTCTTCTAACAAATAAATTGCAAAGTATAACATCTCTGTCAGTACCTTCCTTTATTTCTCTGTCATCTGCTCTATATCTGTTTGCTATAGGTCCTACAGCATAATAAGACTTCATACATTTATCTATATACATTTCAGACATTGAATTAACTTTATGAACAGCGGGTCCTCCGACAACAGCGGTTTTTTCGTCATTTTCAAATATTATGCCTGCTTCCCTTATATTATCAGAACTAATTATAGAATCATTATCTATAAAATATATAATATCTCCCGAAGACTGCTTAATACATTCATTTCTTTGAACTGTAGGATGTGTACCTTCAGCCTGAAAAATTTCGATTTTTTCCATAGGGTAATTTGATAGATATACCCCTGCTAAGGTTTTTTCTATATTTTCACCAATTCTATGAGGTATAATAACTGTAAATTTTAATGACACCTACATTCCCATATATCTTATATATGCAGTTCTTAACTGAGCCGCCATCTCTTCAGGACTTGTAGGATTGCAAGGCGCCCAAGCTCCTGTTTCGGAAGAAGCATTAAATTTCTGCTTTTCCTTGCTTCTCATAGGCGGGAAAAACTCTATATGATAATTCCATATATTGCTGTAATTAAAGCCGTCATTTACAGGTGCACTGTACATGCACATCATATATGGAAATTTAATATCAAAAAGCAAATCCAATGAAGAAACAGCCTTTTTTAAAGCGTCAGCTAGAGAAATACTTTCCTCTTTATTAAAATCTGCAATAGAAAGAGTTATTTTTTTAGGCATTATCATTATGCCGTAAGGATATTCTGAGGCAAAAGGAAGAAAACAAATAAAATGATCATTTTCAAATATGACCCTTCTATTATCATCAAGCTCTTGTTCTATCATATCCATAAACAGATTACTGCAATTAGCATTATAATAACTTGAAGCCATTTCTATTTTTCTTTTTATTCTTAAAGGTATCCAACTGTATCCGTATATCTGACCATGAGGGTGAGGCATTGTAACACCAACAACCTCTCCTTTATTTTCAAAAGGCATTATATATTTTATTTTTTTATTCTTAGCTATTGCTCTCATTCTTTCCTGCCATAAAATTACCAATTTAGTAATATGTTCTGCCGAAAGTTCTGATAAAGTTGTATTATGATCAGGAGAATATAAAATAACCTCGCATTTGCCTATTGAAGGAGCTGTTTTAAACATTTTGCCATTGTCTACTTCGTCAGGATACGGGGGTTCAAAAGATAAAGCAGGAAAATCATTATCATAGCAAAAAACCTCATAACTGTCAGGAACCTTTCCGCTTCCCGGACAAAAAGGACAATAATCCTTAGGCATTTGAGGACGCGATTGCCTATGACTTGCTATCATTACATAATCTCCAAGCAATGGATTATAACGCAATTCCGCCATGTTAATTTCTCCTTAGAATATATATTTTATATTTACGCCTATAATTATATACCTTTTTTAATAATAAACAATACATAAAATAATTATAATTTGAAAATATAAAATTAAATTATCAAACATATAAATATAATTTACAAATCAACAGGATAATTATGTGATTTAATAGATTTTAACTTATTTTTCATTTTATTTCTAAAACTTTTTATTGGTATACACCATGTATACACCATGCTAATCCATAAACAATCCTTAATTATACTTTGTTTATATACAAAGTCCTTGACGGAAATGCAAAACTTATATTCAATTTATTAAACTCATCTACTATTTTATAATTTATATCTTCAACAATCCTTACAAACTCTTTATATTCCGATGTATTTACATAGTATATTATTTCAAAATTAAGAGAAGAATCTGCAAACTCTACAAATCTTGCGCTGGAAAACTCTGTATTATCAGCATTTTCTATTACAGTCTGTATAATATTCGGTATAAGCTTTAATTTTTCTAAAGATGTTGAATATTCAACTCCAAGCAGCATATATTTTCTTCTTTTTTCTAATATTCTGTAATTTTGTATTCTTGAAGAAAGCAGATTAGTATTTGATATTAAAAGCTGTTCTCCGCTGTTTCTTCTTATACGGGTGGATTTAATGCCTATATATTCAACTGTGCCCGAGTCCTTATCTATCTGTATATAATCTCCCTTTAAGAAAGGCTTATCAAACACTATAACAAAATAATTAAATAAATCGGCTATTATACTTTGAGCCGCAAAAGCAACCGCCACGCCTCCTATTCCAAGTCCTGCAATAAATGTATTAACATTAACTCCTAAATTTGAAAGTATAGTAAGAAAACCGATTATCCATACTAAAGCTTTTAATATGGTAATTATGCCGTCGGAAATAACTATATCTTTTTTATTTGACAGATAATTAATACTGAAATTTCCGATGATATCGCATATAAACATCATTGTAAATATCACTATTAAAATAATAAGTATTTTTATCCAATATGTACCCACATCTTTAGGAATTATTAAGCATAATTTTCCCATAAACAAAGAAATCAAAAATATAATAGGTCTTACTCTTTTTTTAATACTTTTTACAAGTTCGTATATAAATATATTGTGAATTTTTTCATTGAGCTTCAATAGTATTTTAAGCAAAAAAAATAAAATTAACTTCATCATGAGCAAACTGATAAAGAATACTGATAAAGATACTAAATATCTTAATAAACTGTTATTCCAAATTATTGTCTCTTTTAAATAATTCATATATACCTCTCAGAAGCAAATATAACATTATATTTCATAATAATATTTTTTCAAATAAATTAATTAAATTTCTATACTCTTAAAAGTATTATCAATTAAGATTTTTATATATTTTACCCCTATATTTTTTAATTCATTAACCGCTTCAATATAAAAATGATCAACATTATCCGACCAATGCGCATCAGTATTTATAATAAAATCTGCATCTATTTCTAATAATTTCTTTATAGTATATTTATTAGGATAATGAGCATCTAAATTATTTTTATTCATAAGTTTTGTATTTAATTCAACTAAGCATTTATTTTTTTTAATAATATTCAAAACCTCATCTATTTTAGATATATACCAATCTTCCTCTTCTGTAAAATATTCTTTATTCAAATTATATTTTCTTACCAAATCCAAATGTCCTATAATATCAGGCTTTTGAGTTTCTATCATTTTAATAACATTATCATAATATCTGCAAACAACCTCTTTTATGCCTCCGAAATATTTAACTGCATTGTTAAAACTTTCTCTTGACATATCTATAGGAAAATACGAATTATTACCATCATCTATATAATGTACAGAGCCTATTCTGTAATCAAGCCCCATTTCTTTATCGGTGTCTTTATTTAAATTTGAATAATAATCTCCCTCTATACCCAAATATACCTGTATCTTATCTTTATATATATATTTATTTTTATTTACATCTTCTATATATTTTAAAGTGCCCTCTTCAGTCATAGAAGTTTTATCTTTATAAAAATGAGAATGACCCGAAAAGCCTATGCTTATTAAGCCTTTATCAGCAGCGCTTTTTATATTCTCTTCAACGGTATTTTTACCGTCGCAGTATATTGTATGAGTATGCAAATTCGACATATAATTCATATTTATTTCCTTAAATATTATTTTCATATTTTTATATTTATATATTTCAAACTTAAGTACGGCATCATAAATATTTGACAAAATGATTATTTAATATATAATATTTTTAAATTAATGTCTATATTTAAGCTCGGGTGGTGGAATAGGTAGACACAACAGCTTGAGGTGCTGTCGGGTAACACCGTGCTGGTTCAAGTCCAGTCTCGAGCAAACAATTTTTTATATATAAAAGAATCTTATCTGCAATTTTTAAGCTGTCAAAACCTGATTTTTTAATTTTCAGGCAAATATTATAATTTAAAAAATTATATCAGACGATTTATTTGGTATAAGCTGCAAAGATAAAAATGCCAATACTCCTACAAATCCCATTGAGAACAATGGAGGAGACAACAATGAAAAAACTGTTAACTTTACTTTATCTGATGTTGATGAGACTAGAAAAGAAGTTACAGTTACAGGAAAAGCAAAAGGCTATAAAGATCTTTCAAAAATAATAAAAGTAACAACTAAAGCTGATATACAAAATTAATTATGCTATTTTTTCAAACCTTCACTTTACTTTATCCTAACTAAACAGGCTTGATTAAATAAACATAACTCCTATATTATTATAATATAGGAGTTTTTTATCTTTATATCCCATCTGAATTATAATAAATTGATATTATTTGTCAACTGCAGTATTAAGATGTATATTAAAATATTGACAAAATAATGTGTTTTAGTATATTATAAAAATAAATTAATAATAATTTAAGGAAAAAAATTAATGAGCAATAAAAGAGCAAAAGCTATTTTACTATTATCCGGAGGATTAGACAGTACAATTGCAGGAGCCGTATTAAAAAGAGAAAATATTGATATGCTCGCTTTAAGATTTGTTACAGGATTGGAATATGCCGTTATAAAAGAAGAACTTTTAAATATATATAATGATGATCCTGCTAAAAAAGCCGCCGACTTTCTTAATATACCGATAAGATTTGTATCTTTAAAAGATGTCTACTTAGATATGTTTTTAAATCCTAAATACGGATATGGAAGCGCTATTAATCCATGTTTGGACTGTCATATATTAATGCTTAAAACTGCTAAAAAAATAATGGAAGATGAAGGTTTTGATTTTATAGCCACAGGAGAAGTAAAAGGACAAAGACCTATGAGTCAGAAATCTCAGGATTTAATAAATGCTGTAAAAGAAAGCGGACTTGAAGGAAAATTATTAAGACCTTTATCTGCAAAACTTTTGCCGATAACTAAAGCTGAAAAGGAAGGATTAATAAACAGGGAAAATTTATATGATATATACGGAAGATCAAGACATATTCAGATGAAATTAGCGGAAGAATTCGGAATAACTGACTACCCTATTCCTTCTGGAGCGGGCTGTTCCATAGTTGATAAAGGATATGCAAGAAGATATTCAGATTTAATATCAAATAACGGAAAAGAAATACTTAATATTGAACTTATGCAGTATTTGGCTATAGGCAGACATATAAGAATGAGTAAAAATATTAAGCTTTTACTCGGCAGAAACGAAAAAGAAAATGACGCTTTAGAAAAAAGAAATAAAAAAAACTGCATAACTTTAAAGCCTAATTATAATAAAGGACCTTTCGGATATTTGGAGATATACGGCAGTATAGAAAACTATGATATAATTTACAACTCTGCTATGATAATGGGATATTTTTCAAAAGAAGAAATGGAAAAACTTCATATAACCGCATCATACTATGATAAAAATGAAAAAGAATATAAAAAAGAAATTATAGAAATAAACTGCAAAGAAGCTAAAAATATGAAGTTTGAGCAGATTGTTTAAAAAATATTAATGCCCTTATAAATATTTAAAAGGGCATAACTATAACTTTTAGGATATTATTTATTTAACTTATTTTCTTATCCGAATAAATATAACTGTCTTTATATGCAGGTATCTTTTTTATTTCAGACAAAGCCTTTTGAGCTTCCTCTCTGGTTTCATATCTTCCCATTTTTAATTTATACATAGTTTTTCCGTCGGACATAGCTTCCTCTTTTATAAAAGCTTTTGGAAATTTTGACTTTAAGCTGTCTCTTGCGGAATAAGTATTATCTCTGTCATATCCTACAGCTACCTGTATAAAATATATGGAATCGGAAGATGAACTTCTCGTATAAGGCACTCTTGAAGATGAGGCCGAAAATATATTTGCTGCCTGCTGAGGAGGAGTATAAGTTGTGTTGGGAGATAATCCTGCAGTATCCCTATCTTTAATATTTTCATTGATAGTATCCAATTCTAAAGCCAGATTTTGAGTGTATTCGCTGTATCTGTCCGCAGAAGTGCTTCCCTCCCTTATAATGCCGTTATTGTTTGCATTATATTCATCTAATGCGCTGATATTATTATCAGGCATATCCGAAGTGCTTATTTCTGCATACATATTATCTTCGTCCTGAGCATTTCTCATTAAAGCGGAAATTGAATCTCCCGAATTATTTCCTGCATGTATAGGTTTAGAGCCGCCTAAATGAAAACCTAATACAAATATAAATAAAATCAAAGCTGTACAGCCGATAGAAAATACAAGTAATCTTATAGGTGTAAAATTAACTATATAAAGAGTTTTTCTTTTGCCAATCTGACTGTTAATAGAAGATTCTTTTTCTTCTGTGTTTTGGTTTTGATTTAACTCCATAATACCTTCCTAATTTCTTTGAGATTACAATTAAATTATTATAATCCTTCATATTGTTTATTAGAATATCGGCATTGAGTTTATTATTTTTAACATCTCTTTGCATTTTTAAACGCTTTCTGGCTTCATATTCCGAAATATTTCTTGTTTTTTTCATTCTCTTTATAATATCGGTAGTTTTTGCATTTACATATATTAAGCTGCTGCACATAAAACGGATTTTGCTTCTCATAATAAGTGCGGCTTCTATAACAATATCTTTATATGAACAGTCTATTAATTCATGTACTTTATTTTCTATATAAGGATAATTAATTTCTTCAAGTCTATTTAATTTTTCAGCATTATTAAATACAACTGCGCCTAATTTTTTTCTGTCTATATTATTATCATTATCTAAAATATCATCTGAAAATTCTTTAACTATATTTTCCTTATTATAAATCAAAGCCTCATGCCCTATTAAGTCCGCATCTATATATAAAGCATTCATTTCCTTTGCAAGCATTTTAGAAAATGAACTTTTTCCCGAACATATAAGTCCGTATATACCTATAATATTTCTTTCCATAATAATTCAGTTAACATTAGTATTTTGCATCGTATTTGTTATATAGGGCATTACTATTTGATTTAAGTTAACTTTATTTAAAAGCCTTCCGTCTATAAGTTTGGCTAAAGAAACATTTTCATCTGTTGTAATAATCTTTATCATTCCTATAACGCCGTTATATCCTCTTGAAGCTAAATCTATTCTTGCCTCCGCTGTGTCATAAAGAAGCATATTCATATTATTAGTAATTCCCTGCATTCTTCCAGCATTTATATATATATTATCATTATGAAGCTTTATCACTTTTGAATAAAAAGGTATGCTGTTGTTAATAGCTCTTCCAGCCATAACAGCAGCGCCCATTATTTTTTCTTTTCCTCTGGTCATAATTGTAAAATTAGTAACAGTTTTTTCGCTTTTTACATCAACCAAATCAAGCATAATAGTAAATGTATCATCATTTTGAAATGCAGACCCTCTCAAATAATAATCTGCATTCCTTCTGTTTAATTCTCTGTAAAGATCTCTGACATCATAATAATTGCTGTACATATCTAATACTTTAAATCTTCCGAACTGAGGCAGAACATAGGACAATGTCTGATATAAAGCTGTATTTAAATATAAAGGGCTGTCTTTTTGGGCTGTAATTGTATCGGTTATAGCAACTGTAAAACCTGAAAAATCAATATTGTACTGTTCTAAACCCCAAGATTTAGAAACTATATTCTTATCCAATCTTCTTTTATAGCTATCATATTTATATATAATAGATTTATCTTCAGGATTAATATTTTTAGCTATTTCCAATTCTTCCAAAGATTTTTCTTCTAATCCCATTCTTCTGTAAACATCGGAAAGCATTAATCTTGCAAATGTGTTTGCAGGATTTAATCTCAGCATATGCTTTAAATATGCCTGAGCTCTGATATTATCAGCAAGCCTTGTATAGTAGGAGGCTAAATTTCCGTAATATAAAGCGGCTCTGTCTCTTTCATAATCGGGATTAGGATTTGTATATAATAAAACTCTTTCATAGGCAAGCCTTCCAAGCTCATTTTCAGGATTTACCCTAAGATAATTAATATATGCAGACTTGGATCTTGCATAATTATTAGCTCCTTCATATACATTTCCTATATAATAATATTTTGAATTATTTTTGAATCCTGAATCGGGCATATATTCTAATATAGCAATAGCCTCATCATATCTATTTAATGAGATAAATATATTAGCTTTTAATATTTCAGCTTCATTATAATTTGTATAATAAAATAAAGCATTATTAACTTCGTTTAAAGCAGTATTATACTGCTTATTCAGATAATAATAATTAGCCAAATGATAATAAGACTCAGCCTCTCTCGGATTATTTGCAATATTTTCATTAAATAAGCTTAATGCCTTTTCATTATTTCCGCCTGCAAAATAAAGATATGCTAAACCGATTGTGGCTTCAGGTCTTATCTTATCTATAAGTCTTGCTCTTTCATAAATATTCATAGCAGTTTCATAATATCCCGCCCTTTCGCTTAGAACTCCTTGTGCATAATTAGCTAAATAATTTTTACTGTCTAAATTTTTTATAGCATTAACAGTAATTCTTGATTCTGAATTTCTATTGCTTAGAAGTTCTAATATTAATTTTCTTTCTAATAATCTGTAATTTCTGGAATGATAATGTTCGGCATCATTTATTAAAGATTCTGCTATAGATAAATTATTAAGTTTTATATAATTATCTATTAATAATAAATAAGGCTCTAAATTGCTAGGAGCTATATTCATAGCCTCTAATACTCTTATTGAAGCTTCATAGTTCCTTTCATTGTATAACTTCAAAGCATTTTCTATAGTATTTTGAGAAAAAACCGAAAAAGAAAATATATAAAAAATAAAAAGACTTAAGAATAATCTTTTTTTAAAAATATTTTTCTTCATAATTAAATATAACACCTTATCTTATAGTATTTCTTGCCTGTATCTGGCGTCTTAAGAAAGCGGGTTTTTCTAAATCATTATCAGCCGTACTTGTTTCTCCGAATATGGACATTTTTGAGCCCATTTTATTATGCTTATCCATATAATCATCTGATACAACATCAAATGGAATTTTATTATTATGCTTTTCTTCTTCAAAACGCATATCTTCGGCTATTTTTTCCGCCGCTCTTTTATTAATAGTAGATTTTTTTGTTTCATATCTTTGAGAATATAAACTCTCATAATTACCATTAACTATATTTCTGTTAAATTTTTCTTCTATACTGTTATCCTCATTACTATTAACGGAAGAGAACATATCTCCTGCATTAGTATTTTCAGGTAAAGCATCATCTGTATTATTAAATCTATTTATTTTGCTTATTAAAGGTTTTTTAAGATTTTTTATATTATTTTCAAATTTTATATTATCTGAAATATTTATTTCTTCATTATTAAGCATCTCTTCTTTAATAATAGCAGATTCAATTTCTTTTTTAGGTTCTTTTACTATTGTATTTATATTGTCTGTTTCGTAGGTATTTTCTAATTTTGAAACAATATTATCCGATTTATTTTTAATCTCATTATCAGAACTGTCCGAATTATTATTAATAATTTTATCTTTATTTGATTTATTTATTATATCATCAGTATGAAAATCTGAGTTTGTATTCTCAAAATCATTTTTTGAATTTGCATCAAATCCTGTAGCAACTATTGTAACAACAATTTCATCTTTAATATCATCTTTAGGGCAGACGCCGATTTTTATATTAGCATTTTCATTAGCATAATTATTTATAATTTTACTAGCCTCTCTATACTCTTTCATAGCAAAATCTTTAGGACAAACTATATTGGCAAGTATGCCTCTTGCATTTTTAATACTGGAAACATCTAAAAGCGGATTTTCAAATGCATTTGTAATAGCCTTTTGAAGTCTTTCATCGCCTTTGCCTATTCCTATTCCTAAATGAGCCCTTCCGTTTGAAAGAGATATCATAGTTTTTACATCTGCAAAATCAACATTAATAAATCCCGTCTGAGTAATTATATCGGATATGCCCTGAACTCCCTGACGAAGTATATCGTCCACAACGGATAAAGCTTCCTCATAGCTGTAATTATCCATATCCACCATATCATAAAGATTTTCATTAGGTATTATTATAAGAGAATCAACTATTGTAAGCATTTTATCTATGCCTGATTCAGCACGGCTCATTTTTAATTTACCTTCATAATCAAAAGGTTTAGTAACAACACCGATAGTTAAAGCACCCGATTTTTTAGCAGCTTCAGCCACAATAGGGCTTGCTCCAGTTCCAGTACCGCCTCCGAAACTGCTTGCAATAAATACCAAATTAGCGCCGCTTACAAGTTCTTCTATTTCAGAAATGTTCTCTCTTGCCGCTTCGGCTCCTCTTTCGGGATCCGTACCTGCTCCCAATCCCTGAGTTACTCTGTCGCCTAAAACGAGTCTTACAGAAGCATTGGAGCGTGATAATGCCTGAGAATCAGTATTCATAGCGATAAACTCTACATTCTCAAGTCCTTCTTCTATCATTCTGTTTACAGCATTGCATCCGCCGTTGCCCACGCCGATTACTTTAATTATTGTATCCAATGATAAAGAATTATTGTTAAATGACATCTTTTCGCTCCCTTTTATATTATCTGCCAATTCTATGCGATAGTTAGGATTCATTGCTATTCCCCTTGCTATAATATATTGAAATCAATTAAAATATATTATAAACATATTTCAATAAACATAATCATATTAACATAATTAGTAAATTCTGCAAGTAGTAAAAATAAAAAAATATGCTATTATGTTAATCGGATTTTTTATTCTTTAATTTAATAAAAATATTATGTTAATTTATTTTTTACATTATTTGTATTATTATTATTTTAAATATATACTTAATTAATACTAATCAGTTCATTATTATTTAAATTATTTTAAAGAGAATATTTATTATGAATATACATATACATACTTTCGGATGCAGATTAAATCAATATGAAAGCGAAAAAATATCTTATGAATTAAAAAGCATGGGAGCAAATATCACGGAGTTAAATAATGCTGATGCTGTGGCAATCAATACATGTACAGTTACAAATTACAGCGATAAAAAACTTGCATCCTATTTAGAAAAACTTGAAGAGACATCTCTGAAAAAAATATTTCTTATAGGATGTTATGCATCGAAAAAAGATAAAGATTCTTATGTTTTAAAAGATAATATAATTCTTATACCGAATGAAAAAAAAGAAGAGGCATCTGAAATAATATTCAATACTATGCATAATAATGCAGAAAGTAAAATAAACAGTCCTATATTTTTTCCTCAGGAGCAAAGCAGGGCATATTTAAAAATACAAGACGGATGCGAGGTTTTCTGCACATACTGCATAGTGTCAAGAGTAAGAGGAAATCATAAAAGCGCAGAGCCGAAAAAAATTTTTGAAGCTTTAAAAACGGCTGATGACTGCGGATATAAAGAAATAGTGCTTACGGGACTCAATCTGGGTTCATATAATTATAATAATGAAATTAACTTCTGCAATATATTAACTAAAATATTGGAGCATTCCTCAAAATACGGTATCAGAATAAGGCTTTCATCTGTTGAGCCGTTTTACTTTGATGATAAGCTTATAAGTTTATTTAAAAATGAAGATGTGCTTTGCAGTCATGCCCATATACCTTTGCAGTCGGGAAGCAATAAAATACTGAAGCTTATGAATAGAAGATATACAAGAGAAGATTATCTTAAAATAATAGAAAAACTATATAAAACTAATTCAAATATGTCTGTAAGCAGCGATGTTATGGTAGGATTTCCTTACGAGGATAATATTGATTTTAACAGCACTTATGATTTATGCAGTAAATCAAAGTTCATAAAAATTCATATATTCAGATATTCAAACAGAGAAAATACTCCTTCATCAAAAATGGACGGACAGGTAGGATACAGAACAAAATTAAAAAGAGCAAAAATACTGAATGATTTAAATAATAAATTAAAAGATTCTTACTATACAAATGCTATAGGAAGAGATTTAAAAATAATAATAGAAAAAGCTTTATCTGATAATAAATATATCGGAACAAGCTCAGAATATCTAAAATGCAAACTTATTACAGAAAATCAATTAAGCAAAAAAGATATTTTTAAAGCTAAAGCGCTAAAATACGAAAATGGTATTATAATCTGCTGATAATCAAATTAACAAAATCGGAGGAAAAATGAGTAAAGATTTAGAGGGTTTAAACAATATTGAAAATACGGCAAATACCTCAGGATTTGACGCCATATCTGAAGCATTTGAGAAAATATATAAAAATCAAAAATCTCCTTTGCATTACAGCCCTATAATATCATATCAGCTTGGAGGAAAAGATCCTTTAGACGGAATAAGCATTTACAGAGAAAACGGATACTATCATTTTGTTACTTACGGATTAAGCGAGCTTTATGAAAAAGAATCTGAAAATATAGAATACAGCGGATTCGGATTTGAACTTACTTTCAAATTAAAAATGAATGAAAAGCAAAAAAATAATACAAAAGATGATGATGCCTCAGATAATGAAATAAAAACGGTTATTGGATTTTTACAGCAATTAGCAAAATATGTATTTGAAAGCGGAGAAATACTTAATCCGTATGAATATATATGGACAAAGCAAAAAGAAGGAATAGATTCAAAGCAAGAATCTAAAATTACAGGATTTATAACAATACCAGATGAGGCTGGAGAAATAGACACTCCTAACGGAAAGGTTGTTTTTGTTGAACTTTTAGGAGCTACAGACAGCGAACTTAATGCTTTATACAATAAAAAAATTACTGTAAAAGAACTGGCAGAAAAAATAGCTACCGATATAACAGATTACGGCAGAGACACCTTAATATAATACTTAGATACAGACTTTCAGAAAATAATATTATCTATTATTTGGGAAAATTACGCCTTTTTTAAGTATAATATTTGCATATATTTCAAGTTCGCTTGTGGCAACGATTGCATATACATTTGCGCATCTGTCATAATATGCAAATCTTTCTAAATATTCATATCCTACTTTTTGATATTTTGATATTATATCTTTATATTCAGCCCATACATTCGGTTCTCTTCCGAAATCATTATTAGGCTGCATTAATACAATAGGGCTTTCCACAAAAGTATCTAAAGGAAATAAAGGCATAATTGCTTTTAAAATAGCAGGTATATCTATTCCGTCAAGCCTGATAATTCTTTTTACATTATAATCATGAGAAGGAAAATTACCGTCTGCAAATAGTATTTCGCTTCCATGTCCCATTTCGCATAATATTTTTAATAGTTCGGGAGAAATTACAGGATCTATTCCTTTTAACATATTATAAGTCCTTAAATTATAATTTTTATAAAAAATCCCATTTAATATTACTAAGCATTAAATGGGATTACAATTATATTTTATCCGGCTGTCTTTCCAAATAAAGGTCCGAAATGCCTGCATGCCCTGAAATCTGCGCCTTCTAAATCTTTAGTGCCGAAAGATTTCCAAGCTTTAGGTCTGAATATTTTATCTTCGCTTACATTATGCATACTTACAGGAATACGAAGCATAGAAGCTAAAGTAATTAAATCAGCCCCGATATGTCCGTAAGCTGCTGCGCAGTGATTAGCACCCCAGTCATTCATTACAGAATAAACATCTTTAAATGAATCTTTACCCGTAAGTATAGGGGCAAACCAAGTACTAGGCCAAGCAGAATCTGTTCTTTTATTTATAATGCTGAATATACCATCATCAATATTAACGGCATAACCTTCAGCTATTTGAAGCACAGGACCGTATCCTTTAACTAAATTGAGTCTTATAATAGTCATAGGCATTTCGCCTTTGGTAAGAAAAGTAGATGAGAATCCGCCTCCTCTGAAATACTCTCTGTTAGCGGGAGAAAACTCTGTGGCATCAAGACATTTTTTAGCCTCTTCCTCAGTAATATTCCAATATTCTTTTAAAGCAGGATTTCCACTAATTTTTTGCTCTCCCGTCCAATCTAAAGAAGCAGCACCAGAATTAATTAAATGAATGATGCCTTTTTCAGCTTTTCCTGTAAGCTCTTTTCCAGTAACTCTTTTAACAGCCTCAGGACTCCAGTAAGTTCTGACATCGGCAAATAACTGAGATCTGCTTGTTAATAAATGAGCAAAGAGCATAGAAATACCATTTAAAGAATCATTTTCAGTAGCAACAACAAAAGGTTCTCTTATTCCGTTCCAATCAAAAGATGAATTAAGAACAGCTTCGGCAAAATCTCCATTAGGCATAAAATCAGTCCAATGTCTCTGTCCCTGAAAACCTCCCGCTATAGCATTATGCCCCTGAGCCTCTTCTATATAGCCCATTTCAGCTAATTTAGGATTTCCTATCATTAAATCGCGCATAATCATAGCCATTTTAATGGAAACAGCCCATTCTTTTTCTTTATCTTCATCTGAAGCTTTTACTTTATTATTATCGCTTCCTTTTTTGCATTGCTTAGCCCATTGCCATGCTTTTTCAAATTCTTCTTTATCATAAATATCAAGCTCCAATCTTCTTTTAATTTCACTCATATCCACAAACTCAGTTCTCATTCCTAAGTAATCAAGCAAAAATTCCGCATTAACCATAGAGCCCATAATACCCATAGCAACATATCCCATACTTATATAGGACTGATCTTTCATAGTAGCTGCTGCAAGTCCTGCTCTTGCAAATCTAAGTATCTTCTCTTTAACATCATCAGGAATATTTTCATCGCATGCATCCTGAACATCTTTGCCGTAAATAGAGAAAACGGGAAGCCCCAATTGAGTATGACATGCATCTGCAGCCGCCAGATAAACAGCACCTGGTCTCTCAGTACCATTAAATCCCCATATAGCTTTAGGTATGGCTGAAGTCATATCAATAGTTTCAGAACCATAACACCAGCAAGGAGTAACGGTAAGAGTTAAAGCGACATTATTTTCATCAAATTTTTTCTGACATCTTGCAGCTTCGGCAACTCCTCCTATAGTAGTATCGGAGATTATGCATTCAACTTTTTCTCCGCTGGGATGCTTTATATTATCCTCTATAAGTTTAGCTGCTATTTTAGCCATATTCATAGTGGTCTCTTCAAGAGATTCTCTTACCCCGTTTCTTCTGCCGTCTATAACAGGTCTTATACCTACTTTCGGCAGATTATTTTGCATTCTAAACATAATTACTGTAATTCCTCCGTAAATTTAATATAATTACTCATATAGCAATTTAGCTATTTCAGGATCATCTATATTTGTTTTATCATACCATTTTGCGCTTGTATCTATATTTGAAACGGCTTCGCCTTTAGAAGCTTTAACAGCCAGAGTAACCGCCTGATAACCGATATTATAAGGATCTTGAGTAACAGAACCTTGTATTATTGAGCTTCTTATAGCGTCTAACTGAGGTTTTCCTGAATCAAATCCCATAACTACTAAATCTCCTCCGTCCTGAGCATCGCCTACTATTGTATTTGCAGCATTTGGTTCAGCGCTTTTATATACAACTAAGAAGCCTCTAGCCATAGCTTCATTAGATAAATAAATTCCTAAAACGCTTTTACCTCTTAAAGCATTAACTTCATTGGCTATGTCGGCTTCGTTTTGAGTGGTGGGAACTATCACCTGCAGAATATATTTTCCTGAAGTAGCAGCATCTTGATCGGCTAATTGAGTAAATCTTTTTACAAAACCTTCGGCTCTTCCTATGCCAGTATCTGAATTATCCAATTGAAGTACGGCTATTTTAGCTTTATTCTGAGGAGTAAAAGCAGATATTCTTGTTTTTAAAGCTTCAAACATTTTATCAGCCACTACTAGAGCGGCGGCTCTGTTATCGGTGGAAGCTGTGGCAAGTACAGCCCCCTGAGCCTGATTAGGCAGTATGCCTGAGTCAAAACCAATTAAAGGAATATTTTTTTCTTTAATTCTTTTAATTTGTTCAGTAAAATCTCCAGTTACAGCGGCAAAAGCTATAGCTGCAGGATTTTTATTGATTTCGCTGTCCAATAAATCCTGCTGTGCTTTTGAATCGGATTCGGTTTCAGGACCTACAAAACTAATTTTGACGCCGTTTTCTTTGGCGGCAGTTTCAGCACCTTCTCTGACAGTTACCCAAAACTTATGCTGAAATCCTTTAGATATAACAGCTATATAAGGCTCCTTGTTCCCGCAGCTTGACAATAAAGCTGTTAATCCTATTAAAGTAAAGCTTAGTAATAAAATCTTTTTCATTTTATACTCCTTAATTTTTTTATTATTTTAATTTTTTCTTTTTCTCTATTAAATTATTAATTTTTGATTTTGCTTCTGAAATCTCTTTAGAATAATCCTTATGCGTATCAGATATATAATAATCTATTTTTACTCTGAAAGATTCTATTTCCTCTTCCAAACGCTCAATACTTTCTTTTTTTATATCTGTCTTTTTTACTTTATTAGACATTTTTATTCTGTAAACATCTATAAGTACAGCTATAATAACTACTATGCCTATAGTAAAATATTGAAAGAACTGCTCAACGCCTACAGAAGGAAGCCCAACTTTTAATACAGACATTATATATACCCCTATTATTGTTCCTATTATGGAGCCTACCCCCCCTGATAAAGATGTGCCTCCGATAACTACGGCGGCTATGGCATCAAATTCATAACCCTGCCCTGCTCCCGGGCTTATGCTTGAATAACTGGCGGCAAATGTTAAACCGCCTATACCGCAGAAAAATCCCGCTATTGTATAGCTGATAATTTTCCATTTATTAGTTTTTATGCCAGAAAGTCTTGCAGCCTCTTCATTGCTTCCAAGAGCAAATATATATCTTCCGACTATTGTTTTAGTCAGAACGATTACAGATATTATAATAAATACTGCAAGCATTATAAAACCTGAAGGAAAATTTGACTTAGTTGCATTAAATAATACTCTGAACAAGCCGTAATCTGGATCCGTTATTGTAGGATAATATATAGTTTGAGATTTTGATATTATGCCTGATAATCCTTTAGTAACCATAAGCATGCCTAAAGTGGCAATAAACGGAGGCAGATTAAAATATGAAATTAAAAAACCGTTTATAAATCCTGCTGAAGTTGCAACTGCTATTACTATAACAAGTACAGCCCACATAGGAACTTTAAAATTGTTTATAAGCACTCCTCCCACCATTGCAGCAAATAATGCAAGAGAGCCAATAGACAGATCAATACCTCCCGTTATTATAACAAATGTTACTCCTATAGCCAGAAAACCGATAAAATATGAATTTCTTAGTATCAATGAAAATGTATCAAATGTAAAAAAATTCCTTCCAGCTAAACAAAAAAACACATATAGAATTAAAAGAGCAACTACCGTTAAGAACTTCTGAAGCCCGTTCTTTTTTAAATATATTAATGTATTTCTGACTTTTCTTCTCATTCTCGCTTTAAAACAAAGCTTGCCTGTAAAAGTATTATTCTCAGTATTGTACATATAATTCACTCCATTTAATTATTTATTTGCCGACTTATTTTAATAAATTAATTCTGTCAAAATCGGCAAAAGATTATCTCATAGTTGCATATTTCATAATATCATCTTGTGTAGCACCTTTTATATCCAATTCTCCCGTCTTTTTTCCTTCCGACATAATTAAAATTCTGTCGCTCATTCTAAGTATTTCAACCAAATCGGAAGAAATCATTATTATAGATTTTCCCATAGATACCAGCTGCTCCATCAGATTATATATTTCGCTTCTGGCTCCCACATCTATTCCTCTGGTAGGCTCATCAAATATTAATACTTTGCATTCTTTAATAAGCCAATTTGCTATTACAACTTTCTGCTGATTTCCTCCGGATAAATTTTTAACTAACTGATTTATAGAGGGGGTTTTTATATTTAATGATTTTACCTGTTCTTCTGATATATCTGTTACTTTTGCATTCTGCACCATAAGCATATTTGAAAATCTATCATAATTACCAAGCATCATATTTTCAAATATTGGAAGACCCAATGCAAGACCGTATCTCTTTCTGTCTTCGGAAAGATAACCTATTCCGCTTTTTACCGCATCTATTGGAGATTTAATTGATACTTCTTTATCATAAACAAATATTTTTCCGCTTTCAAATTTATCGGCTCCGAAAATAGCTCTTGCCGTTTCAGTTCTTCCCGCACCCATAAGACCTGCAAATCCTAAAATTTCTCCCTGTTTTAATGAGAAGCTTACATCTTTAACTATACCCGGTACTATAAGATTTTCCACTCTTAAAATATCTTTAGCATTTTTTGATACTTTGCTTTCTGTTTTAGGTGTTTCATATATAACTCTTCCCACCATTAGATTTACTATTTCATCTTTATTTGTATCTTTAGTAATTTTGGTATCTATATATTCGCCGTCTCTTATAACTGTTATCCTATCTGACAATATAAATAATTCATCTAATCTATGAGAGATATATACTATTGACACGCCCGAAATCTGCAAATCTTTTATAATTCTAAAAAGTTCTTTAGTTTCTGATTCTGTCAAAGCTGCTGTAGGTTCGTCTAATATTAATATTTTTGAATCATGAGTTAAAGCTTTTGCTATTTCCACAAGCTGCTGCTTTCCTACGGTTAAAGATCCTATTTTAAGGGCAGGATTTATATCAACATTCATTCCTTTAAATATTTTGTCACATCTTTTTATCATTAATTTATCATTTATTAATCCGAACTTATTTAAAGGTTCATGTCCTATAAATATATTCTGAGCCACAGTTAAATGATTCATCAAATTTAATTCCTGATGCACTATTGATATGCCGTTTTCTAGAGCTTCTTTGGGACCTGACACATCTAAAGGTTTTCCGAAATATTCTATGCTGCCTGCATCTTTTTTATATATGCCCGACAGAATTTTCATAAGCGTAGATTTTCCAGCTCCATTTTCTCCAATTAAAGCCATTATTTCTCCTTTAATTAAAGAAAAGTTAAAATTTTTTAGCGCATATACTCCTTTGAATCTCTTTTCTATGCCTGTCATTTTTAAAATTATATTATCATTCATAGAATAATTTAATCCTTAAAATAAAATTTTCAGATATTTATATTATAGTAAATAAAATAAACATAATCAAAAAACTTTTATATTTTTTTATAAAAATTTATATTTTATCTAGTTTTTTATAATTTTTATTTTTTGCTTAAAAATATTTTATTATTTACAAAAATAGATATTTTTTTTATTGAATATCAAACAAAAATATATTATATTATAACTATATCAATAAAAATGGTGAAATTACATGATTAATGATAAATTTTATTCTATAGCCTGTGATTTTGGTTCATCAGGCGGAAAAATTTTTCTTTCGGAATTTAAAAATAATAAAATGACATTACAGGAAATACATAGATTTTCTTTAGCTCCTATAAAGATTAATAATTATTATTATACTGATTTTTTATATATGTATAACGAATTATTAAAAGGAATAAGAAAAGCGGCGGATATTGGAATTCAGCCTTCATCTGTAGGAATAAACTCATGGGGGGTAGATTATGCATATATAGATAAAAGAGGAGAACTACTGTCAAATCCGATAAATTACAGAGATACAAGAACTGTAAATACGGTAAAAAAACTTGAAAAAATAGGATTGACAGCTAAGGAACTTTATAATATAACAGGCATATCATGCATGCCCTTCAACAGTATTATGCAGATATATGAAGATATTGAAGAGAGAGCTGATATAGTTAATAAAGCCGAAACATTATTATTCCTACCCGACTTATTCGGATATTTTCTAACAGGAAATGCTTTAAGCGAATATACTATAGCTTCAACCTCTCAGCTTATAGACATACATAAAAAAGAATGGTCTGAAGAAATTTTAGAGAAAATTAATTTTGATATTAATAAACTGCCTATTTTAAATGAAGCTGGCAGTAAAAAAGGCTTATTAAAACAGGAAATAGCGGATTATTTAGGATTAAAGCCGTTTTATGTTGTTGCCGTTGCCTCTCATGATACTGCATCTGCCGTATTATCTGCGCCGATTTTTAATGATAATACCGCATATTTATCTTCAGGCTCTTGGTCTCTTCTTGGCGCGGAACTGAAAGAGCCTATATTAACTAATGAAGCATTTGAAAACAGATTCACAAATGAAATGGGATATGGCAATACTATAAGATTTTTAGAAAATATTAATGGGCTTTGGATTATACAGCTGCTGCAGAAAAAATATCAAATTTCATTTAATGACATTGAAAAACTTGCAAGAGATAACATAGAAGACGGGCATAGAATAGATATTAATGATAATAGATTTTATAATCCTAAAGATATAGAAGATGAAATATTAAATTATTATAAAGATACAAATCAGAGTAAAGTATCGGAAGATTCTAAAGGAATTATAATATCTTCAGTTTATAATTCTCTAGCCGATAGTTATTCTAAATATATTAATAGTCTTAAAAAAATATTAAATAAAGATATTAATACTTTATGCATTGTCGGAGGCGGAGCTAAGGACAAGCTTATATGCGAGCTTACTAAAGAAAGAACTAATTTAAATATTTCCGTAGGACCTGCGGAATGCACCGCAATCGGAAATATATTGGCTCAATTTAAATCTTTAGGTATATTGAAAGACACTAAAGAGATGAGGAAATTAGTTATGAATAGTTTTGAAATAAAAAATATATAATATTTTTTTAAAATAAAAAATATATTTTATAATATTTTATAATATTTTTAAGGAGAAAAAATGTCTGGTTCTAATAGAAAAGATTTATCTAAAAAAATAATAGACGCTTGCTTGAATATGAGAAAAGACGGAGTAAATCAGGGTACGGCAGGAAATATAAGCATAAGATTTAAAAACGGAATGCTTATTACTCCTTCGGGAATGCCTTATGATATTATGACTCCTGACGATATTGTTTTTGTAGATGAGAAAGGAGATTTTGAAAAAGATAAAATACCTTCAAGCGAATGGAAATTTCATTTATCAATTCTTAAGAACAATCCTAATTTCAATGCTGTAATACATAATCATGCCGTATATTCTTCCGCCGTTTCTATTTTAAATATAGATTATATACCGGCAATTCATTATATGGTAGGAGTTGCTGGAGGAAATAAAATTCCATGCGCAAAATATGCAACTTACGGTACTCAGGAGCTATGCGATAATATATCCGAAGCTATGAAAGGATATAAAGCCTGCATATTAAAAAATCATGGCTTGGTTGCATCCGATGAAACTTTGGAAAAAGCCTATCATGTTATGATGGAAGTTGAAAACTTATCAAGACTTTATATTACGGTAAGAAATATCGGAGATTATTCTGTTTTATCTGACAGCGAAATGGAAGTTATTTTGGAAAAGTTTAAAAACTACGGTCTTAATGTAAAACATAAAAAGTAAATTAAATCTTCTTAAAAATAAAAAATAAGAAGAATTATAAAAAATAATAGGAGGGTTTTATGGCTAGATATATTTTAAATGAAACAAGTTATTTTGGAATCGGAGTAAGAAACGAGCTTGCTCCTGAAATTAAATCAAGAGGATTTAAAAAGGCTCTTTTAGTCAGCGATAAAGTATTAGATTCCTGCGGTGTTCTTAAAAAAGTAAAAGATGTTTTAGATAATGCTGATATAGCTTATGAAATATTTTTAGATATAAAGCAAAATCCCACTATAAAAAACTGTAAAGACGGTTTGGCTAAATTTAATGAATCTGGCGCAGATTTCTTAATTGCTGTAGGAGGCGGATCTGTAATGGATGTTGCTAAAGCTATAGGCATTACTAAAAATAATCCAGAATTCCAAGATGTTAAATCTCTTGAAGGCGTTGCCGCTACAAAAAATAAAAGCGTCCCTATTATGGCTCTTCCTACTACCTGCGGTACTGCAGCTGAGGTTACTATTAACTATGTAATTATAGATGAGGAAGAAAATAGAAAAATGGTATGTGTTGATCCTAAAGATATACCTATAATTGCTTTAGTGGATGCAGAACTTATGGTTTCTATGCCAAGCAGTCTTGTTGCAGCTACAGGTATGGACGCTTTAACTCATGCCATTGAAGGATATATAACTAAAGGTGCTCATACTATTTCGGATATGTTTGAATATAAGGCTATGCAGCTTATATCTAGGCATTTAAGAGGCGCTGTTAAAGATAAGAATATTGAGGATATGGATCAGATGAGTATCGCTCAATATATTGCAGGTATGGGATTCAGCAATGTGGGACTTGGTATTGTTCACTCTATGGCTCACCCTCTTGGCGCTATATTTGATATACCACATGGTGTTGCTAATGCCGTGCTTCTGCCTATTGTAATGGAGTTTAATATGCCTGTATGTATAGATAAATATGCCGATATAGCCGCCGCAATGGGAGAAAAAACTGACGGATTAGGAAGTAAGGAAGCTGCATTATTGGCTGTGGAAGCTGTAAGAAAACTTTCTAAAGATGTTAATATACCAGCTAATTTAAGAGAATTAAAAATAAAAGAAGAAGATTTGCCCAGACTTGCAAAAGATGCATTGGCAGATGTATGTACGGGAGGAAATCCAAGAGATGTTACACTAGAAGATATATTATCTTTATATAAAAAAGCTTATTAATTTTTTTAATTCAGTAATTACTGCTTCTTCTCGCTTCCTCTTAAATGAAACTGAGCCGAATAATTATATATTTGTTTAGGTGCATTAAAAGCTTTCTGCTCCAAAAGAACAGATGCAGCATTCACTCCTATATCAAAAGCAGGAAAAACTACTTCGGATATATTGGAATTTTCATAAGATAAATGATATAAATTAACTAACTTATCAAATATAATTATTGATACATCTTCAGGTATTGACAGCTTTAATTCTTTTAATGCCTTTAATATTCCTATGGCTAATATCTGATTGGCAGCCAAAATAGAATCAAACTTTATATTATCTTTCACCAATTTTTTAACAATTTCATAACCGCTTTCACTATTATTAAAATCTCCGTAATATACCCTATTTATATTGCTGTCAAGATTATGATTTCTGATACTCTCTAAAAACCCTTCTTTTCTTTCTTGTGCATTACTTAGATTAAGACTTCCTGTTATTATTATAGGATTCTTAGCCCCGCCTTCTATCAGTAAATCAGCTGCTTTCTTAGCGGCGCTGAAATTATTAGATAAATTTTTTATTAATATATCTTCAAATTCTAAATTCCTATCAACCAATGATATTATATTAGCATTACTATAAGGAAGCTTATCCCTTTTAGCAGAAGCGGGCACCCATATAACTCCCATACCCTTATCCTCTTTTATTCTAGAGAAAATTTTTACCTCCGCATCTATAGATTCATTAGTTAAATATAATTCAAATGGAGTATTCTGTTCCTGAACCACAGAAACTATGCCGTTAAATAAATCTAAATAAAATGTATTGCTTAAATCTGGTATTATCAATATGATTTTTCTGATGAAGTTTATATTAAAATATTTATCCATACCTTTATTTTTCAAAATATTATTTATTTTATTTCTAGTAGATTCTTTTACCGAATTTGAATCTTTCAACATTTTAGAAATAGTTGCAGGAGATATTCCGCTTATTCTGGATAATTCTCTAATCTTCACAATTTTACATTTCCTTAAAATTATTTATATGTTTTAATATTTAAAATATATTATAATATTAAATAAAAAAAATCAATCTTAATTGTAAGATTAAAAAATTAAATTATCAATAAAAAAATTTAGTATTATAAAGAAATATTATATTTAAGATGATATAATAACCATTAAAAAATAAATTTATAGCAGTAATTTTTATAAATAAAATTAATTGTTACCCGTATTCTGATTTAGAGAAGATTCAAGTCTCTTTCTCTCTATCTCCGCCTGCTGCAATTCAGACTGCATTCTATAATATGAAGCAAGTCTTTGCTGTCTGTACTCTTCTATTTTATCTCTTTCGGCATCCATTCTTCTTTTATTATCATTTAATCTGTTTCTTGTTACCGCTATGCTGTTTTCAACTATACCCCGAGTCTGAGAATAAGGAGTAATAAAATCGCTCATAGTATAAGCTACACCTGTATCTGGGATATCATCGCCCGTTATATCATTAGAAAACAATTCTTCCACACCATCCATTTGGGTTTCTATTTTATTCATAAACTTTTCTTCATCAACCTGCAGAAATCCCTTTTTTACTTTAGCCCATTCATCGCCTGCATTACCTCTGTTTATGCCTATTTGGTCAAGAAGAGCTAATTCCTCACCATAATCCGTTTCATAAGAATCGGCAACTATCATTCTGACTCTTTGAGAAATATTATTTACTAAAGTATTTCCGCTGAATACTCCGACAAAATAAAGTTTCTTTCTTAATGCAGAATCTGTCATATCAGAATTGAAGTCTATAGCCAAAGTAGTAGCCAAGTCATTTAAATCAGTTCTGTTCATGTTTTCAAGACTGTCTCTTATATCTCTGCTTAAAGGTCTTTGGGTAGTATCATTTAAAAGGTCTATAACTTCATTATATGCCCTAATAAAGTTTACTATTGCATCCACAACATTTTCTCTGTCAACCTGAATTGTAGTAGCAAATGCATTAGGAGTAACTTTTTTGGCTGTTATATTTATGCCATTAACCACATCATTAAATTCATTAGTATCACTGAGAACATCAACGCCGTCAATAGAAGCTCTGGCATCAGCTGCCTCAGACACCAAATAATTAGGAGCATCTTCCTCTTTACCCATATCCTCCAATAATAAATCTTTATAAAATACATTATATCCCGAATTCTTATTGATAAGCACAATTTCCGTAATAACATCTTCAGGTTCGAACTGCCCGCCTATAGGAATATTAAGCCTCTGCCAAGATGAACTTACGGTAGGCAAAGCAAAAAACTTTTCAGCCTCATCTCCCGATTTATTAATATATTTAACACCTATTATTTCAGAATTAAATCCTGCGGCATCTATAGGTTCAGGCGCTTCAGCCTCTGCTCCTTCCTTAGCTTTACGCTCAGCCTCCAAAGCGTCCTTGTATTTTTTTATATCTTCAAAAGTTCTTGAACTATCAGCAGGAGACAATCCCTCACCGTATAATTCAACATCCTTATATTTTACGCTGTCTATCTTATTAAAAGTTACTCCCGTGTCTGGAATAGATAAATCAACCGTAGGAGGCATAACAGGGACTTCTTCTTCATCTAAATTATCTGACACCCTAGCAGTTATTGACAAAGCAATATTTTCATTTGCCTCTGCTTCTCTATGCAAAGGAATAGATAATTTATTTTCTCCCTGCAATACTATAAAGTCATTTTTTACTATGTAATTGGTAGTTAAATTATCAGACTCATCTTCCCATTTATTCAATAACTGCTGATTAAATATATGCCCTAAATATCTGTAAGGTCTTCTTGTAAACATATTAAGTTCTTTCAATATTCCAGAATCATCGCTTACAACCTCCACTATATTTTTAGAACCTGTTTTTACTAAATCTACAGTAAGAACTTGTAAATTTCTAGATTTCTGAGTTATTGTGGTCTTTATTTTTTTGCCGAAAGCCTTATCTATAGATTTTTGAAGATTTACCAAACTTCCGCCTGCAAAATCTACAGATGTTTCTTCCTCTCCTATTTTTAAAACTATTTTTCCTGCAGGCAAAGTATCAGACATATTAAAAGCTTTTGAAGAAAACTTCTGACTTGCAGCTATATCTTTAACGGCTATATCATAGGATGTAGTATTTGCAAGTCTGTTAGCTGTAACGGTAAAATAGTCTGGTATTCCGTCGCCAGTACCTATATATTTTTTAAAAGGAGAACGAAATCCGTAAAGCTCTTTTGAAGCCGAAGAAAGCGTATCCAATCTGGCTTTTAAATCTTCATAAGCTGAAATTTCTCTCTGATAATCTCTAGCATTATCCGCCAAATTAGAAAGAGTAGTGCTTCTTTTATTTACCTCAGCCTCCACAGCATTTTTATATACTTCATCAAGGAAAGCTTCGCTTGTTGCCATAAAAATATATCCCCTTAAAATAATATATATTATATATAAAACTAGAATTTTAATAATTTTGTAAAAATAAATATTTTCTTAAATTATCGGAAGAATATAAAAAATCAATCTTAATTTTAATAATATTTTTTAAAATTTTCTTTTTAATACTATAGCCTTATGAGGGCATAATTCCTGACAGCAGTAGCATGATATGCAGTTTTTATAATAATATTTAGGAGGATAATCAGCCCCTTTTTTTTCAAAATTAAGTGCTAAAGGTGTTACAGGACATACCTTAACGCATACGCCGCATTTTAAGCATTTATTTTTTTCTATAACAGGCTTCGGTATAATAAAGGAAAAAATTTTTTTTATAATAGGAAATTTACTTAACTTCATTAAGCTTCTTCCTATTCCAATACCTTTATGCGGCTTTTTAAAATCATGCACCTTTACGCTTTCTATTCCGTCTCCCAATACCTCAATATCATCTTTATTTGAAAAGCAATGTTTAAAACCCATTTTCAAAGTCGGTATGGTATTATAATCAAAAGATATTATTTCTGAAGCAACATAATCAAGCGCCACAGCATCTGCAGATACTATTAATGCATTTACTTTTTTAGGACTTCCGTTTCTAGGTCCGTTTCCCTCCATAGCTAAAATTCCGTCCATTATATAAAGCTTAGGATTAACAAGTTTATTCAAATCAAGAAGCATAGTTGAAAAATCTTCAAAGTCTGGAAGCTTTAAATGATACTCGGCTTTTCTGAAACCTGGTATGCATCCGAATTGATTTTTTACGGCACCTGTCATAGTTGTAAGGGCATGCGATTTTAATTTAGGTAGGCTTATTATTACATCGGCTTCCCTGACAGGCTTTGATATTGTAAAACTCTTTTCCTGCACCCCATTTTCATAAGAAACTCCTATAGGTTCTTCAAAATCAGCATATTTTACATTTAATTTATTAGCTGCTTCATCTATGCCAGACTTTAATGCCACGCTGCTGCCATGTCCGATGCCGGGTGAATCTCCGTAGAAAATCTCTGTATTTTTTTCCTGAAATATCGATGCAGCCGCCTCAAAAACTACAGGGTGAGTTGTAACCGATCTGTCGGCAGTTTCGGCTGCAAGTAAGTTGGGTTTTAATAATACTTTATCATGTTCTTTGACAAATAAATCTATGCCCCCAAGCAAGTTTATAGCTCTTTTTATAGAAGCTTTAACTTCTTCAAAATTATAATTCTCGCATTTTATTACAGCAACTTTGCTCATAATATTACCTTTAAATTAAAAATGTATTAATATTATATAAAAAATTAATATAATTGTAAATATGCAGAATTATCATAAATTATCATTTTTATAATAATTATATCTGTTTTCTTTGTAGCGTATTGATATATCTTTATTAAATATTTTTAATCTTATATAATTATACCTGTATTTTATTTTGCTGTAATACTCTTTGATTGTCTCAGATTCTATAAAAATAATAAAATCTTCAGAAAAATATTTATAATACTCTTTATTAATATTTTTTAAAGCTTTATTTAAAGTATTTTTTATAATATTAAAAACTTTTCTCTCATCTTCCGCATTAAAATTTTTTGTTCTGAAAGCTAAAAATGCCTCGCCTTCAATATACTTTGCAAATGATAAAGATCTGCTTTCCCAAAAATCATATTTACTGTAAAAATCTTCCAATAATTCAAGCCATTTAGGTATAGCATTTAATAGTATTTTAGGCTCTTTTACTGCGCGTTTTGAATCCTGATTCTCTCTTTTAACATAATGATAATTTGTATTATATTCAAAACTAACATTTTTTGCATACATTAAAAGTTTATGAGAAAATATGCCGTCTTCTCCGGGCTGAATATTTAAAGGATATCTCAGATATTTATAATTATCCAATAATGATTTTCTTATAAACATTGAACATGTAGGAAGTGCTGAATGATAATCTTTATTTACTCTTTTATCTAAACTCCAAAAATTGCTTAATACTACCAAATCGCTGTTATTTTTTTCAGCATTATTATAAAAAACCTCAATAAAATCATTATCAATATAATCATCACTGTCTATGCAAAATATATATTCGCCTCTTGCTTTTTCTATACCGTCATTTCTGGCGGCGGATACTCCCTCATTTTTCTTATCTATTACTATTATTCTCTTTTCTTTACAGGCATATTCTTTTAATATATCAAGAGAATCATCTGAAGATCCGTCATTGATGCATATTATTTCCAACTCTTTATATGTTTGATTGATTACGCTATTTAAACAGGCTCTTAAATATTCAGATACATTATAAACTGGTATTATTATGCTAATCATATCTTTTTAACTGCATTTAAAATAATTAATTGCTTTCATTTATATATGATAATAAAATTTCGTACTGAGCCTTCATATTGTCAGGAGTTTTAACATCATCAATTAATTCTTCTAAATATTTTTTAGGCTCGTCTTTCTCTCCTGCAAGCACCATAGTAACAGCCTTATAATAATGCGCCATATACACTTCTTCGGATTTAGGATAGTCTTTTATAATAGAATCAAAATATTCATTGGCTTTTTTATAATCATTTTTTTGAGCTCTCATTAGGCCAAATCCTAGAAGATATTTAGGCATTCTTTCTTTAGATACCGCATTATTTTCAATCAAGGCATCATATATTTTTTTTGATTCTTCTTCATTTCCAGATTCCATATATAAATCTAATTTTTCCAAACTAGGACCTTTGCTTGCTAAAACAATATTAATTTTATTTAATTTTTCTAAAGCATTTTTCATATAAGGCATAAATTTATCAGCTTCAACATATCCTCCCACATTTTCCAATATTAAACCGTCCGCATTTATAAAAAGTATTGTAGGATAACCCTGAACACCATATTTTTTAGCTATCTCTGAACCTTCTTTTGATGTTTCAGGATTAAGCTTTATGCAAACCATTTTATTTGCAATACTTATAACATCTTTATTTGTATAAGTGCTTTTATCTAATTCCTTACACCAAGTACACCAATCGGTATAAACATCTATCATTATAGGCAGATTTTTATCTTTGGCTTTTTTCATTGCAGCGGATAAATCTTTTTCCCATTTTATTTCAGCATTGGCATTACTGCAAGATACAATAGATACGAATAATATTATTAAAATCATTAATATATTTCTATTCATAAATGCTCTCCTTAATTATACACTATTATAAAATATTTTTATAATAAAACAATAAAAATATAACCGTCAAAATATGCAAAAGTAAATTTAATAAACTATTCCTCCGCATAAGACTATATCTTCATCATAACATACGCATGACTGACCTTTAGCAACTATTCCAGCAGGCTCAAAAAATTTTATTCTGATTATATTTTCTTCTATAGGTATTACCCTTGCCATACTGCCTTTATGGGCACTTCTTGTTTTTACTAAAGCTTCAAATTCTTTTTGTACAGGCTCAGCTATCCAATTAGAATCATATATTGTAACTTCATCAACAAAAGTATGACTCTTATTTCCGACATAAACTGTATTTGTTGCACTGTCTAATGATATTATAAACAACGGTTCTTTATATGCTATACCGAGTCCCTTTCTCTGCCCTACCGTATAATGCCATATTCCTTTATGCTTTCCCAATATTTCATTAGTATCTATATTTATTATAAAGCCTTCTTTATCCTCATCAAACAATCTATGATACTCGCCTGCAAAAAAATCCTGACTTTCGCTTTTCTCAGATACTTCTAAATTGTATTTTCTTGCCATATTTCTGGTATCTTCTTTTGTATTTTCATACATAGGAAAAATTATTTTTGACAATTGATTTTGAGTAAGTCTGTATAAAAAATATGACTGATCTTTTATTAAATTTTTTCCTCTTAATAAAAGATATCTTTTAGTTTTTTCATCATATTTAATACCTGCATAATGCCCTGTTGCAAATTTATCAAATTCCAAGCCTTGCTTTTCTATAGCTTCAAATAAAGCCATAAACTTAATCTGACTATTACACATAATACATGGGTTTGGAGTAAGTCCTTTTTTATAAGATTCTGAAACATAATCTATAACTTTTTTCTGAAAAATATCGCTTATATCAAATGCATAATAATCTATGCCTATAGCCTCAGCATACCTTTTACATTCTTCCGCCATATTTAACTGAGAAGGACTATAACAGGAACCTTTTAAAGGAGCTCTGTTGTCGCCGTTCCAAAGAAGCATGCTGACTCCGAAAACTTTATTGCCCTGCTCTTTTAAAAGCTTTGCCGCAGTAGTAGAATCCACTCCCGCACTCATTCCAACCGCTATTTTCTGCATACCATTTTCCTTATAATAAAATGTCTTAATTTAATAAAATTGCAGATAAATAAAAATATTAATAATTTACTCTTCTATATTTTTTCAGCATATTTTTTATTTATCCAGCCTTTAAAATTCCCTTTAACATAATACCAATTTTCATATTCTTCAGCAACTAACAATTTCTCGCCTTCGGATATTTGAGAAATTATATCTGATTTTGTACTGCTTCCCTTATAGAGATTAACATTATTTACAGTTACTACATAGTCAGAGTTTAAATTATTATAAAAAATAAAATAAAGAATAAAAAATATTAAAGATAATACTAATAAAAGTCTGCTGATTTTCCTATTCTTTATTATAAAAACTATAAGCAAAGTAAAAAATACTAAAAATAATATTAAAAAAATATACATAATAACAATAATCTGAGAATTATAATTATTATTTCCTGTTAATGATTTTATCATAGCCTTTATTTCTTTATCAAAAGGAGATATATTCAAAGCCTTTTCATAATAAAGAACAGCATAACCGTTGCTTCCTATAGCCGCATAGGAAGAAGCTAAATTATAATATAAACTCTTTGAAATTAAATTGGAAGATACAATATCCCTATACATATAATTAGCATCTAAATATTTTCCGTCATTATAAAGATTATTAGCATTTTCAAATAAAGTGTTCAGATAATTCAAATCCGTATTTTCAAAGCCGTATAGAAAATACGATTGAAAGAGTAAAAATATTATAATTATTTTTTTCATTAAATTTATTAAGCCTATATTAATTTATTTTTTTATTTTTAATTCTTTTATATATTTGACAAGCTCAAAAGCATCGGTATGATAATCTTCATTTTCAAATGATTTTCCTGAATATAATTCAAAATTGCATTTATTAATTATATCTTTAATTTTTTCAGTTTTTTCATTATCAATATAACCGCTTAATCTCTCATACAGAGCATTATCATCTTTTAAGTTAAATTTATTTTTTACTGCTGTTAATAAAATATTTTCTACAGATTTGCAATACTCTTTTCTGTCATTTAAATTATATAACTGCAGTATGCTTTTAAAATTATTATCTTTATCATTTTTTGATGAAAATAATAATTTTATATTATTAATTTTTTCAGCATTATAAATCAATAAAGATACAATAATCAATAATGCTATGTAAAAATATATTATATTAATACTGAGTATTTTAAAATTTTTATTTTCGCTTAAATTATTTCTTATTGATACAGCATTAATTACATCGCCGTTATTATCCGCAAATGAATCAGCATCTATTTTATTTCCCAATACTTTTAAATTAATAGACGCAGAATATATATTAGTATATGCCCTATCATTTACGGAAAAATAACAGAAATTAATATTTGAAATTGAAGCGCTTCCCTCATTTTTAGCGACTAAAATATACTCTTTTATTTTTTTACTGATTATTTTATTATCATCAAACCAATTTGTTTCATAGATTTTAGGCTGATATACGGAAAAATAATTTATAATATCATTATTAATTTCAGGCATTGTTATTACAGATGTATTTCCTTCTCCGAACACCTCTATTGTTATCAAAACATTCTCTCCTACGGAAACATTTGTTTTATCAGACTTAACATTAAAAACAAAATTTCCTACTCCTCCTGAAAAATTATCAAAACCTTTTTTATCAGGCAGCGGCAGAACATTTATCTCAATTCTCTCTTCTCCGTACTGCACTCTGTCATAAATAGTACCATTTTTTTCAAATATAAAAGGAGTGGTTAATATAGTTTTTACCCCTATTTTTACAGGATATAAAACTTCTTTTTTTAATGATATAACATTTAATCTTTTTCCGTCTATTATTTCGGTAAAAGAATTATATTCAGACGAATCAGAATAAGAAATAAAATCGGTTCTATCCTGTATTTTAGAAAATCCAAGAACCGAAACTGGTATATGAGTATATGCCTTCTGTGTTATATATACTGGCTCATATAAATATACTTCTTTTTTATTTATATTATTATCAACATATATATCGTCCGCATAATTCAGAAAATCATCAAATCTATTTCCGCTGGGAGTATAATTATCATTTCTGTTTCTGATAGGATAGTCCGTCACTTCTATTTGCACAGGATCTGATATATATGTTCTGTTATTTACTTTAACTTTTATATTATCAAATTTATAAACTCCTTCTTTATTGGCTGCATAAGTAAAATTATATGTCTTTATAGATTTAAATGTTCCTGAAGAATACATCATATTCATACTCTGAGATGTTCCTCTAAGAACAAGCCCGTCAATATCATCTATTAAAACACTTGCAGAACTATCATCTATTGTTACCGATAAAGTAAATATTTCACCTACTCCTATTTTACTGTCCGATATTTTTGAATTAATATTTGCCTGCGGAAATAAAGATGAATAGGTAATAAATAATATTACATATACAGTCTTTATAAATATACTACCAATCCTTATCAATTCTGCCTCCGCCGTAATATTGATCTCCGTTATCCTTATCTTTTCTCATCTGTCTTAAGGATTCTAAGAGTCTGTCTATATCGGATTTACTATCCTGATTATTTTGATTATCCTGATTATTTTGATTATCCTGATTATTTTGATT
>NZ_CAJUPR010000003.1:0-24098 GCF_910588665.1 uncultured Brachyspira sp. | reverse complement strand
GATTATTTTGATTATCCTGATTATTTTGATTATCCTGATTATTTTGATTATCCTGATTATTTTGATTATCCTGGTTATTTTGATTATCCTGGTTATTTTGATTATCCTGGTTATTTTGATTATAATCTCCCAAGTTTCCGTTATTATTATCGCTTTTGCCGTCCTGATTTTCTTCATTATCATGTTTGCTGCTTGGACCGCTGTTATTTCTTTGATTCTGTTCTTCTAATTTTTTCTGTGCATATTCCAATGCCGTCTTTGCATCTTTATCATTCGGAGTATTCACAAGACATTCCACAAGTTCGTCAATAGCGCCTTTATAGTCCCCAATTTCTATTTTTGTTATACCCGAATTATAATATATATAACTTTTCATTCTATCGCTTGTTTTATCAGCCGTATTTTTCTTAGCCATGTCAAACAGCTCTGAAGCGGTATGCATTTCTCCCATAGAAGCCATTGTTGTGCCCATATTATAAAATATTCTAGGAGAATTAGGAATCTTGCTGAGAGCTTTCTCATATAAAGTTACAGCGCCTTCATAATCTCCCTTTCTCATTAATATGTTGGCTCTGTCCACATCCAATTTAGCCGTAAATTCATTTAATGAAAAAGAATATGCATAATTTACTGAAATAAAAGTAATTAAAAATCCCATTATTAATAATTTATATTTTTTCATTTTTTATAATTCCAAAATTTATATTTTTTCTTTTATAATTCTTTCTTTCATTATTTTTTCTTTTATAGTATCTCTTATTTTTATTTGAGTTAATATATTAAATATGCATACCATAAATATTAAAGATGAAGAAACCGCCAAAAATATTTGAAATCTCTCTTTATAGATTCTATTATTTTTCACAGAAGAAATACTGTCCATATTATGCCTCATATCGTTAAAAATATTTTCTAATGAAACATTTTCAGAAATATAACTTTTTCCATGCGTAGAATCTGCTATTAATTTTAATATGCTGTCATCTCGTCTGGATATAACGGTTTTTTCTCTAACACCTAAATCGGTATTAATACTGGCTCCTTGCGTACTTCCCATACCTATAGTATATACATTAATATTCATATCATTTAAATCTTTCAGCACATTATCAAAATATCCGCCATGATCCTCCCCATCTGTTATTAAAATAATAGATTTTTTACTTAAGGCATTTACATTAAATGTATTTTTGGCAGTAATCAAAGCATCGGCTATTCTAGTACCCTGCAGAGTAACGGATTTTGTATTTAAATTATCAAGTATATAACTGAAAGTTTCCATATCCTGAGTAAAGGGAGATGCTATAAAACTAGTGCCTGCAAAACCAACTAATGACACGGATAGATTATCAGTATTTTTTACAAATTTTTCTATCTCTAATTTAGCCCTTTCTAATCTTGAAGGCCATACATCATCAGCGTCCATAGATCTTGATAAATCTAATACTATAGTTACCATATAATTATCCGTTTTTATTTTCTGCTCTATTATTCCCCATTTAGGCTGCATAAGAGCAAATATCAGGCTTGAAACTGCAATTATCATAAATATAATTGAAAACATTCTTAAATTTGATATTCTTTTATAATTTTTATCATTCTGAAAATTCAGTTTTTTAGTAAATATTGATAAAATTTTATGCACTTTTCTTCTGGACATAATAAATAAAATTATCAGTACTGGAAGAAGCGCATAAAAAATAATAAATTTAAAATCACCGAAAAACATTCCGCCACCATTTATATAAAATATATTCAGTATATTATATCAATATTTAGTATAATATCAACACTATCAATTATTATAGTTTATTATTTATATTCTAAACAGTAAAAAATTATCCGCTTAAAAATGCTTAGTTATTTTTTATTTAATAGTATCTTGTAAAATTATAAAAAATAAATTATTATTAACAAAGTGAGCAATTATGTTAATAAATTAAAAAAACTAGCTGTACTTCACCCCACTTTTGGGTATCAAGGCGGGGCTGAAAATGTCATACTTGCATCTTCCGAATATTTTTGCAATTTGGGTATTGAAATAGCTGTATACACTTATAAATTAAAAAGCAATATACCAGACTATATAAAACAGATAAAAACTGATATTACATTAAATCCGTTAGTTTTTAATAAAACATCAGAATTCCTAGCAAATGAATTAAAAAATTATGATGCCGTTTTAATACATAACTTTCCAGCATCAATATTTTACGGACTTTCATATAAATATGCTGAAAAAAAAAATATAAAACTTCCTAAAAGCTTTTGGTACTGCCATGAGCCAAGTATAAGGCTTTACGGATATGATGACAAAAGCTATAAAATGCTTAAGAAAACTTGGGATATAATAGCAAGATATACTATGCATTTGGACAGATTCGGAATAAGTAAAATAGACTATGTAATGTCAAATAGCTTGAGAACAAAAGAAGCTGTAAAAAGAGTTTATGGCAGAGATGCTGAAATTATATATCCATGCATTACAGATAATAATATAATGCCTATTAATAAATCGGATCATTTTATCTATATAGGAAGAATTGAAAAACCTAAAAATTTAGAGAATGCGGTATTAGCTTTTAAATTATTATTAGAAAAAATTGATAATAAAAACTTAAAATTCATAATAGCAGGAAAAGGAAGATATGAAAAATATTTAAAAAATTTTGTAAAAAAAATAAATTTAGAAAATAATATTATTTTTAAAGGCTTTATATCTGAAGAATATAAAAAAGAATTATTAAATAGAAGCTATGCTTTAGTTATGCCTTCAATAAATGAGCCTTTCGGACTTACAGTTATAGAGGCATTATACTGCTCCTGCATATCAATAATATCTAATAAGTCGGGAGTTTACGAGGCTTGCAAAAACTGTGCTTTAACTTGCAATATGGAAAATACAGAGGATATAGCCTCTTCAATGCTTTTAGCATACAGTAATAAATATATAAGAACAGATTTTCTTAATAAATCAAAAAATATATTAGATAATTTTACAGTATCGGCATACAGCAGAAATGTAATAAAATATATTGAAAATCGCTTGTAATATTTTTAATATGTATTATAGTTATAATTCACTACTTAATATTTCGTAAAAATAGTTAGAACTAATTATATAATTCTTAGGAGATTTTATGAAAAACTATACTTCTATACCCAGCGCATTTTTTGAAAGAGTTAATAATACTCCTCAAAATCCAGCTTACAGATATAGAAACGATAATAATGAAGAAAAAGTAACTATAACATATAAAAATCTTTATAATAAAATAAATGCTGCAGCTAAAGCGTTTGATATTAAAGGATTATCAAAAAAACATGTGGCAATATTTTCAGAAAATAGAATAGAATGGTTTATATCTGATATGGCGCTTTTAGCATTAGGCTCTGCAGATGTGCCTAGAGGCGTAGATTCTTCTTCAGATGAATTAAATTATATAATAGAGCATAGTGAATCTGAAGCAGTATTGGTTGAAAATGAATATGTATATAAAAAAATAAAAAAGCATCATAAAGATATATCATTAATAGTTGTTTTGGACAGTTCTATGCATGATCCTGATAATAATATATATTCATTCAATGAACTCTTAGAAATTGGGGAAAAAGCTTTAAATGGAGATGAAAACTTTGCTGTTAAAAAAGCGTCCAAACTGACAAATGAAAGCATAGCAACTATAATATATACATCTGGTACAACAGGAAAGCCTAAAGGCGTTATACTTACGCATGGAAATATACTTCATAATGTAAGAGTGCTGCCAGATATAATACAATTAAAATCGGGAGAAAAACTTTTGACTATTCTTCCTATATGGCATATATATGAAAGAACAATATCTTATGTGACGGCTATAATAGGATGCTTTACTGCAATTACAAACAAAAGATATTTAAAAAATGATTTTATAGAAGAAAAACCTGATATATTTATTTCAGTGCCGGCTATTTGGGTTAATATATACAATACGGTAATCAAAAATATAAATAAAAAAAGCGCATTTTCTAAAAATCTTGCAAAATTTTTAATAAAAAGATCTGTAAAATATATAAGAAGCAAAAGGTATCAAAATAATTTAATATATCTTCTAGGAGATGAAAAAATAGATAATAAGAAATCCGAATACAGCATCGGAATGTTTGATCCTATATTCCATAAAATGGCGCAGAAAATGGTATATAGTAAAATACTGGAATTAACAGGAGGAAGAATACGTCTTACAATATCAGGGGGAGGAGCATTGCCGATGTATATAGAAGATTTTATTGAAGCTGTAGGAATTAATTTAGTGGTAGGCTGGGGAATAACAGAAACTTCCCCTGTAGTTACTTTGAGATCTCCTTATAAAAATTACAGAGGAACCTGCGGGACTCCCATACCCGAAGTAAAAATAGAGGTCAGGGATAAAAACGGAAATATATGCCCTGAAGGCGTTATGGGAGTTTGCTATATAAAAGGTCCTAATATTTTCAAAGAATATTATAAAGATCCTGAATTAACAAAACAGTCAAAAGTTGAAGATTTTTTCAATTCCGGAGATTTGGGAGCATATACTCAGCAGGGAGAAATAGTATTAACTGGAAGAGCAAAAGAAACAATAGTGCTTTTAACAGGTGAAAATGTAGAGCCTCAGCCTATAGAAAATAAAGTTATGGAATCTTCTTATATTTCTCAAATTATGCTTGTAGGTCAGGATAAATCTTCCATAGGAGCTGTAATTGTAATCAACAAAGAAAATATAAAAGATTATTTTGATATGCAGAAAATTCCTTATGATGAAAATAAATTACCGCAATCAAAAGAAGTTTATAAACTTATCAGAGAAGAATTGGATAAATTAATAAATTATAAAAACGGTTTTAAGCCTTATGAAGCAGTATCAAAAATTATAATAACCGATGAAGAGTTTACCCTAGAAAACGGGCTTCTTACACAATCATTAAAAATAAAAAGATCAAATGTTGCTGAAGCATATCATGAAAAAATAGAAGCTTTATATGATAAAATAAAATAAAATAAAATATATTTGCTATAATTCCAAATCTATAACAATATCTATTTCCGTAATAGAACAGTTTAATTTTTTAGCTATTTCTTCCTTGCTTATTCCCTCTTTATAAAGATTTATAATATCTTCATTCTTTTGAGAATCATTTGAAGCATTATCAGTTAATTCCGCTCCAGAATTATTATGTATGCCTATATTTGTATTTATTGTTTTATCTAATCTACTTCTTAATTTTTCTATAACTTCTTTTTTAGCATCATTTGCAGACTTTGCGGATGCATTTATATTATTATCTTCAATTATTATATTAAGTTTTTTATTTTCATCAGATTCTGCTTTAGGTTTTTTTATATCATTTATCGAAATATCCAGTTTTATTTCTTCTTTTTGTTTGGATTCATTATTTACGCTTTTAAAATTATCTAATTCTTTAACCAATCTATTTGCTCTTACAATAGCATCTTCAAGTATAGATATTCTTGATAATGCTATATTATTAAATTCTTTTACCAAAGCTTCTATTTCTTCTCTTGCTCTAGACATAGTTTCTTTTTCAAATCTTTCTCTTGCTCTTGAAACTATATAAATATAAAATAAAGGCATGGCAGCCGCTAATATAATAATATTAATTATTACAGCTATTAAAATTTGCATAATAATATTTTTCTGCTTTATTTTTCCTTATCCGAGAAAATCTATTCTAGAGCCTTTAGTTTTTTCTGAAGCCTGAACCTCTTCTATCTCTATAATATTATTTTCTTCTATACTGTTGATTTCAGAACTTCTTTTTTTATTTTTCTTTCTATATGACATATAACCTTGATCTTTAGGTCTCTGCCCATCTTTTTTTTCTTTAACTTTAGTTTCATCAGATATATTTTCAGACTTTACAACAGTCGAATCTTTTATATAGGAATCTCTATGTATATCTTTGTCTTCGGATTGCATGGCAATAGTTTTAGCAGCCATTCTTATATGTTCCATACGACCTATATGCGATTGCTGCATATATAATTGCTGTAAGTCTAAAGGTGCTATAGGCATTTTTTTATCTCCATATATAATATGCCCTTAATTTATATCCTGCATATTTAATATATACTTTTTTGTTATTATTGCAAGCAAAAAAACAAATATATGCTAAATATAACAATATTAATCTGTATTCATAAAACTATTATAATATCATTTATTATAAATTGAGTATGCATATCCTATAATGGCTGATGCCGCCGATACATTTAATGAATCAAAGTCGGAAGAAGCATTTATAATAATACTGCCGTCCGATTTTTTTTTTAAAATATCCCTGACACCGCTATGTTCATTTCCGAATATAACTGCCGTAGGAGAATCAAATTTAAAATCCTCAATAGAAATCTCACCTTTTTCGCTGGCATAGTATATCCAAAAACCTTTTTCTTTCATTGACTCAATAACTCTGTTCAAATTAGTTTCTACGGATATAGGTAAATGATAGGCGGCACCAGATGATATTTCATAAACTTTTTTATTAATAGGCGCCGAATTATCTTTCGGAATAATAATACCAGCAATATTAAAAAAATAGGCATTTCTAATTATAGCTCCGAAATTATGAACATCTGTTATTGAATCCAATATAAATATCAAAGGATTTTTATTTTTTAAAGATTTCTCTAAAAAACTTTCTATACCTATTTCTTTATTTCCTTTTACACAGGCAGCTATTGAATATATTTTACCTATAATTTTCTCCATCTCATCTTTATCAACATTTTTTATATATACTTTCTTTTTTTCCGCAAGCTTTATAATTTCTTTTTCTCTTTTTGATATAGGAAATTTTATATATAAAGTATGCACCAGATCTTTGGAAATTGCTTCGGCTATTGCATTTTTACTTGTTATAAACATTATTACTTCCCTAAATTTTTACATTTTTTCGATTCAAACTAGAAACTGATAATCAACTCATTGATCATCAGTTGTTTTTTAATCTAGTTTATTAACAAAAATAATAAAACAATTTTTATCGGCATTAATAATAAATTATAATTCAGTTTTTACAACTTTTTTTCTTATAAATTGTATCAACTATAACTCCCAAAGTATTATTTGTTCAGATATGCCGTATTTTTCAATACACTGCAAATTTACAGATATTGTAGCAGCTGAAGACTTAGCACCAAACTCAGTTGCATATACTGCTATTTGATTTTTATAAGTATAAAAGGATAACAAGTAAATAACAATATATATTTTTTATATTTAACTGCAGATATTACTTTTATTAAAAACTTTTATGCAAACTTACTAAATACCGCATGCTCTATAATAATTACTTTAAATCTGAAGTGCAGCTCGGACATTTTACAGCATTAATATTTATTTTAGAACAGCAGTAAGGACAAGTTTTTTCTTTAAGTTCTTTATTGTTTATTTCTTTATTAATGGAAGCTTCCTGAATTTTATTAAACATTTTTATAATCATAAATAAAGCCAAAGCGGTAATAATAAAAGTTATTATAGTATTAATAAAAATTCCAATTCCTATAACAACAGCACCGGCGCTTTTTGCAGCTTCTATGGAATTATAATTTCTGATATTGTCTGCGCCTTTTTTAATAACTATAAATATATTTGAAAAATCTATTCCGCTTGATATTAAACCTATAGGCGGCATTAATATATCTTCAACAAAAGAATTAACTATTTTAGTAAAAGATGATCCTATAATTATACCAATAGCCATATCCAATATATTCCCGCGCATAATAAATTTCTTAAATTCTTTAAACATAAGCCCCCCGTAAAATAATTTATTGTTACAGAAAATATAATAAAACAATTTATATTTTTTGTAAATATATTAAAAATTTTATAAATCTTCCTGTAAAAAATTATAAAATTTTTGATAAAAAACAAATACTGATATATAATAATGCTTTATATTAAGTATTTTTTATAATAAGGAATTAATTATGGAAATTTATGATATTGAAATGATAAGAAAATTTTATTCAAATTATAAAAATAGAATCAATAATATAAAATCAAAACTGAAAAGAGCATTAACATTATCAGAAAAAATTTTATATTCGCATTTATATAATGAAAAAAATATAAAAGATTTTAGAAGAGAGGAAGACTATGCATATTTCAAACCAGACAGAGCTGCAATGCAGGACGCTACAGCGCAAATGACATTACTGCAGTTTATGAATGCAGGAAAAACATCATCAGCAGTACCAGCAACTATACATTGCGACCACTTAATAGAGGCATGTAAAGGTGCTAAAGAAGATTTGAAAAATGCACTTAATATAAATAAAGAAGTTTATAATTTTTTAGAGAGTGTTGCTAAAAAGTACGGACTTGGTTTCTGGGAAGCAGGCTCTGGAATAATACATCAGATAGTATTAGAAAATTATGCTTTTCCGGGCGGTATGATGATAGGTACTGATTCTCATACTCCTAATTCAGGAGGACTTGGAATGCTTGCTATAGGTGTAGGCGGAGCTGATGCAGTTGATGTTATGACAGGAATGGAATGGGAATTAAAAATACCTAATATAATAGGAGTAAAATTAACAGGTTCTCTAAACGGCTGGGCTAGTGCTAAAGATGTAATACTAAAATTAGCAGGAATTTTAACTGTTAAAGGCGGTACTAATTCCATTATAGAATATTTTGGAGAAGGTGCTTCTACCCTATCTGCTGCTGGCAAGGCTTCAATATGCAATATGGGTGCTGAAGTTGGAGCTACAACTTCAATATTCCCTTATGATAATAACATAAAAGAGTATTTGATTGCTACAGGACGAGAAGAAGTTGTTAAACTTGCTTATGAAAATATAAATAATTTGAAAGCTGATGATGAAGTATATAAAAATCCTGAAAGATATTATGATAAGATAATAGAGATTAATCTGTCTGGGCTAGAACCATACTTAAACGGACCATTTACCCCAGACGCTGCATGTACTATAAGTCAGTTTGCTAAAAAGGTAGAAGAAAATAAATATCCTGCAGTAATGGAAGCGGGATTAATCGGTTCTTGTACTAATTCTTCATACTATGATTTAAGTAAGGCTGCATCTTTAGCAAGACAGGTAATAGAAAAAAAATTAAAAGTAAAATCAAAAATAATAATTAATCCAGGTTCAGAAGCTTCATATAATGCTGCTTTAAGAGATGGTATAATAGATGACTTCAAAAAAATAGGTGCTGTAATTATGACAAATGCATGCGGACCTTGTATAGGACAATGGAACAGACAGGAAGCAGATAATACAAGAGCAAATTCAATAGTTACATCTTTTAATAGAAACTTTGCTAAAAGAGCGGACGGCAACCCTAATACTCATGCATTCGTTGCTTCTCCTGAAACTGTAATGGCTTTAAGTATAGCAGGGGATTTAAGATTTAATCCTATTAAAGACACTCTCATAAATGAAGAAGGAAATGAAGTTAAACTCGATGCTCCTATGGGTATTGCTTTGCCTAAAAACGGATTAATCACAGAAAACAAAAAAATATATAATACACCTGACAGTAATGCAGAAATCATAATAGATAAAGATTCAAAGCGTCTGCAGTTATTAAAGCCTTTCAATAAATTCAATATTAATGATTTTAATAATATGCCTCTACTTATAAAAGTTAAAGGTAAATGTACAACTGACCATATATCAATGGCCGGACCTTGGCTAAAGTTCAGAGGGCATTTAGAAAATATTTCAGACAACATGTTGATGGGTGCGGTTAATTTCTTCAATGATAAAACAAACTTTGTATTCAATCAATTAAACGATAATTATGAAGAAATTTCAAAAACAGCAAAAGAATACAAGCAAAAAAATATATCTTCTATAGTTGTGGCGGAAGAAAATTACGGTGAGGGTTCAAGCAGAGAGCATGCTGCAATGGAGCCTAGATTTTTAAATGTAAAAGCAGTTCTTGCTAAAAGTTTTGCCAGAATACATGAAACAAATTTAAAAAAACAAGGTATGCTTGCTGTAACCTTTAAAAATAAGGAAGATTACAGCAAAATACAGGAAAAAGATAAAATAACTATATTGGGACTTGATAATTTCAGACCTAAACAAAATCTTACAATTAAACTTATACATGAAAATGGAAATGAAGAAAGTTTTGAAGCTATTCATACTTATAATGAAGCACAAATTGAATGGTTTAAAAACGGAAGTGCTTTAAATACATTAATAAAAAACAAATATTAAAAAATTATTAGGAAATTATTATGAGTAAAATAGAAATGAAAAATGGTAAATTATCAATACCCGATATAGTTACTATTCCTTTTATAGAAGGAGACGGAGTTGGAGCAGAAATTACTCATGCATCTCAAATGGTGGTAAATGAGGCTGTAAAAAAAGCGTATAACGGAAAAAAATCTATAGAATGGCTTGAGGTACTTGCTGGAGATAAGTCTCAGAAACAAATAGGCACTCCTCTGCCCGATGAAACAATAAATGTTTTTAAAGAGTATCTTATAGGTATAAAAGGACCTTTAACTACCCCTGTAGGAGAAGGCATGCGTTCATTGAATGTGGCGCTTAGACAGATTCTAGATCTATATGTTTGCTTAAGACCAGTAAGATGGTTTAACGGAACTTCATCTCCTATAAAAGAACCTAATAAAGTTAATATGATTGTATTCAGAGAAAATACTGAAGATATATATGCTGGCATAGAATGGAAAATGGGAACGGAAGAATCAAAAAAATTCTATAACTTTTTGAAAAATGAAATGGGAGTATCAAATATAAGATTTCCTAAAACTTCATCTTTCGGGGTTAAACCTGTATCTGAGGAAGGTTCTAAAAGACTGATACGCTCTGCAATAGAATACGCTATTAAAAACAAGCTTCCTTCTGTTACTTTAGTTCATAAAGGAAATATAATGAAATTTACCGAAGGCGGATTCAAAAAATACGGATATGAAATTGCAAGAGAAGAATTTGCAAATGAAACTTTTACTATGGAAGAATATGAAAAGATAAAAAATGAGTTTGGAGAGAGTAAAGCAAAAACAAAATTAAAAGAAGCACAAGAAAATGGAAAAGTTATAGTAAAAGATAATATTGCGGATGCATTTTTGCAAAATACATTATTAAAACCAGAAAATTATTCCGTAATCGCAACATTGAATTTAAACGGCGATTATATATCCGATCAGTTAGCGGCAATGGTCGGAGGAATAGGAATATCACCCGGAGGAAATATAAATTATAAGACGGGACATGCTATTTTTGAAGCAACTCATGGAACAGCACCTGATATAGCGGGTAAAAATAAGGCTAATCCATGTTCATTAATACTTTCTTCCGTTATGGCATTAGAGTATTTAAATATGAATAAAGCGGCTGAATTAATAATAAACGCATTGGAAAAATCTTTTAAAAGCGGGTACGCAACAGAAGATTTAGCAGGTTTTATGAATAAAGGATTATCGCTTGGAACTAAAGAGTTTGCAGAAAATATAGTTTCTCTTATATAATCTATTATTACTAAACTATTTCTTATTTTTAAAGAACATTGTATTTATAAACCAAAATAATTATTAAGGAGTTTATTATGAAAAAAGAATACTTACTATACAAATTATACGATCATTCAAGCAAGCGTATAAAAATTGACAGCGAACTTTTTCAAAAATATAATGTCAAAAAAGGACTTAGAAATGAAGATGGTACGGGAGTACTTGTAGGACTTACAAATGTGGGCGATGTTGTAGGATATGAAAAAGATGAAAACGGAAATGTTTATCCTATAGACGGTAAACTGTATTACAGAGGATACAGCATAAAAGATATTACAGACGACATATTAAAAAATAAGCGTTTTGGATATGAAGAGGTTTGCTATCTGCTTCTTTCGGGAAAGCTTCCAGATGAAAACAGACTGCAGTCTTTCAGAGAACTTATATCGGAAAATATGTATTTGGATAAAAAAACTATTATGAATATAATTGATTTGGAAGGTCAGAACATTATGAATATATTGTCAAGAAGCGTACTTGAAATGTATATTCATGATCCTAATCCTGAAGATTTATCATTGGATAATCTAATGCTTCAATCCATACAATTAACAGCAAGATTCCCCGCAGTTATTGCTTATGCTTATAATATGTATAAATACAGCGTTGATCAAAAATATTTAAATATTACTCTGCCTAAGCCTAAATATTCTATATCCGAAAACTTTTTATATATGCTTAAACAGGAATTTACTCCTTTGGAAGCGAGAATGCTTGATTTGCTGTTAATACTTCATGCAGATCATGGCAGCGGTAATAATTCAACTTTCACAGTCCGCGTTACAAGTTCATCAAGAACAGATACATATTCAAGCATCTCGGCAGGAATAGGATCTCTTAAAGGAGATTTGCATGGAGGAGCTAATGCTAAAGTAATGGATATGTTTCTTCATTTAAAAGAGGTAATAGATAATTGGGAAGATAAAAAACAAATAGACGATTATCTTATAAAAATGCTAAATAAAGAAGCTTATGATAAAAGCGGTCTTATATACGGAATAGGACATGCGGTTTATACCTTATCAGATCCCAGAGCTGTTATATTAAAAGATCTTGCCTCTCAGCTAGCCAAAGAAAAGAAAAAAGAATGCGAACTTCAATTTTTAGAGTTAATAGAAGAAAGAGCAGTTGAATGCTTCATGAAGGTAAAAGGAGATAAAAAAAGAGTATGCGCAAATGTGGATCTTTATTCTGGTTTCATTTATGATATGCTTGGAATACCTAAAGAGATTTATACTCCGTTATTTGCTATGTCAAGAATAGTAGGCTGGTGCGCTAACAGAATAGAAGAACTTAATTTTGATGACAGAAAAATAATAAGACCTGCATATAAAAATGTTATAGATCCTCAGGAGTTTATAAGTATGGATAAAAGATAATAACTGCCTCTATAAGATAAAATATAATTAATTTATTTAATTTTATCTATTATAAGACTTAAATCTTTTTCTTCTATTATGATATTAGCTTCTTTTTTAAGAATTTCCTTGGCGCAGAAAGCCGCCTTATTTTTTGCAAATTTAAACATACTTAAATCATTAGCTCCGTCGCCTACAACTAAAGTATCATTATAGGAAATATTTAAAAGCTTCTGAAGAGTTAAAAGCATATTTCCTTTGCTGCTTGAAAACATCATCTCGCCTCCTACATTTCCTGTAAGCACATTATTTTTTACATGAAATATATTTGAAAACTCTGCATCTAAATTAAGTTTTTCTGCAAATAATACAGTGGCATTTTTAAAGCCTCCTGAAAAGCATATGCATTTATATCCGATTCTATGAAGTTCTTTTATAGTTTCTTCCGCACCATTCATAATGGGAAGAGAACTGCAAATTTCATTAACGGTTTCTAATTTTATTCCTTTAAGCAAAGATACTCTCATCTGCAGACTTTCAAAGAAATCTAATTCTCCTCTCATTCCTTTTGCCGTAATCTCTGAAATCTCATCTTTAAAATTAGTTTCTCTTGCAATAATATCCAAAGTTTCTCCATCCATTAATGTAGAATCAAAATCAAAAACCGCTAATTTCATTTTTACTTATCCTGATAATATATATATTTATAAGGTATATTCTGCTGTAAGTTTTACATATTTCGGGTCATGAACGCCCTCTATATTAGAAATTTTTGTTGTAATATCATTGCCTATGACTCTATCAACATTTATAACCATTATAGACATATTGCTGCCTTTTATATTTTCAGATACGCTCATTGATCCTATATTGATGCTGTCTCCTGAAAGTACAGCTGCAACCTTTGCTATCATAGAATGCCTGTTTATATGAGGCACTACCAATATATGAGGCTGAGGTTTTATTATAACATCATAATCATTAAGCTTAACTATTCTGGCAATATTTTTAGCTATTAATGAAACCGATACGCTTGTTGTATCTTTATCAGTATTTAATTTTACTTTTAATATTCCTGTAAAAGCGGAAGGTGATTCCGATTTGATAGTTTTTATCTCAACTCCTCTCTGCTTAGCCAGATAGGGGGCATTTACATAATTAACATCTTGGAACATATAAGACAGTACGCCTTTCAATATAGCTACTTCAAGCGGCTTAATATCTAAATTAATTAAATCGCCCTGAGCCGTTATTTCCAATGATTTTATCTTACCAACGGAAAGCTGCATTATCATCTCCCCTGCATTTTCTGCTATTTTCATATAATCTTTAACAGGCTCTAATTTTTCAGGATTAAGAGAAGGTATATTAACAGCCGATTCGGTATATCCTCCTGATAATACCTGTTTTATCTGTTTAGCTACATCTAAAGCAACATTTATTTGAGCTTCTTTTGTACTAGCGCCAAGATGAGGAGTAAGTATAAGATTATCTTTTTTATATTCTGTCAAAGGACATGTTTCTATTTTAGGCTCATTGACAAAAACATCAACTGCAGCTGCTGCTATAACTCCGTTTTCTAAAGCTTCTTTCAAATCTTCTTCATTAACGAGTCCGCCTCTTGAGCAATTTATAATTATAGCTGTATTTTTCATCTTGCTCATATTATCTTTATTTATTATATTATTAGTTTCAGCAGTTTTAGGTATATGAAGCGATAAATAATCAAGTTTAGGTAAAAAATCATCTAAAGAAGTATTATAAATTGCTCCTGTTTTATGAACTATTTCTTCATTTGCAAAAGGATCATAAACTAATACCTTCATTCCAATAGCCAAAGCAATATGAACAACCTTTCTTCCTATTCTTCCAAATCCCATAACGCCTAAAGTTTTTCCAAAAAGTTCGCTGCCCGTAAACTTATCCCTATTCCATTTAATTTCTTTAGTTGATACCGCAGCAGGAACCACATTTCTTGATACTGCAAGCATTAAAGCTATGGTATGTTCAGATGCCGCTATTGTATTTCCGTCAGGAGAGTTTACTACTATTATGCCTTTTTCTGTAGCAGCTTCAACATCTATATTATCCACTCCCACACCTGCACGTCCTATAATTTTTAAATTCTTTCCAGCTTCTATAACATGCCTTGTAACTTTAGTTTGACTTCTCACCATTAAAGCATCATACTCGCCTATAACTTTTACAATTTCATCTTCGCTCATTGTGGGAAGGAATACAACTTCCGCAGCATCAGCAATTATATCCTTAACACATTCATTTATCTTATCAGTTATTAAAACCTTCATTTTTATCTCCGTATTATTTTTTGTTGTCTCTTTAGCATACATCAATTGCCGCAAACATATTATTTATTTAATTCCTCTATTAGTTTTTTAACTCCGCTTCCAAGCTCAAACTTAAATCCTAATTTAATCAAGCTGGCTTCTAAAGAACCTACAGCCATTATTAAATCGCGTTCGCATACATATCCGAGAGTCCCTATTCTGAATATTTTATTTTCCAAAGCTCCCTGACCGTTTGCAACTATAATATCATAATCTTCTTTTAAAGTCTTTCTTATATCAGGAACGCTTATGCCTTCTGGCGGAAGTATTGAGGTTATGGCATAGCTTGCATTATTATCATCTTCAACAAAGAGTTTTAATCCGATAGCTTTAATAGATGCCCTCAAAGCCAAAGAAAATTTTCTATGTCTTTTATTAACATTTTCAATGCCTTCTTCTTTTATCATTTTCAAAGCAGTATGAAGAGAAGTTATTAAATTAACGGCAGGAGTAAAAGGAGTGGTATCTTTAGCTAAAGATTTTTTATGCTCAGACCAATTAAAATAAAAACTAGGATATTTGCATCTCTCATGCATTTTTAAAGCATCTTTGCTTGCAGTAAGAAAAGAAAGACCCGGAGCAATCATAAAACCTTTTTGAGAACCAGATATGGCAACATCAATATTCCATTCATCAGTTTTAAACTCCATAGCACATAAACTTGTTATGCCGTCAACTACGGACAAAGCACCATGTTTTTTTATTATAGAGCATAAAGTTTTAATATCATTAGCTGCCCCTGTGGAAGTTTCGCTATGAGTAAGCGTTACAATATTTATATCTTTATCATTATTTAAAGCCTCTTCAAGCATTTCAGGCTTTATAACTTTACCAGCTTCAGCTTCTATTTTTGTTATAGCAGCCCCTCTGCTTGCTGCTATCTTTTCCCATCTAGCACCGAAATTTCCGATGGATAAACATAATACTTTATCACCTTCATTAATAATATTTTCAAGCGCTGCACACATTGCTCCTGTTCCGCTTGCGGTAAATAAAAATACATCATTTTTTGTTTGAAACACATATTTTAAATCTTCATAAACTTCTTTTATTATCTTTGAAAATTCTTTGCTTCTATGCGCCATAGGATGTCTTGCCATTTCTATCAAGGCAGATTCAGGCACAGGAGTAGGTCCAGGTATCATTAAAAAAGTTTTATCCTTCATTATAAAAAGCTCCTTTAAAATTATTAAGATAAAATATAAAACTGTAGTAAAAAATATTTGTATATTATAGTATATATATATTTTTTTACAATACTATATTTAGTAATATTTATAAAAATATTTTAATATAAAAATTCTTGACAATACATAACCTTTTATATATTATTTATAGAATATTTTCAAAAAATCACTTATCAAAAATAAGGACATATAAGTAATGAAATCATTAAAAAAAGAAATCATATACCCTATTATATTTGCATTGCTTTCCATACTATTTTTTTACAGCAATTTAACATTTTCTTATCTTCAAATGGGAGATGTTATACTTTGGGATATAAAAAATATTAAAGATGCAATATTAAGCGGAAATTTATATTTTTGGAATAATGCCTATTTTACAACAGCTTCTTCTTCAACTGTACCAATTCATCCTAAATCTTTATTAATAGCTTTTCTTCCAAATAATATATACCCTCAAGCAAGCATAATGCTTCATATAGCTGTAATGGGATACGGATTATTTTTATTTTTGAGAGAAAAAAAATTATCTTCAAAAGCTGCTATGTTAGGCTCCATTGCTTTAATGTTCTCTAATGCTGTAATTACTCTGATACTTCCCGGACATTTAGGAAAATTTGAAACTTACTGCTATTTTCCTTTTGTATTATATTTCTTATCAAAAGCAATGAACTCTGAAAAATGTATTTATTTCTTTTTTACAGGAGCTTTTTTAGCAATTGCATTTTTAGGCGGGGCTTTAGATGTTGCAATGTATTTTTCTTTATTTTTGTCATGTTATTTCTTATACCTGCTTTATAATAAAAAAAATAATAAATTAATATATTTTATAAAAACAGATTTAAAAAAAATAATTCTTTTATGCCTAAAATTTTTTTTAACCGCCGTATTTTCTTTCTTAATGTCCATGCAAATAATAATGATTACAAAAAATACTCAGAATATGGGGGCTGCAGGAGTAAATGATAAAATACAATTGTGGCAATGGGCTACAAGATGGTCATATCCGCCTGAAGAAGTTCTAGGTTTCTTTATTCCGGGTTTTTTCGGCTACTATTCAGGAAGCGAAACTCATCCTTATTGGGGAAGAATAGCAAATATAAAAGGAGAGCCTAAAACCTCAAACTTCTCGCTTACAGCCTCAAATATAGGTTATATAACTTTTATTTTTATAATATTTGCAGTATTTATAAGCAGAAAAAAATATAATGAAAAATACTTCTGGATTGGAACCGCTTTATTTTTCTTAACGGCAAGCTTCGGAAGATATTTTCCTATAATATACGGTGCATTATTCCAAATACCGATATTCAGAGATGCAAGAAACCCAAATAAATTTATAGAAATTATACCTATACCGTTTGCAGTGCTTTCATCGTTCGCAGCCGATTATATATTCAAAGCTATAGATGCAAAAAAAGAAGATAAATTATTAAAATATTTGCAAGATGATTATAAATATATAAATAAGGCTCAAAAAATAATGTATATAATATCCGTTGCTTCTGTAATATCAGCATTAATTACAATATTAGCTAAAGGAATGATATATAACAGTTTTGCTTTAGATTGGAAAGAGACTGCCGCATCATTAATAGCGAAAAATATATCAATGTCTTTTATAAGATTAGCTCTTATATCTTCAGCATCTCTTCTTTTAATTAACAGCGCTGTTTCATTAAAAGAAATAACTATTAAGGACAAATTTATTCTTATAGTGCCTTTAATAGGATTTATATTATTTTCAGTATATGATTACGGACATATAGGATTTCTTATTATAGGCGGCATTATAATATTCTTATATATAATTATTGTAAATAAAGAAAATCTATTTTATAAATATCTTCCATATATGTTTATGGCAATACTGTTTTTAGATTTAAACCAAAGCGCAAACATGTTTATAGTGAAATCTGATTACAATCAAATGTATAATTCCACTCCTATAGTGGATCATATTATAAAAGAAGGCGGAAATAAAACCACAATGCCTGTATTAATACCTTATTTATACAGATATACTACTCATACAATGCCTTATTACAATATACCATTAACAGAACCTCCTGCGGCAAGCAGATTATCAAAAGACATAACCGATACTTTTATATCTTTTAGAATAAATGATTATATAGGATATCAGCCCAGACTTATGGATTTACTTGGAGTAAGATATATTTTAAGCCCTACATATTTGGATCAGTCTGTACTTTCAAATGATTTAATAAAAATAACAGAGTATAAGGATCAGTTTTCTGCTGCTGTTTTGTATGAGCTTAAAGGCTACAGAAATAAATATGAATTTGTTAATAATGCCTATAACGCTGAAGATTTTAATGACGCATTAGGAAGATTAACTATGCCTAATTTTAATTTAGTTAATGAGGCTGTATTATTAAATAATACTGACATAAATATAACTTTGAATAACTATAACTCCATTTACAGCGTGCATATAATTGAAGAAACAGGCAATAAAATAGTATTTAATGTAAAAACACCAGATGCAGGAGTGCTGGTATCAAAAGAGCGTTATAATAATGATTGGTCTGTTACAGTAAACGGAGAGAAGAGGGAGCTTTTAAATGCTAATTTATTATTCAGAGGGGTTTATGTGGAGGCAGGCGACAACATCATAATATTTGAATTTAAACCTTCAATGAAATACATATATACTACTATAACCTGTTGGATAATATTTATTATTATATCTATAATAAGCATAATTTTATATTTAAAAAAACAAAGTAGTAATTAATTAATAATTATAAAATATTATACCTTGTAAACAAAAAGTAAAATATTTGTAAAAAATATTGACATATAGTAATAAATATGATATGATAAAGCTATAAAATAGGATGGATTATTTATGAAAATATTAAAAACTGTATTAATAATAATAATAATCTTCTCAGGCTTTTTATTTGCAGACTGGGTTATTTCTCCTGAAGCTCTGCCTGAAAAAGCTAAGCAATTCATATATAATAATTTTTCCAATGCTCAAATTTGGTATGTGGAGAATGATGACGGAAAATATGAGGTAAAACTTTCAAACGGCATAGAAATAGAATTTTTATATAATGGAGATTGGTCTGAAATAAAAGCTGAATATGTGGGAATACCTCATAGTATTTTTCCTCCTAATGTGGCAAATACAATAAGAAATACATATCCGCAAACCGTTATAATAAGTGCTGAAAAGAAATGGGGAACTTATGAAATAAAACTTAATAATATGATGGAGCTTTATATATCTTCAAACGGACATTTAATAGGACAAAAATTTGACGATTGATTGTTTTTCCATTCCATATATAAATGCAGAGTATCAGAATACTAATACCCTGCATTTTTTATTACAGCAACTATTTTACTTAAACATAAAAAATTGAAATTAAGCAAATCAATATTTATATAAAAAATTAATTCTTATAATATTTACTGTAATATTCATAGCTTTTTATAACTCTTTCCACATAATATTCGGTTTCTTCAATATCTATAAATCTTCCCGTACGATACATATTATTAGTGCCGTATTCGGCTTTCCATCTTTTTCCGCGTCCTGAACCTGCATTATAGCTTGCGGCTACAAGTATATAATTGCTTGCATTCTGATTGCTGAAAAGAAAGCCTAAATGCGAAACTCCTAAATTAATATTATGCTTAGGATTGGTTAAGTCTAAAGGATTATATCTGTATCTGGCTTTTTTGTTTTCATCCGCCGCTGTTGAGGGCATAAGCTGCATAAGTCCCATAGCACCGACCCAAGATCTTGCTTTAGGATCAAATAAACTCTCTTCACGCATTATGGCATATACAAAATTGGGTTCTATTTTATAATATTTAGATTCCGGCACAACATATTCGTCAAAATATCTTGGATAAACCATCTTTCTAAACTCATCTGGCAATAAATCCGTATTATCCGAATAAGGATATCCAAAATATTTTCCTATATTAGCCGATATTTGTATAAGTCTTTTAGTATTTCCGGAATCTTTAAATATCTTCTTGGCAAAATAAAATAACGGATATGTTACCTGTGTTTTTTTGAATACTTTATTAAACTCAGTATAAGCATTATCATAATCACCATAATAATATAATATTATAGATTTATTAATTTCCATTCTGGTTTGAAGAGATAACTCATTAAATAAATCCCTTTCGCTTCTGTCTGAATATAATTCCTTTACAAATCTTTTCTGCATAAGAATATTTTTAGCAATAGCCCTAGACTCTTTTATAATATCATCTTCTTTTCCTGTGGCTATATAATTTAAAAACTGTATATTATTCAGTATTTGCATAGATTTGCTGTAATTAGAATCGGCATAATATTTTTTTGCCTCATTCAAATAATAAGAGTTGCTAAGCCCTACATTGGAAACCATTTTTGAATCGGCAAGACTTAAAGCACCCTTAATAAAATAATGACTTTTACTTGTAAGAAGAGTTTTTATTAAATACTCATCTCTTTTTTCATAGTCTCCGAACTCCTGCGCAGTCCACATATTCCAAGATAAGGCAAAATCATGCCTAAAACTCGGATATCTTGCCTCCAAAGCTTTAGCTGCAAAATAAGTCTCCGTTTTATTTTTTAATTTGAAAGCTTTTCTTAAATAAGATTTCAAAGCAAGTTCCGTCTGCCAGCTCTTTGGAAATCTTTTCATTACATTTGTTAAATATACTTTTGCCTGAACTAAATTATTTCTATTTAAACTTATATTAACAAAATTATTATATATTCTAGGTATATAATCATCTCTTGGATATTCTTTTAAAAATATACCGTATAACTCTGCAGATTTATCATAATTTTTAAGCATATTATAATTATCAGCAGAATAATAAAGAGAGAGTCTCCTATATGATTTGTTATCAGCATTGATTAAATATTCGTCAAATAATTTAGAGGCATCTTCCCTATCGCCTGACTGCTGTTTAATTCTAGCCATATAGTATGTACTGCTTTCTTTATGGGAATTATTATCATATAAATTTTTAAAATAATTCAGAGACGCTTTTCTGTATCCAGCCTCATAAAGTTTTACGGCTACATTGTATTTCAAATTATTATTAAATGTCATTATATCATTTGAATAATTATTATTATAATATATAATAGCTTCTATATTTGAAAATTTACTTAAAAGCTCATAAGCTATCATTTTAGCTTTATTAGTATCATCAGTATTTTTTAAAGCCCTTACTCCCACGAACTCTTTAATCCATTTCTGTGTTTTTCCGTTAAAAAAATTACTTATAGGATAATCGTCTCTGTAAAACTCTGCTAAAGCCTTATACTGCTGCGCATAAGGATATAATAATGAGCGAGGATATTCTTTCATTAACAGCAAATATAAATCTGAAGCTTCATTATACATATTTGTATATAAGGCACTTTTAGCTCCGTAATATATAATATAATCTTTTATAATAATATCTTCTTCCGTATTCATTATATTTGCAAACTGATTATATGCCTCTAAATATTTTCCCCTATTATAAAGTTCCAAAGCCGTACCGTAATTGATTTTATTCTTTGATATAATATTTTCTTTTAAAGAAATATCCTGTGCTCCAAGCATAGATGTTATTATTATAATTATAATTTCAAAACTAAAAGCAAATAATAATATTCTCTTATTAATAATTTTTTTTATTTTCATGCAGCTTAAATCCAAAAACATTTTTTATCATTGTATTATTTTTTTGTATTTTTGCAAATAATTTTTACATTTTGACGAAGTATAAATAATAATTTATTATTTATTGCTATGCTTTTATTTTTTTATTTTATTATCCCATATTTCTAATATTATCTTTTATTTATTTTTATAATTTATTTAAAGCTCTTCCTTTCTGGTGTTATCTTTTATTATTTGATTTATTTGTTCTTTTTTATACAGATAAAAAAGAACCAAAAAAGCTGTTTACTTTTTGTTACCGAAGGTACGCAGAGCGAAAAAGTAAAACAAAACAATTACATTAATTTTTGAAAGTCTGTTATTATATATTAATGCTTTTTATTGTTGCTATGTAGGCACCTCACGGTACTCGCCTAATAGTATCAAGCAAATAAATTTGCTTTACAGCTCGCAGCCATTTTTATTAGCAACAATAAAAAATAATAATTTTAATAATATAAAAAGAATTTAATTTATAATAATAACAGTTAAAAATTAAAGGCTTATATTAATCATCAATACAAGCCTTTAATTTTATATGATTATAATAATTTTAATTTCCCCATACATCAGGCTCAAATTGTTTATTAACTCTATTATAATCAACAATATCCACTCCGTTATAATAGAATTTTAAAATCTCTTTATAATCTTTTTTTACCTGCGCCATACCGTAAGCTCCCCATTGGCACATACCGACACCATGTCCGCTTCCTTTACCTGTAATTATTATACCGTTATCCACTTTTTTAATAGTAAAATTAAGCGAAGGTACTAATTTAGGAGAAAGCGTGCTTCTAAAATCTCTTGAAGTAATATCGCTACTGTCTATTTTAATATTTGTTGCTTTTCCTGATTTAGGATCCATGCTTATTCCTATGGAAGAATTTTCCGTAGCATTCACGGAATAATTAGCCAAATCATTATTAAGTTCATTATAGCTTAATGCATTAGTCCAGGGCTTAATCTGAGCATTGCAGTAAGGACATGATACGCCTTCCAGATAAGGAACGGCAACCCCGAATACATTTTTAGCGCTGTCGGTATGTCCTCCGCATAAAGCGCTGAAATATGTAGCTATAACTTTGCCTCTGTAAACGGCTATTTCATATTTAGTTCTATCAACAGCCTGTTCAACAGCCCAATTTATTTTTTCTTTTCCATTATAAACTTGGTATTTTGTAGTATTATCAACATCAAAAGGAAGTTTATTTGCATTTTTTAATATATGATACATTGAATATGTGCGGGCTGCAACTGCCTGAGCTTTTAATGCCTCCATAGGCCAATCGGGAGACATTTCATGCGGCAATACGCCTTTAACATAGTCTTCAATATTAAGTTCATTAACTGCTATCATAGTATCATTGTATGGAATAAACATTAAAGAACCGTAATATTCAACGCCGTTCAAAGTAAATCCGTCCTCTGTTTCAAATACTATTCCTTCTTTATAGACTCCTATATCATTAACTTTCAATCCCAATCTGTTTTCTGCAACAATTATAGTTTCATTGGTAAGTCCTGAAATAATTTCGCTTTCATATTTATAATTATAAGCTTTATAAGGACCTTTTATATTAATAGTATAAGGAAGTTTTACATCTGTTAAATGTACTCTGATAATATTCTGACTTGCAAATGCATATATGCTATTTAATGCTGATAAAATAAGCAATAAAAATAAATACTTTTTAACTCCCATAATTTTAATGCCTCCTTGCAATATATAAACTTATTCGTAAAAATTATCGGTAGTTTCCAGACTTACTTTAAAATATTTAAAATATTAAAGCTGATTATAAAATAGCTTATATAATATTTTTTAGTTTTATTAAAAGATGAGAATAAATATTCCCATCTTTTAATAAAAAATATGATTTATAATAATTATTCAGTATAAATCTTTCCGTTATGTTTTTCTTTTATTTTTTGAATGGTATC
>NZ_CAJUPR010000002.1:4030-263362 GCF_910588665.1 uncultured Brachyspira sp. | reverse complement strand
GGAAATATGCATAAGAAAAAACGGAGAGTTAATAGCATAACTTTTTTAATTGTGTCTCTTAAATATATATTATTTAGGCTTGAACCTTAAAAGGATTTAAGCCTTTATTTTTATTTAAAGCATATTTATTTAAAAACGATAATTAAAACGGTATTTTTATTTAACGGTTTATGCAGTTTATGAAGTATTTTTTAAAAAAAATAATAATAATTACAATAATTACAAACTCGCTGCTGCTTGCAGATAATTTTAAGCTTATATCAAAGCAGGGAGAAGCTTCAGTAATAGTTAATGAAGAATATGCAGATTCGGATATAAAAAAAGGCTTTCCAGATGATTATTTTTCAGTATCTACTAAAGAAGAGTCCTATATCGTTCTTGATAATGGAGAAAAATCAATTATATTAATGCCTAATTCAAAACTTACCTATGAATGCGGTAATTTTACGCTTCATTTCGGATATATGTATATAAAAAGCAAGCATAATGATGATATAAAAATTAAAATAACAAAAGACAGTAAATCCTACAATTTTAAAGGAAAATCTTTCGCTTTAGTATCATACGACGATGAAATATCGGCAATAACATATAATAATGCTTTGAAGCTTGAGCCTGAAAACTCTTTGGGTATAAGCTACTTTTTAGAGCCTAATCATAAAACATCAATAACTCCTATTCTTGAAGGTCCATACAGAACTACTGAAAATGAAAAATCCTTAATTGAGAATGTATCCAGACAATTGGAGGCTGAAATTGCAGGTCATCTTAATAAGGATATAGACAGATACAATTTTAAGATAATGGAAGGAACAAAAAATGAAACTGTAATATACAGAGTTGTTCACCCGAAAAAAGGTCCTAATATATTTTTAATAGTTCCTCATGGAAATGAGAGAGTGGGAACCGATGTAGCTATGGAAAGAATTAATATGCCTATAAAGAGAGGAAGCCTCACTATAGTGCCTATTGCAGTTCCTGAGGCATACAGAAAAAATGCCAGAGCTATAGAAGGTCTGGATATAAATAACAGATTCTTTGATAAGCAGATAAATAAAACCGATACTGATAAGCTTGCAAAAGAATACATGAATATGCTTGATGAATATAATATAGATGCTGTGCTTACGCTTCACGAAGGAAACGGATTTAAAGAGTTCTTCGGAGATTCTATTATATACGACAGCAGAAAATTAGATGATAAGGTTGTAAAAGTATTAAATAATATAAACTCAAGAATAGAACCTATGAAATTTAAATTCAGGCAAATGTATTATCCTATGCCCACCACTATAACTTTCTATGCGGCTGAAAAAAATATAGAAGCTTTCGGTATAGAATTAACCAGAAATTTAGATTATGACAAAAAAAGAATAATAATGCATACCATATTAAGCGAATTTTTAAAAATATATGATATGGAATAAAATAATAATATTCAAAGCACGCATAAAAGCATACATATACGCATATCGCTTCAATATTTAAAATTATCTTGTAAGTTTTATAAACTCGTCTGCTTCCATTATATGAATTCCTAAATCCTGAGCTTTTTTAAGCTTGCTTCCTGCTTTCTCGCCTGCTATTAAAATATCTGTATTCTTAGATACTCCAGACTGAACTGAAGCCCCAAGCCTTTCTGCAGCCTCTTTTGCAGAAGTTCTTGTAAAACCTTCTATTGAACCCGTTATAACGACATTTTTTCCTGTAAGAGGAGACTGCACAATTGAATGTTTCTCAAATACGGGATTAATACCTTCTGCAAGCAAATCATCAATTAATTTTAATGAATTATCATTATGAAGAAAATCATAAATACTTTTAGCGCTTATCTCTCCTATGCCTTCAATATTTTCCAAATCTTCAATAGATGCTTTTTTGAAGTTTTCTACAGAGGCGAAGTATTTAGCAAGCAAGTCCGCAGTAGTTTCTCCAACCTGACGCATACCCAATGCATATATAAATCTTTTTAAAGTGGTATTTTTACTCTCTTTTATAGAATTAAGCATATTGCCTGCAAGTTTCTCTCCCATTCTTTCAAATTCAAATAATTGCTTTTTTGTTATCTTATAAAGATCTGCGGGAGTTTTAACAAGTCCGCTTTTTGTAAATGCCGCTATCCATTCCTTTCCTATGCCGTCTATATTCATAGCCTGTTTTGAAACAAAATATTCTATATATCTGGTTATCCTGCTTGGACACTCTTCGTTTATGCATCTTACAATTACATCTCCGTCTGTAACGGCAGTATCTCCTCCGCATACAGGACATTTATTCGGAAACTCAAAAGGTTTGCTGTCTTCGGGACGCTTATCCAATACCACCCTTGTAATTTTAGGTATAACATCTCCCGAGCGTATAATAACAACGGTATCACCTACCCTTATGTCTTTTGATTTTATTTCATTAGGATTATGAAGCGTAACATTTGAAACCGTAACGCCTCCCACCTGTACGGGCTCTAATTTTGCTACAGGAGTTAATGCTCCGGTTCTTCCTACCTGAACATCTATATTTTTTAAAATAGTCTCCTTCTCTTCGGGCTTGAACTTAAATGCAGCCGCAAATCTAGGGGCACGTGATAAAAAGCCCAGTTTCTCCTGATATTTTACATCATCGACTTTTATTACCAAACCGTCAATATCATAATCCATTTTATTTCTGTTTTCCTGAATATCATAATATATTTCTAATACTTTTTCGGCATCTATATTCGGATGAACGCCTTCAACTGTAAAACCCAAATCAGATAAAAAATCCATAGATTTATATTCATTAGTTAAATCAAAATCTTTATAATTAGCTATCTGATAAGCAAAGAATTTCAATCTTCTTTTTTTGCTTTCTGAACTGTCCAATTGCCTTAATCCGCCTGCTGCGGCATTTCTGGCATTTGCAAAAGGCATCTCTTCAAGCTCTTCTCTTTCTTTATTTAAAGCCTTAAAATCCTTTTTTGTTATTAATGCCTCTCCTCTTACTATGAGTTTATTTTTTTCTTTTATGCTTTTAGGAACATTATTCATCATTTTTACATTATTTGTAACATTCTCTCCTATCTGTCCGTCGCCTCTTGTGCTTGCTGCAGTAAGTTTTCCATTTTCATAAATAAGCTCTATGGCAAGTCCATCGAATTTATTTTCAACCGTATATTTAATACTGATTTGATTAAGTTCTTTTTTCATTCTTGCATCAAAATCCAAAAACTCATCTTCTGTCATAACATTAGAAAGCGAGTACATTGCAATAGGGTGTTCAAACTTTTCGAATTTATCCAGTATTATTCCTCCCACCTTATTTGTAGGGCTTTCATCTTTTTTTAATTCTGGAAACTCTCTTTCAAGATTTTCAAGTTCTCTGAAAAGCTTATCATATTCATAATCCTCTATTTCAGGGTTATCATCTGTATAATAAAGCTTATTATGATAGTTAATAATTTCAGTTAATTGCTCTATTTTTTTATTAGCCTCTTCTTTGTTCATAAAACTTTCCTTGAAGCAAAACTATTTAATATTAATTTTAAGGCAGCTTAAATTTATATTATTTTTTATAAGTATTATAATATAAAAAAAATTGAATTCAATAGCAGGTATTTTAAAATTTATTTAAATAAGCAGTACATAATAATAAAAATATTTCTGATATGATTTTTCATTATAATATATTTAATTGATAAAATAATTATATTATGTTATATTATACATGATAATTCAATAATAAAACAATTTGACCGATAATATATAAAATTAAAAACTAGGCTTTATTATGTATAAAATTGCGGCTGTATATACATTAATTATAGTATTTTTAATCTCCTGCGCTGAAAAGTATGAAAGCTCCCAGTACAGACTGAATATAACGGCACAAACAAATGAAACTGATATAGATATAAAAAGCAGAAAATTTGATGCTGTCAATCTCATAAAAAAAAGCTCATTTACAGCATATCCTAACATCAGCATAGAAAATTTAATATCATCTTTTGACAAAGTTGAATGGCAGGATTTTATAGCGGAAGACGATTATAAACGCTATATAGACATAGTGGCTTTATACGGCACTAATGAGTATATTATACAATTTCAGATAATAGATCAGCACAGATGGGATTTGTACGCCTTTGAAATAAATAAAACCCCGCATACTATAGATATAGTTTCAAGCAAATTATATGAACTGTACAATAATACCATAAAAAAATAATATAATAATCAATTAAAGCCTAAGGATATGCTTCCTCTTTTTATGTCTATAGAGCTTGTACTTCTAGGCAGTTTTATTTGTATTAGTAAGCTTCTATTCAAATCGCTTCCTATAGTCCAGTCATTTTTCTGCGGCTCGAATATTCCTACAGATGTATTTATGCCTGTTCTTCTTCCTAAAAATACTTTTACATCATAATATGATACAACTATGCCTTTAATACCTTTTACAGTTTCTTCGGCAATTTTCAAAGGAGCAGCTAATGACAATTTTTTTACTTCCTGCTCAGTCATATTTTCAGGATCTTTGCCGCCTATAATATAATAAACTTTATCATTTATTTCCACAGCCTGAACTTCTTTATCAGCCCCATAAGCTGTAACTTTCATTTTGGAAGGATCTTCTCTTACAATATCTTTTTCTTTTATTTCGGTATTATTTTTATTATCTTTTTCGGGTATGGTTTCGCACCCTGTTATCATAATTATTAAACTAAGAGCAATTAAAATTTTTTTAAACATAATCCCTCCGCAGATTTTTTTATATTTATTATATGAAATTCTGTAATACTATAACTATCGGAATTTACTTTTGTAATATTAAAGTAATTTTTGCATCTCTTAACTTGAATTAAGCAATAATATACATATACTTAAATTGTAAATATAATTTTTGTATTTAGGATATAAAATGCAGGCATCTGAAAAAAGATATTATAATATGATATATAAAAAATGCGGAAAAAGCGGATTGAAGCTTCCTATAATTTCTTTAGGACTTTGGCATAATTTCGGAGAAAACTGTTCTTACAATAATATGAAAGAAATAATTAAAACGGCATTTGATAACGGAATAACGCATTTTGATTTGGCAAATAATTACGGCCCTCCCTACGGAAGTGCGGAAATCAATATGGGTAAAATATTAAGCTGCGGATTTAATAAATACAGAGATGAAATTATTATAAGCACAAAAGCGGGATATGACATGTGGTCTGGCCCTTACGGAAACGGCGGAAGCAAGAAATATATTACGGCAAGCATTAATCAAAGCCTTAAAAGACTTAATTTAGACTATGTAGATATATTCTATCATCATAGAATGGATACTGAAACTCCTCTTGAAGAAACTATGGAGGCATTAACCAGAATAGTAAAAGACGGAAAGGCTCTGTATATAGGCATTTCAAATTATGACGGTCATACTATGGAGCATGCTTCAAAACTGCTTTATTTAGCAAATGTGCCTTTCATTATTAATCAGAACAGATACTCCATATTTGACAGAACTATAGAAAATAACGGAATTAAATTAAAATCAAAAAAATTAGGCAAAGGAATAATAGCTTACAGCCCTTTAGCTCAGGGATTATTAACGGATAAGTATTTAAATGGCATACCTAATAAAAGCAGAATAGCATCTGACGGAAGATATTTAAAGCCCGAAGATCTTACAAGAAAAAGATTAAAACAGATAAAATTATTAAATAATATGGCAATTGAAAGAGGCGAAACCTTAGCTCAAATGTCTTTAAGATGGGTATTAAAAGATGAAGATATTACAGGCGTATTAATAGGCGCTTCAAATCCGAGCCAAATAACAGAAAATTTAAAAATTATAAATAAAATGCCTATTACAGATGAAGAATTAAGAAATATTGATGATATCAGTTTATAAAAAAATTAAATTACAGAAGTGATAAATAATTTTAAGCTATGAAAAAGCCCTTATTTGTTATATAATAAAAAATTATGGGCCTCTATCAAATTTATTTGATAGAGACTGTGAGCGAGTAATTTTTTATATAATAAAGGAGCATCTTAATGGAAGATGAATTAAAAATAAAAGCTTTGGAATATCATTCAAAGGGAAAGGCTGGAAAAATAGAGGTTACGGCTTCAAAGCAATGCAAAACGGCAGATGATCTGTCTTTAGCATATACACCAGGTGTTGCAAAGCCCGTGCTCGAAATAGCCGAAAATCCTAACAATGCATATAAATATACATCTAAGGGTAATTTAGTAGCTGTTATTTCAAACGGAACAGCAATACTTGGTTTGGGCAGTAAAGGGGCTTTAGCTTCAAAACCTGTTATGGAGGGAAAGGGAATATTATTTAAGCGTTTTGCAGATATTGATGTATTTGATATAGAAATAGATGAAAAAGATCCCGATAAAATTATAAGTATAGTAAAAGCTTTAGAACCTACTTTCGGAGGCATAAACCTTGAGGATATAAAAGCACCCGAATGCTTTAAAATAGAGCAGAATCTGATAAAAAAGTGCAGTATACCTGTATTTCATGATGATCAGCATGGTACAGCTATAATATGCTCCGCCGCCTTAATAAATGCATTGGAAATTGCAGGCATATCAAAAAAAGATGCAAAAATAGTATTTAACGGAGCGGGCTCTGCAGGTATTTCATGCGCTAAAATGTTTAAAGCATTGGGAGTGCCTAAGGAAAATATTATTATGTGCGACAGCAAAGGTGTTATCACTAAAGACAGAATTGAAACCGTTACCGAAGAAAAAAGAGAGTTTGCAACCGATTTAAAAGTAAAAAATCTTGAAGAAGCTATGAAAGGAGCCCATGTTTTTGCAGGGCTTTCAGTTGCTGACTGCGTAAGCGAAGATATGGTAAAATCTATGGCTAAAAATCCTATAATCTTTGCTATGGCTAATCCTAATCCTGAAATACAGTATGAAAAAGCTGCAGCGTTAAGAAGCGATTTAATTATGGCTACGGGAAGAAGCGATTATCCTAATCAGATTAATAATGTTTTGGGATTTCCTTTCATATTCAGAGGCGCTTTAGATGTAAAAGCAAAATCCATATCCGAAGGCATGAAAATGGCGGCGTCTTTAGCTTTGGCAGCACTTGCTAAAGAAAAAGTTCCTGAAGAAGTTTTTAAAGCCTATGGAAATAAAACTTTTGAATACGGTAAAAATTATATAGTACCTAAGCCTTTTGACTCAAGAGTTATAGAATGGGTGTCTCCTGCTGTTGCTAAGGCGGCATGCGATGAGGGACTTGCAAAAGATCCTATTAATGACTTTGAAAAATATAAGGATTCTTTAAAAGAGAGAATGAAGAAATATTGGGAATAATTATTATTATTGTTATGCTCGCAGCGAACCTATAACAACTAAAGTTGTTATAGGTTCGCTGCTCGCTTTTTTATATTATAATTGTAAGAATATTTTCAAGCTTAAAATATTAAATATATAATAATCTATTGAAAAAAAATGAAAAATCATATAGAATAAACATAATATTTTTTAAATTAGGATTAATAAATTATGGAATATGAAGCAGTCATAGGATTAGAAGTGCATGTACAGCTTAATACAAAAACTAAAGCTTTCTGTTCATGCCCGAATATTTTCGGAGCGCCCGCAAACACTCTCACCTGTCCGAGATGTCAGGCTCACCCCGGAACCTTGCCTATAGTCAATAAAGAAATGGTGCATAAAACTATAAAAGCGGGACTTGCAACCAACTGCACTATTCAGAAGAAAAGCCGATTTGCAAGAAAGCATTATTTTTATCCCGATTTGCCTTCCTACTATCAAATTACCCAAATGGATGAACCTATATGCACAGAAGGTCATCTTGATATAACTGTACTTAATGATGACGGTTCTTCCTACAATAAAAGCATAAGAATAAACAGAATACATATTGAAGAAGATGCAGGAAAACTTGTGCATGATGATACTGGCAGACCTTTAAGCTATGTTGATTTAAACCGTGCAGGCTGCTGTTTAATAGAATGCGTAAGCGAACCCGATATTTCAACAGGCGAAGAAGCCTATCAGTATTTAACAGAACTTAAAAAAATATTTAAATATATTGAAGTTTCAGACTGCAATATGGAAGAAGGTTCTTTAAGATGCGATGCTAATGTTTCAATAAGACCTAAAGGAAGTACAGAGCTAGGAGTTAAAACCGAAGTAAAAAATATGAACAGCTTCAGAAATGTGAGGCTTGCAATAGATTATGAAATTAAAAGACAGATAAAAGCTTTAAATAACGGAGAGAAAATACTTCAGGAAACAAGACTTTATGATGCTAAAGAAAACAATACAAAAGGCATGCGTTCTAAAGAAGGTGCTGCAGATTACAGATATTTTCCAGATCCTGATATACCTCTTTTAGTGATTAAAGACGAAGATATTGAAAAGGCTGAAAAAGAGCTTCCTGAACTTCCTCAGAAGAAAAGAGAAAGACTTAAAAAAGATTATAATTTACCAGATCAAGATATAATAGTGCTTACGGAAGATCCTGCTTTAGCGGATTATTATGAAGATGCAGTTAAAGCATATCCCAAACAGCCTAAAAAAATAAGCAATTGGATAATGGTTGAAGTTAATGCCTATTTAAACAAAAAACTTCAGACTATTAAAGATTTTAAACCTAAGCCTGAGCATATAGCGGAAATATTCAAGCTTATAGATGAGAATATTATAAGCGGTAAGATTGCAAAAGAAATTTTTGAAGATATGTGCGAAACAGGGGAATCTCCTTCGGTTATAGTTGATAAAAAAGGAATAAAGCAGGTAAGCGATACAGGAGAACTTGAAACTGTAATAAGAAAAGTTTTAGAAGAAAATCCTAAATCGGTTGCAGACTTCAAAGCCGGCAAAGAAAAATCATTCGGTTTTTTAGTAGGCAGGACTATGAAGGCTACAAACGGACAGGGCAATCCTAAACTTATTAATGAGGTTTTAAGAAAGATTTTAAGCGAATAAAAGTTAGGTTTTTATTTTATATCTTTTTTAATATTTCTTGTTTCTATTAATGCTTATTAAGGAATCAATATTTATGAAAACTTTATCTTTGAAAAAAATTAATATCAGTATTTTAATTTTGTTTTTACTAAGCGCTGTAAGTTTGGCTTCCCCTATTATAGTGCATTATTTAGGATTTAAAGGCTCCGAATTCCTGCCGATATTTTTCGCCTTATCTTTAGGGGCTTATATATTAAATCCTTTATTTTTAATACTGCTTGCCTTAATATCTCCCATTTTGAATTATTTAATTACAAATATGCCTACGCCTCCTTTATTATATTCTCTTATTTTTGAAGGCTTGATATTTGCTTTAATTACTGCTTTAGGAAAAAGAAACTCAAATATATCTTTTATTTTAGTTTCGCTTTCGGCTTTAATACTGGCAAGATTATCGTCTGTTATTACAGCAATTATTTTTAATATAGAAATAGATGCTTGGCTTAAAGGTTTTATATTAGGCTATAAAGGCATAATAATTAATTGGGCTTTCGCAATCATAATGTATCTTATATTCAAAGACATATCTAATTAAAGCTTTATGTATAATAATATATTTAATGCATATAAAGAGTTTAATATTTACGGAATAAATATAACTGCATTAGGAGATTTGGATAAAGAACTAGGAGATGAATTGAGAGCTTTAAAAAGAAAAGAGATTGATTTTCCTTTTAAAATAATACGGCAGATAAGAAACTATATAAATAATAAAAAAATAGATGTTCTTCTTTATATACCGTCAAACAGAAATAAAAATATAATGAATATTTTTTCTGATTATATTTCAGAAGAGTTCGGCATAAAAAAATTAAGTATTATAAAAATAAAAAAATACATAAAAGAACAGAAATTTTTAGATACTCTTAAAGAAAGAAGAGAAAATATTAAAGACGCTTTTGAAATAACAGATTATGAAATACTTGAAAATAAGAATATACTTTTAATTGATGATGTGTATGCATCAGGAGAAACTATAAAAGAGATTATAAAAATTTTTAAGCAATTTAAATTTAATTATAACTTAGAGATATTAGTTTTCTGCTTCAGAAATCATATTTTTAATTAATTATATTATTATTTTACATAGGATTTTCTAACAGCAAATATTTCGTATATTATTCAAGCAATGATAAATAATTTTAATAAATATAATAAAAAAATAGAACTGCTTGCTCCTGCAGGCGATGAGAGGGGATTAAAGGCTTCCGTTAATGCGGGGGCTGATGCCGTATATTTCGGAGTTAAAAGTTTTAATGCCAGAGCGGGCGCAGCTTCAAATTTTGATGAAAAGACTATTGAAGAGAATATAAAGTTTGCAAAATTAAGAAATGTTAAAGTATATATTACGGTTAATACTTTAGTTTATGATGATGAAATTGATAAAGCTGTATCCGTTATAGAAAGAGTTTCTAATTTGGGAGCAGATGCAGTTATAGTGCAGGACTTTGGTATTATAGATATTGTAAGAAATAATTTTAATATCCCTATGCATGCCAGCACTCAGATGTCATGCAATAATTTATACGGAGTTAAGCTTCTTAAAAGCATAGGAATTGAAAGAGTTGTATTGGCTCGTGAGATGAGTTTAAGCAGTATAAAATATATAAGAGATAATATTGATACCGAGCTTGAAATATTTATACATGGTGCTTTATGCGCAAGTTTTTCAGGTCAATGCGCCTATTCGTATATGCATGGAGGAAGAAGCGCCAACAGAGGTGCATGCGCTCAGCCTTGCAGAATGAAGTATAAAGGAGGAAAAACAAATTATCCTTTAAGCACTAAAGATTTAATGACTATAGATATAATTCCTAATTTGATTGCAAGCGGCATAACCTCTTTTAAGATTGAGGGGCGTGCAAAGAGAAGCGAATATGCAGCCGTTGCAACATCAGCATACAGGCATGCTATAGATTTGGCTTTAGAAAATAAGGACATACCCGCCGAAAAGTACAGAGAAATACTTATAAAAATTTTTAACAGAGGCGGATTTTCTCAGGGATACTATTATAATTCAAAGGATATTTTTGAAAATTATAAGCCCAGTCATGACGGCGAATATATAGGAAAGGTTGCTTCATATAAAAAAAACAAAATATATATAAAAGCTGAAAAGGAATTAAATGTTTATGACGGGATTTCATTTGGGGAAAGCGGTGCAGTAGGAATGCAGATTTCGGATTTATATAAAGATAATATAAAAGTAAAAAGAGCTAAGGGAAATTTAAGTTTTTCAGCCGTTTTAAAAAATGTTCAGGTAAAAGATAAAGTTTACAGAACTACAGATAAACTTCAGATTGACGAAGCCTGCAGAATAATTGAAAACTGTAATTTTAAGCATCTGCTTGATTTAAATTGCATAATAGGTTTTGACGGCTGTAAAATTAAATTAACGGTTAATAGCAGATATGATAACAGATTAAATAATATAGAATATATAAGCAGCTATATAATAGAGGAGGCTAAAACAAAACCTTTATGCCAAGAAGATATTATTAACTCTCTTTCAAAGACAGGAGGCACAGTATTTGAGTTTGAAAATATTAATATTGATATTAGATTTAAAAATCCTTTTATACCTGTTAAAATTTTAAATGAAGCCAGAAGAGGCTTAACTAAAAAGCTTGAAAATATTTTAATGCAGTCAAGAAAAATAAATTACTTAAAAGGAGCATATAAAGATATTAATTATCCGAATACCGATATAAAAGTTTTAATAGTTAATAGCGAATCTAAATTAAATATGCATTATGATAAAAAGATATTATTTGCTGAAACTTATGATGAAAATATAATATATCTTTTTGAGAATAAAAAAATAGACGGCATAATTCTGCCTCACATAACATTTGATGAAGATATTGAAGTGATAAAAAATATTGTGGAGAAAACAAATAACATGATAGTAATATGCAATAATTTGGGTCAGATTGAGGCGCTTAGAAATAAATGCATATTATGGGCTGGTATCGGAATGAATGCCATTAACAGCCGCAGCATTAATTTTTTATATAAATTAGGAGTTGATATGGTTATATCATCGCCTGAATCAGGAAAGAGTTTTAAGAATGCTTTAGCTGTAAAAGAAGGCTTTATACAATCTATGAACTTTGTATTATGTCCGAAAAGCATATCTGTAGGATGCGCTCAATGCAAAGAAAAAGATATAATTGATAATAAAGGAAATAAGGTAATATTTGACTGCGTAAAAATGCATAATAAAACAAGCTTTATATTGGAGAGAATAAAAAATAAGACAGGCGAAGTATATATTTACATAGATTGATAAGCATGTTATTAATAAATATTCCCGCTTTAAATGCCGTACTTTTGTTAATGACAGTCCTGTAATGGATAAATATAAAAAAGAAAAATAGATGCATATTTCTTTGACAGAAGCATAGAATTAGATTTAAAAAAAGCCAAAGAACATGGAATAATCGAAGGTATAGAACAAAATAAAGAACAGGGCGAAAAAAGTAAAGCAATATCTATAGCCAGAAATTTAAAAAAATCAGGAATAGATATAAAAGTGATAAGCGAAAATACAGGATTAAGCATAGAAGAAATAGAAAATCTGTAAATAATATGTTTATTTCATTAGAAAATTCAAACATCTATAATTAAAATCTTTTGCTTCTTCATATACTGCATGACCAAGACCATTGTATAAAAAAAGCTCGCTATGACTAATTTTTTCAGCTATTAAATAAGACTCAGTTGTTCCTATAATTTTATCTGAATCCCCGCCGATTACTAATACAGGGCATACTATTTTGTTCAATTGCGCATAAGAATTGTGGGCGATGCAGGAAGATGCCTGTATGATAAAACGCTTAAAACTTTTTGGCTTTCCTATTATTCCAATTAACGGATAAATCAGACGATATTTTTTTAAAGTTCTTTCTGAATATGATTTTTCTGCTGTATCTATAATTAAATCTTTATAATTTTCTTGTATTGCCATTTCAATCCAAGCACCAACTGTTTTTTTTATTGTTTCATTCGGGTTTGAACTTGTTGATACCAATATAAGCTTATTGACCAAATCAGGATAATCAATAGCAAGATATTGCGCTATCATACCGCCTTGGCTTATTCCCAAAACATCTGCTTTAAAAATTTTAAGAACTGCTAAAGCTTCTGCAAGGTCTTTTGCCATTTCTATTGTAGAATATCCATCTTGCAAATTATTTTTACGGCTGAAAACATATACAGTAAATTCTTTAGACATTATCCTATATATTATTGAAAAAATAATAGCCATTCCTTTTACTGTATGCAGTCCGTCTCCAAGTCCGGGCACTATAATAAGATTTTTATTTCCATTTCCAAAAGATATGTAATACATTTGAGAATTTCCTGCATATACACTTCCGTTATGAGCATGATAAAACATAGCAAGCCTCCTTTATCGGATTATTATTTATATAAAAATCTCTTTATCTTTTTTGTAGGATTTTTTATAAACTCTTCTTTTTGAATGGTGAAGCCTGATATTCTTGCAAACTCTGGAAGCGTTTTATTAATTTCTATTCTGTTGTTTTCCATATATTTATTAATATCTTCTTCGCTTAGATTTTCATCTTTTATTTTTTCATAGTCTAAATATATCAGAGCATGAAGCTTATTATCTCTCTGAAGAACCAGAGATTCCAATATATAAGGCATAGTGTTTAATTTGCTTTCTATCTCTTCAGGATAAATATTCTGTCCGTTTGAACCAAGAAGCATATTCTTGCTTCTTCCTTTTATAAATATTCTGTTATTCTCTCCCAGAACTCCCAAATCTCCCGTTCTAAGCCAGCCGTCTTTTGAAAGAACATCAGCTGTAACTTTAGGATTCTTATAATAGCCGAGCATAACATTTTCGCCCTTAACCATAATTTCTCCGACTTCGCCTTCCTTTTCGGCATCTATTTTAACTTCTAAAGTGTCTATTATAAAACCGGAGCTTCCTGCCTCATGCCTATTCCAAGGCTCATAGCTTATCAGAGGTCCGCATTCCGTCATGCCGTATCCTACCGTAAATTTTAATCCTATATCCATAAGAAATTTTTCAACATCCTTATTCAAAGCGCTTCCGCCTATAATAAGTTCATAAAAATTACCGCCAAATGATTTAGTTAAGCTTTTTCTTATTTTTGATTTTAATAATCCCGAAATTATAGGCATTTTCAGTAAATTTGCAGTTAAAGGCTTGCTTATTGCAGGAAGTATCTTTTTCATATATATTTTTTCTATTATAAGAGGAACCATAAGTATAAGATTAGGCTTTACCTCGTCAAAAGCTTTAAGAAGAATATTCGGACTAGGCACTGCATTAAGCATATATATGCATGCTCCTTTTGAAAACGGAAATAAAAAATCAAACAGACAGCCGAATATATGTGCAAGAGGAAGAAAAGAAAGTATATGATCATTTGCTTTTATAGGCATATTATCTATTGCAAATCTTATATTTGCAGCTAATGAATTATGATTTAGCATAACTCCTTTGCTGAATCCTGTAGTACCTGAAGTATATATTATTGAAGCTAAAGTTTCATTTTCAAATATTGTAAGATTAAAATTTTCTCTGCTGAAATTTTCTATTTCTATATCATTAAATATATTTTCTGTTTCTTTATCCTGCTGCATTTTAGCTGTATTAAAACTTTCCAAATAAAAAGCTTTGCTTAATGACATCAGAGTCTGAGGGTCCATTTCTTTTATAATATTTTTATCCGCAAAAATAAACTTTACTCCGGAATCTTTAATTATAGAAGCTATATCATCTTTTGAAAAATCAGGCAATATAGGCACTGTAATAGCTCCGTAGCTTATTACAGATATATATGTTAAAGCCCAATTAACCGAATTAGTTCCGCATAGGGCTATTTTTTCGCCTTTATGAATATCAAGCTTTTTAAAAGCAGTATGTATTTTTAAAATATTTTCCGCAACATCGGAATATTTTAATATATTATTAGTTCCGTAATCAGCTAAAGCATTTATATCCCAATTATATTTAATTGCATTTTGTATATAATCGCTTAATTTCTCTTTAATCATATTTAACTCCTATTTTTTATTATATGATTTTTTTAATTTAAAAAATATTTGCAACATATCTGAACATAAAAACGGCATGGCATATATTGGATATTATTAAAACCGAATAAAACAATGGAAGAAATAAAGTATATCTTTTATTAGATTCATACATAGAAAGCCTGTAAAAAACCATTGCTATATTCAGAAGTAAAAAACCTGTAAGATATAATATTGCACCGTATTCTCCTGCCGCATGGGCTATTTTTGATATGGATATAAGCCAAACCCAATTAAGAAGAAAATAATATATAGTTTCGCCTGCTCCTCTCCATCTGTATACAAATATGCTTCTTAAAGAAATACCCAGAATGCATAAAGCTGTTATAATTCCGAAGAAACTCCAGCCTAAACCGTTTTTAAGAAGTATTAAGCAGGGAGGTATATAAACTCCCCATATCATCATAATAAAAAATGCATGCGATAATATATAAAAAACTTTTTTAGCTTTATTATGAAAAGGGAAAAAATGATATATTGAATTTATTATATAAAATATTGTAAGAAAGCTTGAATAAAGAGAAAATGAAGTAATTTCTCCCGCAGTTTTGGAATTGATTATTAATAACACCAGAACAGCTATAGAGGAGCTTGCGCATATTATGCATATAACAGCGCTTATTTTAGAAACGGAATTTTTTATTGTATTATTATTTAAATAAATATCCATAGCATATAAATAATAAACCTTATCTGCAATAAAGTAAATGGTAATTTTTAACTATTTTAATGTCAATTATATCATATAAAATTTTATTATCAAATTATAAAATTATACGATAAATAATATAATTTAAGTATACGGATAATAAAAATGATATTAAGCAGCGAATTAAAACAAAATATTTTAAACAGATTTAAAAATAAAAAAATAGCCGTGCTTTATGGCGGACAAAATGAGGAGAGGGAAGTTTCTTTAAGAAGCGGACAAAATGTTTATAAGGCTTTAAATAGCTTTGAAGAGCTTAAAGATAATTGCATTTTAATAGATGTTTCGGATTGCTATGATTTGGCAGTAATATTAAAAGAAAATAATATAGAATACTGCTATAATATTCTTCATGGAACCTTAGGAGAAGACGGAACTATTCAGGGGCTTTTGGAAAGTCTTAATATTAAATATACGGGTGAAAATATTTTGGTAAGCGCCGTTTGCATGAATAAAGTTTATGCAAAAAGAATATGGAAATCTTCGGATATACCTACCTCCGATTTTATGATGCTTAAAGATATAAAAGAAATTAATGAAAATAATTTAAAAGACGGCTTTTCATCTTTTAATTTTCCTATAATATTAAAGCCTGTATCAAGCGGCTCAAGTGTGGGAGTATCATTAATTAAGACAAAAAAAGAATTTGAAGATATTATAAAAAAAATAGAAAACGGAGATAATTATTTTTTAGAGCCTTATATAAAAGGAAAAGAAATTACGGTAGGTCTAGTAAAGGAAAAAAACGGCATTTATGTTTTTCCTATACTGGGAATTAATCCTAAAAATGAAATATACGATTATGATGCAAAATATACGCCCGGAAAAACCGATATGGAAATGCCTGCAAAACTGTCCGAAGAAATAAAAAATAAAGTAATAGAAGTATGCAGAAAAGCGTATGAAGTTTTGGGCTGCAGAGGGCTTTGCAGAATAGATGCTATAATAGACAAAGATAATAATATTTATCTTATGGAAGTTAATACTCAGGGAGGAATGACAGATACTTCCGATATACCTGAGATGGCAAAGCATATTAAACTAGATTTTAATGATCTCGTAATATATATATTAGGACTTTTAAAATAATAAAAGATTAAATAATATTAAAAGGAGCATATCCTATTTGTTCAAGCATAGCCGAAATCCTGCCTCTATGATATATGCTGTGGTTTAAGGCCTGCATTATTAAATGATATCTTGGTTTTTTTATTTCGGTTCCTGATAATTTTATTTTGCCCGCTGTATTAAAGTCCTCTATGCTATTAACTACGGCTATTATAATATCATCTAATTTTTTTCTTATTTCTATTAGGCTATTTAAATCTTTATATGATTTTTTATTAAGGCTTATATCATAATTTGAATATTCCAATATATCTTCATTAGGTATTTTATTTTTATTTGAATATTTTCTGTATATCTTAAAGAAATATATATCAGATTTAATAATATAAGCGAAAGAGCTATATATAGTTTTTAAATATTCTTCCTCTTCTTTTTTTAAATCCTTATCTTTAAGCTTATCTAAAATGCATATAAGTTCTTTATTTGAGTTTTTATTATAAAGCGCCGCCGTATTCATTATTTTTTTTGATATATTTTCAGATGCCTTATTCTTATCTTCTTTTTTATTTATTTCCATTTTTCTTTTAAGCTCTTCAGAGGCAATCTCTTTTTTTGTATTTAAAAGATCTGCCTTCATCTCTTTTACTTTGCTTGTAATATTTTTTTTCTCTTCCTGAAGCTTCTCTATCTGCTTTCTTTTTAATTCTTTTACATTCTTTTTTAAATCTTTAGTTATGCTTAATTTAATTTTTTCTATATCTTTTATTTTTTTGTCAAGCTTTCTTGATTCGCTCTCTATTTTTCTTGCAAGCTCTTTAACTCTGCTGTAAGTCATATTAAATTCCTAAGTCTGTATTTTTATTTAATTATATTTATTTATTTTTATAATTCAATATTATACAAAAAATATTTTAAAATTATTGTTGCAAATATTTTTTAATATATAATAAACTAAGGCGTTTTAAGTATACTGCATATAATCTGCTGATTGCCAAAATGCTGAATAGTTTAAGAATATTTTAAAGTGACGGAAATAATATGATAACTAAAAGAATAATACCATGTTTAGATGTAAGAGACGGCAGAGTAGTAAAGGGAACTAATTTTGAAGGTTTGAAAGATATTGATGATCCTGTAGAGCTTGCAAAATATTATAATAATTCTTTAGCCGATGAGCTTGTATTTTATGATATAACCGCATCTTATGAGGACAGAAGCTTATTTGTAAATGTTCTTGAGAAAACCGCTGAGGAAATATTTATACCTCTTACGGTAGGAGGAGGCATTAACAGTATAAAAGATTTTGATATAGTATTAAAGTCCGGGGCGGATAAAGTAAGCATTAATTCGGGAGCTATAAAAAATCCTAATCTTATAAAAGAAGCTTCTGAAAAATACGGCAGTCAATGCGTTGTGCTCTCTATAGATATAAAAAGAATTGACAGAAAATACTTCGTGTTTGCCAAAGGAGGCAGAGAAAATACAGGAATTGATGCAATTGAATGGGCTGTAAACGGAGAGAAAAACGGTGCGGGAGAGCTTGTTATAAACAGTATTGATACAGACGGAGTTAAAAAAGGCTTTGATATAGAACTGCTTAAAGAAATATCAAATAATGTTTCAATACCTCTTATTGCTTCGGGAGGTGCAGGCGGTATGGAGCATTTTAAAGAAGTGTTTCAAATAAGCGGTGTTGACGGAGGGCTTGCGGCTTCTATATTTCATTTTAAAGAAATAGATATAAAAAAATTAAAATGCTATTTAAGTAAAAACGGCATCAATGTAAGAGTTTAAATTTCTTAATAGAATTAAATATAAATTAATTATTTGGTTAAAGTATTTTAGGGATTGGGCCAGCAGGGACTTGAACCCCGGACCCGATGATTATGAGTCATCTGCTCTAACCGACTGAGCTACTGGCCCCTAACGATTTATATATTATATAATAAATAAAAAAAAAGTCAATAGTCAAATTATTATTTTTTGCTTAATAATATGCGGCATGAAATATTTTTATATGGCTGATATTGACTTTCTTAAATAAATTTACATAATAGACTATATATAATATAAAATATTTTAAGGAAGCATATAATTATGAAAGTTGATAAAGTATATTCAATTTATTACAGCGCTACAGGTACAACGCAAAAAATTGTTTCTTTTGTAGGCAAAAATATAGCAGAAAAATTAAAAGTACCGTTTGAGGAGTATGATTTTTCATTGCCTGAAAAAAGAGAAAACATACTTAAGTTTAATAAAAACGATTTGGTAATATGCGGAACTCCTACCTATGCAGGAAGAATACCTAATATAATGCTTCCCTTTTATAAAAATAATATTAAGTCTTTAGGAGCTTTGGCTATTCCGATAGTATTATATGGAAATAGAAATTTTGACGATTCTTTAATAGAGCTTAGAAATATTATGCAGGAAAACGGATTCTACACAATAGCAGGAGCGGGATTTATAGGCGAGCATGCTTTTTCTTATGTTTTAGGTGCAGGCAGACCAGATGAAAGCGATATGCATGTAGCCTTAGAGTTTGCAGATAAAGCAGCTGAAAAAATTATAAATACTGAAAATATACCTTCCGAGCCTGTAAAGGTAAGAGGAAACGATCCTATACGCTCTTATTATATACCCAAAGATAAGAATGAACATGCAATAGATATATTGAAAGTAAAGCCTAAAGTAGATACTTCAAAATGCACAAACTGTAAAACCTGCGCTTATGTATGCCCGCTTGCATCAATTGATTTTGAAGATATTACAAAGTATGTAGGAAAATGCATAAAATGCGGTGCCTGCGTAAAAAAATGCCCTGAACACTGCAGATATTATGATGATGAGGGATATTTATATCATCAGCATGACTTGGAAGAGGAGTTTTCAAGAAGAGCCGAGCCTGAATTATTTTATTAACAGATTAATTATTCTTCCGAATCGGAGTCATCTTCTTCGGTATTTCCTGAGGCCTCTCTGAGTACTTGTTTTATTGCATCAAATATTTCTCTGGCTTTAACTTTATTAATTTCGGAAGTTTTTGTCTTTTTAGTTACAGATGATTTTTTCAGTATTATGTCTCCGTATACATTTCCTATGCCGCTTAATATTAAAGGGTTTTTTATAAGTTTTTCAACGGTGGTATTGTTATCAGAAAGAAGCTGACAGAAAAGATTATAATTAAATTGCTTGGTGAGAGGATCATATCCCACCTGAGGCATAGTTGTTGAATCTTTCCATACAGGAATTATTTTAGTTATTTCTGTTTTATCTTTTCCGTCATCCACTACAAAAAAATTGCCATGATCTGTTTCTAATTTTAAAATACTGTTTTTATATGAATCATCTTCCGTTAATACGAAAGAACCGTTAGGGCCTAAATCTACGAGCATAGCATCTTGCGAAAATTGAAAATGCATATATCCGCCGTATCTGAGAACATCTATTATTTTCTGACCGTCTATATATTCCATTTCCTTATATTTATTATCTACAGCCACTATTTTATTTATATAAGAATAGCATATTTCGCTTTTAATGGAATTGATTAATGTAATTAAATTCGGAAGTTCTCTCATAATTGCTTTTATCCTGTTATATTATGTTTACTTTATATTTTAGCATGAAAGAAAAAAAAATCAAATTTTATTATTTCAGCAATATCCAAATAAAGAGTAAAATATAAATTGATTACAGATGTATATTTTTTTCAGATTTTTTTTATTTAGTATTGATTTTTTATAATAATAATATATAATTAGTAATTATTATTAATAAGGATATCGTATATGAATACTTTTGCTTTAACTAAACTTTCTTACGGAATGTATATATTAACCACTATGGACGGAGATAAACCTGTAGGATGTACTATTAACACTTCAACTCAAATTACAGCAGAGCCTACAACAATAATGATAAGTGTAAATAAAAATAATTATACCAATGAATGCATAAAGAAAAACGGAATGTTTGCGCTTTCCATACTTTCAGAAAAAAGCGATTCTTCATTGATAGGAAGATTCGGATTTAGAAGTTCAAGAGACGGCAGTAAATTTGAGGGTGCAGATTATGAAATGAAAAACGGACTTCCTGTAATAAAAGACGCTAATGCTTATCTTATATGCAAAGTTACGCATAATTTTGAGGTTCATACTCATACTATATTTATAGGCGAGCTTATAGATGCGGAAATATTCAGCAATGATGTTAATTCTATGACATATTCATATTATCATACTGTAATAAAAGGCAATACACCTCCTAATGCCTCCACAGCAAATGCATATAAAAAAGAAGAGGTTAAATCTGAAAATAAGCCCGTTTATAAATGCAAGACCTGCGGTTTTGAATACAAAGGCAGTATTCCTTTTGAGGACTTGCCAAGCGATTGGGTATGCCCTATATGCAAGGAGCCTAAAAGCAATTTTGAAAAAATTTCATAATTAAGAAATCAAACTAATTTTTACCCCAATTTTATATCGGCGTCCCCTTAATTTTTTATTAAATTAGGGGGATATTTTATCAAACTTAAGGCTTAATTAAAATATAAAATTATCTATATCTTTATATATATTAGCTTTCAAACAGCTTCTTTTATTTTTTATTTCTTTTAATATATCAGAACCTAATTCAGCATCTTTAAGCGATTTTCTTATCTGCCAGAATCCTAAATCCCATAAGGAAATCTTAAATTTTTCTTTATTTATTTTATCTGCATTAGAATAGAAGAACTTATATAATATTTTAGCACTTTCAATCAATTCTAAAGCCTCATAAGATATATATTCTTTATTTTTTTCTAAATACTCAAAGGCAAATCTTTTTTCATTATTAAATTTAAAAAAACCGCATTTTGAATATACTTCCTTATAATTGAAAGGATAGAAATTATTTATTATTGTATAATAATTATTTTTGTATAATACAGAGCTCATAGATGATGTTTGATTTGAAGCTGAAAATAAGCTCCATACTATGCAGTCCAATATAAATTTTCTGTCTAATTCTTTTTTAGGTATGCAGAACTGATCGCTTGCATTAAGCCAGTCAACTTTTGCATTTCTTCTTACCGCATGCACAATCATAGCTTTTTCAAAATTTTCTTTTGTAATTGATAATGATCCTGCTGAAGCCTGAGGAGCTGAAAATATCGCTGTAAGATTCTGCTTTTGCAGATCATTGCCGCAGCTCATAAGAGAGCCTATAAATCCTGTGCATATTTTATCTCTTATATCCTTTCCATGTGTTTTTACTTTAACTGCGGAAGAAAGCGGAACAAATACAGATGAAGTTTTTTCTCTTTTTATCCATTTATTAAGCAGATTAGAGCCGTCAGAGACATTATATTCTTTTCTGGCTAAAATATTTAAGCTGCTGTCCAGCACATCAAGAATTATATTTTCGGTTTTTATATTGAAGCTTCCGTTTATTTTCCATATTATGAAGCTTACAGGAAAAGGAGCCGTTTTTGAAGTATTTTCAAAATTTGAAGATGAGAAAATAAATCCCTTTAAAAATTTATAATTGCATACTTTATCTCTGAACTTTTCATTATTGCGGTATTTTATATAATTTGTTTTTGAAAATAAAGCGAGATAAACATCTTTAATATTTATAAACTCTTTATAAACTCTGAACATAAACTGCGCATATAATTCTCTTGAAGCATCGCCTAATTTTTCATTATGCATCATATTTCTTATTCTGCTTATGCTTATATTTTTTTTACTTTTGGAATTTGTTCCTGCAACCTGACTTGTGGCATAGGGGGGATTTATGAATATCAGCCATTTTATATTTTTATTATTTAAATCTTTTATAAGCTTATTCGGAAGTTTTTTATATTTAAAACCGTTATTGTCTATATCATCATTTAAATAATCGTATTGAAACAAACAGGCATTTTTAAATTTCTCCCTGCATTTTTCTATATCCGATTTTTCTATTGTGGACATATATAAATATTTATGATATTTCTTATCTATATAATACTCTAAATTCCCCGCAGCGCATGACATATCCCATATTCTGAATTTACCCGAATATAATTCTTCTTTAGGAATAACATTACATATATATTCTATGGATTTTTCCGCAAAATTAAGCGGAGTATGGAACTCTCCCAAATATCTTTTTTTAGAATCATATTCATTCATATTATAATGCTGAAATAATAATAAATCAGAATCTGGCGCTTAAATAAGTCATAGGATTTTTATGGTCTCCTCCTATTCTTACCTCAAAATGACAATGTATACCTGTAGTTCGTCCCGTATTCCCTATAAGCGCTATTTTTTCTCCTTTTCTCACCTTTTGATTGTGCTCTACAAGAAGTTTTGAATTATGTCCGTAAGCTGTCTGATATCCGTTTGCATGCGTGATAAGCACAAACCAGCCGTAGCCGTTTCTCCACCCTGAAAAAGCAACAACTCCGTCTGCAACTGCAAGTATAGGTGTTCCGTAAGGACCTGCTATATCCACTCCGTAATGATAGCTTTTTTCCTGATTAAATGGGGAGAGTCTGGCTCCGAATCCGCTTGATATTCTTCCTCCTCCTGCAACAGGCCAGCCTAAAGGAATTTCTTTATGTATTTTAGGAGAAACTTTCATAAATGATAATATGTTTTTCTGATAAGAATCAACTTCATTAAGCATTTTATTTATATTGGAAGATTCGCTGTTATAAAGCGCATTATTATTAAATACTCCTGAATTATTATAATCTATAGCATAGGATATGGATTTCATAATACTATTATATTCCGTAAGCGATTTTGAGAATCTTTCAAGCGATTTTTTATAATCTTCTATTAATGTAAAAGTTTTGGCTTCTCTGGCTGAAAGAGTATTATAAAACTCCCTTGCCTGTTTTTGCCTGTTATAGGCATCATAGCCTGTATAAATCAGAACTGAAAATATAAGTACAAGAAATAAAATCATAAAATTATTTATTGGAAGCCTTATTCCGTATTCGTCATCATCATAAAATATAAGTATGCTTCTTTCATGATTTCCTTTTCTTTTAACCGCTTCTATTACAATTTTAAATAAATGTCTTATTCCGTAAGTTGAATTATATAATTTACTCAGTAGTCTTTTGCTTCTATTGAATTTAAATTTAGCTTTAGGCGCTTTGTATCTTGAAGTTTTAAAGCTTATATTTTTTTTATATGCTAAGTCGAAATGAGAAATATGATTTATAGCGGGACTGTCGGCGCTTTTAAAATTTCCTGCAAATTTATTAGCTATATTTTTCACATCTCTTGAAGTTTCTTCTAAATAGTATTTATCTAATTCGGCATTAGATTTTTTTTCTTTTGATGATATATTGTCTGCTGTTAAAATATCCGCACTCCTTAAAAATCAAATAATCCTTTTTCTGTGCTTTTATAATTATCGTCATACTTTGAAGAAATATTTAAATAAGAATAAGCTTTATTTGTGGCAACTCTTCCTTTAGGGGTTCTTTTAATAAATCCGCATTGTATAAGATAAGGTTCTATTATATCCTCTATAGTTTCTATCTGTTCCGAAAGCGATACAGATAAAGTATCCGCCCCCACAGGTCCGCCGTTATAATGTTTAATAATAGTATTTAAATAAAGTTTGTCAATAGCTTCAAAACCGTTTTTATCTATGCCGAGCTTTTCTAAGGAATCGCATACAAACTTTTCATCTATTTCTAAAACATCATGCACTACGGCAAAGTCAAAAACTCTTCTTAAAAGTCTGTTTACTATTCTGGGTGTTCCTCTGGATCTTGAAGCTATGGAAAGAGCTGCGGATTTTGTTATGCATATATTAAGAAAAGATGAGCTTCTCTCTACTATACCCGCCAAATCTTCATCATTATAAAATTCAAGTCTTTCAACTATGCCGAATCTGTCATAAAGAGGCGTACTTAATAAACCGCTTCTTGTGGTAGCTCCTATCAAAGTAAAATGAGGAAGCTTTACCCTGAAGCTTTTAGCGCTTGCCCCATCTCCCACTTTTATATCTACAAAGAAATCTTCCATAGCTGAATATAGAACTTCTTCAACAACCGTGCGCAGTCTGTGAATTTCATCTATAAACAGTATATCCTTATCGCCCAAAGAAGTAAGTATTGAAGCTAAATCACCGGGACGCTCTATTATAGGTGCAGAAGTTGCTTTGATATTGCTTCCTATTTCATTTGCTATTATCTGTGCAAGAGTGGTTTTTCCTAATCCGGGAGGACCGTAAAATAATATATGATCTAAAGAAACATCTCTTTTTTTAGCGCTTTCTATAAAAACTTTCAATTTTGATTTTATATTTTTTTGTCCTAAAAAATCATCAAAACCTTTAGGTCTTATATCAGAAGAGTTTTTATCTTCCCTATCGTAAGAGTTTTCTTCAGCATTTGTTATGCTTTCTTTATTTATTTTTTCTTTCATAATAAAATATACACTGTTTATTATATACTAATAATATATTAAATACAATTATATGATAGTTTAAAAAGATGTAAACAGATATAGAAGTTTTTTATTATTTTTATTATTGCTATGCTCAAACTCGGCTCATTACGGAGGGTTTATAAATAATCCCGCCGCCTCGTTCCCGCTTTATTTATTGCTATGCTTTTTTATTGCTATGTGAGTACCTGCCTTATTTAATGTTTTTCTTTTCTGGGATTGTCTTTAATTATTTGATTTATTTGTTCTTTTTTATGCGGATAAAAAAGAACCAAAAAACAACTGCGCTAATATTTGAAAGTTTATCAGTAATAAGAAGTTCTGAAAATATAACAAATCAGTCAGAAGCCCAGCAATAATAAAAAAAGATATAGTACAAAATTAAGAAACTCCTTATCCGAAGGCATATTATAATACCTTTTCTATCTTGTCAAAACCTGTAAACTCTCTTAAAGCTTCCGGTATAATAACGCTTCCGTCCGCCTGCTGATAATTCTCAATTACGGCAATCCAAGTTCTTCCGACAGCAATACCAGAACCATTTAAAGTATGCACTAATTCTGTTTTTGAGTTTCTTCTTGTTCTCATCTGCATTCTTCTTGCCTGATAATCCCAGCAGTTGCTCACGCTTGAAATTTCCCTGTAAGTATTCTGAGAAGGAAGCCACACTTCTATATCAAAAGTTTTATAAGCGGCATTTCCTATATCTCCTGAAGAGAGGACAACCACCCTGTAAGGAAGCTCCAAAGCCTTAAGAATGCTTTCTGCATCTTTAAGCATTTTTTCATGTTCTTCTTTCGATTTATCGGCGGTGCATATTTTTACAAGCTCAACTTTATCAAATTGATGCTGCCTTATCAAACCCCTCATATCCTTTCCGTAAGAACCAGCCTCAGAACGGAAACAAGGCGTATATGCTGTCGCATATATAGGAAGCATATTTTCAGGTATAATTTCCTCTCTGTAAATATTTGTAAGAGGAACTTCAGCAGTAGGTATAAGATATAAAGCTGGATCATCTGCTGTTTTAAATAAATCTTCTTCAAATTTAGGAAGCTGTCCTGTTCCTGTCATAGTTCTTCCGTTTACAAGCATAGGCGGTATATATTCCGTGTATCCATGCTCATAAGTATGTTTTTTCAGCATAAAATTAATTAAAGCCCTTTCAAGAGCAGCGCCTTTTCCTTTCATAAGAGAAAATCTTGTTTTAGACATTCTTACTGCTCTTTCAATATCAAGTATATCAAGTCCTAATGCTACATCAACATGATCTTTTACTTCAAAATCAAATTTACGGGGCTCTCCCCATCTTATTATTTCTTTATTGGCATGCTCATCATCTCCGTCAGGCACATCTTCAGAAAGAATATTAGGCAGATAAAGTATTTCATTATTAACAGCCTCTTCAAGATGAGATAATTTTTCTTCTTTTTTATTTAAGGATTCAGTAAAGATTTTCATATCTTCTTTTATTTTTTCAGCTTCTTCTCTATTGCCTGCTTTCATATATTCGCCGATTTTTTTTGATGATTCATTTTTTTTAGCCCTGTTCTGCTCTACTTCTTTTAATAAATTAAGTCTTTCATACTCCAATGATTTCAGTTTATCAAGAGACATTTTACTTCTTCTCTTTCTTAAATTATCTTCTACCAATTCTATATTTTCTCTTATTAATTTTACATCTATCATAAATAAAAATCCTTAAATAAAAAATTTATATAATTATACAGCTTAATTAAAAAATAGTAAATTATATTTTAGCCGAAATACTGTTAAATATTATTTTTTTTAATTTATAATACAAAAGCATACTGTATGCGGTTATTGACTTTTAATAATTTTTATTATAGAATATTTAAAAAATTATTAAAAAAATTTTATATAAATAAATAAATTTAAGGAGAAACTAATATGTCATCTATTAAACCATTAGCAGACAGAGTGCTTTTAAAAGTTTTGGAACAAGAAGAAAAAACTTCAAGCGGAATACTTCTTCCAGATACAGCTAAAGAAAAAACTCAAAAAGCGGAAGTTATTGAGACAGGAGACAGCGAGGATATAAAAGTAAAAAAAGGCGATATAGTTATATACGACAAATATGCAGGAATACAAATTAAAGAAGGCGATACTGAATATTTAATAGTAAAAAATGAAGAAATAGTCGCTCTTATAAAATAATAAAAAATATGCGGCTTATAATAAAAGAACACTTATCTTAAAAAAGATGGTGTTCTTTTTTACTAATCGTCTTAGGAGTTTTTTATAAATGCTCAAATATTTCATAATATTTACTGCAATGCTTAATATACTGCATGCGCAGAGCAATATATCAAGCAAAGAACCCGAATATAAATTTACCTATGAAAAAGAAAATAATTTTATAATAGACGAAGATAATACAAACTCATCAAATGAAATATATATAATGCTTGAAAGAAGAGGATTTCCGCTTGTTAATAGATTGGTAAGATTCACATCTCTAAATCCCGATATGTTTGATTTTATAATAGAAGATGAACAGAAAAAAGAAATCTTATTAAAAGATACGGATAATGATGAATTAATATCTGAAAATAAGGCATTATATACAAATATTTATATTATTCCTACAGATGAAAAAGGAACAGCAAAAGCAAAATTAAATTTAAAAAATGAAGGAAAAGGCATTGTACTTATGCATATACTTTATGTAGGCTCTTCAGGAAATACAAATATATCTTATGAAGAATATGCATATATAAATTCATATAAAAAAAACAGCAGCATACCGCAGAAATTATTAATAGGAAAAGCCGGCAATATTAATGTAAAAGGCTCCATTTTAATAACATCAACTTTATTTCCGTTTCTATTTTTAACATCAATAGCATTAATATTTATAAGCTACTTCAGACATATATATGATGAATACAGATATGCTAAATCTAAAATTGTAATATATACCTTCTTTGGATTCAGCTCAATAAAAAAGAACTTTTATCTTATGATTTTTATAATATTCATAGAATTGATTATTGTAGCAGGATTTTTATTTTTAGACAGCTATATTTTTTCGGTAATATTAATAGGTTTTTTCATAGCAGGATTTTTTGTAAAGAGAGAAAAAATATATTCAATAGCATTTTTTATACTGGCATGCATTTCTATGATATATTTATACCTTGAAACATTTACAAAATATATAGGAATAGAATGCATATTTAATAATGCCTTAATGGGAAATCCTGTATTTGTATTTTTATTATTTATGATAATTACGGCATTAACAGGCGGAATATACATACCGATATGCACATTAATATTATATCAGACGGTTTTTATTGTAAGCGATTTATCTTTAATGCTTTCAATAGCAGGAATATTTATATCTTCTATCTTTTATATAATAAAAGTAAAAAAAGAAATACCATTTATATATGAATTAAACTTATTAAAAATAAAAGACAATAACAGGTAATATATGATTTTTGATTTGCTCAGAGACTTAGAAATATTAATGTCAGATATAACTTTCAGCGGAATTAATAATATAGATTACAGCACAATAGAAAAAATAGAATTTTTTTCGGATCAATTTGAAAAAATATGTATGAATAATTTAAAAAATTTACTTACGGATTTTATACAATCAATAAAAAAATATAAAACCGAAGATAATAAAAAAGAAAATATAGAAGAAGTATCAGTAAATATTTCCAAATTAGATTTTTATATAAAAAATGCCTTATCTTATGAATAAGTTTAATTATCTTTTTATATACCTTTCCATTTCTCTGTCCATAGTTTTTCTTTTAAGAGTTTCTCTTTTATCATGAAGTTTTTTGCCTTTAGCCAAAGCTAATTCGGTTTTTATCTTTCCATTTGAAAAATAAAGACTGACAGGAATTAAAGTAAAACCCTGTTCTTTAATTTTTCCGTATAAGCGTTTAAGCTCTCTTTTTTTCATTAAAAGCTTTCTTTCTCTCAAAGGTTCATGATTATTTCTATTTCCGAAATGGTAAGGAGATATATGCATATTAATTATAAAAAGCTCTCCTCTCTTAAAAGAAGCATAGCTGTCGGACATATTAACGCTTCTTTCTCTCAAAGACTTTACTTCCGTACCTAAAAGCACAATGCCAGCTTCAAATTTTTCCGCAATCTCATAATTAAAAAGAGCCTTCTTATTCCTTACTATTTCTCCAGATGAAATAACTGCTCCCTTTTTTTTATCTTTCTTAGACATAATATATTACCAAATATTAAAATGCTTATATTATACAGAAATTGATTAATTTGTCAATTATATTAAAAATAAATTTTTTTTTAAATTATAATAATTGATATATGCATTTTTAAGCTTAAGATACGCATTTTTTTATGCTTTAAGCCTATGAATGTATAAAGCCTAATGAATTAAAATAAATTTCTTTATTATCAGAATCTATAAACTTTACAAAACTATCAGAATATTCTTTTACCTTACCTATTTTTATTAAATTATTTTCTTCATATATTTCATCTTTGCTTGTAAATATTACAGCATAATCCTCGCCGCCTGTAAGAATGGATTTCAACACATCTTTATAATTCTCATTATTTTTATCAAAAAATCTATTAACTAAGCTCCAATTTGAATATTCATATATTTCTATGGTTTTATTTGATTCTTCTGCAATATGCGAAGCATCTTGTAAAAGTCCGTCGCTTATATCTATAGACGAGTTTATTTTATATTTATTTATAATTTTAAGCCATTTATCATAAAATAGTTTAGGTCTTAAATGAGTCTTTATACTTTCATCATTAGGGCTGTAATTTCCTTCAAGCAATTTTTTAAGTCCCAAATCGCTTTCGCCCGCAAAACCAAGCAAATAAACACTATCATTAATATCTGCATTTCTTCTAAGCAAGGCTTTGCTTTTTTCTATAATGCCTATTAAAGTTACAGATATAAAGAAACAGTCATTTGAGCCTGTAATATCTCCTCCCGATATTTCTATATTATACGGTTTGCAGGCATCCAAAAAACCTTCATACCATTTCAGTATATCTTCATCATTTATTTTTTTCGGTATTGAAAGAGATACAAATGCATTCTTAGGTAAGCCTCCTTTGCATATAATATCGCTTATATTAACCTGAGCCGATTTATATCCCGCATCATAAAAAGAATAATATTTTAAAGAAAAATGTATATTTTCAATCAATATGTCGGAGGTTACAAGCACATCTTTATCATAGCTTATATTTTTTATTACAGCGCAGTCATCTCCTATATTTAAATTATCTGTGCTTTTATATTCTGTTAATTTCTTTATTTTTTTTATAAGTTCAAACTCTTGCATAATCTTACTCTTAATTTAAGCTAAAAAAAATTTCTAGTTCAATATTTTATTATTAAACTAGAAATTTTCCGCATATTCATTTTTATTGTTTAGCTGATGCAATAAATCTTATACAGATTAATATTAATTTTTAAATAAATTAACAGCCTCATCTTTAGCGCTATTAACTGCTGAAACAACCGATGCAGAAGATATTGTAGCTCCGCTTATTGCTGCAATTTCAGAGTCTTTAGCCTCCTCAGGCTTAATATCTTTAACGGCGGTAAGATTTACAGCTAAACTTCTGTCTTTAAATTGATCTCTGAAAGAATTTAATGTAATTTTAGCGCCTAATCCAGGGGTTTCTGCCTGCTCTGTAACGACTATAGCCGTAATTTTAGTAATATCTGCATCAAAACCTACAAGCACTTTATTTTGTCCGTTATAGCCTCCTGCAGAAGAAAGCAAAGCATATCCTGCAACGCTTCCATCCGTATTTTTTCCTATATAATAAGGATATGCCGAATTTTCAGTTAATGGACCTTCAATTTCATCTGCCCCTGCAATAACAGCTTTTACCCCGTTAAGCACCGTTTTTTCATTATTTGATATAATATCTTTTTCAAAAGAAGAATATATAAACGAAAGTAAAAAACCTGCAAGGAGTGCTGTAACAGTAACAGAAATAACTGCAGTATAACTAACTTCTTTTTTCATATTATTTACCTCCCTCTTTTTGCGCATTGGCTTTATTAATATTGATTAATTCTCTTTTTCCAACAGTCATAGGACGGGTAAACATAGAAATTAAAGGCATAAACATATTTCCTATAAGTATGGAATACATCATATATTCAGGAGATGAGCCGAAAGTTCTCAGTATTGCAAGTACGGATCCTATTAAAACGGCATATATCCAAGCTCCCAGATGGCTTGAAGGACAAGTAACCATATCAGTAGCCATAAAGAAAGCTCCTAATGCAAATCCTCCCGCTAATACCTGATAAATAGGAGATGCAATTTTTCCAGGCATAGCTAAGCAGAAAAGCAAGCTTACAAATACAAGCGATGCAAACATTCCTAAAGGTATTCTCCAATCTATAGTGTTGGTAATAAGAAGATATATTCCTCCTATCAAGAGAAGAAGAAAAGAAGTTTCGCCTATTGCCCCTGCCGTACTTCCTAACAGCATTTGTAAGTAATAATGAGATTCTATCTGTATCTGAGAAAATAATGAACCTCCGAAATCAATGGAATTAAATTTTAAGAAAGTTAAAGGAGTTGCAGAAGTTAAAGCGCTTACAGCATCTAAAGACTGAGTTGCTCCTGAAACAGTAAGATTTAAATCTTTCAATATATTTTCAAATACTCCCAAGAAAGGAACATTCTTAGGGGGCGCATAAATAGTCATCTGAGCAGGAAAAGCAACCTGCAGGAAAGCTCTTCCCACTAAAGCGGGATTGAATATATTGGATCCTAATCCTCCAAAAACCTCTTTTGCAAATACTATTGCTACAACTCCGCCTATAACAACCATAGTTACTGTGGAAGAAGGAGGAAGAGTCATAACTAAAAGTATGGCAGTAACGGAAACTGCATAATCAGGTATTAAAGGCTTCTTTCTCGCCTTTTTTACAATTATAGTTGAAAGTATGCATGTTATAATAGAAACCAAATACAAAACAGCAACTCTGTATCCGAATAGAATTATACTATATATAACGGCGGGCAAAAGAGCTATAATTACTCTCAGCATTATTTTATTGGTAGTATCTCCGTCTTTAATATGCGGAGATGATTCAGTATAAAATTTCATTATCTTATCTCCTTAATAAATCTTTTCCAAATCTAATCCACTGCACTAAAGGTATTTTAGAAGGACATATATAAGAACAGCATCCGCATTCCATACAAGTGGCTATATCCAAATCATTTAATTTGTCTTTGATTTTTGCTTTTGAGGTATGTGCAATTTCAGTAGGAGATAATTTAAGAGGACATACATTTGCACATCTTCCGCATTTAATACAAGGATATTCCGTTTCTTTAGGCATTTTATCTTTATCTAAGAAAAGCAAAGAGTTTGTACCTTTATTTACGCATTGGTCTGTATTAGGCACGCTTGCCCCCATCATAGGACCGCCTGCAATCACAAGAACATTTTCTGCTGTAATACCTCCGCATTCTTCGGCAACATGAGAAATAGGAGTTCCCAAAGGAAGCCATATATTTTTATGTTCTTTTATTGCATCTCCCGACACGGTTACAAGTCTTTCTATAAGAGGTTTATCTTTGGCTACTGCCTCATATACGGCATAAAGAGTAGCGATATTAATAACTACAACGCCTATATCCATAGGAAGCTTGCTTACGGGTACAACTCTTCCTGCAGCGGCTTCTATAAGCATTTTTTCGGCGCCCTGAGGATATCTAAGTCTCAAAGGAATAACTTCGGTATTATGCTCTTTTCCCATTTTAGTCATTTCTTCTATTGCCTTAGGCTTATTATTTTCTATGCCGATTATAGTTCTTTTTACGGAAGGCATAATTTTTCTTAATATTTCAATTCCTTTAAATAGTTCCTCAGTATGCTCAATCATAAGTCTGTAGTCGCTTGTAATATAAGGTTCGCATTCTACTCCGTTAATAATTAAAGTATCTCCGCCGACTTTAGCTGCTCCTTCAACTTTAACATGCGTAGGAAAAGTAGCGCCTCCCATACCTACTATGCCCGCCTTTTGAATTTTTTTAGACATTTCTTCTGCCGACATAGACATATAATCGGAAATCTCAAAATAAGCAAGATTATTTGCATTTCCATCAACATTGATAAGCAAGGCATCTGCCCCCCTTCCCAAAGGAGGAGCCGCAATTTCTACAGAAGACACTGTTCCTGATAATGAAGAATTTACATTTCCGGAAACATAGCCGTTTGCTTCGCCTATAAGCTCGCCTCTTTCTACTTTATCCCCTTTATTTTTCAATCTCTTAGCGGGAGCACCTATATGCTGCGCCATAGAAATTAAAACGGTTTTAGGGGGATTGGATAGAACTGATGAAGCTATATCAGCCGTATCCTTACTGTCATGCGGATGAACTCCGCCAAAACGAAATCTACCTAATTTCATATTATCAATCCTTAACTTAATTAAATTAAATAACACTATTAATTTAATAATATTAATTTATAGAAACCACAGCTACAGATTTGGTATAACCGCTTCCATAACCGCATATAGCAACTTTGCTGTTTTTCTTTATAAAGCCATCCTCTAAAGCCATAGAAAATGCCACACCTGCAGAGGCGCTTATAGAAGAATGGGCATTTTCCATTTTAGAATATACCATATCTTTATTTACAGATAATGCACCCGCAAAAGCATCGTATGCATTCTTTGTAAAATAAGAAGGTATATAATAATTAGGTTCTATGCCGTTAGCAGATAACACTTCTTTAACATATAAGCCCGCATTTCTAGCTTCATTTTCAAAAATATTACTATCCTTTACAGATATGTAATGCTCTTTATTTAATACTCCTTCTTTAGTGTAAGGCTTAGCCGTTCCTCCCATAGGAATATAGCAATTTTCTAATGCATTTCCGTCTGTAACAGAATCTATAAAATCTATTTGAATATCCGATTTTTCACAGGTAACAAGAGCGGCAGCACTGGCATCATTAAATCTGTCCTCGTCATCGCATATATAAAAAGATTCAGCTGCAACTACTAAAATATTTTTATATCTTCCGCTTTCAATGAAGGCATGGGCTATTCTTAATGCCGATAAGAATCCTGTAAAATCACTTTCCACATCAATACAGAATGCATTCATTGCCTTAATCTTTCCTGCTAAAATACAAGCAGTGGAAGGATAAACATAATCTTTAGTAACCGTAGCGCATAGAATAGCATCTATACTGTTAGTATCCATATCTCTAATTACTTCATTTATTGACAGCATAGCTAAATCAGAAGCCGCCATATTAGTTCTCTGATTTTTATAAGTGCCCTTACAAGATTTAATATATACCATATAATTCCTTTTTAAATATTATGTATTAAAAAATTCTTCTTTTTGCTCCTGAGTTATAAAGTTCTTTAGCTATTTTTTCATTTATTTTAGCATCTAAGAATCTATACATATTAAGAACAGCATTTTTCATACCTACGCCGCTGGTTTTTCCATGACCCACAAAAGCCCCTCCATTCAAACCCAAAAGTATAGCCGAACCATAGGAATCAGAACTCATTTTAGATTTCAAATTAGAAAATACGGGCTTCATCATAAGACCTCCCATAATGCTTACAGGATTTTTCTTAACTTCATTTTTAAGCATATTAACCACTAAAGAAGCGGTTCCTTCCATAGTTTTAAGCACTATATTGCCGTCAAATCCGTCTGCAACCACAACATCAACAGAATCAGATTTAAGCATATCGCTGGGTTCTATATTTCCTATAAAGTTAATTTTTTTCATTTTCTGAAAACGCTCAAAAACCTTTTTAGTATCAGCATTGCCTTTAGAATCCTCTTCCCCTATATTAAGAAGTCCCACACGGGGATTATTTATTTTTAAATATCTTTTGGCAAAAACCCTGCCCATCACCGCAAATTGAACCATATAATCAACTGTGCAGTCAACATTGGCACCCATATCAAGCATGCAGAACTCTCCTTTTAATTTAGGAAGAGTAGAGATGAGAGGAGGACGCATAACTCCTTTTAAACGGCCTATTTCTGTTAAAGCAGCGGCTAAAGTAGCCCCTGTATTTCCTGGCGAAAAAAAACCGTATGCTTCTTTCTCTCTAACCAATCTGGCAGCCAATAATACCGAAGCGTTTTTTTTATACTTAATACCGTTAGCGGGACTTTCATTCATATCTATTATTTCATCGGTATGTCTTATATCTATACGATTATAATCATATTTTACTTTAGATATTGCTTTGGATATTTTCTTTTCATTGCCTACTAAAATTAAACTGATATCTTCATTTTCGGATAAAGCTTGAGCTGCTCCTGCTACTAATTCTTCAATAGGTCTTTCTCCGCTGGCTACATCTATGGCTAAATTCATAACAGTATTTCCTAAACTATTTTATTAACCTGCATTCTGAGTTTTCAGAGCTTTTACAACTCTGTCTTTATAAAAACCGCATTCGGGACATATTCTATGAGGCATTCTTTCCGCTCCGCATTGAGGACAGATTGATAATGAACCTAAGAATCTTTTATCATTGGCGGCTTGTCTTGATCTTTTTTTTGACTTTGATTTTCTATGCTTTGGTACTGCCATTTCTGATTTCTCCTTACTTATTAAAAATTAAGATAATTATCGCTATTATACTATATAAATTTTAAATTATCATACTATGAAGCACCGATTTTGTCAAGCAGAATTAACATAATATTAAAATTATTTGCCTATTGCTTTGCCGTCCCTTACTATTAAATAACTTTTTTTCAGTATTTCATCTGTAAATTTTATATTATAGGAAGATGCTACATCTTCATTAATTAATATTCTATGTGCATTTGACACTTTTACAAAATCCAAGCCTTCAGTTTTATAATTATTTTCTATCACTTTGCCGAGAAGCATGGCTAATTCTCTGCCTAAATAATAATAATTAAAATCTAATGAAAATAATATTCCTGCATTTAAAGCGTCAGATATATCGGTATTAATCATAGGTATAGAATATTTTCCGCATATATAAGATATAGAATATATATTATTGTCTATATAATTATCATTTGCGAGAAGAATATAATCCAATTTTTCTCTGCCTATAATTTTTTCCATATCGGAAGATGATGAGTTTTCCTCTATTTCAAAAGGGTAAAAGGCTATATTTTCCTTAATACAATATTCAGCAATATATTCCGACATATAAGATGATATTCTTGATTTTTTCATATATAAATAGCCTAATTTATTAATATTTCCTGAAGAAATATTTTTTATATATTTTGTTATATCCAAATCTCCGTAAACGCCTGTAATATTATTGTTCTGCATTTTGCTTCTTTCAATATTGCTGAGAGATAAATCATCAAAACAGCCCGCAAATATTATGGCCTGAGGAACTATAATATTCATTGATAATAAAACCGCATTTTCTCCTATAATTATAGTTACTAAGGAATTATCATTTACAGAATTATTTGCGGCTCTTATTAAGGATAAATCATCTCTGTCTAATGTATAAAAGTTAATTTGAAGATTTAATTTATCTAAAGAAGCCTGATCCAGAAAACCTTTTTCAACTGAATTATAATTTCTGCTGTCATCTTCTTTTATTATACTTATTGCGGCAGGAATCTCCGAATGCTCTTCATTACTGCAGCATACAGCAGAAAATAATATATAAAGCAGAGGCAATATAGTTTTAATCATAGTAAATAACCTGTTCATATTTTTTATATGCTTTTGCAATGGGCAAAAAAATATATATTATGCCCTAAAGCCCTCATTTTTTCTTCATAAAGAGTAACTCCGTATCCCTCCAGCTTATGAACATAATCGCTGTCTAAAATATTTATAAAATTATCAGAATCATTATAAATAGGATTCATTATTTCCAAAGCATAACTGCTGTCATCGGTAACAGAATAAAATATACCGTCATCTTTAAGTATAGGATAAACCTTATTTAAAAAATCCATATTAAAAATTCTTCTATGGGCATGTTTTTTTTTAGGCCAAGGATCTGGAAAGTTTAAGTATATTTTATCAAATAAATATTTATTATTCAAATATTTATCTATAACATTATTAGCCTCTCCGAATATTATAATAAAGTTTTCTATATTTCTTTTATACGCTTTCGACACTGCTTTTTTAGCGGCTTTATAAGAATATTCTATACCAACAAAATATTTATCTTTATTATTCATAGCAAGCTCTACTAGAAACTTTCCATTGCCTGAACCTATTTCCAATTCCTTTATATTGCAATTTGATAATCTATTTGATAATTCCGTTTCTATAAAAATATTATCCTGATTATTATTAAAACAGTCTAATAAATATCTTCTTAATATTTCATTGTTAAGATTAATATTTCTCAATATTTTCTCCAGTAATATTTTATTTGAATAATATATTACTTAATTTTTATGTCAATATAATTTTTTAATTAATGCAAATTTAAGAATATATTAAAACACCGCCTTCATAGCAATATAGTATCTTCCGTCTGTTGATCCTTGAAAACCAAAATAAAAAGGATTGAACTTCACATAAGCCGAATATTCAAAGCAGAATAAATTTTTACTTTTATCAAAATTATTAAATTTATCTTCATTAACAGGTATATAAAATAAGGGTCTTACCGCTATATTAAGCATTTTCCATTCAAGACCAAGTTCAAGCCTGATATAATGAGCATCATTATTTCTCCATGTATATTCTCCAAGCATATTAACCCATAATTGTCTGTCAAGCAGAGGAAGTCTTCCCATACATGATAATTGAACCAGATGACTGGTTTTATCATCATAAATATTTGAATATTTATTATAAAGAGTCTTAAAATCATCAGGAGACAGAGAGTTTTTATTGTATTGATAAAGAGCCTGCGCTCTTAAATAATCACCGTTAATTTTAAAAACAACAGCCAAAGGTTTTGAATCTTTTGAAAATCCCTGCGAATATGATAACTCATAATAATATCCTATAAAACCAGCCCTAAAACCCATTTCATTATTGACTCTGGGCAAATACCAATGCGGTGCAAAAGCTTTAGATGCACTGTCAATAACTGAAGGCATAAGCATAAATGTGGAGCCGTTAATATCATTAACAGCCTTCATTCTGAAAGACAGAAGTATCCTAGTAAGCGTAACCGTTTCTATGCCTGCATCATATAATCCTATGCTTCCAGTAGCATAATCTTTGCTGAATACATCAAATTCCGAAGTCATAGTTACAAAAGGAGTTGCGGAAAAAATCCAATCAAAATGAAAGCTTTTACCCAATGATAAATACATATTCGGCATACTGAAATGACCGTTTTTTAAATTTACGCCGATTAAAGTATTCATATGTATTTCTATAGTGGAAAGCTCATATAATATTCTTGAAGGGAAAGAGGTTTTTATTCTGCTTTCTCTTTTATGACTCTCATGTATATAATCAAAAGGCATACGGCTTTCCGTAGGTCTTACAGGTTCTAAGCCTATATAGCGCCATACATTTATTATACCTTCTATAAGCTTCTGATCCTTTTCAGTATATGGGGATTGTCCGTATACTGCCGATAAGCTTATAATTAAATTTAATACTATAATTTTTTTTATTTTCTTCATAACAAATAGATACAATTATTTTTAATTAATTATTTTTATGATGTATTTTATCATATAAATAAAAAATTGACAATTGAATTTATATGTGGTATAATTTTTAATATACTTTTTCGGCAGGGGGTAAAAATTGAAAGAATTTACTATTTTAGAAGAAAAATTAAAAGATATTCTAGACGACTACCAATTAATTTCATTTGACAATAAAGAACTGCTGCACACAATAGAACAATTAAAGTCCGAGCTTAATCAGATTAAAGATTCTTTTAATGCCTTAAAAGAAGAAAAAACTATTTTAGAAGCCGATAAAAGAAATGCAACCGATAATTACAATTCTGTTAAAGAAGATAAAGATAATCTTATAAAACAATTGGAAGCTACCAGAATAGAAAGAGATGCTTTAAAATCGAATTTAGAAAATACCGAAAAGGATTCTTCTTATTTAATAGAAGAAAATGATAATTTAAAAAAGGAATTAGAAAAATCTTTAAGAACAATAGAAACACTTAAAAGAGAAAATAATGAGCTTTTAGAGAAATTGGGAATACTGATAGACAGAATAGACAGCGTAAGAAAAATAAATACGGAGGCTAAAAAAAACAACAGATCCTCAGTGATTCATAATACAAATCATAAAAATTATGAAAAAGAAGAAACAGAATATATAAAAGAGGATATAAAAGATATTCCGACGCCTGATAATGATAAACTTACAAATAAAAAAGAAAATACAAACATAACAGATTATGAAGATGACCCTTTCAGCGATAAAGAATCTGTAAAAGAAGCAGAAGAATATAAAACGGAGAAAATACAAGAAGTAAAAATATATGCAAATGTTAAAGCATCTGAAGATGAAGATCCTTTCAGCAATGCCTCAGATTCCAGCTGGGATAATGATATAAAAAACGATAATACGGAAGATATGCCTGATAATATTGATAATGATGTCAAAGAAGAGATTAAAGAAAAAGAAGATAATTATGAGTTTGATATAAGCGAAGATGACAGATATATGTTCGGAGATGAAGAGGAGGAAGAATTCTTCTTTGATAATGAATCAAAATAATATATTAGGTAAATAATTATGGATAATATTTTAGAGGTTAATGTATACGGAAGGGTTTTAAATATAAAATCGCAGGACGGAAATACTCAATATTTAAAAGAAATTGCGGACTTTGTAAATGAAAGTATGAACGATATAGCGGAGCATTACGGAACAGGATATCCGAGAGATACAATAGCCATATTGGCATGTCTTAATATAGCGGACCTTTTAAAAAGGGAAATTGAAAGCAATAAAGCAGGTAAGGATACTTTATCGGCTTTTAAAGAAAGTATAGCATTAAGGTCAAATGAACTTATAAAACTTATAGACAAAACAAAAGCACAAAATAAATAATTTGATAGGCTTCTGCATGCTTTATTATATTTTTAGGTTTTATTACCGCTGATAAACTTTTAAATATTAGCGTAGTTGTTTTTTGTCTTCTTTTTTTATCAAATAAGAATTAAAACCGTCTATATATGCAAATACTTTTTTCATATAAATACGCAATTAAATAATATATCTGCTTCCCTGAAATATGTTTTTTTCCTTCATTTTTTTTATTATAAGGCTTATAATCTGAGATTTGTTTTTTTTCCATTTCGGAGCTATTAAAGAGTCTCCTAAACTATCGCCTGTCAGACGCGCTATAATAATATCTGAGTTAGTAAAAGAAATAGCTTCCGCAGTTAAATCTATATAAAAATCTTCGTCTAAAACAGGAAAATAATATTCTTTATACATATTTTCAAAATAAGAACCTTTTACTATATCAAGCTGATGAAATTTTACAGCATCTACTTTAATAGAGGATACATCTTTAACTGTTTTAATCATATCTTCTCTGCTTTCCAATTCTATAATTTTTTTATCTTCATGATATGCAAATCTTTTAGGAAGACCGAATATTATATGAGCGCATATTATAATACTCGGATAATTTTTTTTTATATGCTTTACCTTATTAGAAAAAGACATATAATCATGTCCTCTGTTTATGAACTTAAGAGTTTCATCATTTGAAGACTGAATGCCCATCTCAAGCCAAATTTCTTTATTTGAGGAAACAGATAAATCATTTAGTTTTTTTAATACTTCTTCCTCAAGCATATCGCTTCTTGCCCCGAACATAAGACCTATGCAGTCATCAAAATATATTAATTTATATGCATACTTAAGAGATTCTTCTGAAGCCTGAGGCGACAGGGGAGTTCCCAATTGAAAATATCCGTAAAATCTGCTGTATCTGTTTTTATAATTTTTTACGCCGTTATTCCACTGATTATTAATATTTTCTTCCGATACATAAGGAGGCTTATAACTATTTAAGCTGCAGAATCTGCATCCTATGCCGTCATATTTATGTGCGCATCCGAAATCAGTGTCTAAAGATATTTTACCTGCCTTAAAGCCGTATTTATTTTTAATATAATCCGAAAAAAAATAACATATATTGCCGTTCATATTATAAATTATATCATAAAATTAAAGCCCATACAAATAATAGGCTTATTATAAATCGGTATTCCAAGAAGTTTTCTGTATCATAATATCAATATCATTATAGGCTTTTGATAATTTATCAAATTCATTTTGCATATCCTTTACATTAACTAATACTGTAATATTTATTTCATTTTTAGCATTTCTGTAATCTTTGCTGCTTACTTCTTTTAAAATAGTTTTATAAATATCAATTTCTCTTGAGAGCTTATCTCTTATATTAACTGCATCATATACGGATATTCCTATATCCAATTTTGCATTATTTTCTCTGTCTTTTATTTTAATAATTAAATCGGAAAGCTCATTATTAATTTCAATATATTCTTCTATTAAATCATTCGGATTCTCATTATTTTTATTATCTTCTTTTATTATAATATTGCTTTTTATTCTTTTCTTAAGATTATCCATTTTCTTTATATATTCTTCTTTTTTTATAATCGCTTCGCCTAATTTCATAAAATTATACACCTCATTAAAGTATACAGCTACCTTTTTTTATTTTTTAAATATCTAGAAAGCATCGTTTTTATTCTGTCATATTTAAATCCTTTTCTCATTAAAGATCTTATTATATAATCTTCTTTTTTATCCTTATTTTCATATATTTTATAATATTTTCTTACTGCATTTTTTAAAGCTCTGTCTTCTATTCTGCTGCTTATAGAGTTTTCGGCTTTTTCTATCAAAGATGTTTTAATACGGCATTTTTTTAAATAATCTATAATATGCCTTTTGCTTTTTCCTTTAAGCTTTAAGCTATTAACAGCAATCTTTACAAATCTTTTATCGTCTATAAGATCATATTCTTTGCAGTAATTAACGGCATAATTAATAAATCTTTTTTTATGCCCCTTCTTTATAAGCTTATCTCTGAGCATTCCTTCGCTTACAAAAGATCTTTTCAAAACGGATACTGCTGATTTTCTGGCGGCGCATTCAAAAGCTTTGAGTCTTATATGAGGTATCTCTTCATATTCAAGCTCCATACCCTCATATAAATCAAGCTCATAAAGTCCGTTTTTGGGTATAGTAAAAATATCTCCGCCTGATACTTTAATATATGCCTTACCGCCTTTTAATTTCATTTTTAAAATAACCATATAAATAATAGTATAATAAATAAATAGTTTTTCAAGTATTAAGTCATAATAAAAAATCCGTATCTCCGCTTTTAATACAGCTCTTAGGAATAATAATTGCAGACATATCATCTGTATAAAAGAATATGCATTTTAAAGTGCATTCTATTTTTTTTATTTCATTTCTTTTAAACTCGCTTGCTCCTCTCTCTTCTTTAAAAACTATTTTATCATCATAAATAATCAGCTCTTTAATTCCTAAAACTTTATCCAGTTTTCCGCTTCTTATATACTCCCTAACTTTTTTAATTATTCTTTTTTCCAAACGCTTTTTATATGTAAGTATTTGAATAACAGAAAATAATAAAATCAGCAATGCCGCTGCAGATATCATAAATGCATTGCCTCTGAAATATAAAACCGAAGATGAAAATACTATAATATAAAGTGCGGCAAGTATAATAATAGTTTTTTTTACGGATAATTTTATATTTGATTTTAAATAATGCATTTGAAAATCTATAAAATGATCTTCTGTTAATATGTATTTATATTCTTTTATCATTAATACGCCTTTTAATTATGGTATTAAAATATTTAATTTTTATAAGTATAATATTTTTTATTTCCAATTTTTATATGCAAGCCTATCAAGAGCATATTTTTTATATTTCTCTCTTAAGGTTATTGAAGGGAGCCACCAAGCCTTATTAAATACTCTTTTCTTTAACCGTTCTATTTTTTCCATATACATATTATAATCTTCATAAGTTTTCATTATAAAAAGACTATAGGCATAAAATGCATGCTTATCTCTGTCTATTTCAGGATTTAATTTTTTCATTAATTCATGACATTTTTTATAGAATTCATCCTTATTTGAAGCTTTATAATTATTAAATACAAATAAAAAAGAATTGAAATTATAATAATTGGATTCTTTTAATAGGTTAATATTTTTTTCTTTATAGAAGTTAAATATATTGCTGAATACAGATAATGCATCTGATACAGTTTTCTCATCTTTCTCTATAGAATGAACCGCTGATGATTTTCTTTGAACATAATAATATTCAGCATTATTATTGTAATACATTTTTGGATTATAAACTAAATATTTATAAAAAAAATCACTGTCTTCAGCTACTATATAATTTTGGAATTTCAAAAAATTATTTGTAATAAAATCTTTTTTAAATATTTTATTTACACTTGAAACCAATGGATATTCGGGAGTATTTTCTTTTTCTATTGTGCTTACATTAAAATTGCTTATACCCTCAAAACATTTATCTTTAAAATCTTTTTTCCATCTTTTTAATCTGTTATGATAATAAGGTTTTATATATCCTTTGCTTCCATTAACTGTATATATATTGTTTGTAAAAACGATATCTGCATCATATTTTTTTGCCGTAGTATATAGATTTTCCAAATAATTACTTTCTATAAAATCATCAGAATCTATGAAAGAGATATATTCTCCATTACTTAAATCAATACCTATATTTCTTGAAAAACCTACACCGATATTATCTTCATTATTTATAAATTTTATTCTATTATCTTTTTCAGCGTATTCTTTTATTATATTCCCGCAATTATCAGCAGAGCAGTCATTAATACATATTATCTCTGTATCTTTTAAAGTTTGATTTATAATGCTCTCCAAACATTTTTTTAAATATTTTTCAACATTGTAAATCGGAAGCACAACGGAAACTTTTATCATAATTCAAAGCCTATATAAATAATAATAATATTTTTTCATAATATAATTTTAATAAAAAATATGCATTTTGATTATACTTAAATAATACAGATTTTTCAACGGCGCTTTTTATTATTCTTTATTTATATTATTATTTTATATATGAAAACTTTTTATAAATACAGTAAGAAAAATAACAGAAGTATATTATTAAAAATTAAAAGTTTTCATATATAATTTTTTTACTATTTATGTTATAATTTATTTATATTATAAGCGAGCCGAAAACTGCATAGGCAATTAAAAATGATTATAGCCAAGTTCAAGCAATAACAACAATAAGGATAAAAACATGATAAAAAACAAAGAAAGGCTTTTATGGATATTTCTTTTAATTTTTGTGGCGGCAGTTTCTTTTTTTAATTTTAAAAGCCCGTCTCTTGCAATAGCCCAGCAGGGAAAGGCTCAGTCCGACAATGATTTTTATTATTACAGCAGATTATTTCAGAAAGTTTTCGCTACTTTGCAGCAGAACTTTGTTGATACCAATAATGTAACTACAAAAAAATTAATGTACGGCGCTATAAAAGGAATGCTTGAGGCTACCGACGATCCTTTTACATTTCTTCTTGATGAGGAATTAAATACAGCATTAAATACGGAAATGTCAGGAAGATACGGCGGAGTTGGACTCTCAATTTCAAAAAATGCCGATAAAGGCTTGATGGTAGTCTCTCCCATAGAGGACGGTCCCGGAGAAAAAGCAGGCATTTTATCGGGAGATATAATAACCGAGATAGACGGAAAAAGCACAAAAGATATGTCCGTTGATAATGCGGCTAATATTATGAGAGGAAAAGAGGGTACGAAAGTTACTCTTACAATAATAAGAGACGGAGTTTTAGAGCCTATTAAATATCCTCTAACCAGAGCAATAATAGAAATAAAAAGCGTAAAATATAAAATGGCTGACAGTAATATAGGCTATATAAGAATTACCACTTTCGGAGATGATACTGCTAAAGACTTGGAAAATGCCTTAATAGACTTGAAAAATCAGGGTATGAAAAAGCTTATTCTTGATTTGAGAAATAATCCGGGCGGAAGACTTGACACAGCCATTAATATAGCGGAGGAGTTTTTAACCGAAGGCAAAATAGTTTATACCAGAGGAAGAACTAAAAATGAAAATCAGGACTATTATGCTTCTAAAAAAGGCGATGAATGGCTGAGCGGAGATATGATTGTACTTGTAAATCAATACAGCGCTTCGGCATCTGAAATACTTTCAGGAGCTTTGCAGGACAGCAAGAGAGCCAAGCTTCTAGGCGAAACTACATTCGGAAAATTCAGCGTTCAGTATGTGCTTCCTCTAGATACAAGAGATAATACTTCTTTTAAATTCACAGTTGCGCATTATTATACCCCTAACGGAAGAAGACTTCATGGAAAAGGTATTACTCCGGACTTCATTGTTGTGGAGCCTAAACTCAGTGCTTCGGATATAACAGCTTTAACAGAGCTCAGAAAAGGAGAAGAGATATCAGCTTATGTTAAAAAATATCCTAATGAAAACTCAGATTCTCAGGCTCTGCCTTCTTTTAAAGAAGAGCTCAGAACAAAAAATATAATGCCAAGCGATTATCTCTTAGAGCGTTTAATATATAATGAAAGAAATTTGGACAATTATAAAGAAATATATGATCTCCGTTATGATAAGCAGTTAAAAGCGGCAATTGAATATTTACAGACAGGCAAAGAGCCTCCTCAGGATAAAGAAGCACCCAGAGATAATTGGTCAAATGAAAATGAAGACAATTAATTAAATACAATATTTTTTAAGGCGTTAATATATTTTATATTTGCGCCTTTTATTTTTGCATGTAAGTTTCAAGATATTACGGAGCTTATCCAATTTGAAAGCTCATTCGGAGTTAAAGCCGCAACTTTAGCGCCTATTTTTGCAAATTTCTGTGCGGCATTTTTATCATAGCTTGCATTCGAATTATAATCTAAAGCGGTAAGAATAAAAAGCTTTGAACCAGATTCTATTATATCCCCTGCGCTTTTATACATATATTTATAATCATTGCCGTCATATAAATCGCTTATCAAAAGAACTATAGTTTTATCAGAATTAACCGTTATTTTTCTTGAATACTCCAAAGCCTTTACTATATCCGTACCGCCGCCTAACTGAACTTTAAACAATATATCTATAGGATCTTTTACATAATCGCTTAAATCAACTATAGCTGTATCAAATATAACAATCTTTACAGATAAATACGGCAGGTTTGCAAATATGGAAGCCATTATTATTGTATATATTATGGAATCAAACATAGATGCGCTTTCATCTATCAATATTATAATATGCCATGGATTATATTTTTTAATATTTTGATTGAAATATAATTTATCCATAAATATAATCTTATATTCCGTATTATAGTTTTTCAAATTATTTCTTATAGTTTTTTTTATGTCCAGATTTTTAAATATTTTATTATTGGAATAGGAGTTCGGCATCTTTTTACCATAAAACACTTTTTTTATATCGCTTTCCATTTTCTTTTTTATATCTTCAACAACTTTTTTTACAATACTATATGCAAGTTTTTTTACTTTTCCATCCATCATATCTTTAAATGCGAGTATATTTTTTAAAAGATCCATATTAGGCTCCATCTCTTTTAAAATATTCTCGTCTGTAAGCATTTCTGTCATATTGTATTTTTCTAATGCATGACTTTGCATTATCTCAACTGTTTTTTTAGGAAATAATTTTTTTATTCTTGAAACCCATACAGGTACAGTTAATTTCGACGCTTCTTTTCCGCCTTCTTTTACATTATCAAAATCGGCATATCCCGCATTTTCTCCGTATACTCTGCCGTATAAAAAATCTAAGGCTTCATCAGTTTCTGAGTATGCGCTGTCAATATTAATATTATCATTGGCAAAGCTTCCAAGAATTAAGCGCCATCTATTTAAATTTTTATAATCCGTACTTTCCTTTTTCATTTAATTATAATATAATTAAAAATATAAAAAATCAATAAGGCTAAATTAAATATTATTAAAATAGAAATCAGAATTTATATATATAGATATCTATGCCGTTATCCTGCAATGCTTTGGAGGAATTTATCTTAAAAGCTCTGTTGCAGTCTTCTATTGATTTATCAAAATATGCTTTATCTCCTGAGTTTTTATATTTATGAAAATAAAGCATGCTTCTATTATTAAGCGCATATATATTATTTCTGTCATTTTTCATAATTTCTTCATAATCATTTAAAGCTTTTTCAAATATATTTTCATCTGTGCTCATCTTATACTTTACCAAATATAAGGCGGCTCTGTTGTTAATAAGCTCGGTATCCAAATGATTGCGGGATAACGCATCATTAAATATAATTAATGCCGTTTCATAATCTTCTTCCGTTTTTTTAAGCTCATATTTTAACGAATATAAAACGGCTCTGTTGTTTAAAATATTTTCACTGTGATTATAAAGAGATAAAGCATATTCAAAATATTTATCAGCTTTTTTAAAATGTTCGCTTTTATTTTCTTTTAAATATATTTTAGTATATGAAATACCCGCCCCGTTTAAAGTTAAATAATTTCTGCCGTCCAATTGAAACATTTTTTCGGTAATTTCCAATGCATTTTCGTATCTGGAATTTTTTATTTCCTTTGCCAAGCTTTTATACATTTCTTCTATCTCAGCTTTTATGCTATCGCTTAAAGAAGAATCTATAACATAGCCTATAGGATTTGCCGTATGCATATTATCATTATTTTTATTGCCTGAAGATATTTTATCAGCATTATGCGTATTATTTGAAGAATAGGATACAGTTATATCATTATTTGTAAAATTGACAATCAAAGTCAGTATAAACATAAGCACCGCTACAAAAACTAAAGCATAAGTGGTGTTTCTTCTGGCTGCTTTCATAGTATAGTCTATATAAAACTTAAGAGAATTATAATGAGGCGTGATGCCCAGTCTTACCTGTTCTTTAACCAGATTTGTAAACCTATCTGCCGTATCATGATTATTAAGCTCATCTTTAAAAAAAGCTCCTATCATATCGGTATATTTGCTTTCCATTCTAAGAGACAGGGAATTTGTAAAATGTTCTAATTCTTTTTTGATGCTTTTAGAAACTTCCGTACTGTATATATTATATGTAATGGAAAATACTAAAAGTATTAACGGAAATAGTATTAATATAAATAAATTAAATTTCTTTACAGTTTTTTCATTCATTTTCTATAAAAACCTTTGCTTTCCATTACAAATTGATAATTATTTTAACTATATTAATTAAGCAACCAATTTTTTTTAAAACGCGTCTGAGAGGATTCGAACCCCCAACCGGCGGAACCGAAATCCGCTGCTCTATCCAATTGAGCCACAGACGCAGTTAAATCAGACATAATTATCGGCAATTATGAACTATAGTTTATAAACCGCCTTTAAATAAATTATATCTATTTTATTTTAATGTCAATATATTTTGCTAGAAAAATTTGAATATTACCTATAGAAAATATTTTTTTAATAATTTAAATAGTATGGGCGAAAGACGGGGCTTGAACCCGCGACATCCAGATCCACAATCTGGCGCTCTAACCAACTGAGCTACATTCGCCGTATTAAAATAAAAACATTACGATTACATAACAACCGTTTTTTAAGCCGTATAATTACAGCATACGCGCCAGACAGGAATCGAACCTGTAACCTACTGCTTAGAAGGCAGTTGCTCTATCCAATTGAGCTACTAGCGCATTCGGGATGGTGAGACTCGAACTCACAACCCCCTGCTCCCAAAGCAGGTACGCTAACCAATTACGCTACATCCCGTTAAATTATGTTTATTAATTATATAATAATTATTTTTTTTGTCAACATTTTTGCATATAATAAATTTATCATAATTAAATGCATCATTTGATGCTGTTCTGTAGATTTGCAGATATTTTTGTATATAATATTATTATATAATAAGCGGAGTTTTTTATTATGAGAGATAAAGATTATTTGGAATTATTATCAAGAAAGTATCCGACAATAGATGATGCATCTGTGGAAATTATAAATCTGAAGGCAATATCCAAGCTGCCTAAAGGAACGGAATATTTTCTAAGCGATATACATGGAGAATCGGACGGATTTGAATATTTAATAGGAACCTCTTCAGGAGTAATAAGAGAGAAAATAGAACTGCTTTTTAAAAACACTTTGCCGGAATATGACAGAGTGGAGCTTCAGATATTGATAGTGGATACTAAGAATTTAATAAATAAAAAATCGGTAAATGCAGATTTTGCAGATTGGTGCAGAATAACTATATACAGACTTATAAGAATATGCAAACTTGTAACAAGCAAATATACAAGGTCAAAAATAAGAAAGAAAATGCCGCCTAACTTCGCATATATACTAGATGAGCTTCTTCAGACAGACTCAGAAGAAAATAAAGAGAATTACTACTTTTCAATTATAGATGCTATTATTGAGGTATCAGCAGCAGATAAATTTATATTGGCATTATGCCAGCTTATACGCCAATGCAGTGTAGACAGGCTTCATATTGCAGGCGATATATATGACAGAGGACCTCACCCAGATAAAGTAATGGATAATATAATGATGTTTAACGATGTAGATATTGCTTGGGGAAATCATGATATACATTGGATGGGAGCGGCTAAAGGAAGCTTAATATGCGTTGCTAATGCCGTACGCTTGGCTATAAGATATAATAATTTTGATCTTTTAGAATACAGCTACGGTATTAATCTGAGATCCTTATCATCTTTTGCAAATGATATTTATAAAGATGATCCATGCGAAGTTTTTAAGCCTAAAACATTAGATAAAAATATTTATGATGAAGTAGATAAAGATCTTGCAGCTAAAATGCATAAGGCAATATCAATAATACAATTCAAATTGGAATGCCAGCTTATAAAAAGACACCCTAATTATGAAATGGATGAGAGAATACTTCTTGATAAAATAGATTATGATAAAGGCACTATATCAATAAATAATAAAACCTATGAACTTAAAGATAAGTATTTTCCTACAATAGACAGGAATAATCCTTTTGAGCTTACCGACGGAGAAAATACTCTTATACAGACTTTAGCATTCTCTTTTATGAATAGTCAGACGCTTCAGAGACATATTAATTATATATATGCAAAAGGAGGAATATATAAAATATTTAACGGAAATCTGATATATCATGGATGCATACCCACAAGGGAAGACGGATCTTTTGATGATGTTTATATAGATAATCAATACTTATCTGGAAGAAAATATTTAAATCAGGCTGAAGATAAAGTAAGAAAGGCATTCTATTCCGAACAGGGAAGCGAAGAGCAGCTTAATGCCCTTGATTACTGCTGGTATTTATGGTGCGGACCTAAATCGCCGCTTTTCGGAAAAAATAAAATGACCACATTTGAAAAATATTTTATAGATAATGAGGAAGTTAATAAAGAACATTATAATCCGTATTATTATCATATAGACTGCAAGGAATACTGTCAGAATATTTTAAGAGAATTTGAATTGGATATTAAAAAATCTCATATAATTAACGGACATGTTCCTGTAAAAACCCATAAGGGAGAGAGCCCTATAAAAGGAGGCGGAATACTTCTTGTTATAGACGGCGGATTATCAAAAGCATATCATAAAAATACGGGAATAGGGGGATATACTCTTATTTCAAACTCCAATATGATGATGATAGCTGAGCACAGACCTTTTACGGAAGTAGCTGAATCGGGATTTAAACTAACTCCTAAATCAATAATAGTTGAAATATTTGTAAAGAGAATCACAGTAGGCGAAACAGATATCGGAAATCAGCTTGAAAAAAGAATAAAAGATTTATCCGAACTTCTGAACGCTTACAGAAACGGCATAGTAAAAGAAAAAGTAAACTGACATCTTATAGAATATTATCAGTACAGAATTATTCCCAAAACGGCAGAAATTATAATTATAACCAAAATAGGTACTTTTTTTATCTTCAGAAAAATTGATAAAACAAATATAAATATTCCTATAGGGCTTATATATTTAAAAATATTCTGAATAAAATCAATATTTCTTAAAATTGAAGTTTCTGTAAGCTGAACAAAAAATGCATCTTTGGAAAAAGTTATAACTGCGGATGCTATCAAGGCAACTGCGCATACTCTAAGTGCATTCATAATACTATTAAACTGCTCATTATTTTTTACGAAGCAGAAAAACTTTGATACTATCATCGTTATAATAAAAGCAGGAAGAAATATGCCGAAAGTCGCCGTAAAAGAACCCAAAACTCCCGCAACTTTATATCCTACAAATGTAGCCGAATTAACAGCAATAGGTCCCGGTGTTATTTGAGATATGGCAACTAAATTTGAAAACTCAGAAGATGTTATCCAGCCGTACTCCTCCAATACTCCTAAAAGCAATGCTATAATGGCATAGCCTCCTCCGTAAGTAAAAAATCCTAGTTTGGCAAATACATAAAAAAGTCTTGCATATATCATAATAAAAAATCCTCTTGCTATTTGTTTATAATATATTTATTAATCATATAATAAATAGATCCTGTTAAAGCGGAAATAAGCAATGCATATATAACATTTAAATTAAAAAATACCACCAATACAAAACTGAATATAAACAGAATAACAGTAAAAGCATCTTTCATTACCTGTTTTCCCATACCGAAAGCAGATAAAAGTATAAGACCTGCAATAGCTCCTCTTATGCCCAAGAAGGCTTTATTAACATATTGAGTATCCTGAAATCTTTCAAATATAGGCGCTATCATAAGTATTATTATAAAAGAAGGCGTCATAACTCCTATTCCAGCCATTATGCCTCCCAATATTCCAGCCGTTTTAAATCCTGTGAGAAGAGATGTATTTATAGCAATTACACCTGGTATGCTTTGGGCTAGGGCAAATATATCTATAATTTCATCTTTGCTCAAAAACTTTCTTTTATTTACAAACTCTTCCTCCATTATTGGAAGCATAGCAAGACCTCCTCCTATGGTAACAAGCCCTATATAAAAAAAAGAAAAAAACATAGTATGCCAAGAAACTTTTTTATAAGTCTCTTTTTTATTTAAATTACTATACATATATTATCCGTATATAAAATATTTATAAACTATAAATTATATTATATTTAATTATTGTCAATAAAAAAATAGCAGTTTACATAATTGATTTTTTATAAAAATATTATATACTGTTATTCTACATATTTTAATATTATTTATATGTTAATGCATATATAAAAAATCGGAGAAATATATGGAATATGATGTGGAGTATTTAAAAAATCAAACTTCAATTAATTATAACAAAACATTATGCTTTTGTAAAAATGTATCTTACAGAGATGCATACAGAGTAATATCCGAAAACAAATTAATAAAATTGGAGGATTTGGCAGAAAAAACTCATGCATCTACAGGATGCGGAGAATGCAAAGACAGAGCAGCAAGCTTATTAAAATATGCAGAAAAAAATAATTATGAAGAATTAAATATTTAATAAAAACAGGGCGGCGTCTGTTATGAATGAAAGAGTACTTAAGGCTTTGAAAGAGCTTAATATAGAATACAGAGAATTTGAAGAGGCGGGAGTTACAAAAACCGTTGATGATGCGGCTAAAACTCTCAATATAGAAAGAGGGCAGGTTGCAAAATCAATATTAGTTAAGCCTTCTAAAAAAGATAACTTTGCTATGATTATAGCTTCTGGGGATAAAAAAATATCCTCCAAAAAAATGCGCATATATTTCAATTGTAAAACAAGCTTTGCAAATGCTGAAGATACATTAAATATCACTGGATTTACTTTTGGGGGAGTATGCCCTTTCGGTATAGATAAAAATATAGATGTGCTTATTGATAAAAGCATGAAGCGCTTTGAAGATCTTTATATAGCCTGCGGAAGCGACAGCTCTTTAGCTAAAATGAGCTATGAAGAAATACTTGAAAAAATATCAGCTGAAGAAGTTGACTTAACAGAAAATTAAAGTAATGTTTTTGTAAAACTATAAATTAAGATTAAATCAATTGTCAGACCACATTTTTTCTATTTTTGATATTCCTATTATATCAAAACAGATGCCTAATATTTTTTTTACGGCTTTTACAAGAGTAAGTCTCTCCTGCCTTATATCATCATTATCTTCCAAAACTATATTTTCATAGTAGAATCTATGCAAAGCTCCCGATACTTCATAAATATAATTGATAAATGAATATACCTCCAAAGATTTAGCGCTTTCTTCTATCTCATCTGGAAACCTTAATATAATTTTAGTAAGCTTCAAAGAACTTTCATCTGCAATTTTTGAAATATCAAAAGGCTTCTCATCATCATAATACATATTTTTTTCTTTAAGCTTAAAGAATATATTGCATATTCTTGCATAAGCATACTGCACATAATAAACAGGATTATTATTATCCTTTTTTTTAGCAAGCTCCAAATCGAAATCCAAAGAGCTTGAATATGAACGCATAAGAAGAAAATATCTTGCAGAATCAACTCCTATCTCATCAATAACATCTTCAAGACTTATCATATCCCCAGTTCTCTTGCTCATTCTCACTAATTCGCTTCCCCTGTAAAGACGCACAAGCTGACCTAATATTACTTTTAAAGAAGCCTTATCTTGGCTTAATGCCCTTACCGCCGCTGTAATTCTCGGAACATAGCCATGATGATCGGCGCCCAATATATCTATTAAAAAGCTATATCCTCTGTCTATTTTATTTTTATGATAGGCTATATCTGGAGCGAAGTATGTATATCCGCCCGCACTTTTTTTTACAACTCTGTCTTTATCGTCTCCGTATCTTGTGCTTCTGAACCAAACGGCATTATCCTCTTCAAATAAAAGCCCCTCCTTATCTAAAAACTCCATAGCTCTTTCAAGTTCTCCGCTTTCTCTTATTTTAAGCTCGGAGGCATAATTATCCATATGAGTTCCGAATTTTTCTAATAATTTTTTCTGACTTTCCAATATAATATCTTTAGGAATGCCTTCCTGTTTTGCAACATCATTTATATATTTTCCATGATATCCGTCTTCAGGAATTTCTTTTCCTTCTTTTGCCGCATTAATGCTTTCATTTAATTTATTTATCTGTTCGCCGGCATCATTAACATAAAACTCCTGATAAACTTCATGTCCTGCATATTTAAGAATATTTGATAAAGCACTTCCTATAGCAGCCCATCTGCCATGCCCTATATGAAGAGGACCTGTAGGATTAGCGCTTACATATTCAACTAATATCTTCTTTTTATCTTCCGCCGTATTTCTGCCGTAATTATCATTATTTAAAAGATCATTAATGCATTCGTTTATATAATCATAAGATAATGTTAAATTTATGAAGCCGGGTTTAGCCGCCTCTATTTTTTCAAAATATTTTCTATCTATTTTTTTAATTATTGAATTTGCTATTTCAAAAGGATTCTTCTTTAAAGCTTTTGCAATCCTCATGGCAATGGGGCATACATAATCGCCGAATCTGTCCTCTGCGGCATATCCTATTTCTATATAATAATCTATATCTTTTACTTTTAAATCGCTTAGATATTCGGCTAAAGCCTCTTTTAATATATTTGAGATAATTTTTTTCAGCATAATTTCTCCGTATTATATTTTTAAGTATGCAGAGTATATCAAAGATTTTAAGTTGTGCAAGTACGGACATAATTAATAAATATAATCTATCTTTTTAATGTAAACCTGCAGTTAGGATAATTACAGCATCCGTAAAACTTTCCGTATTTACCCTCTCTCAAAACTAATTTTCCTTTACATCTTGGGCATATAAGATTATCCATTTCTATTTTTATTTTATTTATATTTTCTATATGTTCGGATTTAGAAATATCTTTATTAGCGGAAATTAATTTATTATAAATATTATTAATATCTTCAATACTGTAATTAGAACCGCTGTTAAAATTTTCTAAATAATTTTTTAAATCGCATAAATTTATTACATTGCTTATATTAATTTTATCCGCATTATTTTGAGTAAATACTATTATAGAATGAACATTATAATTATTTCCTAATATTTTTTTTATATAAAATGCATGCGATTTATTTTGTTTAACTGGATTATAAAAATAATTCTTTTTTCCATTTCTTAAGCATTGCACCCATTTCTGACTATTTTCGCTTCCGAATATAAATCCGCTGTAATTTTTAGTTTCTATGCAGAATATACCGTTATGTCTTATTTCAATATGATCTATCTGATGACTTCTTCCATTATCATCATAAATCATTAAATTATTTATTTGTCTATGCTGAGTTTTTTCAAAAAAAATCGGATTTAAAACATAATCTACTTTTTTCTCTCCGATAATCCCTTTTATATAATTAGATTTAAAAACATCTGCAGAAATTATTCTAAATAAATAATTAAATAATCCCATATCTTAAGTTTAATAAGGCAAAACTATTTTATAACTTCTTTTACTTTTTTAAGGACATTTACTGCCGAAACGCCGTATTTTAATTTAAGCTCCGAAGATTTTCCTGATTCCGTAAATACATCATCGCAGCCCGCTATTTTCAAAGGAGCAAAGTCCTTATACCCTGCAAGAACTTCAGCAAAAGCGCTTCCCAATCCGCCTATAATACTATGATTTTCTAATGTAACCATGCATTTTACTTTTTCTGCATAATTTAAAATATTTTCAGTATCCAAAGGCTTTAAAGAGCGTACATGTATCAAATGATATGTTATATTATTCTTCTCCAATAAATTAGCCGCCTCTATAGCCTGCTCAAATGAAGATCCTTCAAAGAATAATGCAACATCATCGCCTGTAGAATTAATAACCTTATTTGTAATATTAAAATCGGCTTCTTCAAAAGAACCGTACATAATAGGGACAGGTTCTCTTGCAACCCTCACATAATAAAGCCCTTTATTATGTAAAGCATAACTTACGGCTGATTTTACATCATTCTCATCTGAAGGAAGAAGTATATTCATATTAGGCATGCATCTCATCAATGCCAAATCCTGAGTAGCCTGATGGCTTGCCCCGTCAGGTCCGGCATCCAAACCAGGGTGAGTTGCTATTATTTTAATATCGGCTTTAGCATAAGCAGCCTGCCTTATCTGAGTCCATACGGTTGCGCTTGCAAATATTGCAAAATTAACATATACTGGAAGCATTCCTTCCAAAGCCAAACCAGTAGCCGCACTTAAAGAACTCTGCTCTCCTATTCCGAGCTCCCAATAATTATTAGGATAAGTTTTCGACACATCGTATGATGATGTGGAAGTTCCCAAATCATTATCTATAACTATAATTTTATTGTTTTTTTCTATTAAGCTTGTTAAATGCTTTCCGATTACAGCTCTCGGAGCGGAAGTTTTTTCTATATTTATCATAAATTTAATTCCTTAATAATAATTTACATATCTAAATCTTTTTTTGCCTGTTCATAATCTTTATCGCCTATTGTAAGAGAATGGCTGTTCGGATTATTCTCTAAAAAAGAAATCCCTTTTCCTTTTACAGTTTTCATAATAATTGCTGTTGGTTTTCCGCTAAGCTTTTCCATCTTATCCAAAGCCTCCAAAACCTCCTGCATATTGTTTCCGTCTTTTACCGATATAACATTCCAATTAAATACTGAAAATTTATCCTCCAATGAACCTAAATTAATAACTTCATTTACAGGGTCATGAGATGATAAGCCGTTATTATCTATAATAGCCACTAAATTATCCAATTTAAAATGAGCAGCCTGCTGTGCCGTTTCCCATATTTGTCCCTCATGCATCTCAGCATCTCCGCATAAAGCAAATATTTTATTTTTATTATTATTCATTTTTCTGGCATACGCCATACCCATAGCAACGGCAAGCCCCTGACCTAAAAGTCCCGTATTCATTTCGGTTTCTGATATTTTATTTATATCTGGGTGCCCCTGAAGACGACTTCCTATATGCTTTAAAGTTTTTAATTCTTCCGTATCTATTATATTTTTATCGGCTAATATTGCATACTGCATAACAGCTGCATGTCCTTTTGATAAAACAAAGCGGCATCTATTGGGATCCTTAAAATCATTAATATATCGGTCATATACGGCAACAGACATGTCCATAGCCGATAATGATCCTCCTATATGCGCAACAGATTTTGAATCGTAAACCATTTTTAAAAGCATCTGCCTGCATTTCTTAGCCTTTTTTTGTAATTCTTCTACTGAACTCATTAAATATCTCCTGATTTTATTTATAGAAATAATTAAAATACATAGATAATTATATAAATTAATCTTAAAAAATCAATTTATTTATAAAAATTAACGCCTCTATTTAAAACAAAAATCAGATAATGTATTTATAATTTTTAAGTATATTTTTTATTGGTAAGCGCCAATATAAGAATATGCACAACGGATTTATCTACTTCGGGTATTCTCAAAGCCTGCGATATATTATAGGGCTTATACTGCTTTAATTTATTAACTGCATCTTTTTTTACGCTCTTTAAAGAAGAATAATCAAAATCATTCGGTATAATCATGTTTTCATACTTTTCAATATCCTTTATTTCATTTAAATATCTTGAAATATATCCCTCATACTTAATATATATTTCTGCATTCTCCAAAACATTTTCATTATATTCGCCTTCTATCAAATGCTTAAGCATATTAATACCGCATTCGGGGCGCTTTATTACAGAGGCTAAACTCATACTTCGGTATTCCTCCGCCTCTTTTTTAAATCCCAAAGATTCGGCTTCCCTTTTAGTAAGAGTGCGTTTACTTAGATAATCTGCAAGTATCTGAGTTTTTTGTTTTTTATCTCTTACTTTATAAAGTCTTTCTTTATCTGCCAATCCTATATTATAAGAAAGCTCTGTTAATCTTTCATCGGCATTATCCTGTCTTAAAAGCATTCTATGTTCCGCCTGAGATGTAAACATTCTATGAGGCTCTTTTGTACCCTTAGCCGTTAAATCATCAATTAAAACACCTATATATCCGTCGCTTCTTTTTAATATAAACGGAGATTCTTTTTTTATTTTTAAACAAGCATTTATTCCAGCCATAAGTCCCTGACATGCCGCTTCCTCATATCCGCTTGTTCCGTTAATCTGTCCTGCTAAAAATAAGCCTTCTATTTTCTTCGCTTCCAAAGTAGGTTTTAACTCTATGGGATTAACATAATCATACTCCACCGCATAAGCTGGCTTTAATATTTTCGCCTCCTCCAATCCTTTTAAAGCTCTTATCATTTTTATCTGTATTTCTTCAGGAAGGCTTGAAGAAAAACCGTTTATATAAACTTCGTTTGTCCTATAGCTTTCCCGCTCTAAATGAAGCTGATGTCTCGGCTTATCTGCAAATCTTATAACTTTATCTTCTATGCTTGGACAGTATCTGGGACCTATGCCTTTTATGGCACCGCTGTACATAGGCGAAAGATGAATATTATTCTGTATAATCCTATGAATATTTTCATTTGTATATGTTATATAGCATGGCTCCTGAACTATATCTATTTTTTCATCTAAAAAAGAAAAAGGGATTATTTTATCATCTCCTTTCTGAACTTCAAGAATATCAAAATTAATAGAATTATAATCTATTCTTGCAGGCGTACCCGTTTTTAATCTGCCTACTTCAAATCCTAAGCTTCTTAGATTATCCGAAAGACCTATAGCGGGAAGCTCTCCTATTCTGCCTGCAGGTTTCTGATATCCTCCTATATGAATAAGTCCGTTTAAAAAAGTTCCTGCGGTAAGTATGGCAGCTTGGCATTCGTACTCTCTGCCTCTTTCTGTTCTAAGTCCTTTAAGCGTATTATTTTCGGTTATAATTTCAGTTACAATATCCTGATGAATGGCAAGATTTTTTTCAGAGTACAGAGTTTTAGAAGCCTCATCTTTATATGCATATTTATCAGCCTGCGCACGCGGAGCCCATACGGCTTTACCCTTGCTTCTGTTAAGCATTCTGAACTGCATCATAGTTTTATCTATTAAAATACCCATCTCTCCGCCTAATGCATCTATTTCTTTAACAATAGTTCCTTTAGCAACGCCTCCTATAGAAGGATTGCATGACATCTGTCCTATGGTATCAAGATTAATAGATATAATAAGAGTATTCATACCGAGTCTGGCTGATGAAAGAGCTGCTTCTATTCCTGCATGGCCTGCTCCTGCTACTATAACATCGTATTTATTATTCATACTATAAATATCCTATTTTTTAATCAAATAAAGTTCTAGAATCATTATTAAGTACCCAACCCTCACCTTTTGGCATAGCTATAGAATTAAGCACATCTTTAATAGTCTGTTCTTCTGGTGTAACACCATTTTTTAACATAGGTATTATATCAAGTATTATATCATCAAAGGTAGGATAATTTTTATTTCTATTTTCCCTTTGTAAATATGATTTTAAAAAATATTTTATTCTTAATTTTATAGGTATATGGGATTTAAATTTATTATTTTTTTTCAAATGATACTTTTCTGTATTTGAATCATATTCAAAATATTCATTTAGTGTAGGAGTTAAATCAGAATATTTTTCGCTTAAAATATCTAAAAAACCCAATTCTAATCCATGTACTATTAATTCATCATATATTTCATCTATAGTAGCACCATGATTTTTAGCTATTAGAGCTTCAATATTATTAATAATAATATCTAATATATCAGCACCTAAATCATGTTTAATCATAGCTTTCGGATTATTAATTTTTTTAAAATAAATAATTAATTGTCCTGATAATACAGAAAAAGGATTCTGTCTTTTTTTAAAAGAAGTTTGTCCATTAGAATATCTTTGACATCCTGCATATTCAAAACCAACATTTATAGCTGTTTCAACTATTAGATGCCAATATTTAGGATCCTGATGCTGGAATACAAAACTAAGCCATCTATTCCATTTAAGAACTCTGAACATTTCTTTAATAGACTCTTTTATTAAATATTGATATTCTTCTGAAGTTTTATTTAGTTTGCCGCCTTCTATAGCCTCATTTTTATAATCTTCTTCTGATACTTTAAAATCAAGCCAAGCATTCCACATTATAGATAAATCAAGATATTCTATTTTAGCACCATAAGGAGGATCTGTGTATATATAATCTATACTTTCGTCTTCTATTTCAATTAATTTTGTAGCATTGCCTTTTAATATACGACTATTAGATAATGCCTTTTTATAATTATGTTTATTAATTTCTATTTTAGCACTAATTAAATTTTTAGATTTATTTTTAAAAGAAATTGCTAAATCAACTTTTGTAGGATTTGGAGCTATTCTATATCTATAATATCTGAATATTCCTGCATCACCAGCATATATATTTTTTTCATTGAATTTTGATGTATGATAAGTTAAATTATTCTGTGTAATTGAACTTGAAAAAGCTAATAATAAACAATTTCTTATATTTTTTTTCTCTTTTAAAATTAAACTTTTAAGTAATGCTAATTCTGCCATTTGTTTTTTTGAAAAAATATCATGTAAATATTTTGCATCTGCTGTTTTCGGCAATTGTAAATTTTCAGGCAAATCTAATTCTTTTAAATATTTATTTATTTCTTTATCATTTCTTGGTCTCAAATCATTGAATTTTTTTAATATTCTATCTACTGAATTTTGTAATGAATCTATACTTACATCTTCAAATAAAGCTTCAGTCCAAAAAACTGTTAATGGGTTTAAATCTATATATATAGAACTTCTTCCATTTAAAACTGATTCTATAAATGTAACTCCGGAACCTGAAAATGAATCTAATACTAAATCACCTATTTTAGTAAATTGCTTTATATGAGATTCTACTATATCCCAAGATTGTTTTGTAAAATATCCATGAACCCCATAATGTATTTTACTTGCTTGTTTTCTAGGTTTCTTTATTACTTTAGGAAATTTAATATTTAAATAATCAAATTCAGTATTATTATCCAATTCTTCTATAGATATTTCATTACTATTATTAAATAGTAAATATTTCTTTAATATATTAATTTTATCTTCATCTAATTCATTTATTGCATATTTTAAAATTGGCTTATGAGAAGGCATTTTAAATAAAGCAAATTCTCTTCCATTACATAATAAACATTTATCTGTTTGTATTTCTCTATGTGAAGCATAAGAAAATATCTGCTCTATATGATCATCATCTATAACTTTTTCATTTGGAGATTTTGCATCCATTACAAATAATGTTTTATGGTTATCATCATAAACAATATAATCAGGAAATTTATTGATAGTTTTTTTTATAGAACCCTGCATTACATAATTAGATTGTAGTTTTTTACCTCTTTCTATATTTGTATTTTTTATACCAATAAAACTAAAAAAAGGAATAATTATCTCCTCTCTAACAGAACTCTCATTAAATGAATCAATATCAAATCTATTAATATCAAAATCTAAAAATATATTATGCATTTATTACTTCCTGAATAATGATTTATGAAATGATATACTAAAAACTTCTAATTGTCAAAGAAATATTTAAATTCAGATTTAAATATAATTAATACAGAAGCTTAAAATACAAAAGTAAATATTATAGTACAGGTATATATAAATAAAACTTTTATTTAAAAAACATAAAAATAAAGTCTTTGTTTTTATAAAAAGCAAAGACTTAATATTTTTTATTAAATATTTTTATTATTCATTTTTATTAAACTCTAAATCTTTTAATTCTCTTAATTTAGGAAGATCATCTAAACTGTTTATGCCGAAATGCATTAAGAATTTATCCGTAGTTCCGTAAGTCTGTCTTTTGTCTAAATAGTCCTTTCTTCCCTTCCAAGCAATAAAGCCGTCTTCCATTAAAACTCTAAGATGATATCCGCTGTCGCTTTGTCTTATATCGTCAATTTCGGCTTTAGTTAAAGGCTGCTTATATGCTATTATTGAAAGAGTCTGAAGCATTGCCTTTGATATTTTTTTCTTTCTTTTTTTATCATATATTGCAGATAATGTTCCGAATGCTGAAGGTATTATCGTCATAAAAATAGAATCTCCTACCTCAAGTATTTCCAAAGAGCTTTTTGCATTCCTGTATCTGTTATTAATATTTTCTATATGATTTCTTATATCCGAATTCTCGCATTTAAAAAGAGTTCTGAGCCTGCTTATGGCAACATTTCCTTCAACATATATAACCGCCTCCATAAGCTTTTCAAGTTCTTCATCATTTGAAAGTAAGGATTCGTCTATACCGTTCTCCGTATTATCCGAAACAGCTTCATTTTTATATATTTTATCAATAATTTCGTCCATAATATTTATATCCCTAAAAAACAAAATCCTTTTTATTTTTAATATATTTAAATTATAACATATATAAAAGTTTTTTCAAGAACAGTTTTTTTATAAGATTATTAATAAAAAAACCGCCGAAACCTTAAGGCGTAGGCGGCTCATAATTCATTACAAAATATTATTTATCCTGTAATACTGCTATACCCGGAAGCTCTATTCCTTCAAGAAACTCTAAAGAAGCGCCCCCTCCTGTAGATACATGAGACATTTTATCAGCAACACCCGATTTATTAACCGCAGATACACTGTCTCCTCCGCCTATAATACTTACAGCTTTTGAATCGGCTATAAATTTAGCAGTTTCAAATGTGCCTTTAGAAAAATTAGACATTTCAAATACTCCTAAAGGTCCGTTCCATACAATAGTTTTAGCATTTTTAAGTATATCTTCAAGATCTTTTAAAGTTTTAGGTCCCACATCCATACCCATCCAGCCTGCAGGTATTTTATCGGAATCTACTGTTTTTATATCGGCATTATTATCAAATTTATCGGCTACAACATTATCAACGGGCAGATATAAAGTTTTATTTAATTCTTCAGCTTTATCCATAATTTCTTTAGCTGTGGCTATATAATCATCTTCGCATAAAGAGGCTCCTATTTCAAACCCTTTAGCTTTAAAGAAAGTATAAGCCATACCGCCTACAACTATTAAAGTATCAACTTTATTAAGCAGATTTTTAAGCACCGATATTTTAGATGAAACTTTTGCACCGCCTATAATGGCTGCGAAAGGACGTGCAGGACTGGAAACGGCATCGCCTAAATATTTAATTTCTTTTTCCATTAAAAAGCCCGCAACTGCCGGCATACCCGCTTTAGCAGAAACTATTCCTGCGGTCGAAGCATGTGCTCTGTGCGCTGTGCCGAAAGCATCATTAACATAAACATCGGCTAAATCTGCTAATTGCTTGGAGAAAGCCGCATCGTTTTTTTCTTCCTCAGCATGATATCTTAAATTTTCAAGAAGAAGAACATCTCCTGATTTAAGTTCTGAGGCTTGTTTTTTTACTTTGTCTCCTATGCAGTCATCTGCAAATTCCGCTTTATTATTCGGAAGTTTGGTTTTCAAATAATCGTAAACAGGTTTTAAAGAATATTTAGGATTAGGCTCTCCCTTAGGTCTTCCCAAATGGCTCATAAGTATAAGAGATGCATTCTGAGAAAGTATATATTCTATAGTAGGCATAGCGGCATCTACTCTTGTACTGTCTGTTATTTTAGAACCGGTTTCTTTATCTAGAGGGACATTAAAATCCACTCTCATTATAACTTTTTTTCCTTTGATATCTATATCTTTTACCGTTTTTTTCATATTCAAATCCTTATATTATTATTTGCATTTACTAATAAAATTTAAAGGGTGCTATAATTAAATATAACACCCTTATATTATAGCCTAATAAATAGTTATTATAACTTATTATTATTTTCTGCCGTACATATATAATAATAAATCAATTACTCTGTTGGAATAGCCCCATTCATTATCATACCAAGAAACAATTTTAAAGAATCTTTTCTCATCTTTCAAATTGTTCTGAGTAGTGGCAAGAGAGTCATAAATAGAACTTCTGGGATCATGTATAAAATCGCTTGATACCAATTCTTCATTGCAGTAGCCTAAAACATCTTTCAGATAAGTTTCTGAAGCTTTTTTCATAAGAACATCTAATTCTTTAATAGAAGTTTCCTTCTCGCTCCTGAAAGTTAAATCTACAACTGAAACATCAGGAGTAGCAACTCTGAAACTCATACCTGTTAATTTGCCTTTAGTAGCAGGAAGCACCTCTCCTACAGCTTTAGCCGCTCCTGTAGTTGAAGGAATAGTATTGATAGCACCTGCGCGTCCGCCTCTCCAATCTTTTTTAGAAGGACCGTCTACTATTTTCTGAGTTGCGGTATAAGAGTGAATAGTAGTCATAAGTCCTGTTTCTATGCCTATACCCTCTTTAAGAAGAACATGCACTATAGGAGCTAAACAGTTAGTAGTACAGGAAGCATTGGATACCACATGATGATTTGCAGGATCATATTCCTCATGATTTACGCCGTAGACAAAAGTTTTTAAATCGCCTTTGCCCGGAGCAGATATTATAACTTTTTCAGCACCAGCTTTGATATGTCCTTCAGCTTTTTCTTTTTCAGTATAAAGACCTGTAGCTTCTATAACAAATTCTACGCCTAAATCTTTCCAAGGAAGCTGTTCCAATTGATTAAGAGGAGCCGCTTTAATACATTTTATTTTGCTTCCATTAACAACAAGCACATCTTCGCCCTCATAACCTATATCGGCTTTCATTTTGCCATGAACAGAATCATATTTTAATTGATAGGCAAAATATTTAGCATCGGTGCTAACATCAACCACGCCAACAACTTCTATTTCTTTGCCTAATAAACCGCGTTCTACCAATGCCTGAAAAACCAGACGACCTATGCGTCCGAAACCATTTATTGCCACTTTTACAGCCATAAATATACTCCTAAATTAAAATAATATCCTATATGCGTACATATAAAAATATGTTATTATGCTAACATAAATATACGATTAAGTCAAGATTTTATATAATATTGATATTTAAAAAACTGATATAAAACTCTATTTATTATCATCATCGGTTTTAAGCACATTTATAAAAGCGTCCTGAGGAATTTCCACATTTCCTATAGATTTCATTCTCTTTTTACCCTCTTTCTGCTTTTCTAAAAGTTTTCTCTTTCTTGTAATGTCTCCTCCGTAGCATTTTGCCGTAACATTCTTTCTTAAGGCGCTTATATTTTCACGGGCAATTATTCTTCCGCCTATAGCCGCCTGAAGCGGAATTTGAAACATATGCTTCGGAATAAGATGCTTTAATTTTTCTATAATCTGTCTTCCTCTTGACTGGGCATTGCTTATATGCGCCATAAAAGATAATGCATCCACAACTTCGCCATGAACTAAAATATCTATTTTTTCTATGCTGCTTTCTCTGAAATCCGAAAAGTCATAATCAAAAGATGCATATCCTCTTGAAATGGATTTTAATTTGTCATAGAAATCATATACAACTTCTATTAAAGGCAAATCAAATTTAATTTCAGCTCTTTTATCATCTAAATAATTTAAAGATGTCTGAATACCTCTTCTGTCTATGCAAAGAGAAATAATATTGCCTAAATAATTAACAGGAACTATAATTAAGGCATTTATAAAAGGCTCATAGCATTTTTCTATATACTGCGCAGAAGGAAAATCAGCGGGATTATCTATAATTTTCTCTTCGCCGCTGTTAAGCTTTAACTTTACCTCAACGGAAGGGCTTGTTATTACAAGATTTAAATTAAACTCTCTTTCAAGTCTCTCCTGAACAATTTCCAAATGAAGAAGACCTAAAAATCCGCATCTGTATCCGAAGCCCAAAGCAATAGAGCGTTCAGCCTCATAAACTAAAGAGGCATCATTTAATTTTAATTTCTCCAAAGCCTTTTGAAGATTCATATAATCTTCATCTTCTGCGGGAAATATTCCTGCAAATACCATAGGAAGAACTTCCTTATAGCCTATTAAAGGCTCATCTGAAGGATTCTCTTTCAATGTGATTGTATCTCCTATTTTTATATCCGATATATTTTTAATTCCTGCAATAATATATCCAACTTCCCCGCTTTTAAGCTCATCAGAAGATTTAAGACCAAGCAGAAGAGTTCCGCATTCTTCAGTTTCATATTCAGCTTTTGTCTCCATTAAAAGAAGCTTATCATTTTTTTTAATAGAGCCGTCAAATACCCTTACTATCATAACAGCGCCGCGGAAAGGATCATAATAAGAATCGAATATCAATGCCCTTGTTTTTTTATCTGTATTATCCTTTGGTGCAGGTATAATTTTAACAACAGCTTCAAGTATATCATCTATGCCTATATCATTTTTTGCGCTTGCTAAAACTATATCTTCTTTATTAACTCCGAACTCTTTTTCCATCTGCTCTCTGCAAAGCTCAATATCGGCGGCTGGAAGATCTATTTTATTAATAACAGGCACAATTTCTAAATTATTCTCAAATGCAAGATAAAAGTTTGAAATAGTCTGAGCCTCCACCCCCTGAGCAGCATCTACCACAAGTATGGCGCCCTCGCAGGCTGCAAGAGAACGCGAAACCTCATAATTAAAATCAACATGACCCGGTGTATCTATAAGATTAAAAGTATATATTTCTCCGTCCAGAGCCTCATAAGATAGTTTTACGGCTTGGCTTTTTATAGTTATTCCTCTCTCTCTTTCTATATCCATAGAATCCAGTATCTGCGCCTTCATCTCTCTGCCCGACACAGCTTTTGTATGCTCTATTATTCTGTCGGCTAATGTGCTTTTTCCATGATCGACATGCGCTATGATGCAGAAATTCCTAATTTTATCAGAGTATGACATTTATTAAAATATATCCTTATATTAAAAATTATTTGATAATAAAATTATATTTAAATATTGATGATATATTATAATACAGGGAATATGTTTTTGCAAATATTTTTTACTGATTCATTACTATGTTATAGGCATGCATATTATGATTTTTTTGTTATACTGCAAATGCCTTTTAAAATGCTTTTCAATTTAAAAAATAAAAAAGAAGCTGAAAATTATGCTCCAGCTTCTTTAAAAATATTATATTAATTTACCTGTAAGACTTTTCCAATATCTTTAAAACCTCATCATTTGTGAAATTATGAGGATCGCATTTGAATAATCCTCCCATAGCGAATCTTGCATTTTCAGCTATTGCAGGCAGATCCTCTCTTTTCATGCCGTAATCCGAAAGCTTAAGATTATCAACCCCGCATGATTTCTGCAAACTCTCTAATGCATAAACAAAATCCATAGGTTTATCGGCATCTTTTTTTCCTAAAGCCTTAGCCATATTTATCATTTTATCATCGCAGTTATGCGCTTCGGCTATAGCTGTATAATATTCTCTGCTTATGATTATAAGTCCCGCTCCATGCTCAAGCTTTGGATAATAAGCACTCATGGCATGCTCTATAGAATGCTCAGCTGTGCAGCTTGATATGCTTTCAACTATTCCAGATAATGTATTTGCCATAGCAACATTTTCTCTGGCTTTCATGTTATTTCCGTCTTTAACCGCATCGGCTAAACTTCTGCCTATAAGTTCTATAGCTTTTAATGCAAATAAATCACTCATCTCGCTTGATATTTTATTAATGTATCCTTCCGTGCTGTGAAATAAAGCATCGAATCCCTGATAAGCGGTAAGCTTAGGAGGAACAGTTTTCATAAGCTCAGGGTCTACTATTGAAAGATATGGATATGTCTTCTCATAACCGAACCCTATTTTTTCATTGCCGTTGGTTATTACAGTCCAAGGATCCGCTTCCGTTCCCGTACCTGCCGTTGTTGTTACAGCCACCACAGGCAGAGGATCATTAGGTATTGCTTTTCCTTTTCCTGTGCCTCCGAATATATAATCCCAATAATCGCCGTCATTTGAAGCCATAACTGCAATAGATTTTGAAGAGTCTATGCTGCTTCCTCCTCCTATGCCTATAATAAAATCGCAGTTTTCTTTTTTAGCTAAAGATGCACCTTCCATTACATGATCTTTAATAGGATTTGGAAGTATTTTGTCAAATAAAACATACTCAATATTTGCCTTGTCTAATTGTTCCTCTAACTGATTTAAATAACCGTATTTTTTTATTGAAGTGCCGCCCGTTACTATCAATGCTTTTTTACCCGGCAGTTTCTGCTTATGAAGCTTATTCAATGATCCGAATCCGAATATTACTCTACTCGGCATATAAAAATTAAAGTTCATATTACCCCGCTTAAATATATTATGTTTACCTATTATACAGCCCTGTTATATTTAAATCAATATCATTATAAGGAAATATTTAAATTCATATTATATCCGAGAAAAACATATATAAAATATATTATCTTCTCTGTAATTTTCAATATAAAATAAAAAATACATATCTATAAAAATTACTGCATAGCAATGATAATAGTTCCTGCTGCTGTCATAAGTATGCCTATAATAGTTTTTATATTCAAATATTCTTTTAAGAATACTGCGGCTAATATTACAGCAAAAACTATTGAAAGCTTATCTATTGCTATAACTTTACTTACATTGCCTATCTGCAAAGCTTTAAAATAAAAAAGCCAAGATAAACAGGAAGCGGCTCCTGAAAGAATTAAAAATATAATTGTTTTAGAATTAAGATTTTTTAAAGCTTCAATAGTATTTACAGAGTTTATACTGTTAATATAAAATACTATAATCCAAGACATTATCAGTATTACAATAGTTCTTATTGCAGATGCTAAATTTGAATTGATACCGCCCAAGCCTATTTTTATAAATACTGCCGTAAGAGAGGCAAATAAAGATGAAATCAGTGCAAAAATAATTTCCATAAGAAAACCAGTATATTTATAAATTATATTTTTTATGGAGATAAAGCAGATTATCCAAAAGCATGGCAACCGTTACGCTTCCGACGCCGTTAGGCACAGGAGTAATATATGAAGCTATTTTAGAAGCCTCTTCAAAATCAACATCTCCCTTTATAGATCCGTCTTCGGAAATATTTATTCCTATATCTATAACTAATGCACCTTCTTTTATATATTCCCCTGTAATAAATCCGCTTTTTCCTATAGATACGCATAATATATCAGCATTTCTGCAAAGCTCTTTTAAATTTTTGGTTTTGGAATGAGCTATCGTTACAGTGGCGGATTTCTGCAAAAGCAAATGAGCTAAAGGTTTTCCTGCTATTTCGCTTCTTCCTATTACAACTGCATTTGAGCCTTCTATTTTTATTCCTGATTTTTCTATTAATGCAAAAGCGCTCTTTGCTGTGCAGGGAATCAAATTGCTTTCGCCTATGAATATTCTGCCCAAATTAACGGGCGATACTGCATCGGCATCTTTTTCAGGAGATATGGCTTCATATACTTTCTGCCTGCTTATATGCTTGGGCAGAGGCATTTGTATAATTATGCCGCTTGTTTCTTTTTCCATATTTAAGTATTCTATCAAAGTTATAAAATCTTTCTCATCTGCAGTTATCGGAAGCTTATGAATAGAGCCTGTCATTCCTGTGCTTTCCGCCTGCTTTTTTGCATTTTTAAAATAAATTTCAGCAGATTTATCATCTTCAAAATATAAAAAATCTATTCTGGGTTTTTTGCTCAGCGCCGCAACCTCCTGCTTTATTCTTTCCTTTATCTCTTTTGCTAATTCTTTTCCGTATAAAATATCTGACATATAATCTCCGTATATTTTTATGATTTACTAAATAATATAATGTTAAAAAATAAAATACAAGTATGGATTTTTTAATGTTTATGCTGTATATTCTTAAATAATGATTAAGAAACTAATATTTATGTTTTTTATTATATGCAGTATATCTTTTGCTCAAAAGAAAATGCTTATTTTAGAAACATACATTTCCAATAATTATGCCGTATATGCAGTTTATGATATCATAGTAAAAAATATATTTTTATACTGTGATTTTCAGATAATACCAAATCATAATAATATAATAAAAAACAACAGCTACAGCAATATAAAATATAATATAAAAAAACTTACTGAAGAAAATAATGCTGATATATTGATTGCATATAATGTATCCAGTTATGAAGATAAAGGTTTTATACTCAGCTATTTAATATTTAATACAGAAAAGCCTTATGAATGGACGGAGAAAAATATATATTCAAAAGAGGAAAATTTTTTCAATTCCCTTAATATTATGATAAAAGATATATATTCTATGTCTTTGAATAATAAAGATATACATTATATTAAAAAAGATGAATATATTTCTCTTATAGGATATTACAATAATAAAATAAAAGATGAAAATCAATATAAGCTGTTTTTTGATTTTTATAAAGACAATATATATTTTAATATGGATTATATGCAGTACTTATATGAAAAATCAGATATTGATTCTATAAGAGATATCAGCATAATACTGAATAATACGGAAAAATATTTAACTAAAAAAAATCATTATTATTTATCGGTTTTAGGCGATTTTTATTACGGGAAGTATAAAGTTAATGCCGAATCGGAAGATATAGAAAAAGCAATAGAAAATTATAAAAAATCGATAGAGGCTAAAAAAGATTATTATATATATTATAAAAAATTGGCTCAGGCTTATATATTAAAAAACGATTATGAAAATGCAGCGATATATTATAATTTGTCTTTAAAAATATATGACAAAGACATCAATTTAATAAAAGATGCCGTATATCTTCTTAAAAGAGATATGAATAAAAACGGAAACTTGGTAATAGAATATTTAAAAAAAATCATTAATCTTAATAAAAATGATGATGAAGCTTTGGAAGAATTGGCAGGCATATACGAAGATTTAAAAGACGAATATAATTCTGAAATTTATTATAAGCTTCTTCTTGAAGCTGTAAATTATAATCTTTATATAATTAATAATGAAAAACCCAATACAGTATTGTATGATAAATATACAAAAAAAAGAAATGAAATAATTAAAAAATTAGAATAAAATATATTTAATGGGATAATAAAAATTAATTTCTGCTGAAATTCTGATATATAAATTTAAAAGGTATATAAATCTTACCGTTTTCCGCATAATTATTCCATAGCTCTTTAGGAGGCGGCTTTAATTTTTCAGCATATTCAACAGCCTTTGAACATGAATTATCAAGACTGCTCTGACCTATAGGAGATTTTTTTAAAAAATTTTCAAACAATATATTTCCCTCTTCATCTATAGAAATAAGCACCTCAACTTCATCGGTTCTTATAAGACCAAGATAATGCGCCTGATTTGGAATTGTAAGATACCATGCATCTCTTACAGACAAAACCAAAGAATAGAAATACCAGAAATATTCCTGAGCTTTTGTACCCAATTGAATACTTCCCGTTTCGCTTGAAAATATAACGGCTCTGTCTGCCCCCTCTTCAAAGGAAGCAGGTATTTTTACATCGCCTTTTAAACCAGGATTTTTAGGCTTATAGGACTTTACATTATCTTTTGATGCTTCATTTCCTATATCTTTTTTTTCGGTTATTGTATTATTAGGATTTATATATTCTTCAGATTTTCTTTCTATTACTGGGCTTCTTGCTCCATCTCCTAAGAATGATAAAAAAGAAGTCTGAGAAAAAGTTTTGGAAGGATTTACATACTCTCTTCCTTTAGATTTTAAAGTTTTATCGGATGCAAAATAAGTATCCTCTTCGCTTTCCTCCTCCTCTATCTCAGGAGTTTCAACCAAAAACATATAATCATCTTTTTTATATATCTCTTCATAATTTTTTTTATGCTGTTCAGATGCAAATACATCGTTTATTAAATATGTGTTTATAAAGCTTATCATAAATATATGAAGTATAAAAGACACTATAACTGAGAATATTATATCTTTTCTTATTATTATTTTTTCTTTTATTGTTTTAATTTTTTCTTTCATAATTTTCTTTTTTCTTTTATATATAAATTATATAAATACAGATAAACAGCTTCAGTATAGCTTAAAATATTATATATTATTTTATAATAATTAATATAGTTTTCAATAATATTTTTTTATATTTAAAAACATTTAAAAACATATATAATAAAAAAACCTTATTTAAAAATGTTTCACATGAAACATTTTTAAATATTTTCCGTTTTTAATTAAATGTTTCATGTGAAACATTTTCAATATTGTATTAATAAAAAATTAATATATAATTATTTACATAAAGAATAGGGGGCACAGCAATAAAAAATAAAGAAAATAAAAACGGTGAAAAGTTTACAGACTATATAATAAATAATGATAAAAATAAGATAGAAGCAGGCACAATATATGTTGTAGCAACACCTATAGGAAATATGGAAGATATAACTATAAGGGCTTTAAAAATACTTAGAAATGCAGATTTTATATTATCCGAAGATACAAGAGTGGCTTTGAAGCTTCTTAATTTTTATAATATAAAAAATACTCTATTTTCTTATAACAGCCATTCTTCAAAACATAAAATAGACGGATATATAAATGATATATTAAAAGGAAAATCTGCGGCTATTATAAGCGATGCAGGAACTCCATGCATAAGCGATCCTGGCGTGAGCATAATAAAAACAGCTATAGAAAAAAATATAAAAATAGTACCTGCTGGAGGAATATCCGCTTTTACTTCTCTTTTATCTGTTTCAGGACTTTCGGGAGATACTTTTTTTGCAGGGTTTCTTTCCAATAAATCGGGTAAAAGAAGAAATCAATTAAAAAAACTGCATCAAAATCAGAAAAGCATTATAGCAATATATGAATCAGTACACAGAGTTAAAGAATGCATATGGGACATTGTTAACATATTCGGAGAAAAAACGGATATTGTTATAGGAAGAGAAATCACAAAGCAGTTTGAGCAGATTATAAGAGATGAAGCTAAAAATATTCTTGATTTTTTTACAGATGGCAGTATAATAATTAAAGGCGAATTTTGTATTATAATTGATAATAGAAAATCTAAAGTATGCAGGGCTAATGCCGAAAATAACTTATGTAAGGAGTCAGATTATGACAATTGATAAAATAGGCGGCGCATCAAATATACATCAAAAATCTAATATTAAGTATAATGAAAAAGTTTCTAAAGCTGGTTCAGACAGAATAGAAATTTCTAATGAATCAAGATTAGCTTTTCAGAATGAAAAGCTAGCTGATATCATTAAAGAAGCTCCGGATATAAGAGAAGAAAAAATAGCAGAAGCAAAAAAAAGATTGGAATTATACATGCAGGACGGAGCTTTAAAAGAAGAGGTGTTGCATTCTCTTGCAAACTCTATATTAGATTCTATGCCTATGGAATAATGCCTTATTTCCATATTTTAAATTATTACCTAAAAAATAGTAAGAACAGCAGACTTACTATTTTTTAATACAAAGTTATCATAAACATATAATTTCATACATAATAAAAGACTGATTATCTTTTCTTTGAAAACTTATTTACTAATTCAACTCTGTTTTTGACTCCGGATTTTTCATATATATTTGATACATGATTATTAACAGTGTTAAGAGATATATCAAGTATTAAAGATACTTCTTTATTTGTCTTTCCTTTAAGAAGATATGATAATATTTCCCTCTCTCTTTTAGTTAAATTTATATTTTCATCTTTCGTATATTCTTCTTTTTCATCTGATAGCTGCTTTATATTTAAAACATCTGAATTAAGCATTTTATTATTAAATATATTTATAAAATACCAAAATAAATATCCGAGCATAACTAAGTTCCACCATATATAAAAAAGAACTAATGTTATATCCATAGAAACTATATCGGCGGCTTCCTTTCTGTATATAATAAGCTGATATATAAGTATGGGATATATTATCATTGTGATAAATCCTAGTATCTTTACTATAAATTTAATTGTCTTATCTTTTATATTTTTATAATTAATAAATCCTATAAAAAATATTGCTATTATGGATATATAAAATATAATGCCGCTTATTATATATAAGTCAAATATAATAAGTATTCCCAATATGCTTAAAATAAAATGAGTTATGGATAATGATATATAAATTATATTTTCTTTAAAAGTCCATTTCATATTTAAAAATCTGTATAAAAAAGCAGGTATAAAATAGAGCATTAAAGACATAGATACCGAAAAACTGAAAAAGTACAGAGTATTAAATATATTATTAGACATAAAATAAGGGAGCGTAAGAAGGCTTAATAATTTTATGGCTCTTATTAAAAGCAGAAGTGCAAATGTAAATAAAAATATTATATAATATTTAAGCCATGCCACTCTCTCTATTATATAATACATAATAGAGAACAGTATTGAAGAAAAACCTATTATAAATGATAATAAATAGGCTGCTAAAAGAATATATCCTAATATATAATTCATAATCTTTTATCAGCAGGAAAAATTATATTGATCCTCTGCTTATTTTCAAAAGTTTCCATCCAAATATTTCCGTAATGCTTCTTAATAATATTATAAGCCGTATATAAATATATATTATTAAAATTTATATTTTCATAAGATATCAAAGGAGTTTTAAAAAGCATTCTTTTTATCTCTTCGGGTATTTCATCAGATACAAAAATTAAAGATATTTCTATGCATTCCTTATTTAATTCTAATTTTTTCCTTTCTCTTTCGCTTATTTTATCAACTCCGTTCATATAAAGAAAATTTTCATTATCTTCATAATTAATTAAACTGCATAATATATTCATAGAAGAGTTTACTTTTATTATATTGTATATAAAAGAAAAAATGTTTAATAAGCTTCCCTTTATTCTGGATCTGTCCATCATAGATATTAAACCGTCTGATATATTATTATCAAGAGTAATCTTTATTCTTTTGGATCTGAATAAATCTAAAATACTGTCTAAAGATTCATTTATTATAAGATTTATATTTTCGAAATTCATATTAAGTTTAAAGGAATCCGAGTTTATATCATTAAAATCATTCAAAGCCTCCATAGTTCTGTTTATAAGAAAAGACTGTCTTATTATAGTATTTTTTGATTCGCTGCAGTAATTATTAGAGCATCTTTCAAAGTCTATATATTTATTTATTATGCCGCTGTAATTTTTAACATCATAGATTATATTTGAAATTAAATCCTTAAGTTTGCTGTTAATATAGAAGTTTTGTTTCATATACAGACCTAATATTTTTATTTATTATAGCATATAATTATTAAAAATGCTAATTATATATTTTTAAATTCAATTTATGAATTTAAAAATAAAATTTAAATAATAAATTTTTAATATGAATTCTTATATTATGTTTTATAATTAATTTATTAACATTATCAACATATTATCAACATTTAAAAAATAATTGAATTCATTAATATTTTATTTTTATTAAATTCATAATTTGAATTAATCTGTTTTTTCATAATATAATAATATTATATATTTAAATTTTTAAATAAATTTTTTATTATTATTAAGAAGTTAATATGTTGATAACTTATGCATATAAGAAGAAAATATAAAAAATTATTTATATAATGTTTGTAAATATGTTAATATTAACAATATATTCTGTAATTAATAATATAAAATTTATAATTAAAATTCAGAAATTATATAATTTAAAAATATGTTTATAATGTTTGAAATATTTTTTACTTATCAACAGTTTATGAACTATATAGCAATATATTAAAAACTATGATATTATTTTAAATGATATGTAATTATAAAAGGTTTAATAAATGAAAAATATTGCAATATTGGGAAGACCTAATGTTGGAAAGTCCACTTTGTTTAACAGATTCGCAGGAAGAAGAAAGTCTATAGTTGATCCTATGGCTGGAGTTACCAGAGATATAAGTATAGCCTCCGTATATATAGATGATACAGCTTTTAATATTCTTGATACAGGAGGGCTTTTAGATATAAGCGAAGATGCTTTAAATGAAAAGGTAAGGGATAAAGCTTTAAAAACAGCTTCTTCCGATTGCGATTTGATTTTATTTTTAGCTGATGCCCGTATGATGCATCCAGATGACAGACATTTTATTAATACAATAAGAAAATTGGGAAAGCCTATTATACTTGTTGTAAATAAAATAGACTGCAGTTCTCACAATGATTTGATTAATGAATTTTATTCTTTGGGAATAGAAGATATTGTTCCTATAAGCGCAGAGCATAACAGAGGCATCAACGATTTAAAAGAAAAAATTCTTAAAATATTAAAAGATACTGATAAAGAAGATAAGCATATTAAAATAAAGACTGAAGATTCCGATAATGCTGAAAGTAAAGCTATAAATATAGCTATAGTGGGAAAGCCTAATGCGGGCAAATCTACGCTATTAAATACATTAATAGAAAAAGACAGAAGCATAGTATCTGATATAGCAGGTACAACAAGGGATTCTGTAGATGAAACTTTTAATTTCAAAGGAGATGATATTTGTCTTGTTGATACTGCAGGAATAAGAAAAAAGAAAAATGTAAATACGGATATTGAATATTACAGCGTAAACAGGGCTGTAAAAGCCATAGAGTCATCCGATGTATGCATACTTATGCTTGATGTTCTTGAGGGACTGACTGATCAGGATAAAACTATTGCCAATCTTATAATAGAAAGAAAAAAAGGAATTGTAATAGCCGCAAATAAATGGGATATAAGAGAAAAAGGGACTACTTGGAATGATTATGAGGCATATATGAAAAAAACTTTTCCTGTTCTTAATTATGCATTTTATGCAAGAGTTTCGGCAGTAAGAAAAAATGATGCAGATAAATTATTATCGCTTGCAGTAAGGGTGGCTAAAACAAGGCTTCAGAAATTTGAAACGCATGCCGTTACAGAAACTATGATAAGAGCTACAAGAGAATACACAATATCTGCAGGCGGAAATCCTTTCAAAGTTTTTTATGTAGCTCAGACGGGTATAAATCCTCCTGCTTTTGCCGTATTCTGCAATTATCCTCATAAATTAAATAAGCATTATAAGAGATATTTAGAAAACAGATTCAGAGACATGTTTGATTTAAGAGGAACGCCGATTATTCTTAATTTCAGAAAAAGAGGTAAAAAATAATTATGATATTAAAAATTATACTAAGCGTATTAGTATCCTATTTAATAGGATCCATCCCATTTTCATTTATAATAGGAAAGATAAACGGTCATGATGTCAGAAAAGAGGGGAGCTTAAATTCAGGTGCAAGCAATGTTCTTAGAGTATGCGGAAAAAAGGCAGGCATTGCAGCTTATATATGCGATATAGGAAAAGGCATTATTTCCGTTTCAGCGGCTTCATTCATACTATCGGATATAATATCATCGCATAGCTATATATTGGCTGTATGCGCTGCTTCTTCTATTTTAGGTCATGTATTTTCTGTATTCTTAGGCTTCAAAGGAGGAAAAGGAGTTGCCACAAGTGCAGGCTCAATGTTTATGCTTGCGCCTGTAAGTCTTCTTATAACTATGGTTTTTTTCTTTATAGGTTTATTTGCATCAAAAAAAACGGTTGCAGTAGGATCTACAATTGGTGCGGCTGTTTTTCCTGTAATTTTAAGCATACTTTATTTTAAAGCTAATTTCTTATACAGATTATTTTTTAATATAAATTATAAGGTGATGCTTCCCATAGGAATACTTCTTGCAGCCTTCATTATAATAAAGCATATACCCAATTATAAAAGAATGCTTAAGGGAGAGGAAAATGCCTTTTCTAAAAAATAATAAAGCGTATACTAATAATTTAATATGATTAATAATTCAAATAATAATATAAAATTAGGTTCTTTATTTATAGTATTTTCTGCCTTATCTTTCAGCATAATGGAAACGGCTGTAAAAATATCGGGTTCAGATATTCCTTTAATGGAGCAGGTTTTTGCCCGAAACCTTGTAACATTATTTATAAGTTCTTTTATGATGATTAAAAACAAAGAAAATATTTTTCCCCATAAAAAAAATATTATTTTAATATTATGCAGATGCATTTCTGGATATTTGGGAGTTATATGTTATTTCTATGCGGCAAATAATATGCTTCTTGCGGATGCTGCAGTGCTTCAAAAAACTTCTCCTTTTTGGTCAAGCTTATTTGCCTTTATTCTTATTAAAGAAAAAATATTAAAAGTGCAGTGGATAGGCATGATCATTGCAGCAGCAGGATCCGTATTTATAATAAAACCTTCTATGAATTCTGATATTATTACGGCATTAACAGCATTATCAGCTGCGTTATTTGCAGGCATATCTTATGCTGTTATAGGATACTTAAAAGGCAGAGAAAGTAATTCTCTTATAATATTTTATTTTTCATTATTTTCATGCTTATTTTCACTATTTTTTATAAAGAGTTTTTTGATTCCGAATATTTTTGAAATATTTATGCTTTTAATCATAGGCATATTTGCTGGATTAGGTCAGTTCTTTTTAACATTTGCATATAAGAAAGCCCCTGTATCCTCTATAAGTATTTATAATTATACAGGCGTAATATTTTCTTATATGTTCAGCTTATTTTTATTTAATGAGACCGCTGATATATATTCACTGATAGGAATGATCACTATAGTATCTGCGGCTTTGCTTGTATATTTTTACAGAAACAGATTTTATATTAAAAATTAATATATATTTTTATTTATTTAAGATGAATAATTAAATTTTTCTTCTTGGCGAGTCTTTTATTAAAATATTTTCATGTACAGATATTTAATTATGATGTATTTACTATATTTTCCAATTCCTCTATTATAAGGCTTATAGTCTGATTATATTCTTTAAATCTCCCGCTGTTTGTAAGCATATCCCAAGTACTGAACTTTAAATCTTCAGCATGACCTGTGGTATTGTCAAGTAATTTTATATTGGAGAAATCAACCATAAATTTATCGTATTCCAAATGAAATCTTATATCAAAGCATAAAGAATTATTTTCTATAATATTATTTGAAACGAAAAATAAATATATCTGTCCGTTATCATAGCTTCTGAATCTGTTGTATGATGCTTCTTTTTTTACCCATTTAAGTATTTCTTTTCTAAGTTCATTTCCTTTTAATTTTACCGATATAAATATTTTCTGTTCCGCAAAAGACAGAGAATATAAAATTAAAAATAATATTAATGCAGTCTTTTTCATTTATTTTTACTCTGTAATTCTTTTATTGTGGATAAAATATTGTTTAAGTATTTATTTTTTTTACTGCCGCCTATTAAAGCCGCCATAAACTGATGATAATAATTTTCTGTTTCCAATGCATATAAGATATAATTTACAGGCATATTTTTATAATATGAATTAAATTGTGCAGAATATATTTCTTTATTATTAAATTTTATATTTTTCAATGATATTATATTCTCGCCTTCAATACTGCTTAGAATAATATTATTATATTCTTCTAAAGTAATATTACCGAGTTCATTTTTTGATTTGGAAAACATTATAATGCATACGCCTTTTTTATTGTTAATAGCTTCTAAGTTTGAGTTTTCATTAAGTTCATTTTTATTTTCTGATAATTTCCAATCTTTAGAAAATAGCATACTGAATTTGCCGTCATAGCTTTTAATATGAAATTTATTATCTTTTATTTTTTTTATAGCTATAAAAGCGGCTGATGCTGTTATTAAAATAATTAGAGGAAGTTTGATTTTCATAATAATGTCCCCCTGCATTTTATTATATAGTTAATAGGCTATAATATTTTTATCAAAAAATCAAGAAATACTGTAAAATATATATAATTTATTTGTTGAAGTATTTTAAAATTATTAAGTTTTTTTTTATATTACCGTTAATACTATAAACTATTTATGAAAAAAGGAATTATTAGTATGACAGTTAATAAAATAAGTAATATGCAGACAAGCATTCAAATGCAGGCTTCTTCAGTAAAGGAAAATATCAAAGTTCAAAATCCAGTTAATATAAAAAATACAGAAAGCGGTATATCCCCTCTTTCAAGCAGATACACCTATGCTATAGGAAGCGACGGAAAAAGATATGTTCTTCAGCTTAAAATAGATATATCTTCCGTAAGAGTTTTCAGTTCATTAGCTTAATATGGAATATTATAAATATTGCTGATTTAAAATCATAAGCTTATATTTTTTTAACAACTATTCTGTTTCCCTCTACAAGTATAACTGTTAGATTGCTTCCCTTATCTATAAATTCGCCCTCGCTTACGGCATCGTATTTTTTACCGTCTATAGATATATATCCCGAAGGTCTGAAGAAAGTTTCAGCAGTGCCGTTTTTTCCTAAAAGCTCATTATATGATATGCTTGAATGGTATCCTGCAGTATCATTATTCAGCGTAATTTTATACTTAAAATTTTCAGATTTGCTCATAAACTTAGCTATTAATATTATAAGTATTATATCTATTATAAGAGATGTAAATACAACTATGGAAGCTATAGCTATATTATTAATTCCGAAGGATATAAATATTCCTGCTATTATCCCTGTTATGCCCAATATTCCTGTAATTCCGAAACCGGGTATAAGAAATATTTCAACGCATAGAAGAACTGCGCCTAAAATAAATATTGCAGGTGCTAAAAAACTGCTGCTTCCCGATAAAAACTGCACAAAGAAAAATACTGAAAAAGCTATAATTGCAGTAACTCCTCCTACTCCGAAGCCTGGTGTTTTTATTTCAAGATATATGCCTGCTATTCCTAATGACATTAATATGCTTAGCACGGCTGGATTAAGAAGAAATTTTAATATGCTGTCATATTTTTCTTCTTCTATATTTATAACAGAGCAGTTTTCTGAAAGTCCTTTTAATTCTATTATTTCTTCTACAGAATCTGCTTTTTTATCGGCGATATTTATTTTAACAGCCTCATCGGCGCTTAATGTCAATAATGTTTTATTGTCTAAATTGATTCCGTCTTCTTTCTGAGTTAAAACTATAGTTTCATCAACCATAGCTTCCGCAGCTTTTACATTCTTTTTTGTGCTTTCGGCAGATGCTCTCATAGCCGCACGCATAGCGCTTATTTCTTTTTCTCCAGCTTTTTTAGGTTCTCCGCCATTTAAATATACGGGAGTTGCCGCTCCTATTACGCTTCCTTCAGACATATAAATTTCTTTTGCGCTTAGAGATATTAAGGCTCCAGCCGATAATGCATTTTTATTGATAAAAGCAGCAATAGGAACTTCGCTTTCCATAATATAGTTTTTTACGGCAAAGGCTGAGGAAATAAGACCGCCCGGTGTATCAAGCTCCAATATTATTAAATCTGCCCTATCCGATGAAGCTTTATCTATAGCCTTCTTTATGTATCCTGCATACCATCTGTTAATCTCCTGAAATTCCTTTTTCTTTATAACATACACTTTATAATCTTTAGCATAAAGATAATTGCCTAGTGCAAAAATGCATATTAATACTGAAGTTAATATATTTTTCATTAAAGCTGTCTCTCTTATTTAAATTATAAATATAATTTTAGTATAACTTATATTTTTTTTCAACTTTATATAAATATTAAATAAAATTAATTTTTTTATTTCTTTGCTATTGTGAATATTCTTTTTCTTATAATGGCTTATATTTTTTATTATTTAATGAGTTTATTTTGGAGTTTTTGCCTATGTCTTTTGATTTTAAGTTAATTGTCAGAGATAAATATTCTGAAAAGATTTTTGATATAATGAATACTGCAGAAAGCATAAAAGCAGGAGATATAAAAACCGATTATAAAGCGGCAGACGGAAACAGAATATCATCTATAAAATTGGGTATAGGAAATATATCAAGCGGAAGATCTTTTAATATAGGAATTCCTATTTATGAATATAAAGACGGTTTAGGTTCTTGGGTAAGAATAGAAGAGCAGTATTCCAAATATACAGGTATGATATTATCAGGAAATATTAAAAGGTATTTTATAAGGACAGTATTTGAAAATGAGATTTATGAGGCGGAATATATTATAAAATCTGTAAGCGGATATAATATCAAATATATAAATAATTTGGGAGTTGCCTATATTTCTCTTGAGGCTCTTGACAAGGTATTTTTAAGGCAGAAGGAAGAGGAGTATGAAATTTCTGTTACTGAGGATAATAAACAGGATATTAATTATAAATCCTTAAGCTTAGTTCCTGTGCCTTTAAGTTTTAATCTGCAGTTTCTTGTGTCTGGCGGAATGCTTGATTTTTTATTTGCAAACAGAGATAATTTCGGAGTGCAATGCAAAGCCGAGTTAAGAAACGGGGTTTATAATGCCGACTTTAATGGAGAGAGATTAACTATAAACGGCGTTGCTTATAATTATAAAGGTATAAGACCTGAACTTAATGCAGGTATTAATGTATTTTATTTAGAAAGCAATCAAACCTGCATTAAGGCTTCCATAAGATACAGAAGAGGTATTTTAATATAATGCCCTATGTTGTTATGCCTTATTATTTTCTGAGAAATAAAATATATAAGCTCTCTCCTCCTGCCTATATTAATTTTGAAGATATCGGTAATTATATAAAGATTAATAATAATATATATGCAGAAAATGCCTGCAGCAGTTATTTAAGCTATGAGTTTAAAGTTAATAAAAGAGGCGGAGATGTAAGCAGAATAAGCTTCAGCATGCCTTTAAATTACTTCAATATAAATGATAAAGTTGAATATTATCTTAATGGTAAAAAGAGATTTGCAGGATATATTGAAAGCATAGATAATGCGGGACTTAATTTAAATATTATTCCTATATGGGGAAGGCTTCTTCATCAGTATATACAAGGCGATTTAATTCTTGAATCTTCTAAAGGTGTATTGGATATAGTTTTATCTTTAAAGGATAAAATTGAGGAAATGGGTATAATATTCGATGAAAAAAATATTTCTCTTAATAATGATAAGCAGATTATTATATCTTTCAGCGGAAAAAATATTTCCGATATACTTGACGAAGTGGAAGATAATATGTCTGATACTTGGTGCTGGGGAGTGGATTTTGACGGATATTTTTATTTTAAGGAATTTTCAGATATACCCAGTAAAAAATTAAATTGGCATAATAATGATTTTTCGCAAAGCGATTATGAGGAGGATTCCGCCGACTTGGTAAGCCGCTACATTATAAAGATGAAAGACTGCATAACAGATGAAAACGGCAATGAAAAAGAGGTATACAGAACTCTTCCTAAAATAGTGGGTGCTGATAAGCTTTATCCTCCTATACCTTTAGAAAAAGAGATAGGAATAAAAACAGATATATTTGAAATAGAATATAGGCTTGAAAATTATGATTTAGCATATAAATATGCATATAGTTTTTTAATCAATCAGTCAAAAAAAGAAATAATAAAAATAAAAACCCTCAATTTAAAAAATTATGATTTAAATATTAATGAATGCGTAGAATGCATATTAAAGCCAGTTAATAACTTTTATCAGATTATAGACTTTAATGATTTTAATATACTTGAAAGAGAATTAAATAATGTTTATTCATCAGATATAATTAATATTGATGAGTGCATAGAATACAGAAAATTTCCTAATTATAAACAGCAGTATTCAGTTTCGCTTGCCAGCATAGACAGATATTATAATCTTGTATGCAGTCAAAGCGGCAATATTACAAAGATAGTAATATTTTTTTCAGACGGCATTAAAATTGGAGAAGGCAGATCATCAAATGTTTCTGCAGTATTTCAAATAGAAGATAAAAAACATTTTCAAAGAAAGTATTTTACAAACGGCTTCGGAGTATTTGATGTTCAGGGTTATGATAAGAGAGATATAATAATAACTTCCGAAATGGGCAATATACTTTATGATAAGTTTATATGCTTTTTTGATTTTGCATCTAGAACTGCTGATATGAATATAAGAACTATAGATTATAAATTTGAAAAAAATACTCTTAATATAGATTTGGAATTATCAAAGATGAATATAAAGCTTACAAATTATTTATACAGTCAGGAAGAGCAGAGAAAGAATCTTGAGAAAATTTTAAACTCGGGAAATTAATAATTTTATACTCAATTAATATTGCTTAAAAAAAGGATAAAAATATGGCTGATGACTTTAATAAAAATTTAAGCAGAAATCTTTCGGATGCAGGCAAAGAACTTAAAAATATAGAAACCAGTATTTTAAATATAAACAGTGCTTTGGAAAAATCTGTATCATTATTCAAAGATTCAAAAGATTTATTAAAAGACTTTTCAGATGAAAGCTCCGATATTAAAGATGCTGCAGACTCCGTTAATGATGCGCTAGAAAGCATAGATATAAAAAAATTTTCTGAAGAAATAAAAGACTGCGTATCAAGCGTATTAGAAATATATAAAGATTTAAGCTCTTTGTTCAGAGATTTTTTTCATTATGATTTAACTTCTTATGATGATGCTGTTGAAAGGGCTAAAAATAAACTGAAAGAGTTTGACGATTATCAGAAAGAATTAAAAGAAGATAAAAAAAGCAGGGACAATGAAGATTATGAAAATTATTTATTAAGGCTTGATGAGGAATTGGAATTGGCTGTTAAAAATAATGATGCTATGAGTGCCGAAGCCATACGGATAAAACGCGAAGAGTTAGATAAAAAATATGCTAAATTATAAAGAACTTAAGGCTGGAGAATCTTTTTTAGCCTATACAGTTATTCCTTTGGCGCTTAATCAGGCTTCGCGTTATTGGATATCAAAACTTAATGATGAGGGTGAGCGTATAGCATTATCTCCTGTAATTAAATGGGAATCTCCTTCATTTGACAGTGAAAACTCAAAAAGACATTTTAATGATTTTTCATCTATAAGAGGTGTTAATTTTTCTCTTGATATTAATTTTAAGATTATGACAGGGAGTTATTTGAATGAAGTTCTTTACTGATTTAATTAATAATTCATTTAATAAAAAGGTTTATGACTATGTTCGAAACAGAGATAAGCTTTATAAAGTGAAAATTATATCATTTCCTGATAATGCGCATATAATGATGAATAATGAAAAAAAATCTTTCGGTGCTTATAAAAACGGAGATATTATAAATTATCAAGTAGGAGTTGAAGGATATAGTGCAAAATGCGGAACTATAACCGTTTCAGATGCTGATATTACAGAGAATGTAATTTTAGAAAGTATATAATTATTATAATATGCGGGTGATTTATTAATGAGTATTTTTGATTTAAAAGGTAATTTAATGAATGATGAGGACGGCTTAACTGTTATAAACGGTTCAGGTTATAAGGTGAGAATAGCAAAAACAAAAAGCAGAGATGAAATAATCGATTTTGCATCAGATAATGCTGAAGTCAAAGGAAGGTATTTAATATATCCTTCGTATGCAGGTCTTACTCCTTCATCGGAATCTATGAATAAAGAATATATAGGCGCTCCTTCTTCGGAAAGCTATGCGGGGGCTGTTTCTTATTCGGGAGATATATCTTTCGGTGCTTTTCCGAATTCTAATGCATATTATGTAAGTCTTATATGGGCTAATGTGCATACAAAAGAAACTTCAGGGAATCTGCTTTGCATTAGCCATTTTAATAATTTTGCCTTAAGATTTAATAAATCTTCGGAAGATGAAAACATTAATATGCTTGAAATTATAACGGAAAATGAGGAAGGTTATATCAGCAGCTTTATTGATATATATTCTTCTATGAAGCATAAAGATTTGATAGATTCTTTAAATAAAATAGAAAATATAAAGGCATTCTTAATAACAGGAAGCGAAGATGATGAAGTTGATTTTACCAATTTAATAAATGAATTAAAAGAGTATAACAGAGAAAATCAAAAGGTAGAATATCTGATAAGCTTTAAAAGGGCAGGATTTATAGAGAGCGGATTATTCAGCGAAGAGTCAAAAAAGAAATATCCTAAATATCAGAATATAATAATGCCGAGATTTGGAGAGGCGCAGTATTATAATATAGCTTTATGCGACGGGTCTAAAAATATTGATACGGTTCAGTATATAGGCTGCGAAAGCAAATCCATTAATTTTAATTTTGCAAATAAGTCTATGACCGAAATAACTTCCTCTATTTGGGCTTTAGACAGTATAAATATAGATAAAGATTTAGTATTAATTGAAGAGCGTGCGGAAGAGAGAGATGTTGTTATGGCTCAGACCTCAAAATATCCTACTAAGCTTTTTATTAACGGTACTGAAGCCTCTTCCGTAAACGATATTGCTTTGGCTTTTGAATGGACTAAAGAGGAGAAGTTTAATATATCTTCAAAGAGATACGGTTTTCCAAATTCAAAGTTTACATTAAATTTTACAGGCAATGCTGTTTTTAATATTCAATCAAAAGAAATTTTTTATGACAGAATTTTGAATGGAAACAGACAGTCTTTTATAATATCTTCAAAAACAAGATTCAAAAATAGGGATTATCCTTTTATATTCGTAAGCTGCGATGTGGGAGGAAGTCCTTCATTTCCTGCAATAGAGCCAAAAGAGCTTTCAATATCATTAAATAATTTTAAAGCTATTGAGCAGTCAAACGATATGAACGGAAATTATCTTATAGCCTTTACAGACAGAGAGGATTTATTTTAATAAAAAAGCTAATTTTTATTGACTAATATGATGGTGGGAAAAACTTCAAATAGGCTTTATATCTGCAGTATCCGAGTTCATAAAATCTAATTTCGTCATGTATTTAAATTGACATATTAAATATTTTCTGATATATTATATTTATAAGTTTTTATAAGGAGATTTAGGAATGTCTAAATATGAAAATATTAAAGTTCTTTCTGTTTCTCATTTGGATTTTAAAGCTATAGGTAAACTTGTTTTAAAAAACTCTGAGGATTGGAATATACCTCATTTGCATTTTATAGTGAATAAAGCTGATGACGGTATATTCGAAGCCGTTTGTTTAGAATTAATGTTTTTTAACAGCGGAGAAAATATAAAATCGTCAATAACAAATTTAGTTACAAATATTTTAGAATATTTTGATAATAATATAAATTCTGCTCAGGATTTAGATAAATATATAATTTCTGTAGATACTAATGCTATGGATAATTATTGGAAATATTATAGGAAAATAGACGGAGAATTAGCGAAATACGGCGAAGATATAAATAATGCTTTAGAACAGCAGATAATACATGAAGTTGAAGAAAAATATAAAAATACTTTTAATAATTTTTTAAAGCAATATGTAGATATAAAAGATAAGCTTAATAAAGTAAATGCTACAATAGAGCCTAAATATAAAATTGATGAAATAGATTTAAAAGAAGTTCAGTAAATATTTATCGGGAATTTTAATAATATGTCTTTATTTTATTATGCAGATAAAGTTATTAATTTTATGTCAGAATATGAATATATTGTTTATAAAGATTGGAAAGATAATAATAAACAAAAATATAATATTTCATTTGAAAGAGCAAACGGACTTAAAGGATTAACATCATTTGAGATTAATGTTGATAATAATTGTCATTTAATAAGAGAACAAAATTTATATTTAGCATTAATGCGTTTAAATGTTTCTGATGCAGATATTAAATTTATAGAACAATTTAGAAAATAATAAATTAAATTATATTTATAAGCCTTATACAAAAGTATAAGGCTTTTTTATTTTAAAATATCAGGAGTTAAAAAATGGAAAAGCTTAATTTTAAATGCATGGATTTTTTCAGCAGGTATATAATTGAAGAGATAGTTTATAAAGAAGACGGAGAAAGCATTATACCCGTTAAAATATTCAGCCGTTCTACGCTTGGAGATAGGTTTAAAAGCGGCGATACAATAAGCATAAACCGTCCAAGCTTTAATGAGAATATTAAATATGTGAGAGAAAAAGAAGAAAAAATTATTGACGATGATATTTTTAAATGGCTTGATGTTAGGATAAACGATAATTCAGCATCAAGTCTTCTTGATGAATGGAGCACCAAAGATATTAATGAGTTTGCACAGGTGATAAAAAGTTTTTTGCTCGAGAGAAGAATTATGCTTTAAATAATTTTTCTGTTATAGAGCAGACCGAAATTGATAATCTTGTAAATTATGCTTTTCAAAACAGACAAGTTAAATATGACGATTTTTGCTTTTTTAAATACGGACTTATAAGTTTATATACAGCTTCTTTATTTTGGAATAAAATAATACTTGAAGCTTGGTATCAGATAATAAGCGGAAGATTTGTATATTGTCATTATGATAAAGATGATTATTTAAGAACGGGACTTAATTACAGCGTTTTCAGATTTAAAGTTTTAATAGACAAATCAATATGCAGTAATTAATATTTTATTATTATAATTTTATAAACTTCGGAGAAAATATTATGATTTCATCTGCTAAAGGAACTATATTAAATTATTTCGGACTTTCAAATACCTATAACCCTTTTAAAGATGAAAATGCATTGCAGATAGCGGAGAATTTATATTTTGAAATACCGCTTGAGCCTTTTGAAAATTCCAATTATATTGCAGTATCTACAGGACTTTTAACTAATTCGCTTTCTTTTCTTAATGACTGCATATTTGAAATTTATGATAATAATATTAAAATAGCCGATTTGAAGAATATAATAGGCGAAATAGGAAATGATAAATATATGCCTAAAGAAGGAGAAATATTTTGGTTTAATAAAGACGGACTTAGAGGCACATATTTTTTAAATAGCATATATGCAGGTAAAAAATTAAAAATAGTAATAGGACGATTTCTTACTACTGCTATTACAAGCGGTGTATTAAATGATATGTTTGAAAGAACTTCAGGCGTTCCCTCATATATAGAGGAGATTAATAATATGATTAATGAATTGCAGAATAATTCTGCTTTTATACTAAAAGAAACTATTATAAAATCTGGTTCGGGTACTAATCAATGGGAATTAAACTGGCACGACAATTTAGAATATCTGCAGGTATCAGCCTATGTAAGCGGAAATACAAATGCTTTATTAAGTCTTTCTTCTTTCGGACTTTATCAGACAATAAATGATAAAGCTCCTTTTATAGGCTGGTTCGGAAGCAGAACTTCTTACCATTATTACGGAGGAGAATTTGAAATAATCTATACAAATGCTAATGCGGGTATTCCTAATATAAAATGGTTTCCTATACTTGGAAGCAAGCCTATTCTGGGCATGAAAAATAATTCTGAAAATACCATAACAGCAGTATTATATTTTTTAGTAAAATACAAATAATTTATTTCTAAATAAAAAATCTTTTAATTATTAAATATTTATTTATATCAGATTAATAAAAATTATATAAGGAATATTATATAATGAAACTTAATGAAAATAATATACAGTCTCCTTTTCAATATAATATAAGCGGCAATACTTTTGAACTTCTTGAAAGGATAGGCGAATTAGAGCTTAATACTGATAATGTGCAGGTAAAAGTTTTTGAAAATCAGAGATTATTCTGTGCCGATATAGGATATGCCGTTGACGGAGCTTTAGAATACATGGAGTTTTTAATTGATGATATTAAAGTATATCCTAATCTTTTGGAAGAGTTAAAAGATTTACAGACTAAAGAAATTAAAGACAATGAAATATATTTAATAAAAAATGATATTAATTTCAAAAGCATAATATTTTTTCCTCTGAGAGATTTAAATAAAAATTTTAAATATAAAATAACAACCTGCAGTTCTGTATTTTCTGCATTTATGTTTGACAGTATTGCAGAAAAATTAAATTCATTAGATACTAATTATCCTATTAAAAATTATTATGAAGATGCATATTATAAAATCAATGATATTATAAAATATAAAGGCTGTCTTTACAGAGTTTTTAAAGATTTCACAGGAGATAAAACTGATTATTATTTAAAAGCAAACTGCAGTTTAATAACTCCATTTAGAAAATTAGAATTGAATGCTCAATATAAAGCCTTTGATTTAATAGAATATAATAATAATTTTTTTATGGCTCAGAGGGATTTTACTTATGAAAATATAATTAATTTAAGCGGTTTATTAAAGCCTTTAGATAATATTATTTTTTGGTTTGATTCTATAGATAAAATATATAAAAATCAGATAATAATAAAAGATGATATATTATATATAGTTCTTGAAGATATTGAAAATCCAGTTTGGAATAATATTCAAAGCAAAATAGACAATCTTATAAAAGCGGATAATACTTTTTATGATGATAATAATTCAGGCTTCGGCTGCAATACAAATACGGTTCAAAAAGCAGTAGAAAAATTAAAGAATGATAAGCAGAATAATTTAATATCTGGAAATAATATTAATTTATCGGGCAATACTATTTCTGTTAATGGCGGTACTAATAAAGAATATATACAAAATGCCTATTACTATACTGATGATTTAATTATCTATAATAATAAATTATATAAAGTGAATGAAGATTTTACATCTTCAGATTGGAATACTGACAGAAATAAATGCACTTTATTAAGCACAGGTGATGGAGACTCTTCAAAAGCTTTTAATATAATTTTTGACAGCAGCAAAAGTAATTTAGAATATATTACAGGCTATGATTTTCCAAGATTTAAATCATGTATTCATTCGTACAGTCTTGTTTTATCTGATGGAACCTGTGATTATAATGCATCTATTTTTAAACAGGAAGACGGAAGCTATTTGTTAAGCGGAGTTTTAGAAAATTTTAATATTATAAAATCTTCGGAAGCTGATATTATCATAAAAAGCATAAATAATTTAAACTCCTCAAATTTTTTCGGTATGATTTCTCTGTTATCTCAGTTTTTTAATTTTACAGATGAATATTCATCTTATGAAAATGAAATAAATATACATAAAAACAATAATTTTGAGTTTTGCTTTATTTTTATAAACGGCTTTATACATCTTAAAATAAGAAGTTATAATGAACTTAATATTCAAGTCTCAGATATTAAATTGAATATCAGAAACAGAGTATTGCATACTTCAGATATTTATATAAATTATATAACAGAAAATGATCCTTTTTTAAAAAGTATAAAACTTGTTCAGTATAATAATACTGCTAAATATACGGGTGTTTACAGCGCTTATGATGGACTTATCAATCAATTAATATTTTATTCTGATTTGGATATGAATAATTATTTTGATTTAATTGATAATGAAAAAACAGATTTAAAAAATACTTTAGAAATTACTTCAAGCTGCAAAAAAGCAGTTAAATTCGCAGTAAAACTATTTACAGATAATATATATATTTTATATTTGGCATATCAGGACGGAAGCATCATACAAGCGGGCGATGTATTTACCTTCAATCTTACGCCTGATAAAAATGCATATTTAGAACCTATAAAAAAGCCTGCTGATAATGTTCAGGATGCAATAGACTCCATAATCTTAAATAAAATAATGCCTATAGGCTCTCAGTATATACAATTTGCTGAAGATGACGGCAGTTTTGAGAATTCTAAAAGTCCGGAGAATCTATACGGCGGCACTTGGAAATTAAAATATAATAATGAAAGCGTATATTTCAGAACAGAAGGCTCATTATCTGAAGAAGAAAGAGAAAACGGTATTCAAGATTATGCTATGAAAAGAGTACAAGGCAATGTATGGGGACTCGCAGGTCAGGGAAATGATTCATTTATCCCTACTGACGGAGTATTTGCTTACCCTTATAAAGATGTGAATGATATTTTTGCAGCACCGTCCAGCACAATTAGAATGTCAGACAGAGACGGATTTAATTTTGATAATAAAAGAAGCGGAAAAACTTCTGATAAAGAAACCAGAGTAAAAAACAGATTAATAAGAGTATGGGAAAGAATAGCATAAAAAGGAGCTTGATAATATTATGCTTAAAATAATACTAACCAGAGAAAAAGAATATAAAAATATAAGGAAACCTAATAAATCCAAGATAGAAGGCTCTACTATAGGCGGATTAAAGATATTTGATGAGAAGGGAGAGAATATTTTTAACTGCTATACATTAGAAAATGAAGGAGAGAGTACATCTGAAAGCGGAAAAGATAAAAGAATATCAGCAGGAGATTATTATTTAAGATGGACATCTTCAAGAACAAACGGGTCATTATCAGATATTTATCATTATTGGAATAAAAACAGGCATCCTGATAAAATTAAAGATGGAACTCAAGGAAAAAATATAGCCGTATGGGTTATGTCGGATAAAATCAAAAATCATAACAAAAGAAGAATATTAATGCATATAGGCAATTACCCTCAGGACACTGAAGGCTGCATATTATTAGGCTATTCTAATGGAGGTACAGGCACTATAGGGGACAGCATAAGATGTGTTAATGATTTGTTTTTACTTTTTGAAAAATACGGCATAGAAAACTTTATATTGACTATTAAAGAGATAGAGACTGCATAATAAAAAGCGGGTACGAGGCAAACAGTAAATTTATTTACTGTTTATTAAAAGCCGAGTACGGATATATCAATAAAGGAGGAGCGAGCCGAAGCATTTTACAAACTTGTTTGTAAAATAATTATAAGCGAAGGCGAGCATAGCAATAAAGGAGGAGCGAGTACGAGCTAAACAGTAAACAAGTTTACTGTTTACTATTAGGCGAGTACGAGCATAGCAATAGTATGAACTTTGAAGAAGAATTATTGCTTATTACAGCACAGAAAGTAGGACTTAATAAATCGGGCAGCCGTACAGGAAACGGATTATTAACGGAGGTAGAAAAGATAAGCTCTTATGTAGCTGATGATAAAGTACATCGGAAGGAAACAGACATGCGGCTTGACAGAATAGAAAATGATATAAAAGAAATGAAGGCGGATATAAAAGAAATTAAAGATATGGTAAATAAAGGACTGCCTCAAAACTTTTTATACACTGCCGCTAAAAAAGAAGAAGTAAAAAATAAGGATATTTCCTCTCGGACTGATATTCTGAAAAATAAGCCTATGATTATTGCCCTTGCAGTAGGACTTGCAGAAGGAGGATATATTGTATTTGAAAAAATTATTGAGTTTATAGGGAAGTAAAAATTATGAGCTTTATAGATAAACATCATGCCAATAAAAAATTATCTATTTATACAAGCATTGTAACTTTTATTATAGGCTGCGTATGGATTGTAATTAATTTGATTATAAAAGACAGAATTATAACTAAAGATGAGGCTGTAGCCGTTGTAATTGTTTTACTCGGACTTAATTCTGTAAGTATAGGAAGCGATTTAATGGCTTTCCTTAAAATAATAAAAGGCAGAAAAGAGGAAGAGCAAAAGTGACCGCTTCAATTATAATAAAAATATTAAAATCAAAATACTTTTATTTATGTTTAGTTTTAATTGCCTTAGCATTGTATATATTAAGCATAAACATAATGATTAAGAGTAAAAACAGAGAAATAAAAAAATTGAATAATGAAATAAAAATGCTGGAGGCAGCCAATACTTTACTCTATAAAGATTTGTCTTTTAAGTCTGATCAGATAATAATAAAAGAAATATATACAGGCAGCGGTAAGGCAATAGAAACATTGGAGGACAGAAAATTAAACTCTGATGAGATAAAAGTATTAAACAATATTATAAGAGATTATAATACGGCTTCACAATAGCCTTATCTGATTAATACAGGCTTTATATGAGGACTTTTTTAAATGTATAAGAAAAAAAAAGAATGAAAAAAATCAGCGTTAATAAAAAAGGTTTTCCAAGTAAAAAAACTTTAGAGAAATTAAAAAATATTTACTCAAGACTTGAGGAATTATTTTATGTTAAAGACTATTTAATAAAAGATTTTAGGGCTCTTAGCAGAAAAGGACTGCAGGAAAAATATCATAAAGATTTTAAATTTCTTAAGCATAGAAGTAAAAAGAAACTTAAAAAAATATCCTGTTTATTTAGAAGCTGCGGTAAAAAAGGCTCTGGAATACAGAGACTGTTAAAAAGCAAATGTGTTATATGCAAAGTAAACGATGCAGATTTTATCCTTGACTATGGAATGTGTGAGAAATGCGGTCTGCTTGATAATGTACCAAAAAGAATTAATTGATTTTATAAGCGGTTAGGATATTAAAGAATGAAAAAAATACTGCTCTTATTATTCCTTATTTTCTCTCTTATTTCCTGTGCTTCAGTTAAATATATAACTATTCCTTTAACCGCTCCGCCCGAACCTTATACTATTAAAGAAGGAAGTATTAATACTCAAAAGGAATTATTCAAAGAGTATCAGAAAACTTTAATAAAGCTTAATGAATGGCAGAAATGGTATAATATTCAGGCGGCAAGCAATTATTTTAAGTTTGATGATTAAGCTAAAATACTATGATGAATTTTATTCAAGATGCATAAATAAATATAATAGAGTAGTATATAAAATAGATGATATAAAAAAGTCCGTAATAATAATTTCTTTATATGGACATTATAATAATTAATTAAAAAAACTCTAATAAACCAATCAAAACATATAAAATTTTTCAAAAAAATAATAAAAATATAGTAAATAATCATTTAATTTTATTCTATAGTTCTAAAAAGCATAAATTAAATAAATATTTCAGCAAAAATATTTATTATTTATAAATAATTTATAGTTATTAGCAATAATTATCATTTAAGGGATTGATTTTTTTATATTTTAATTTTATATTATTTAATAATATTTTATATAATACAGGAGTTTTTTATGAAAAGGGTTAGCAGTATAGTTGTCAAAATTCCGCTGATAGTGAATATGGTTATTATTGTTATGTCATTTGCTATAATATCAGTTTTTATAAATATATCAAGTAAAGCCATAAATAATGCGGTTTATTCAGGTTTTGCAACATCGGTTAATGGATATTCAAGCCTGCTTGATACAATAATAAATGATCAATTAGTAATTATGGATGCTTATTCAAGAATACCTCGGATAATAGAGTATGTTCAGACTAGAAGCGATGCTGTAAAAGATGAGGCTGTAAAAGCTATGACTCATCTATTTGACAATAATGATTATATAGTTTCATTAGATTTAATTGATATAAACGGAATAATTATAGGATCATATAATGGCGATATAAAGAATGCAGGTACTGATATTAAAGCTGTATATCCTAAGTTATGGAAAAAATTTATAGATTCTGGATATGATCATGCGGCAGGCGACACAATATATAAATCAGAATTAAATAACGGATATGTTCTTCCTATCATTCACTCGATTTATAACTTGGATAGCGAATTAGTAGGCTGTTTTATAGCTTTTGTAAATTGGTCCCAAATAATAAATCAAACTCTGCAGGATTCTGATAATTCTTTATCAGAATTAAAATCAATATTTGCATTAAATGATGATTTGCAAGTGGTTTATCATAATGTTGATGAAATTGTTGGTATTACGGCAAATGAATCTTTAGCCAGACATTCGGGACAGGATTCGGGATTGTTCACATATGCGCATGAAGGAATAACAAGAACAGCATTTTTTAAAAGAATGAAAGATCATCCTTGGTATATGATGGCTGGAATTACTCATGATCTGCTGTATGCTGAAAGCAAAAAAATGATTATTATAGGTGTAATATTGGGAATAGCTGGAATTGTAATATCATTTATTGTTATCAGGTTCCTTATAGGAAGAACTATAAAGCCTATAAAATATATAGTGCAGGAAGCTTCTCAAATGGCTGACGGAAACTTTGTTTTTTCTTCACAGTTTAAAAATAGAAATGATGAAATAGGAAAGCTTTCGCATTCATTTGATATTATGAGATACAGATTTGTTGAAGTAATTTCAGATGTAATTAATGCTTCAAAGGAAATAGCAAATGCAGCTTCGGAGCTTAATAAAGGAAGTTTGGATTTGGCGCAGAGAACGGAATATCAGGCTTCAAGTTTGGAAGAGACTGCAAGCTCTATGGAAGAGATGGCATCTACTATAAAGTCTTCAGCTCAGAACTCTATTAACGGAAATAATGTAATGATAGAATCCAGAAATGCAGTAGTTGAAGGCGGAAGCGTTATAGCCGATACTGCTAAAATGATATCAGAGGTTTATGAGGCAAGCGCTAAAATAAGAGATATTACTAAAGTCATAGAAAATATAGCTTTTCAGACTAATATACTTGCTTTAAATGCTTCGGTGGAGGCGGCGCGTGCTGGAGAACAGGGCAGAGGTTTTGCTGTTGTTGCAAGCGAGGTAAGAAATCTTGCGCAGAACTCTCAGGCTTCGGCTAAGGATATTACTTTATTAATAGAAAATATTTATGAAAAAATTAATAAATCTGCAGAAATGGCAAGACATTCTCAGGAAATTTTTTCTGATATAGAAACAAAAATATTGGAAACTTCAAAAATAATGAGCGATATAAGTCATACCGCAGTAGAACAGGAATCTGGAGTTGATCAGGTTAATATTGCCGTTTCAAAAATGGATAGTATAACTCAGCAGAATGCTGCTTTAGTGGAGCAGGCAACTGCAGCTTCCAAATCTCTTTTGGATCAGGCTAATCATTTGGAAGAACTTATGACTTTTTTCAAAGTTAGTTAAACTTATAAAAATATATTTAAGTTTGTACCATAAAAATAAATAAATGTAATATAAAGAATTTTTATCATAAAAAAGTCTTAAGATATAATCTTAAGACTTTTTAAGTATTATAATAATTTATTTAAGCTTTTTCCCAAATTTCATTTAATTTAGTCTGCATAAGATAGCATGAAACTACCTGAATGAATATAGACAGTATGAATACAGTCTTTATTTTATCTTCTTCTACTTTAGCTCCTACTTTTTCAGGTAGTTCTTTAAAAACTACAGGCGACATTTTATAATACCAGTAAATACCGAATATACCGCAGGTTACTATTGTAAAAAGCACAGTTTTTAAAGGGTCCAAAGCTTCATTTTCAGTAAACTCTTTAATTTCTTTAGTGGTTAAATAAAGCCAATAATAATAGTATATGCCGCAGGTTACTATGCTGAGCAAAACTACTTGAATAGGATTTTTAATTGTTCCTTTTTTCATAAAAATTTTCCTTTTGCTATATATTTTGCCTAGAATAATAATATATAGTAAAAAAAAGTCAAGTATATTTATTATAATTTTATTTATCCTGAATATTCTTCTATGTATTTGCGCATAAGCATTTTAATTGCATCTTTATCTGCATCAAGAGAAGCTATATCAAAAGCTTCTATCATAATTTTTCTTTCCTTAGGGGTCAGAGATTTTACGGTATCTTTTGCTATAAATAATTTTTTATACTGCGAAGGTATCAGAGTTTCATCATCTGTCAAAATTTCTTCATATAGTTTTTCGCCTTCTCTTATTCCTGTAAAAACTATTGTAATATCTTTTTCGGTAAGTCCGTATATTTTAAGCATATTCCTTGCCAAGTCTAAAATTTTAACAGGCTTTCCCATATCCAAAGTAAATATTATTCCGTCATTTAAAGTGCATGCCTTTATAACAAGTCTTGCAGCTTCTCTTATGGACATAAAAAATCTTACCATTTCAGGATGCGTAACAGTTAATGCTTTTCCTTCTCTTATCTGTTTTTCAAATACCTGTATAACACTTCCGCTGCTTCCAAGTACATTTCCGAATCTTGTTATTTTGAATGAAGTATTATTTTGTTCATGCGATAAAGACATTATCATTCTTTCACATATTCTTTTGCTCGCTCCCATTAAAGATGTTGGACGCACAGCCTTATCAGTTGATATAAATACAAAGTTTTTTATATTATTTTTTACGGCAAGCGCAGTTATATTTTCTGTTGCAAGTATATTGTTTTTAATAGCCTCTTCAGGATATAATTCCATAAAAGGAAGATGCTTATGCGCTGCGGCATGAAATATAATATCTGGTTTTTCTTCTTTTAGAATTCTATCAATTTTTACATAATCTCTGACATTTGAAATTATATATGCGAATTTATGCTTATTTTTTTCATTATTTCTGTCATTTAAAGACATTATAAGATTATGAACTGCGCTTTCCGAATTATCTAAAGCCATAACTTTTTTTACAGGCAGTGTAATTAATTGTCTTACAAGCTCGCTTCCTATAGATCCGCCTCCGCCTGTAACAAGTATTGTTTTATCTTTATAGTATGAATAAATTTCTTTTTCATCAAAACCAATCTCCTCTCTTCCCAAGAGATCCGAAGGTTCTATATTTCTTATATCTTTTATGGAGGCATTACCTTTTATTATCTCAAAAAAACCCGGCAGTATTTTATATTTTATTCCTGTAGCATATATTATATTTAATATTTCAAGAAGTTCTTTCTGCTTAAGCGTAGGTATTGCAATAATAATTTCTTCTATATCGGTATTATTATTTTTATATTCTTCTATTATTTTTCCTATATCTTTAATTTTTCCCTTTACATCTATGGAATTTTCATTAATTTTTACTTGTTTTTTATTTTCATCGTCATCTAAAAAGCAGAGAATATTATATTCTTTATTATTATCGGAAGTTAATATTTCAAATGCAAGAGTTTCTCCTGCATTACCCGCTCCGATTATTAATATATTTTTTTTGTTCATCTGTACCTATCCGAAATATAAAATAAGTACCATATTATATATTTTTTTGCTTATTATACAAGAATTTTATTGCTTTTATTAAAGTCTTTATAATTTTTCTATAAGTTTTTTAGCAAACACTATGCAGAGTACTATTAAAACGGCTGCCGTAACTAATTTAAGAATATCCTCTGCAATATCATCTAAATTATAAAGTATATAATGCATTCCTGAAAATCTTAATAAAAATATAATTAAAGCAGTTATAGAAACCGCTGAAATTGCTGCAATTACAGGCATATTTATTTTTGATTTATTTAAAGAATGCTTTATTTCTTCTTTGCCGTTATTTTTATAATTATCAGAGTTTTCTGTATCCGATTTTAAATTTATTTTTTTAAAAATAATAAAAGCAGATAATATTATAAGAGAAGATACTGATATTTTTAATAATCCTTCAATTATATCGTCCATATCATCAATATTATGCATTATATAAAAAATATAATACTGAAGACCTAAAACTTTTACAGCAATTATAAATAAAGATATTAAAGCAATTACAGCTGAAATAATCATAAACTTTTTTGATTTAACTGATGATATTATATTATTTTTCATAATCCTCCCCCTTTATAAAAAATATTATCTTATTTTTCTTTTGCCGTCTTTTAATTTATATTCAGGCTTAAGTTCATAAACTTTTTCATATCTTGAGTCATTTTCTTTTTTTTCTATACTTTCTGGTATTCTTCTCTCTCTTCTTTCATAATCTCTCATGTCATATTCATATTGTTTTTTATTTATTTTATTATTTCTGTCATCTCTGTAATCATCTTCATAATAATATCCGTCTTCATCTGATATTCTGTTATGGTATTCGTCATCATCGTAACAGTCTTTTCTTCTTCTCTCTCTTCTTCTTTCTCTTATATAGTCTTCTTCATAATCTCTTCTGTAATCTTCATCATAATATTTTTTTATTTTTCCCGAATTAGATACATCTTTAAGCATTTTTTTTACAAAGTATATAATAGCCAGTATAACCACAGCCATAATGGCCAGCTTTACAGTATCCTCAATAAAATCATCAACATCATCTATTAAATCAAAGCAATGCAGTTTATTAAATATGATTAAAGCGGTTAATATTAATTTTTTTATCATTCGCTTTCTCCCATTGTTTTTATTATTACTTACTGTCTTTTTTCATATATTTTTTAACTGCAAATACTACAGCTGCTATTATTACAAAAATGCCTATAATTTTAGCAATATCTTCAAAAATAAACTCAAATGTGTCTTCTATTAAATCAAAAGCATGCAGATTTACAGCAGCAGTAAATACTGATATTAAAGTAATTAATCCTAATTTTTTCATATTATGCCTCCTTAAATTATGAAATTTTACTATTAACTATATTTAAAGTATAGCATATTAAAGGCTTTTTGTAAAGTTTATTTAAACAAATTTTACAAAAAAATATAATATTGTAAATTAAATGTAAAGTATATTATAAAACATATTATACATTTATTACTGTTTTATATAATTCATAAGTTTTATATCTGTATCTATTAATTATTTATATAATTGAGCTGTAAAATTCATTAAGCAATTTTTTATTATACCGAATATAATAAGAGTATAATTTTTATTGTTCAGAGGCGTAAACTATATGTATAAATATGTAATAGAAGGTTCTAATAATATAGGCGGAGTATTAAAAGTGTCAGGTTCAAAGAATGCATCATTGCCACTGCTTGTTGCCTCTATTCTTACAGACGAGCCTATTATAATTCATAATGTTCCTGATTTGGCTGATGTGCATGTTCTTATAGATATATTGGAGCCTTTAGGCAAGAAGGTAGATTTTAAAAATAATACTACAGTGATAATATCTCATAACGGCAAAAGCGAGGAAGCTCCCTACAAGCTTGTCAAAAAAATGAGGGGTTCTATTATAGTATTGGGTCCTCTTTTGGCTAAGCGTAAGCATTGCAGAGTATCTTATCCAGGAGGGTGCGCTTTCGGACCTAGACCTATAGACCTGCATTTAAAAGGAATGGAGGCATTGGGAGCCAAAATAGATATAACAGCAGGATATATTGACGCTAAAGTTGAAAAAAATCTTATCGGGGCTGATATGGATTTATCGGGTAAATTCGGACCTACCGTACTTGGAACGGATAATGTTATGATGGCTGCAGTCTTGGCAAAGGGAACTACTGTTATAAGAAATGCCGCAAAAGAGCCCGAATGCGTTAATTTGTCTGATTTGCTTAAAGCTATGGGTGCTAAGATAGAGGGAAGCGGTACGGATACGCTTACCATAGAAGGAGTTGATTATCTTCATGGTGCTGAGTTTACGGTGATACCAGACAGAATAGAAGCAGGTACTTTTCTTGCAATAGCCGCCGCAGGAAGAGGGAAATTAAAATTAGAAAATGCCGAGCCTAAACATTTAACTTATGTATTGGATTTGCTTTCCGATATAGGCTGCGGTATAAAAACTTCAGATACATCTATAGAGCTTGATGCTTTTGAAAGAGAGTTAAAGCCTTTTAAATCTGAGACTCTGCCATATCCTGGATTTCCTACTGATTTGCAGGCTATTTATACTGCTCTTGCATGTACTATTAAAGGCAAAAGTGAGTTTATAGAAAAGATTTATCCAGACAGATTCAGTCATGTGCCCGAACTTATTCGTATGGGGGCGGATATTGAGCTTAATTCGTCCTATATATCTGTTAATGGCGGAAAGAAACTTTCAGGGGCAGATGTGCAGGCAAGTGATTTGAGGGCGGGAGCTGCTTTGGTAGCCGCAGGTGCCGTTGCTGAAGGCGTTACAAATATTCATAGAATATATCATATAGAAAGAGGATATGAAAATTTAGAAAATAAATTAAAAGCTATCAATATATATACAAAAAAAGAGAAAGATGATATTTTATAATAGCATATAATAAGGGGGAATAATAAATGGTAAGGGGAATATATACAGGCGCAAGCGGTATGATGGCTGAACAGGCAAGACTTGATATTGTTGCAAATAATTTGGCGAATGCCGATAAGCCTGGATTTAAAAGAGATACTGTAAGTTTTAAATCCTTTCCTGAGATGACGGCTGCAAGAACTGAAGATGACGGAGTTGTGATATTTCCTCTCGGCTCTTCAGATATAAGACCTTATATAGGAAGACTAGGAACAGGTGTAGAAGTTAATGAAGTTTTTACCGAATGGGAGCAGGGTTCTTTAAGAGAAACGGGCAATCAGCTTGATATAGCTTTGAGCGATAAAGGTTTTTTTGCTGTAGAAACACCTCATGGTGAGAAATATACAAGAAACGGAAGTTTTTTGATAGATAAAGATCATTATCTTGTAACTAAGCATGGCTATAAGGTTATGGGAGAAAACGGATATATACAGATAAAAACCAATAATTTTAATATAGATGAGGAAGGAAGAATAAGCATAAACAGAAGATATCAGGACGGCAATGCATTTGTTCAATTTAATGATAATGAATGGGAAGATGAAGAGATACTTGATATATTAAAAATAGTAAGATTTGATAATGAGAGATATTTAAAAAAAGAGGGAGAATCTTTCTGGACTGATACTGATATAAGCGGACCTGCATATATTGCCCAGATAGGTATAGACAGACCTAAAGTATTATCAAGATTTTTAGAGACCAGCAATGTAAATCCTATAAATGAAATGGTAAGAATGATAGAGGTGCAAAGAGCTTATGAATTAAATTCAAAAACAATAGCCTCTCATGATGCATTGATTGGAAGGGTTATTAATGAAGTTGGAAGAGTTTAAATACTTAATTTTTAGTTTTTGAAAAATAAATTTTGATAAAAAATAAACGATAATATATAATTATATTGATTATTATATTTATATTAAACATAGAGGATAATATGACTTCAGAAAAGATAAAAAAACATAGTATTAGAAGGCTTATAATTGTTACAATTCCAATATACTTATTAATAGATATAATTATTTGGAATGTAGCTTTATTTTTTATATACGGCAGGAGTATTCCGCATGTTTACGGAGTAAAAATAATTTTTTCTGTGGTTGCTTTTATTTTCTTTTTTAAATATTTAAGAATGTGGAATTCTAATTTGGATATAAAATTATCTGGAAAAGTCATACTTTCATTTTTTCTATGTTCTTTAAGCGGAAGCTTTGTAGAAATACTTATATATTCTTTTTTAAATAAAGTATTTTTATATGTAACCGTATTAGCGCTTTTTAATGCTACTATAAATGCATCTTTAATTGCATGTTCTTTTATATTTATATTTAAGATTATATCTAAAAATTTTGAATTGGAGGAAAATATAACAGTATTTTATATACCTCTTATATATAAATTAGGGCTTATAGTATATTTATTTTTCTCTCTTATAATAGTAGCTTTTCTTATAAATTTTTCATCTCTTGATAAAGAACTTTATTTAAATACCTACAGCGATTTAGTTTTAAATGAAATACTCGGAGTATATGACAGCATTAAAAATATTGATAATAATATAATATCTGATATAGCAGTCTATGCTGAATCGGCAGTAAATATATATTCCAATAAAAATATTGTATCAAAAGATGAGATTCAATCGGCTTTTATCAACAGACTGCCTTATATTAATGATACTTTAAAAAATAATTATGATGCAGTTTCTCTTAATATATATTATGAATATATGAATACGGGACTTCCTTATTCTGCTACTATTTCAAAAAATTCTAATAATTCAAGATATACTTCAAAAATAATTGATTCTTTAGTGCCTCATAATTTTTCTGAAAATGAAGTAGAAAATAGTTTTGTGCCTTTTAATGTAAATATTTATGATAGAAATAATATTTATATATCCGCATATACTTCATTAAAATTATTCGGAAAAAATATAGGATATTTTATATCAGAATATAATATTTCAGATATAAACAGAATCATTAAAAATAATAATATTCTGTCAAAATGGTCTTATATATATTATAAATTTGATACAAAAGATATTATACTCGGATCTGACAGCAGATATATAGCGGAAAGCTCAGACGAAATACTTTCATCATCAGCCAAATTAAGCTCAAGTATAGGAGATTTGTTAAGTGCCAATAAAAAATTTGAGGTATTTAATAATGTTAATATATTGGGAAATAGATCTATTGCTTTAGTTTCTTATATAAAAGAATTAAATGTTGTGGCTTTATATTATAAAGATGTAGATTCCATAATAAAATACTCGGATATAGATTCTGATATATTTAATTATGTGTTTTTGTTTATATTGGTATTCATATTATTATTTGCTGTTTATTTAATTATTATTAAAATATTATTATCCTCTATAAACTATGCAAACAATTCTACAAAAATGCTTTTGGGAGGAAACGGAGATTTAAGAAAAAGAATTTCATCAAAAAATAATGATGAAATAGGACTTCTTATTTATAATTTTAATTTATTTCTCCAAAGCTTGGATAATCTTATAGGAGATTTAAAATTAGAAAGCTATAATGTATTTGAAGAAATAAAGATAATTGAAAAAGTTATAGGCGAGAATACTGATAGAATAAACGATCAAAGCTCAAGCATTACGGAAAGTGTTGCAAGCGTAAATAGTATTATCTCATCTATACAGAATGTTACAAACTCTACAGATCAGCAGAGACATGCTTTTTCATCTGCGTCTGTTGCTGTTGAGGAACTTCTTCAGACTATTTATAGAATTAATGATAACATGGAGCGCCAGTCCTCCGCAGTTGAGCAGACATCGGCCTCTATTGAAGAGATGATATCTAATATTACAAGCGTGGCGAAAAGCGTTAATAAAGCCGACAGTTTCTCTAAGAAGCTTCTTGTTGATGCCCATGACGGAGGTGATACCGTAGATGAGGTTATTGAGGCGGTCAGAGGTATTGAAGAGAGTTCGGATCAGATAAAAGAAATTGTTAATGTTATTCATAGTATTGCGGAGCAGACCAACCTTTTAGCTATGAATGCAGCCATTGAAGCGGCGCATGCAGGAGAGCAGGGAAGAGGCTTCTCAGTTGTTGCCGATGAGATTAGATCTTTAGCAGAGCATACGGCTGATAATACTAAATCTATAACAAATATTATTAAGGCAATTACTAAAAGAATAGAAGAAACCGTAGAGCTTGCAAGCAACAGCGGAAAATCTCTTGATAACATACTTGATATGTCTGAAAATACTGCAAGAGTAGTTTCTGAAATTAATACAGCCAACAGCGAATTGGAAATCGGAGGAAGAGATATACTTGAAACTGTAAGGCATTTAAATAATATTACTACAGGCGTTAAAGACAGTGTGAAAGAGCAGATGAGCAGCGGAGATGTGGTTGACAGTCAGATTACTTTATTAGATCAAATTACAAGAGAGGTTTCGGATATTATTGAAGCTAATAGTTCGGGAGCTAAGGAAGTTATACATGCTATGAGTTTTTTAAATGAGCTTTCTGCGAAAACTGTTGAAGGAAATAAAGAGTTTCAGAATGCAGCAGGCAAATTAAATGAAATATTTGTAAGATTTAATGAGCTTATGGGAAAATTTATTACAAATGCGGATAAAATAGAAGAATCTGAAGATAATGCAGAAGATATTAATAATTTGTCGGTTGATAAAAGAATGGATATGGAACTTAGGAGCTTAGAAGAAGAGTTTGAAAAAGAAAATGAAAATTTCCAAAAAGATAATAATATTTTGGAGATGTTAAAAGAAGATTTTAAAAATCCTGATATGTTTAGTATGTAAATATTATATAATATCTTATTTTTTATATTTTATTGTTAATAAAGTTTTTTTAATTTATTGTAAGCAGGTTTAAATTATGCCGAATTATACTATTGCCGAAATTGATTTGTCTGTTTTAAATAAAAATATTCGTATTATAAACTCTGTTACAAATGGAGTAAAGCTTTTAGGCATTGTTAAAGCAAATGCTTACGGGCATGGACTTGAAGAGATATCAAAGGCTTTAGAAAGATTCGGAGTTTATGCTTTAGGCGTTGCAAATGTTGATGAAGGAGTAAGAATAAGAGAAGCAGGTATAAAACTTCCTGTATTGGTATTATTTCAGCATTTCAAAGATGAGTGCGGTTTGGTATGCAGATATAATTTAAATCCGATTATAAGTAATGATGAATGTCTTCATTATTATGACAGATATTTAAAAAATAAAGGACAGACCTTAAATCTTTATATAAAGATAGATACCGGATTAAACAGAATGGGAGTAAGACCTGAAGATGCGCTTGATTTAGCTAAAAAGGTATTATCATACAATACTTTAAAAATAGAAGGCATAAGCACCCATTATGCAGCTGCAGATATGAACGATGATAACTCTCTGCATTTTACGGAAAGACAGATAAGAATTTTTAATGATGTTTTAAATAATTTAACTGAAAATGGTATTAAAATAAATAATGCTCACAGTGCTAATTCTGCAGCTATAATATCATATAAAGATGCATATTTTGATATGGTCAGAGCAGGTATTATATTATACGGATATTCTGAAAATTTTTATGATTTAGGAATAAAGCCGATATTAAGCTTAAAATCTAAAGTTGTTTTAATTAGGAATATAAAAAAGGGAGAGAGTATATCCTATGGAATGACTTGGACTGCAGAAAAAGACACAAGAGCCGCTGTTATACCTATAGGATATGCGGACGGACTATCAAGAAGATTATCAAATAATTGGGAAGTAAAAATTAATGGTAAATACTATCCTTTAAGAGGAAGAGTTTGCATGGATTTTATCATTGCAGAAATAGGGAGCAGCAATATAAATATTGAAGATGAAGTATTGATATTCGGAAATGATGAAAAACTTAATGCCGAAACTTTAGCCATTAGAATAGGCTCAATATCTCATGAGGTATTAGCAAATATAGGTGACAGAGTAAAAAGAGTTTATGAATATAGCTGACATGATAGATAAAACAGAGCCTATGTCTTGCGGGTTAGAAATATACTAATTCAGCAATAGTTAAATACTAATAATATTATTTATATCAATTTTTATTATAAATTAATTTTTGAAATTTAATTTGCAATATATACAGAAGTTTATCATTAAATAATATCATAATTAAAATTACTGCCTCAATAAAGAATCAAGTTTACAGTGTTTATATATACTAAATTTAATAATTGATTATTTTTAATAAGAATTGTATAATCATAAAATATATATTTAATATAAAACAGGAAATAAAATGTACATAAAGAATCTTAATTTACATGGATTCAAATCATTTGCTATAGAAACAAATATAGAGTTTAATGAAGGCGTTACTGTGGTGCTCGGACCTAACGGAATAGGCAAAAGCAATATAGTTGAGGCTTTTTTATGGGTTATGGGCGAACAGTCGGCAAGCAGACTTAGAATAGACAGCTCTAAAGGACTTGAAAGCGTTATATTTCATGGCACAGATACCAGAAAACCGTCTTCTATGGCTCAAATAGTTCTTACTTTGGATAATAAATCAAGATGGATAAAAAAGTATGATACAGACGATGTTATAGTGACACGCAAATATTACAGAAAGGGTTTATCAGAATACTATATAAATAATGAGCAGGTAAGATTAAAAGATATAGTTGATATGTTTTTGGATACTGGTATAGGAAAAAATGCATATTCTGTTATTAAGCAGGGCACAGTATCTGATATTGCAAAACAGAGACCTGAAGAGAGAAGAATTATTATTGAAAATGCCGCAGGAATAAGCAAATATCTTGAAAGAAGAAGAGAGGCAGCTAAAAAGCTGGAAGAATCCGAAAGGAATCTTGACAATGTAAAAATAGAAATAAAAAATGCTGATAAGCATTATAAATCTTTAAAAGATCAGGCAGTCAGAACAGAAAAATATTATAATCTTAAAGATGAGCATAAAAAAATAAATATAAGCCTGAATGTTAATCATATAAAAAAAATAAAAATTACTTTAGAAGAGCAGAGTAAGAATCTTGAGGAGAATATTAATAAAAAACTGGAATTGGAAAAAGAACTGCAGGATTTGGATAAACAGAAACAGGAGGAGCTTTTAAAATTTGAAGAGACCAGAACATTATCTATAGAGCTTGATAAACAGGTTTCTCTTATAGTTACGGAACTTATGCATACAGAAAAGATGTCAAATCAATTAAAAAATCAATTGGATAATTCAGGCAAAGAAAGAGAAGAAACCATAAATAGAAAAAATATATTATTAAAAAGAATGGAGGAGGATAAAAATAAAATAGAAGAGCTTGAAGAAGAGGCAAAAATCACAGCCGAAAATATAGAAAAATCTTTGAAAGAACAGGAAGCCGAAGAGAGCAATATTGCAAATGAGCAGAATAAAATAGCCAGCCTTAATAATCAAATATCAATGCTTACTCAGGAAAATCAAAATGCATCTTTGAAAATCAGCGATGCAAGAGAAAGACAATTAGAGGTTATAAATAAAATTATTACCGAGATAGATGAGAAGAAAAAAGATGTTATGGGAAACAGCTTTTATCAGAATATAGGCAAGCATGAAAATGATATAGATATAGGATTTAATAATCTGCTTAATTCAATTAATATGAAAATGAAAACTATAAAAGAATTTGAAGAAGACGAAGTATTTTCAAATTTTAATGAGCTTAGTTTTAATTCATTATCAGGTTTTATTAAAAGTTTAGGCGAAAGTTTGGATACCGAAAAAAAAGATGCTTTATTTCTGCAGGACATATTTAAAGAATATACAAGAATAAAAGATCCTTTTGTGGATTTGCTCTTTGATAAGGAAGGCGCTTATATGCAGAAGGAGTTTATAGATAAGGAAATTGCTGATTTGGAAAACTTTATAAAAATCAATTGCAGTAAAATAGAAGATTTTAATAATGAAATAAAAATATCAACGGAAAGTATTAATAAATCTAATTCTATGCTTACAACTCTCACAATAGAAAGGGCTAAATATGAAACTAATAAAAAAGCTTCAGAAGACAGAAAAGAGATGATAATAAAAAGCATAAAAATAATTGAAGATGAGTTTAATTCGCTTAATGATAAGATAAATAGACTTGAGGAAGATTATAAAAGACTTAATGATGAGTATAAAGAGAACTCTGTAAATTATAAGGAATTGGAAAAGAAGAAATCCAAAACTGAAAGCGAAGCAAGACATAAAGCCAATGAAATAAAAAAAGCCGAATCGGTATTATCAAATTTCGAAGTAAGCCATGCCAAAAGGATAAAAAAATTAAATGAAATAAATGAAAATATTACAAGGGTAAGCGAAAGAATAAATCAAAGCAGAGATAAAATAAATGATATATATACTCATTTCTATGAAAATCATGCCCTTAACTTAAAAGATTTTGAAGATAATACGAAAAATCTTATAGATGAGGAGGCTTATAAAAATAAACTTTCAGCCGTCAATGAAAAAATTAAAAATTTAGGTCATATTAATGAGATGGCATTAGATGAATATCAAGAGGCTAAAAACAGATTTGAATTTTTAACAAAGCAGAGGGAAGATTTAGAAAAATCAAAAGAGGAAATATTAAAAATAATAGCCGATGCCAATAAAAAAGCTGGAGAAGACTTTTTAAAAACATTTAATGAAATAAATAAAAAGTTCTCTGAAACTTTTAAGATATTATTCGGAGGAGGAAATGCGGGATTAAAAATACAAAATGAAGAGGATTTATTAAACAGTCCTATAGATATATTCGCTCAGCCTCCTGGTAAAAAAATGGAGAATATAGTATCTTATTCTGGGGGCGAGCTTACTATGACGGGACTTGCTTTGGTATTTGCAATATTTTTATACAGACCAAGTCCTTTCTGCATACTTGATGAGGTTGATGCGGCTCTTGACGGTGCAAATATCATCAGATATAAGAATATGGTTAAAAATCTTTCTGCAAAAACTCAATTTTTAATTATTACGCATGATGAAGTTGCGGCTACTATCGCCGATGCATATTACGGAATAACGGCTGAAGAGAAGGGAGTATCAAAAATATTTACCGTAAAAGTTGATAAAGACGGAAAGGTTAATAACAGCGAAGATAAACTTGTAAGTGCTGATTAGGTTTTATAAGTTTTTAATATGCTGAAATATAAAAAATATTAATTAACATAATATATTCAATTGACAAAACGGTTTATATATAATAGTATAGAGTAACTTTTTTTACTTTATATAAAGGCTTTTAATAATAATGTTGTATGAAATTTTTTATCCGTTAAGAGAATCATTCTTTGGCTTTAATATATTCAGATATATTACATTCAGAACCGCAGGAGCTGTCGGCACTGCCTTAATATTGGTGCTTTTATTTGCCCCTAATATTATAAAAAAATTAAAAAAATTAAATTTTGGTCAGATTGTAAGAGATGACGGTCCTGAAACGCATCTTATAAAAACAGGCACTCCTACTATGGGTGGGATATTTATTGTAGGAAGTATATTAATAAGCGTACTTCTATGGGGAAAGCTTGATAATTCAAAAATTATTCTTTTAACTGCATCTTTAATAATACTTTCCGTATCTGGATTTTTAGATGATTTTTTAAAAATTAAATATAAAAATTCAAAGGGTCTTCCCGGAAAATATAAAATCTTTTTTCAAACCTTAGCAGGCGCTGTAATAGGAATCTATTTATATTATTTTGATAAGTCTGCATTTTTAATGACATTTGAACTTAATCAGGGCATAGGAGTATTGGAAGCTGTAAAGGTTGCTCAGATTGCTTCTTCAAATATATTTCTTCCGTTTGCAAGCACAATATATATAGATTTAAAAATTCTTTATATACCTTTTGCCGCATTTGTAGTTGTAAGTATGAGCAATGCCGTAAATTTAACGGACGGATTAGACGGGCTTGCAATAGGGCTTTTAATAATAATGTCGATGGCTTTGGCTGTTCTTTCCTATGTATCAGGAAACTCTTTAATATCAACATATTTAAAGATACCTTTTATAGCGGATTCTGGAGAGGTTACCGTTTTTGTAGGTGCTTTAATCGGTGCAGGTTTAGGTTTTTTATGGTTTAATGCGCACCCTGCTCAGGTTTTTATGGGAGATGTAGGCAGCTTGTCTTTAGGCGGTGTATTAGGTATCATAGCCTTATTTATAAAACATGAACTTCTTCTTCTAATTATAGGCGCAGTTTATGTTGCCGAAGCATTCAGCGTAGTCTTGCAGGTATTTTCTTATAAGCTTTTTAAGAGGAGAGTATTTAAAATGGCTCCTTTGCATCATCATTTTGAAAAGTCTGGCTGGAAGGAAACTCAGGTTGTTTTCAGATTCTATATAATAGGAATAATAGCCGCTATTGTGGGAATAGCCACTCTAAAAATAAGATAAAATAAATATAACATTGTATTTAAATAATTGTTATATTTAAGTCAGAGGAAAAAATTATGAAAGGAAAATTAATAGTATTAGAGGGCATTGACGGGTCTGGTAAATCAAGCATAGGTATGATGCTTACTGACAGTCTGAATAAACTAGGTATAAAATCTATATATACTTTTGAACCTACGCATGCATATTACGGTTCTAAGCTTAGGGAAAGTATGCTCTCTAAAGATTTGAAACCTGAAGAGGAATTATCTTTATTTATAGCTGACAGAAAGGAACATATTAAGCATATGATAAAACCCGCTGTTAATGACGGATATGTAATAGTTCTTGACAGATATATATACTCTTCTATAGCATATCAGGGCGCTAAGGGAATAGATAAAGAATATATATATAATCTTCATAAAGATTTTATATTAGAACCTGATTTAGTTTTTATATTTCATCTTACTATAGAAACGGCATTAAAAAGAATTATGAAAAAAAGAGGATTTGTTGATAGATTTGAAAACAAAAATTATTTGGAGGATGTTGATAAAATATTTAATTCTTTTAATGCATCTTATATACATCATATAGACGCCTCTAAAGATGAAGAATATATTAACAATAATATTCTGAATATTATCAGAGATTCTAAAATACTTCCTCTAGATTATCCTCAATAAAATCGGATACTATCTGGCTGTTTGCCGTTTTTGAATATGAGGCATTTCCTACGGATTTTTTATCTAAATTCTTTATATCAAGAGCCAGTATATAAAAAGATGTTTTTCTGCTTCCGTCTTTAGCAGTATAAATATTTTGTCTTAATTCTCCGTTTACAAGTACATGCTTTCCTTTAAATAGGCTTACAGCTGCTTTATCTGCGCTGTATCCCCAAGTAATCAAATCAAAAAAATAAACTTCCTTTTGAAAAACTCCGTTTGTATAGTAATATCTGTTATTAGCTATAGAAAATCTGCATAAAGATTTGCCGTTTTTAGTTTTCATATATGAAGGATCCTTTGTTAATCTTCCCTCTATTATTACTATATTAGCATTTCCAGACATATTATAACTCCTTAAATTATTCTTAATGCTAATAGTTAAACAAATATTTTTATTAATTTAAGCCCGTTTTTATAAAAATTATAAAAATAAATAGTATAGAGGAGAATCTTCTCTTATATATGGCTTAAGTTCTTTAAAATCAAAGCTTATTTCTGTTATCCCTAAAGAGTAAGGCGCTATATCATCAGTCTGCCATATAAAATTAATAGAATTAGGCAGTATTCTGAAAGTGGAGCTTTCTAATGTTACTGTATTAAAATCATAATAATCTTCTTCGTTTCTTCCAGACATAAGAATTTTTTCTCTCATTAATGAAATAAGATTATTATTATTAAAATTGCCTATTAAATCTCTTATGGTAATAAGATTTGAGCTTTCCAAAGAAAATACTTCCTGAATATTTACAGAAGTTTTATCATATCCGCCCGTATACATTAAGGAATAATTATCAAGTGCTATTACTTTATCATCTATATATCCCACATTTACAGTATTATCTATTTCATAGGTTATATTGCCTGTATTATCCGAAATCAATGTTTTCCATTCATTATAGTAATTACTGCATTCCTCTTCTATATAATTTAATGATGTTTCAATATCTGAATCTTCTTTATTATTATTTTTTCTAAATGATAATAATGTTCTATGATATGAAAATATGGAATTACTTATGCTTTCATTTTTATAATAGTCTATTATATCTGCATAATATACAGGTAAGTTTCTATTTAAATGAAACTCCATATCCTTAACTTCATTTGTTTCATCGTATCTTATTTCGGCATTAAAGATTATATCATCGCTTAAATTGCCAGATATGGATGCATATATATTATTATTTTTATCTATCTCATTTAGAATTAATTTATTATTTTTGATGCTTCCTGAAATTAAAGCCTTTTTATCTTTAGTATAATAATATCCGCTTAGCTTTCCTTTCTTTTCATTTACATATAAATACATAGATGCATCTTCTCCGGATATATTGCCCTCAAGAAGATAAAATTCGGATATTTCTATTTCATCATTAAAAAAATCATCATTATTATATTTGTCTGAATTGCATGATATAATAATCAATATAAAAAAAATTAAAAAAATTCTTACCATATAATTAATACCCTTTAGTTTTTTTCTATAACAATTAATATATAAATTAAACTTAAATAATCAATATATATTTTTAAAATTATTATAAATAATTGACTTTTTATAAAATTAATAATATCATTAAAAGCATGCAAATTTCTTAAATCAAAGAGGCAGAAAAATGGAAAAAGTGCAAATAGAAAATATAGAACTTACATTATCGCACTCGGATAATTTGAATATAAAATGGACAGGTCAGAATGATTTAGTAAGGCAGATAATGGCTTCTTGGCATGTAATTTCAAATGAAGATATACCTTTAAATCCTAGAATAGTGGGAAAACCGGGAGCGGGAAAAACAACTCTTTCATATTATGCCGCTAAAGAACTTCTTAAAAGAGAGGTTTATATATTTCAATGTACTGTGGATACAAGACCTGAGGATTTAATAATAATTCCTGTAATATCCGAAAATAATAAAATAAGCTATCATGCTTCTAGTTTGGTTACTGCTATGATTAAGGGGGGAGTTGCCATATTAGACGAAGGAAACAGAATGAGCGAGAAAACTTGGGCTTCTCTTGCTCCGCTTCTAGACGACAGAAGATATGTTGAAAGCGTTATAGCAGGAATAAAAATAAAAGCGCATTCCGATTTCAGAATAATAGTAACTATGAATGATGATGCAAGCACTTTTGAACTTCCTGAATATATACATTCCAGACTGCAGCCTACTATAGAACTGCCTTTTCCCGATATTAAAGAAGAGTATGATATATTAAAAATGAATCTTCCTTTTGCAGACGATGAGATATTAAAAATAACTGTAGGTTTTTTACAGAAATCTCATATAAATAATGCCTCTTTTTCTGTTAGAGACGGTATTAATATGGCAAGATATGCTATGAAGCTTTATAAAAGCAATATTGCTTCAAGCACAGATACGGCTTTTTTAATAGCTTTAAAATCGGTACTAGGCGATGAGGGCCTTAGAATATTAAGCCTTAATATTGATGATGATAATAATGCAGGCAGAAGATAAAAATAATAAATACTGATTTTAATCGGTCATTTAATTATATGAAATTTATATATCAAAAATATAATTATAAACATGTTCAGGCAAAGGTATACCGTTTTTTAAATAATTTACAGAGCAAGCCTCTTTTTTTTCTCCTGGTACTGATATGTTTTCACCTTCTTTTAATGCGGGTTCTTTTCTTATATCATCTATGAATGACTGAACTATATTTAAATATGCTTCCAAATCATTATAAACGGCAGGATCAATAACCAGCATAAATACAGATAGATTTCTTTTTTTATCCATATCTCCGTACATTTTTACTAAATTACCGCAGTATGCATTTCCTATTAAAAGCCCTGTAAAAGCTTCAACCATAGTCATTATTAAGTAGCCTTTTACTCCCCCGAAAGGTACAACATATTTTATTTCATTAGGATTTGAACTGGGATTGCCGTTTTCATCAACACCCCAATTCATAGGAACTGTTTCATTATTTTTGCGGGCTGTAAATATGCGTCCTAAAGATACCTCGCTTGTCGCCATGTCTCCTAATATAAAATCTTTTTTAGCGGGAAATCCGTAGCTTATAGGATTGGTGCCGAAAAAAGATCTTTTTCCTCCGAATGGTATAACGCATGGATCCGTATTAAGCATTATGAGAGAAACTTTATTTTTATCTATTGCCATTTTATTATAATAACCTAAAGCTCCTGCATGACTGCTGTTTTTTATTCCTATTAAGGCGATTCCTTGTTTTTCAGCTGTTTCCAAAGCCCATTCCATAGCATAGCAAGCTGCCATATGCCCGAATCCTCCGTCGGCATCCATCAATGCAAAGGAAGGTCTTTTTATTTCTATATTGAATTTTGAGTTTAAATTTATTCCTCCTGCTTTTATTCTTTCTATATAATGCTCCGTTCTTAATACGCCATGAGAATGTATGCCTCTTATATCGGCGTAAATTAATAGGTCTGTTACAATTGAAGCCTGTTCGTTTGGCACTCCTGCATTTTTAAATTTATTATAAACAGCATCCATTAATTCTTTTGCTTTGACTTTAATCATTATATATACCTTTTTAATTGAGAATAATAAAGTTTACATAATTATATATATAATGTCAATAATTTTATTTAACTATTAGGTAAAAAAAGAACAAGGAATTTTTATATATCCCTTGTTCTTTTTTATATTTTCAGTTTTTTATTAATCGTCCCATTCCTGACCTAATAGCTGACCATTATTATCTATATAAAGCTCCATCATGTTATTCATTTTTACTTTATATATATTATAATGCTCCATTTCCACAGCCCAAATTTCAGCCTGAGGATAAGTTTTTTTTGCAGTTGCTATAACAGCCTGAGGGACTTGATTAAGAGGTATATACCAATCTGCAAATAATGCGGAAGCGCTTAATATTGTTAAAGCTGTAAGTAGGCAAAGTATTTTTTTCATATTTTCTCCTTAAATTATTGTATTAATCGTCCCATTTCTGACCTAATAGCTGACCGTTATTATCTATATAAAGCTCCATCATATTATTCATTTTTACTTCAAATATAGTGAATTGTTTTTCTATTTTTATTATAGCCGCATTAGGATAAGTTCTTTTTACGGTATTCATAACATTAGCAGGAAGCACTGATGCAGGCATATTTCCGTAGCATTTAATTTCTTTCCAATCACCGTTAGGGAAGAACTCTATTTGTGTTCCGTTTTCTAAATATACTTTAATTTCGTCCCAATCTCTTTCTATAAAAGTTACTTTTACATTGGCAAAATGCTGTTTTATAAAGCTCTGAGCATTTTGAGGTATTGAAGAAAGCTGCACTCCGTATCCGTATTGTCCGCCCTGCTGAGTATAAGGGTCCTGATATGATCCCTGACCTCCATGCTGAGCATAAGGATCCTGGTAGCCTCCCTGACTGCCCTGCTGCTGATATCCGCCTTGACCGCCTTGCTGATTATCATAATAGCCGTTATATTGAGCAAGTAATAAAGATGAAGATACTGCGGTAATAAAAATAATTGATAAAGCTTTTTTTATAGTAGTCATAAAATTTCTCCTATTTTGTATTTTTTATAATATGTAAAAATAATCACTTATCAAGTAAATTATATTTACATTAATTATTATAGTATAATTTAATAATAATGTCAAATAATTTTACTAGTTTTTTACTAAAAATTTACATTATTTATAAAAAAATTATAAAAATAGAGAGAAATTAAAGAAAAAATATTGATTTTTAATATATATCATTATTTAATATAATGAAAAATAATTAATGGGGAAAAGTTATGAAAAAAGTAAATGTATGCTTATTAGGAGCTTCAGGAGCTGTAGGCAGGGAGATGCTTAAAATACTTGAAGAAAGAAAGTTTCCGATTAATGAACTTAGACTTCTTGGAAACAGAGAAGCTGGCAAAAAGATAAAATTCAAGGGTAAAGAGTATATAATTGAAAAAACTTCTAAAGATTCCTTCAAAGATATGGATATAACATTATCTGCAGTAGGAGCCGATTTAAGCAGGAAATTAATTCCTCTTGCAGTTAAAGCAGGAAGCATAGTTATTGATAACAGCAGCGCTTTCAGAATGGATAAAAATGTTCCTTTGGTTGTTCCTGAAGTTAATCCTGAAGATGTTAAGCTTCATAATGGAATAATAGCAAATCCCAATTGCTCTACAATAATAGCCTTGGCGGTATTGGCTCCATTGCATAAATTCGGTAAAATAAAAAGAGTTACAGCATCTACATATCAGGCGGTTTCAGGTGCGGGAAAAGAAGGTATGGAAGAGCTTGAGATGCAGATTAAAGATTATACGGAAGGCAGAAAACTTATAAATAAAACTTTTAAATATCAGATAGCATTTAATTTAATTCCTCATATAGATTCGTTTGACAAAAACGGATATACTAAAGAAGAATTAAAAATGGCAAATGAAAGCAGAAAAATATTACATGCTCCTGATATAAAAATAAGCTGTACCTGCGTGAGAGTTCCTGTTATGAGAAGCCACAGCGAATCAATTACCGTTGAAACCGAGAAAAAAATAACAGTTAAAAGAGCGAAAGAATTATTATCTAAGGCTCAAGGCGTTAAAGTGACTGATGATCCTGACAAGTTCAAGTATCCTATGCCTTTATATACTTCAAATCAGGATGATATACATGTCGGCAGAATAAGAGAGGATATCAGTGCTGAAAACTCATTAACATTCTGGTGTGCAGGAGACCAAATAAGAAAAGGAGCTGCAACAAATGCTGTTCAAATAGCCGAACTGCTTTTATTAGAATTAGAAAAAAAAGATATAAAACCCAAGCCTAAAATTAAAAAATCTGTAAAAAAATCATCTGTAAAATAATATAATTTTATCCTAATTTTTTAATAAAAAAGAGAGGACTTTAAAGTCTTCTCTTTTTTATATTAGATTATGAAATATGTCATTAAATAATTATATTAAGAAGCCTTGTATAATAGGCATAAGTATTTTTATTAAAAGCAGAGCCGATAATATCCAAGTTAATAAAGATATATCCTTAGTTTTGCCTGAGATAAATTTTAATATGGTAAATGATAATACTCCGAATGTGATTCCTTCTGCTATGCTGTATGTAAAAGGCATAAAGATTATGCATATAAAAGCGGGTATAGCCTCCGTATAATCCGAAAAATTAATCTCCAATATAGGAGTCATCATAAATAAGCCTACTATTATTAAAGCGGGAGCTGTGGCTGAGCTTGGTATAGCTAAAAATAAATGAGATAAAAATAATGAAGCCGTAAATAATATTGCAACCACCAAGGAAGTTAATCCTGTTTTTCCTCCTTCGGCAACACCTGAAGCGCTTTCAACATAAGTGGTAACGGTAGAAGTACCTATGCATGCTCCGACAACTGTTCCTATTGCATCTGCAAATAAAGCCTGCTTGCATCTAGGTACATCTCCTTTTTTAGTGAGTATATTAGCTTTAGTGCATACTCCGACTAATGTGCCCACTGTGTCAAACATATCAACAAAAAGAAATGTAAATAAAACTATAAACATATTGGGAGTAAATATATTGCTGAAATCAAGCTTAAAAGCAATAGGTTTTAATGAAGGCGGTATAAAGCTTGCATACGGAGATAATTTAGTAATTCCCATAGGAATGCCTATTAAAGTGGTGATAAATATGCCTAAAAGAATGGCTCCTTTTACATTATATGAAAGTAAAATACCTGTTATTATAATGCCTATTATTGCAAGCAGACCGCTGCCTGAGGTAATATTCCCAAGCCCAAGCAAGGTAGCTTCATTATTTACTATAATTTTAGAATTCTGAAGCCCTATAAATGCTATAAATAAGCCTATACCCACAGAGATAGCCCTTTTCATATTTACAGGTATGCTATTGACTATTGCCTCTCTTACATTAAATATTGTAAGAATAACAAATATAATGCCTTCTATAAATACTGCAGTTAATGCCGTTTCCCAGCTGTAGCCCATACCAAGCACAACGGTAAAGGCAAAGAAAGCATTTAATCCCATACCGGGTGCTAATGCAAAAGGCAGATTTGCAAACAGCGACATTATTAATGTAGCTATTATAGAAGAGACTACGGTAGCTGTAAATACTGCACCTTTATCCATACCTGTGGCGCTTAGAATATCAGGATTTATTGCAAGTATATAAGCCATAGTCATAAAAGTAGTAAACCCTGCTATAATCTCCGTTTTTACATTAGTGCCGTTTTCTTTAAGCTTGAAAAAATTTTCCATAAATATATCCTTTGATATTTTTAATCATAATAAAACTTCTGTATATTATGAAAGCTATAATATATATGAGATTACAATTTTTGCAATATTTTTTATTTATAAGTTAACTATTATTTTTGTACCAATCTACATTGCGTGTAAAATACATAGCAAGGGCAATAACAGCAAATAACCCCAATGTTCCTATAAGAAGAGCATAATCGGTAAGCTGAAGTATTCCGAATAGAAATATATAAATCAAAGATTGTGCAAAAGCTATTGAAGCGGCATACTTATGCGATTTTATTATATAGCCTATATATACCGAAGTTAAAACCGTTACCATTAATGCGCTTATAAAATAGCTTAAATTAAATATAAGATGTTCGGATATGGCTAAAATAAGCAGATAAAACACTGCATTGGCTATGCCCATTAATATATACTGCACAGGGTGTATGCGTTTATTTGAAAGAACTTCGCATAAAAAAAGTATAAAAAACGGTATGAATATAAAAAGTATTGCATATTTAACGCTTCTTGAAATTTTCTGATAATTATCATTGAGAAGCAGAAATGATATCTCAACAATATTGCTTTTATCCGTATTTTTTGACAAATTTACGCTATAGTCTTCGCTTGTCCAATACTTTTTAAATGAAGTATTAAAACCTGCTATGTTCCACTCAGCATTAAATCCTTTTTTGCTTACCTCCCTTTTTACAGGCAAAAAACCTCCCGTAAAACTAGGATCCTTCCATTTTGAAGATATTTTAAAAGTATTTTCAGATGCTAAAGGTGTTATTATCAAAGAGTTTCCTCCCTGAATATCTATAGTAATATTGAGATCAAAGCCGTTTAATATTCTATCTCTTGAAATTGTATATAAAAATTTATAATTAAACATATTTAAATCTATATCAATATTTTTTTCATAGTATTTCAGATTTTCATTTCCATTAACTGAAATATTAGGTAATTTTATAAGATTCTTTTTATTTCCTACACCCAATATAAGAATAGCCTCATCATATAGTATGATATTATTATTTTTATCCAAATTATATATTTCTTCATTATATTTGCCGAATTTTCCTGTAATATTTAATTCAGACTTGAAAATAGGAGCTTTAAATATTCCCCTGCTCAGACTGTATACTTCAGCGTCTGAAGATATATTATACTTATCAGGCATATAAAAAATATATTCCTTTATATAGCTTATCTCCCCAGTTTTACTGTCAATAAGTTTCTTTATATAAGGCACAGCAATAACAATACCCTGAATATCGGCATTCCCTCCCACAGGTTCTATTATTGAAGATACGGCTTCATCTTTATATCTTATTCTGTCTTCTAGAACGGTATTTATAAATGCCATAGGAATCAAAAGCAAAAGCCCTAGTATTGCTATTATAAGTATTTTGAATCCTAATGTATTTGAGATTTGATGTATATTTTTTATCATTCTGTTTTCCTTTTATTAATAATTATTATTAAGATTAAAGAGCAGAGTCTTCTATATTAATAGACATTATTACCATTTAAGTACAAATTCTGTGTACATTTCTCCATCGCTTATGGATTTGGTAATTTCCATAGTTGATCTTATATGAGTAATAGATTCCAGCAAAAGGCTAGCCCAAGAGAGAACGGCAAGCTCAATAACTTCAGGGTCTTCATTAAAATTAGTAAGATGAACCACCAATAATTTTTTTCTTGCTTTAATAAGCTCTATTCTTGCAGGATCAAATAAATTTTTGAACATATTCTCGGCTGCATAACCTAAAGTTAAATGCTTAGGTATGAAAAACAGCAAGGGTCTTACATATTTAGGAACTAATTGTCTGTAATTATATTCTGAAATTTCCTTAATTCCTGTATTGGCTCCCGAATAGAATAAATCGCATACTAATTTATAAGGTTTATGAAATGAAGTAGTATATGGATACCATTCTTTGCTTGATATTTCATTTTTAAATATTAAAGAAGATGAAGGCTCCATAGCCGCTATCCATTTTTGATATCCTTCCTCTGCAAATTTTGTTTTTACAAATTCCTTCAATATAATTAAATTTATTCCCTTTACTCTTTGGGTGGTGCCGTCTTTTTTTCCTTTAATATCTTTAATTTTATACTTGGATATTTTATTTTCAAGTTCAGATAAAAGTCTGTTGTTTTCGTTTGCAAACTTATTCATAGTATTTACCGAAGAAGAAAGCTCGTTTGAACTTTCTGATATATTTTCAACACTTGTATGAATAGAATCGGATATGCCTTTCAATTTATTCATAGTTTTTGATGTTGAAACGGAAATATTAGTAAGAGATTCCAAACTGTTTTTTATACCTCCGAGTCTGTCCGCCATATTTATATATTGGGTTTTAATATGTTCGCTGGACTGAGAAATTTTTGTAATAGATTCTGCTATTTCGTTTATAGCTTTTAGCTGCTCCACTGAAGATATATGCACAGTATCCATTATTTCAGTAACTTCCTGTACATCTTTAGTAAGCATATCAAATTGTTCGCTTGATTCTGTAAGATCATTGCTGGTTATAATTATTTTCTCTTCTATGTTTTGAAGAACTTTATTTGCATTATCCGCCTGTTCATTTGAAACCTCAGAAAGCTTTCGTATCTCTTCGGCAACTACAGCAAAACCAGAACTGTATTTTCCTGCATGCGCAGCCTCAATAGCCGCATTCATAGCCAAAAGGTTAGTCTGATTTGCTATATTTCTTATAGAGCTTACAAAATTAGAAATAAAGCCTAAGGCATTTCTTAAATCTCCTGTTGCCATAGATGTAGCCTTCATTTTCTCTTTGCTTTTTACCGATGCTAATGACAGATCTTTAGCTTTATCAGCAGCTTTTGAAATAACAGATTCTATGCTTTCTATAGTTTTGCTTATTTCTTCCATGGCGGAAGCTATCCGCTCTATATTTTCACCTTCTTCAATTATTTTATTCTGAAGTTCCCTTGTATCTTTTTCCATTAAATCAATGTCGCTTGTATTTGAAGATATATATTCCTGCATATTCTGATTGCTGCTTTCTACTATCTCCACCTGACTTAATTCGTCATTAACATTATTTTTAATAGCTTCTATATTTCCTTTAATTGTATATATTATTTCCAAATTGTCGCTGATTTTTTTTGATAATGTATCGCTTTGCTTTTTAGAAGTCAGTATGGTTTTTTTTACGCTTGATAATATTGACTGAAGAGAATTATTAAGCAGTCCCACCCATTTAGTCATTTCCCCTATTTCATCATCGCCTGAAATTTCCGGTATTTTTACAGTTAAATCTTTATTATCAACAGAATTGCCTATGGCATCTGATATTTTAGTAATTGAACTGAATAATATTTTTATAAAAAATATAATTGCCACTATAGCCATTAAGAAAGCTATTATAATAGTATAGAATATTGAATTATTTATATCTTTAATCTGCAAAGTATAGTATGAATCAGGTATAAGCATAACAACATTAATAATGCCTGAAATGCTTGACACATAAGCCTGATAACCCTTTTCATTAATTTCTATATCGCTTACTTCTATTTCTCCTGAAGAAACATTAGATTTAAATATTTCATGACAGTTCGGATACAATATATCTGCTTTAGAGCTGATATTTCTTCTTTCCTTAGAATTAATAATTGAAAGATTCTTTTTATCTATTATTAATAGATCCGCACCTTCTATGTCAAGTATATCTTTAATATCATAAACGGAATAATTAAATAATACGCCTACATTTGCGATGCCTATTATTCTGTTATTATTAATATCCAATATTGTAGACGGCATATTTAATGCAGTACCCGTTCCGTCATTATCATTGACTATATACGGTTTTAATTTCTGTCTGTAAAGCATGCTTTTATCTGCAATACCGTAATTATTTAAAAGATCCGTATGCATATACTGATTTGTCAGAGTTGATTTTGAATATTTATTGTCGGCTGTGGAATATCTGTATACAGCAAAAGGAGTATTTTCATTTACAATAGCATCAGGGTGTAATAAAATACTTATAATTCTATTAAAATATAATTGAGATTCATTGACTGAAGCCGATAAAAAATCTTTGAAATAGCTGTTTATATATTCGGAACTTTCATTTTTTATATTATTATAACCTATTGACAGAGTTGCCGAAATCTTTGACGATTCTTCTTTTGCAGAAATTATATTGTATTCAAATTCTCTTACTATTAACTTAAATCTATTATCTAAACTTCTTTTTGTAATAGAGGAGAAGGTTTCTGTATTTAAAGTATTGCTTAAAAAATTGGTGCTTAATGCCACCAAAGCCATAACTCCGACTATTATTAAAATTATACGAATCTTTATTCCCATTTCAAAATGCTCCTGTATTGTTAATATCGGCATTAGAAGTATATTTTTTAAAGAATTATAACTATAATATATTTAAAACGGATAACTGTAAAGACACATAAATAAAAAAGTATAATATTTTTTATATAAAAATAGGCGGTATCTTTTACAGACTCCGCCTAAATGATATATATTAATTTACACACCCATTCTGTTTATTACAACATCAAGAAGCTGATCCATGACGCTTACAACTCTTGCAGACGCATTATAGCCATGCTGGTACATAGCCATTTGCGCCACCTCCTCATCTAGGTTAACGCCCGATACTGACTGTCTTAATTGTTCAAGATATTCCATAACAACTTTCTGCTTGCTTGTTTCAGTATTAGCAGTTTCGGTTCTTGAAGCAATTTTAGCTATGCTTCCCGTATAGAAATCGTTAAAAGTGGATTTGCTTTCAACCATTATTTCTTTATTTTTTAAATTTGCTATCGCCAAAGCATTTGAGCCGTCTCCTATTCCGTTTCGCTTATCATTAAATCCGTTTCCTGTGGTATCTATGCCTTTAGAAGCTGCTATATAATTTATATCATTTCTGATAATATTATTAACAGCAATAGATGATGCAGGGTGTCTGTCAGGTGTTACCGTAAAGTTTCTAAAGTCTCCTGCCAATTGATTTACCTGATTAGCTGCCTGCCAGTTATATGCTCCTCCCTCTCCCGATTGATTAAGCACTCCCGCTATTCCTACAAGAAAATCGCTTGAATCTTCTATATGCTTAATAAAATATGAAGGCTTCATATAATCATCAAAACCTCTTGCTTTAAGAACGAGCCTGCTGTTATCATCAAGATAAGCCGATACATTTGATGCACTGGAGTTTATTTTATCTATTAAATCTCCTATTTTCATCTGTGCGGTATAATCTATGGCAATATCTGCCCCCTCCCTTGATTTATTTCCGAATACTAAAGTTCCTGCACTTCCTATGCTTGCCGAAGGATCCAAAGAATTAATACCGCTTACCTTAAACATTATTGTAGAGTCTTCCAAACCGTCATTATTGATGTCATAGTTTCCTATAACTGAAGGCGTTGTTTTTGTGAATGTGAAAAAATCTATTCCCGTTTCATGATTAAGTCCGAAACCGATTCTATGAACTTCATTTATACTATCAGCCAAATTAACGGCAAAGGCGTCTATATCATTAATAGCATCAACAGTATCTGTATCTCTTAATTCTAATAAGGCTTTTAATTCTCCGCCTTCAAACTGAACCTGTACATGATCCTTTTTCCAATATATATCGTACATTCCTTCGTTATTGATATTATTTTCAGTACTTAATTCGCTTACAATATTACCCTGAATTAAAGCCCTTCCGCCTATATATATCATAGTTTCATCAGGATCTACGGATTTTATATCAACATTCGCAAGAGACGAAAGCTCATCTACAAGCAGATCTCTTCTATCAAGCAGATCATTAGGATTTTGACCTAAAGCCTGCTGCTTAACTATTTCCGTATTTAAATCTTTTACGGCATTAGATATATCATTAATTCTTTTAACTTTATTCTCTATTAAGCTATTCAGATTATTACGCATTCCGTTCATTTGATTAAACATCTGATTAATGGAATTATTTATTCTGTCGGCTCTTTCCACTAAAACCATTCTTGTGCCTCTTTCGGCTGGATTTGCCGCCATTTCCTGCCAAGAATCCCAAAAAGCATCAAGATCATTTCTTAAATTTTCATTATTCGGCTCATTATATATAGCTTCAAGCCTCTTTAAATAATCAGATTTGGTTTTCCAATAACCGTCAGTACCCAATTCATTAATTATCTTTGAGTCTATAAATTGATCTCTTATTCTTTCAATAACGGTTATTTCGGCTCCCTGTCCCAGCTGACCTGCACGCTCCGCTCTGTTCAGAGTAGGAGATTCTAAAGGCTTATCAAATGTGCGCATTACAACACGCTGTCTGCTGTATCCTTTAGTTGCAACATTATTTATGTTATGCCCCGTAACTTCCAAAGCTGTTTTAAAGTTTTGAAGGGATCTTTTACCTAATTCTATACCGAAAAATGAGCTTGTTGACATTATTATGCTCCTTAAATAAAAATAATTTACTTCCAATTAATTATTATACTTATCGTATTTATAAAGAAAATTATTACACTTTTTTTATTATTATTGCAGCATAAGGCAACATAATTATTTGCATTTATGGTATTTATATGTTTTTTTAATCAATCTTAAAAAAGCTTATTGCTTCAACTAACTCTACAGCCTGATTTAAGAGAGAAGAAGATGATGCCGAAGCCTGCTCCACCAAAGCGGCGTTCTGCTGAGTTACCGTATCCATATCCGTAACGGCTTTATTAACCTGATTTATGCCTTCCTGCTGCTCTATCGCAGTTGAGCTTATATCCTGCATTATTCTAGCCGTATTTTCTATTTTTTGCTGAAGTTCATTAAATATATCCTGTGAGACTCTTGCGGATTCTGTGGCTTTATTGATTTTTTCATAAGCATTATCTACCAAATCTGTAATATCTTTTACAGAAGACTGAGTAGTTTGCGCCAAATTTCTAACCTCGCTTGCTACAACAGCAAAACCTTTACCCATATCTCCCGCTCTTGCAGCCTCTACCGCCGCATTTAAAGCCAATATATTTGTCTGAAAAGCTATGCCCTCTATTATTTTTGTTATATCTCTGATTTTAGTGCTGGCTTCATAAACTTCTTCAATATTTTTAGTGGTATCCAATATTATTTCTCCTGCATTTTGAATTGAATCTTTGGAATCCATCATCATTTTATTGCCTTCTACAGACTGATCTGTTGAAGATTTTATTGTAGATGCCATCTCTTCCATTGATGAGGCTGTTTCCTCCAAACTTGCAGCCTGCGATTCCGTGCGTTTTGATAAATCTTTATTTCCTGAAGAAAGTTCTTCCGCTTCAGCCTTTATTCTGTCAGCCGAACTTCTTACCTTGATAATAATATCAGAAAGTATGCATCTCATATCAAAGAAGGAATTAGCTAATACTCCTAATTCATCTTTTCTGTTTATATCTATATTTTCTGATGTTAAATCTCCTTTTGAAATTTCTTTTGATATTGAAACTAAATTATTTAAAGGCTTCATAATACTTTTTATATAAATAGATATTAGTATAGTACATATAATTATAAAAATAGGTCCTATTATTATAGTACGGAGTATTGTATATTTTATTTCTCTATATATTTCGCTGTCAGGCTTTTCAAATATAACGGTCCAAGGCATCATATTTACATTCTTATAAGCAGCCGAATACTTGCCTTTATTTACCTCGCTATTGTAAAATTCAATAATTCCTTCTTTGCCTGTTTTTGCTATATCATAAACTTCAGGCAGACTGCCTCCTATTTTTTTGTTGTCTGAAGATAATAATATATTGCCTTCATTATTTGCTACAGTTATATTTCCGCTGATATTTAAACCGCTTATAAATTCGCTGTTTACTTTTACTAAATCTAAATTAATATAAACTAATCCTATAAAATTACCCTCCGCATTCTTTACTCCTCCGCATAGAAGCAATGCCTGTCCTCCTGTTGTGGAAGACATACTTGTGGAGTTATCAAATGTAAATTTATAATTATTTGCTTTCATTCTTGAAAACAGATTTTGATGAATATCAGCTATTGATATGCCTTCAAGATTCGGATTGCTGCTGTCGGCTAAAATAACTCCGTTTATATCTGCCAAGCCTATATTTATAGCATAAGTATTTACTAAAGAAAACTCTTTTAATCTTTTCAAAGATTCGCTTTTTACATCTCCGTCATTTATATTTATAATTCCGTTCGCCAGTGTTCCCGACTGAGAATAGGCGGCTATTGCAAGCAGCTGTTCATGCAGTACCATATCTATCATATGCGAATATCCTGATACCGTTGATGAAAAACCTTCCAATGCCGTTTTTCTGATTGCTCTTGAAGAAGACCAGATAGAAATCGATGCTAATATAGCTATTATAATAAAAATAATAAGACTTATTATAAAAGGAACTTTAAATGATAAGCTATGTATTTTTTTCATTGTGAAAACCTCTTAAAAAAATTATTTATTATCTAATACTGATATCAGAAATGGCTGAAAATAAATAAATTACACATTCAATATAACAATTTAATTTTTTATGTCAATAATTATATAATTATTTTATTATAGATTTTAATAAAATAATATATATAATATAATTATTATAATAGGTACAGAGGAATTATATATGAATAAATTTCTAAGCGATAAAGCAAAATCTATAGAGCCGTATACACCTGGAGAACAGCCTAAGGATAAAAAATATATAAAATTAAATACAAACGAGTCTCCGTATCCTCCTTCTCCTTTTGTAGAAAAAGCTTTAATGGAAAGCAGATTTGATGATTTGAGGCTTTATCCTGACCCGAATGCTTCGGATTTAAAAAAAGAAATTGCTGAGTTGTATAATATAAACACAGATAATATATTTATAGGAAACGGCTCCGATGAAATATTAGCTTTTTCTTTTAAGGCTTTCTTTAACAGCAGAAATAAAATTTATTATCCTAATATTACATACAGTTTTTATTCTGTGTATTCAAGTCTGTTTGATTTAAATGAGGCAGAAATACCTCTTAAAGACGATTTTACTATAGATATTAATGATTATAAGAATTTAGATTCGGGTATAATTATTGCAAACCCTAATGCCCCGACAGGGCTTTTATTAACTCCGTCTCAAATAGAAGAAATTACGGCTAGCAATAAAAATAATATAGTAATAATAGATGAAGCTTATATTGATTTTGCAGGTTCGGAAAGTGCATATAAACTTATAAATAAATATGATAATCTTCTTGTTATACAGACTTTTTCAAAATCAAGAGCATTAGCTGGTATACGCATAGGATTTGCCTTAGGAAATAAAAATTTAATTCAAGGTCTTGAAAATATTAAATACTCTTTTAACTCATATACGGTTAATAGGCTTTCAATGAATGCTGCAATAGAGGCTGTAAAAGACAAGGAATATTTTGAATATATTGTTAGTAAAATTATAAATACGAGAGAAAAAACAAAGATAAAATTGAAAGAACTCGGGTTTAATATGACTGACTCCAAATCCAATTTTTTATTTATATCGCATAAAAGTGCGTCCGCTGAGCATATTTATTTAAAATTAAGAGATAAAGGAATATTAGTAAGACATTTTAACACCGATATTATAAATAATTATATAAGAGTATCAATAGGCACAGATGATGAAATGAATATTTTTATAAAAAAGATAAAAGAAATAACAGAAAAATTATAAAAATATATTTAAACTTTTTATTTTTTATATATAATCATATATAAAAAAATTACGGGATAAAAAATATGAGTGATACAGGTATATATGCAGTAATAGCTTTAATATTCACAGCTATATTAATATCAACTATAATAATGATAAAAAATATATTTTCAAAAAAGAAAAATAAGCCTGCAAAAAATAAAGTAAAGCTTATGGAAGAACTTAAAAAAAATATAGCTGAAAATGAAAATGATTTTAATTCATTATATAAGCTTGCAGTGCTTGAAGAAGAATATGATGAATCATTAAATGAAGCGCTTGAAAAATATGAAAAACTTATAGAAAACAGATACTTTAAAGAGAATGGAATAAATGAAATAGAAATATATAAAAAATTAGAGATGGGATATTCCAAATTAGAAAATAAAGAAAAAAGTTTTAAATATACGCTTTTGATTACTAAAGCTGAGCCTAATAATATTTATTATGCAACTAAATTGGGTACTATACTTGGAAAAGAAGGAAAATATAAACTTGCCTGCGAGAATTTTAATAAAGTAGCGGTATCAAAAAAAAATATAGATATAGAAGAAGCCAAAACAGCCGCTTTATCTTTTTTTATGATTAAAGACTATAAAAAATCTATAATATTTTTAGAGGAGCTGTATAAAAAAATATCGGGCAATAAAGATACTGATATATCGGAAAAATGCAATCTTGAAATACTTCTTATATCTATGTATATATCTGCCGATGAACTTAATATAGCGCTTAATTTCCAGCAGAAAATATTAGCCAATAATACAATAAGCGACGGACAGAGACTTCATATTAATAAAATGTATATGTATACTTTATATAAGCTTTCCGATAATAAAAGCTTCAGAGAGGCCTATGATAGTATAATAAAGCAGTATGACTTAGAAAATGCAGATAAGAAATATGCCGGCCTTATATTTGATTTCGCCTTTTATTCTTATTTTTTGAAAGATATAGACGCATCTATAAGGTTTTTTTCAAAATTAAATTCTTTTCATATGCTTGAGTTCAGCGTTTATTATTTAGATCATATACTGCAGTACCTTAATGAAATTAAAAAAGCATTTAATCAATTAACAAAATTAAGAAACACTATGAGTTTGAGCGAAGAAAAATATTCTAATGAAAGATATGGTAAATATATTAATACCGAATTAATAAAAATATGGGAAAATGTTCTTAAATTATGGGAGGAAAATTTTTATAATTTTGATTATATTAATTCCTTAGTAAAAATAGATAATACTATGGATATTGATAAAATTTTAAATGAATATAATATGGAGAAAAAATTATCTGATGATAACAGACAAAATATAATTACTGATATAGATAGAATATATGCATTAAGCACAAGTAATTTCAAAAAGCTTTGTAAAAATATAGTACAGAATAAATTATCATATTCCGTACTTCAGGAATACTCGGATAATGTCATTAATTATGAATACGGAGATGAGGTTAATTATTTAGCATTTCCTATTGGAAAAAGCAGAAAAGAGCTTACATTAATTTCAATAAAAAGATGGAAAAATACTGAAGTGGGTGAACTTATAATAAGAGATTTTCTTCTTATGGTAAATGAATCAGGAGCAAAAAATGGAATACTTATTTTGCCTGTAAGATTGTCGAATGGTGCTAAAAGCTATGCAAAACATAACGATAAAATTACAGTTTACAGCAGAAGTCAGTTTAACTCATTTTTAAAAAATAATTTTATTAAATAATAATAGATGCTTTTAATGATAATTAAAGGATTAAGATTATGAAAAGAATAGCTGTAACAGGGGGGGCTGGTTTTTTAGGCTCTCATTTATGCGAAAGATTATTAAAAGAAGGAAATTATGTAATATCCATAGACAATTTTTTTACAGGCTTAAAAGAAAATATTTATCATTTAAAGGATAATGCAAACTTTGAAATCATAAGACATGATATAACAGAGCCTATGCATATAGAATGCGATGAAATTTATAATTTTGCATGTCCTGCATCGCCCATACATTATCAGAGAAATCCAGTTCATACATTCAAAACAAGCGTTTTAGGAATACTTAATATGCTTGATTTAGCCAGAAACTGCGGGGCTAAAATACTTCAGGCTTCCACAAGCGAAGTTTACGGAGATCCTTTGGAGCATCCTCAAAATGAGAGCTACTGGGGGCATGTTAATCCTAATGGCATAAGAAGCTGCTATGATGAAGGAAAAAGAGGCGCTGAAACTTTAATGATGGATTATCATAGAAAATATAATACCGATATAAAAATAATAAGAATATTCAATACTTACGGACCTAGAATGAATGAAAATGACGGAAGAGTTGTTTCTAATTTTGTAATACAAGCCCTTAAGAATATTCCTATAACGGTGTACGGAGACGGAAGCCAGACAAGAAGTTTCTGCTACTGCGAGGATTTAATAGACGGAGCCGTAAAAATGATGAACAGCGAAAACTTTATAGGACCCGTTAATTTAGGAAATCCTTTTGAGATTACAGTTTTAGAATTTGCCGAAACTATTATAAAAATGACTAATTCAAAATCGGAAATAGTATTTAAAGATCTTCCTAAAGATGATCCCGTAAAAAGACAGCCTGATATAAGATTAGCTCAAGAAAAACTTAATTGGAGCCCTAAGTATAAATTAGAAGACGGGCTTAAAAAAACTATAGAATATTTTGATAATTATTTAAAAAGAAAGTAAATACGGTTATTGCTTTTAATATATACGATTATAAATTATGCCTGTTTAGGCTTCTTTGACAATTATTTTTTTTTTAGTATAATTGAATAAAAAAGAGATGCCCGTATATGCAGGAATTATTTTTATTTCCAAACTATAAAGCAAAAAATAATTATTTAAAAGATAAGTTTAAAAACTATACACTTGATATAAGCAATTATCAGATTCTGCATCAATATTATAAAATTAATAAAGATAAATTTTTTGAAATATATAAAATAGAACATGAAAAACAAGAAATAAGTGAATCAATAGCGATTATAAATATTCATAATGTTTTGCATAAGTATAAAGAAAAAAATAAAAATACTTTGATTGCAAAGCAAAATATTACTTACGAGCTTGCATATACTCTGTATAAACTGATAGAAGAAATAACATTGGCAAAATTTTATAATTTTAAATTAAAAGATTATAAAAACTTAGAAGATATTAATTCGGTAATAGATTTATATAAAGAGTATAATAATAAAAATAATCTTTTAGATGAATTTGATATTTTCGAGCTTTTCATTGAATATATAAAAAATAATAAATTAAATTTTTTTAACGGATGCAAATCTATAACCGTTTTTAATTTTGAAAAGATACCGCCTTTGCATTTGATATTTTTAGAGAGTATTAAAAATCATTTGGGTATAAATATAAAAATTGTTATGCCTTATAATATGAAAAGTCATTTTAATAATTATAAAGCATTTTATCAGGGTATCAATAATTTTGAAATAAATGAAAACTCGGGTTTTGCAAAAGCTCTTTTAAAAGAAACAGACAGTATAAATCTATATAAAAATAAAATAAAATTTATATCAGGTTTCGGCGTAAAGCAGGAAGTTGATACAGCTGTAGATGAGATAATAAGATTAATAAATAAAGGCGCAGCTTTATATGATATAGGAATAATATTTTCTGATATCCGTATATACGGTGATATAGTTGCAGAAAGATTAAAAGAATGCGGCATAAAGTTTAATGAAAGGAGAAGCAGTTTTTTATGGAAAGTTCCTGTAATACCTGTGCTTACTTCCGTATTTTTAATATTGGATAAATACAACGGCGAATTGAATACCGATATATTGATAAAAATACTCTCTTCGCCTTATATAAAAAATCTTAAAGGAGTTAATCCTTACAATATAAGAGATTTAATTTACAGCTATGATAAATACGGAGATTCTGATTCTGCTGAGATATTTTCAAAAATGTCTTTGAAGGATTTTAAATACAGACTTTCTAAAAAAATTAAAGAAAATGAGGCATACGAATCGATATCAGATTTTTTGAATATGCTAAATGAATTGGTGTCTAAAAAAACTTATAGGGAAATAGGGCTTGCATACATTAATATATTAAAATTCCTGAAAATAGGAAATATATTTGAAGATGATACATATAAAAATAAAGATGAATATTTTTACAGAGATAATGAGGCTTTGGCTTTATTTATAGATTTAATATTGGAAATAGCTTATACTGAAAAATTGGACAATGCACAGAAGCAGGAAATCAGTCATTTTGATTTTCATGCCGCTTTGAATATTCTTTTAAGAGATAAGGCAATTGGCAGAAATGATAATAAGCATATATCTCTTACTGTAAGCAATTTGTATGATGCCAGAGGATTAAGATTTAAATATATATTTATACTTGGAATGAATAATGATTTTATTAATAAAAAGCCTGATAATTTTTTTATAAGTTCTAAATTAAGAGAAGAAATAAATAGAAAAAATAAAAAAATTCTTTTTAATACCCAGAGTTATTTATCGGATATTCATTATGCTTTATTTTTAAATATATTGTCTTCCTGCTATGAGGAAAGCATTGTTTATTTCTCTTTCAGATTTAAAGATGAAAATGGAAATTTAGAAATACCTTTTTATTATTTGGAGGATTTATATAACAGGCTTTATAATGAAGATTTTAAATTTGAAAGTTTGGATAAAAACGGTCTTATATACAGAAAGGAATATATTCAGAGAGAAGATAATATTCATACAGAAAAAGAAAATCTTATGAGTTTATTTTTATATAATAAAGCCGTAGAAAAAATAGAAAATGCGGAGGAAATTATAGACGCCGTTTATCATAAATCAAGCAAAAATGCTGATAATACTTTTGATAAAAAAAATAATGATGAGATAAGAAAATTCTTTTTAAATATATTAAGCGAAAAGGTATCTGTTACAACTTTGCAGGCAATAATGGAATGCCCTGCTAAATTCTTTTATTCTTCTCTTTATTTAAGACAGTCAGCCGAGTCAAAGTTACAGGGAATAAATTATATGGATAAAGGCAGAACATATCATAAATTTCTTCAGAATTTTTATAAGGAAATCCAAAATAAATACGGCATATATGAAAGCTATTTAAAAGAAAGCGAGTTTAATAATTACTGCAGTATAGCAAATGAAGTAATAGAAGAGCATATAAATAATCTGATTAATATATATTCTAAAAAAGATTTGGAAGAGAAATATATATCCGAGTATAAATTTGATTATAATGTTATAAAGGAAGAAGCTTTAAATGTGCTTTATTATTTTATAAAGAAGGAAATCAAAACAAATGCAATAAAAGAAGAAGAGGGATTTAAATATATACCTGTTTATTTTGAAAAATATATAGGCGCAAGCGAAGATTTTATAGTATATGAAAATAAAAATTTATCTGTAAAAATTAAAGGGATATCGGATAGAATTGATTTCAGCTACTCTGATAAAGAGTTTAAAAATATAAACGGCATAAGAATTGTAGATTATAAATCAGGATATAAAAAAGAAGAGGCTCATGGAATAAATAAAAAAGATATTATAAAAGAAACCATCAGAATATATTTTCAGCCTATTTTATATTTAAAATATGTATTAAGCAGATACATAAAAAAAGATGCCGCAGATAAAATAAAAAACTGCGAGGTTGTATTTACAGTATATAAAGAAAAAGATGTGATAGACGATTCAAAGGAAATAAATCAGGTTTATAATGACAGAGATATGCTTTTATCTATATGCGGTTATACGGCAGGAGAGTATAGCTTAGATGATTATTTTGAAGAAATGTTCTCTAGAATTTTAGACGGAGAATTGGTATATATTACTGACGGAGAGAGCTGTGCAAATTGCTATAATGCTTCCTATTGTGAAAAAGCATATAAAAAAGATGAATAATAATGAGTATTAATAGAAATAATTAATAATAAAATATAAAAAAGCTCTGATGCAGAAACTCTTTCCAAATATAAGGGAGTAAAATTTTTCTGTATTATTTTTTATTATTCTATATTTCTATTAATGTTTTTACTCTCTGATTTCTTTCTCCTTTTCTTTTTTTGGAAAAAAAGAAGCTGGCTTTTTTGTTTTTTTATCTGCATAAAAAAGAACATGATAAATATATTAAATAATAAAAGACAATACCAGCAATACAGAATAATAAAAAATAATATTGGAAATAGGAAATAATAAAAGTCCAGCAATAATAAGAATTAAAGAACATTTAAACGGATAATTTTTATATTAATAATAAGTTGATATATTATAAAAAAATGTTATATTAAAATAAGGATTTATTTTTATGTCTAGATATATTTTACCTGAAGAGGATCTTTCAAGAGCTTCCGATTGGATAAGCAATTTCTTTATACGAGAAGGTTATCATGCAGATTATACTATAGAAAGTTTATTTGAAGTTGATAAATTTTTTAAAGAAAAACTGTATATGGTTTTAGAAAATGATAATAACCGCAATTTCATATTTTCCATAAGCGCTTATATAGGCGAAGTTATAAAAAATCATTTCAATGGTCATTGGGAAGTTTCGCATGATATAGATTTAGACGATGAAACTATAGGTATATGTTTTTTTAATCATGAAACTGTATATCCTCTTAATATTACATTAGAGCTTATACAAAAAAAATACACATTAAAGGAATATTTGAATAATAATTTTGAATTAAAAGATTGATTTTATATATTAATTATTTTTTAAGTTAAGGTTTATTTATTATGATCTCATTAAATGAAGTTGAAAAGTATATCAGGGAATCTTATGTTATTTTAGATTTGAAAGCTGATAATAAGGACGAGGCTATCAGCGAAATGCTTATATATTCCGAAGCTAGCGGTCTTAGGATTAATATATCTCAGATTATAGAATCTATGTATAAAAAAGAGGATATTATAAGCAGCGGTTTGGGATACGGTGTCGCATTTCCTCATGTTAGAACAAGTCAGGTGGAGGATAATAATATAATATTTGCGATTTCAAAAAAAGGATTAAATTATTCGGCTATTGATAAAAAGCCTGTTCATTTGCTTACCATGTTTCTTACTAATAAAAACAGCAATGATAAATATCTGAAGCTTCTTTCTTTATTTACAAAAATATCAAGAATGAGTATGTATCTTGTTGTGCTTTTAGAATCAAAAACTATAGAGGAGTTTAAAAATAAGCTTATAAATATATCTAAAGACATGATTGCTTCAAAATAAATGTCTTAAATTAAATAGGAGAATTATAAAATGCCCGATATTGCAGCAATAATACCCGCCCGCTACGAATCTTCAAGATTTCCTAAAAAATTAACCTATAAATTGCTTGGAAAACCCATTATAATAGCAGTTTATGATAATATAAAAGCCTGCAGGAGAGTAAATGATTGCATTGTGGCTGCGGATTCAAATGAAATAATGGATATATGTAAAAAAAATAATGCTAAATCTGTAATGACTTCGAAAGATCATACTTCCGGAACTTCAAGAATTATTGAAGTGGCTAAAAAAATTGACAGCGAAATTATTATAAATGTTCAGGGAGATGAGCCATTAATAGATGAATCAGTTATTAATCCTATAATAGACGCTTTTGATGATGAGAATACGCATATTGTTACTTTGAAAACAAAAATTGAAGGTAACAGTTCTTTGATAAAAGATGAAAATGCAGTTAAAGTTGTTACAGATATAAATGGTTATGCAATGTATTTTTCAAGGGCAGCAATACCTTATAAAAGATTCGATCAGAATATAAATGTAGAGTATTATAAGCATATAGGAGTTTATGCTTTCAGAAGAGATATATTATTAAAAATAGATAAACTTGAAGAATGCAGTTATGAAAATATAGAAAAGCTTGAACAGCTTAGATGGCTTTATAACGGCATAAGGATAAAAGTTTTGGAAACTAATAAATTTCTTCATGGCATAGACACAAAAGAAGATTTGGATATTGTTCAGAATTATTTAAGAAACTTTGCAGAAAGCGAATTGAATAAATAGGATTATTAATTGTTAAAAATAAACACATATCAGTAATAAAGCGGATATAAGTCAGGCGGAATACTAAAATATTCCGCTGATAATAAGCCTAAGTAAAAAATTACTTTTTCTTTCCCTGATTTGCAACCGCTTCCATAGCTTTTTTAACTGCTTCAGGGTCGCCTAAATACTGTTTATTAACCGCTTTGAAATTATCATCAAGTTCATAAACTAAAGGCATTCCCGTAGGTATATTAAGCTCGGTAATATCGGCATCGGATATATTATCTAAATACTTAACTAATGCCCTTAAACTGTTTCCATGAGCTGCTATAATAATTTTTTTTCCGGCTTTGATATCGGGAAGTATAACATTTTCCCAGAAAGGCACAACTCTTTCAACCGTGTCTTTTAAGCATTCTGTAAGAGGAAGTTCTTTTTCTGATAAGTTTTTATAACGGCAGTCATGACCAGGATATCTTTCATCATCTTTTGTCAATTCAGGCGGAGGCGTATCATAGCTTCTTCTCCAAATTTTTACTTGGTCTTCTCCGTATTTTTCAGCCGTCTGCGATTTATTTAATCCCTGCAAAGCTCCGTAATGTCTTTCATTTAACTGCCAGCATTTTTCTACGGGTATCCATAAAAGCCCCATTTCTTCCAATACCAAATTTAAAGTTTTAATGGCACGGGTAAGAGTAGAAGTATATGCTTTGTCAAAAGTAAACCCTGCTTTTTTTAATTCAATACCTCCCGATTTAGCTTCTTCTATGCCTTTTTCGGATAATGTTACATCTGCCCAGCCTGTAAACAGATTCTCTTTATTCCAAACACTCTCGCCATGTCTTATTAAAACAACTTTTATCATTTTCTAACTCCTTAATAATTAAGATTAATTTACATTATATACTAGAATAATAAAAAATTAAACTAAAATATATTGTTTTATTACAATAATTATATTATTATATATAAAGTTATTTTAGATGATATAAGGAATTATATTATGAATGATGAGGAATTATATTATGAATTAGAAAAACTGCATGATGAAGGAAAACATAAAGAAATCATATCTCTGATACTTTCTCTTTCAGAAGAGCAGCTGAACGATGATATAAAAGGCTTACTTGCTGTAGCCTATAATAATGCAAAAGAATTTGATTTGGCTATAGAAACATTAAATTCTTTATCTGAAGATATTAAAAATCATCATACTTGGTTTTATAAAATTGCTTATGCATATTCTGGAAAAGAAGATGCAGGCAATGCCAATATAAATATAGACAGAGCTTTATATATGCTGGAAATGAATAAATCATTAGCTTCCGATGAAGAGTATAATTACTTCAATAATTTGTATAATAATTTGAAAGAATATATAAAAGAAGGAAGCGTGCACATGCATTATGAGGCTAATGCGGTTAATATTGATGATCCTGATTCTATTATAAAGGATATATCTTCTATTTTATCAAATGATATAGATAATGAAATAATAGAAGGAAGTATTGTAATAAAAAAATGGAATATATTTATAAATGCCTATGCTGAAAGCGTAAGTGATAAAAGCACTGTTATAAATTATTATATATCAAGTCCTGATTGGGACAGAGATATATTTGAATGCTGCGCAAGTGCAGGCAAAGATTCCAGTACTTCAATAGGTCTTTCAAACGGAAGTTTTATATTCGGAATAATGACGGGCATAAAAGCTATGAATGAGAACAGAATACTTGATGAAGCAGAAACTGAATTTGCTTCAAAAAAACATAAATGGAAAGTTTATACAAGCAATCTGGTTAATATGGGAGGAGATAACGGAAAGCCTAAAAATGTAAATATCTATTGGGATATGTTTAAAGATGATATATTAAAGCGTATAGGAAATCAGAAGATTTGCTATGTGAAAATATACGGAGCTAAAGCTTCAAATGATTATACGGTAGGCGAGCTTAGAATAAATGATGTCAATATAGCCGAGCTTTCAAATAAGATGAATGAATATGTAAAAACTTGGAATGAAACGGATTTTTCATCGGATAAGCAGTTTTTCTTTTTAGTGCAAGACGATGAAACTTATACTCCTTATCCTTATGAAAATGATGAGATTTATAATTTTATTATGCATTACTCCAATATAGTTTTAAACTCGGAGGAGACCGAAGAAGCTTATAATAATCTTGAAGAATTAGCGGAAAAATTAACAAAAGACTATACGCTTGCATCCGATTTATTTTTATTTCTGCCTGAAATATGCGCAGATAATCAATTTTTTGATGAAGTTCATTCCAATGAAGTAATTAATTTTAATTTTGAAACGGAGGAAAAAAACATCTCTGTATATAAGACTCAGCTTTATACATATCATCTGATAAATAATTATATATTTGAACTTTTCAGAGAAGGGGCATTCGGCGGAAAAGAAAATGAAGTATATATAAAATTTATAAATATGAGCGCATTACATAATATATATCTGCATATAAAAGAGGATTATGAAAAGAAAAATAAAAAGCTTGAAAATGCGGAAGTGAATTTAACTTATAATGTAAGCGATTATTATGAAATAAGATAAAATATATATATTTTTTTAATTTATATTTTCTTTTAGTTTTTTTATATTTTTTATTTCTATGCTTACAAGTATAATAGTTACAATTAAGGCAGCTCCGTCCGCTATAGGACCTGCATACATTACTCCGTCTATACCGAAAAATTTCGGAAGTATTATAATTAAGGGAAGAAGAAATAATGTCTGTCTGGTTACAGCAAGAAAAGCCCCTTTGAATGCTTTTCCAAGCGAGCTGAAAAATGTTCCTGTAACAGGCTGAGCGGCGTTTATTATCATAAGCATCATAAATATTCTCATATATTTTTCAGAAAATTGAAAATAAAGCTTGCTTCCGTTTCCGAATACGGAAACTATTTGTCTTGGAAATAACTGAAAGAGTAAAAAAGCTATAAATGTAATAATTGCAGTTATTGTCATAGTAAGTTTATAAGTGTCTATAACTCTGTCATAATTTTTAGCGCCGTAATTAAAGCCTATTATAGGCTGACTTCCCTGAGATGTGCCTATTACAAAAGACATTACAATCATATTAATTTTAGCTGCAATGCCCGAAACCGCTAAAGGTATATTTCCTCCGTATATTGAACTGCTTCCGTAACTGCTTAAAACATTATTCATAACTATCTGCAGTATCATCATAGATAAATTACTGAAGCCTGCCGAAGCTCCTAATGCAAATATTTTAAGTACCTGTTTATATTTTAAAATAAAGCTTGATTTTTCAAGTTTTATATTTTTGAATTTAAATAAATAAATAAAAGCTACAAAAAAAGAAACATACTGCCCTATTACTGTTGCAAGTGCAGCTCCTGGCATACCCATTTTAAACACAAATATAAATATAGGATCTAAAATAGTATTTATGACTGCACCGCTTAATACAAATGCCATAGAATATTTAGGATTTCCGTCCGCTCTTACAGTATAGCTCATTACCATAGTAAATATATAAGCTGTAAATCCGTATGATGTTATATCCGCATATGAATAGGCATATTCCAATATTTCATTTGTGGAGCCGAATATTATCATCAGCTTTTTATTTAAAAGTTTTACTATTAATGATAAAGCAATTCCGAATAGAAAAGATAATGTAACCGTATTTCCGATAATGACGGAAGCATTTTTATTTTCTCCACTTCCAAGCATTATGCTGTATAATGAAGCTCCTCCCACTCCTATAAATAATGATATGAATATGCATATTATTGTTAATGGAAAAGCAACATTTGTAGCTGCATTTCCGTTAATGCCTATGCCTTGTCCTATGAATATTTGATCCACTATATTATATAAAGAACCGACAAGCATTGATATAACGCTTGGAGTTCCGTATTTAAAAAGAAGTTTATGTATTTTTTCGAAATAGAGCGGATTTGAAGAAACAGATTTGTTTAAGGTCATATATAAGTCCGTAAATAAGGCTATATATAAAGTATATGGATTTTTTTATATGTTTCAACTTTAACAGATTTTTTTAATTTTTTATCTATTTTTTTATTTATTAAAACCGAATTATATATTTTAAAAGGGATTTAATTATGGAAGATGAAGAAATAATAAATATATGGAAAATTATAACTGATAATTATAAAAAATATCTATGCAGTAAAGGTGTAAAATTACCTGCATTAAAAGATAAGCATGGGTATACAAAAAATGCTTTGACTTTAATAAGATTAGCAAAAAATTATCCAAATACTCAAATAGTGTCAAAATCTGAATTGACAGATTTTATAAAATTGTATTATCCTAATGTTACCGATGTCCAGCAGGCAAGACATTTATCTATGCAAAGCGGATGGAATATTGTATCAGGAACAAGAGGAGACAGCAAAGATAATATACCTAAAGGTTCGTATAAGCTTATTGACTTAAAAAATGCATATTCAGGATTTTTTTCAGAAAGGCGGGAAGGTTTTTCAGGTGATTGGGAGAAAATAAAAAAACTTTATAATTTCCGATGTGCTAATTGCGGCTCAAAAGAGGGCGAAGAACATTTACTTAGAAAAGGCATAATTGTAAGTTTACAAAAAGGACATATGAATCCTGCTTTGAAGCTTGAAGAAGGAAATATAATTCCTCAATGCCAAATTTGTAATAGGGCGGATAAAAACCGATGGATTTATGATAAAACTGGCAGAGTAATTGAAATAGCGTATACTGAAGACGGATTTAGAATAGTATCAAAATTTATAGAAAAATCATCATATAAAACTAAATTAAAATTATTAGAATTGTTAAAAAATTGCTATAAAAATGATTGTTAAGTATATAAATTATCTAATCTCTTTTTGGCAATATCAAAATATTTTTTTTCTATTTCATATCCTATAAAATTTCTATTATTTATAATAGAAGCGACGGCATGGGATCCACTCCCTAAAAACGGATCTAAAACTATTTGACCCTCTTTTGTAAATAATCTAATTAAGTGTGAAATTAAATGAACAGGCTTTATAGTCATATGTTCTATTTTTTCATTAGTTTCATTAATTCTTATTCTTTTTGAAACTTCCATAACATTACCCGGAAATTTTCCGTCTAAAGATTCATTAGTATTCATCAGTCCAACTTTGTATTTTTCCCAATTTGAAACAAATGTTCCTTCTTTTGGTTTTTGTGCTAAAGTCATAGGCTCCATTTGGGGTTTTAGTTGCGGTGTTTTTAATCCTTTGAGTTCAGAAATTAATTTTTCTTTTTCAGATTCCGTTTTATTTTTATCTTTTCTTATAAAATGATCTTGTGAAAAGGCTTTAGGCTGTCCTTCATATTTCCAAGCCATTAAATCTCTAATTTCAAATCCTGCTAAATCTAATGACATAGCCATTCTATGATATAACCTTCCCTGTGAAAACATTATGCAAAATCCGCCCGGTTTTAATATTCTAAATAATTCTTTACATATAGGTTCTAAAAAATTCTGAAGATTTTTTCCTTGTTTTCGGTCAAATTTCATGCCTGCAGGTATTGTTCCTATAACATTTGAATATTTAGTTCTGCTTTTCAATTTAGTATCATTCCAAGCATCATCCATACCATCAGTAAAATAAGGAGGATCTGTTATTATTATATCTATAAAATTATTTGAAATTTTTTTTAATCCTTCCCTGCAGTCTTCATTAAAAATATAATAGTTTGCTTCTAAATTAGAAGAAAAATAGTATGTATCATATTTGGAAGTATTTTTAATGATTTCTTTAATTTCTCCAATAATTTGATTATTTTTTACAGCTTCAATATGTTCAGATATGCTGATTTTTCTGTTCATTTTAATAATACCTTTTACTAATACTTTATGTATTAATTATATAGCCATAATTTAACTTTGTCAAAAAATTATATTACAGTTTTAGTTTTTTATATTTAATGATAAATGCTGCAAATAAAAAATATCATTCCTAAAAATAAGCTAATATTAATATATCTTATTTCCGAAATTTTATATTGAGTTGAAATACCATATTTAAGGAAAATATTATATGCGCTATTTAAGTTGTCTTTTTATATTTTTGAATACATTTTTTGTATTATTTTCTCAAATGCCGAATACGGGCAGATTGGATCAGCTTTTAGAGTATGCTGATGCGGGAGACAGCGCCGCTTTAAAAAGATTAATATCTCAGGGCTCTATTTCAAGCTTTATTGATTTCGGAGATAATCAGGGTCATAATGCCTTAATTACTGCCTCGTCTAAAGGCTATAAAACAATAGTTCTTTTATTATTATCCCAAAACGCTAATGTTAATCTCAGCTGCATACATGGCAAGACAGCTTTAATTTATGCCGCCGATGCAGGATATGTGGATATAGTATCATATCTGCTTGCCAAGAATGCTAATCCGAATATAAAAATAAACGGAGGAACAACAGCTCTTTTGCAGGCATCAGGCAAAGGCTATTACAGTGTAGCTGAAATGATTATTAATGCAGGTGCGGATCTTAAGATTATGGGTACTTACAGAAGCGGCAATAATGACGGAATAAATTATAATATGACTCCTTTAATGATAGCTTCTTATAATAATCATGATTTGATAGTAAGACTTCTTCTTGATAGGGGAAGCGATGTTAATTATATAAATGAATACGGGGCTAATGCTTTATTTTATGCCATAGCAAGAGGTAATAATGAAATTTCTAGGCTTTTACTTGAGAGAGGAGCCGATGCAAATATAGCCGCTTCTTGGGGACCTTACGGCAATATCACTCCTCTTGCCTTGGCTTCATCATTAGGCTTAACAGATATAGTCTCTTCGCTCCTTATAGGAAAAGCCGATATAAATTTTAAGATGAAAGACGGCAGAACGGCTTTAATATGGGCTTGTGTTTTTGGTAAAAGCGGAGCTGTTAATACTTTGATTATGAATAAAGCCGATTTAAATATGTCGGATAATGACGGTAAAACAGCTTTGATGTTTGCAGCCGAAAACGGAGATTATATTTCCGCAAGCTATTTAATTAATGCAGGGGCTCATTTGAATATTTTAGATAAATTTCAAAAAACAGCTTTAATGTATGCTATGGAAAATGGGAACAGCGATATAGTGGATTTGCTTACAGCGGCAAGCTTAAGCTACAGCAGATAATTCATTAATTTTATGAGGGGCTTTTTTAAAGTCTCTCTTTATATTTTTACTGATTATTTTTATACATTTTCTTTTTTTGAGAAGAAGGCTCTTTAATATCGTTTATAAAATAAAATAAAGATTCAATTTCATCGGCTATATTTATATCATTTATAATGCAATCCGGTCTTTCCAAAAGTTTTATAGGAGCGAAATTCAAAACTCCTTTTATGCCTGCATTACAGATAACATCAAACATTCTTTGAGCCTCTAAGTCTGGAACGGTTAATATAGCTATTTCAATATTATTGTTAATGATGAAGTCTTTTAACTCTTCTATTGGAAGTATGGGAGTGGCTGTCTCTCTGTTGATTTTATCAGGATTATGATCAAATGCCGCAACTATTTTTATAGATTCGCTTTCAAAACCTCTGTAATTAACCAAAGCTTTACCTATTTTGCCATAGCCTATTAATACTATATTATGCGATATCTGTTTTCCTAATATTGCATTTATCTGATCCAATAAATCATCTATATTATATCCTCCCTTTTTATTTCCTGAAATATTAAAAAGAGAGAAATCTTTTCTTACCTGAACGGAAGTAATTCCTATAGCATCTCCTAAATTATTAGAATATGCTTTTATAAACCCGAAACTCTTCATGCGTCTTAATGCATTTTTATATTTTAATAGACGCATAATTTGTGTTCTGCTAATCATAATATATCCTTAAGATTGTTATTATATTTATAATTAATTAATATAGTAATATTATAACATAATAAAGTTGTCTGTCAATAAAAATACTATTATAAAATATTGATTTATGAGAAATAATATATAAAATTAAGAACATTAATAATATATTTTGTATTATTGTATATTTTATTAATATGAATTATAATTTATTTTTTATCTTTAATTAAGATTTATTTTAATTTTAAACTAGTAAAAAATATATTTTATTATATAATACAGCTATGATAGATTATAAATTAATAGCAAAAACAATAAAAGAATCAAAATATGTTTCAGCCTTTACAGGTGCGGGCATAAGTGTGGAAAGCGGCGTTCCTCCTTTCAGAGGAGAGAATGGTCTCTGGGAAAAGCATGGCAGTCAGTTTGCCGAGATATCTTATTTTATGAAGCATCAGAAAGAATCTTGGAAATCTTTGAAAAAAGTTTTTTATGATCCTATTACCGATGTAAAGCCTAATAAGGCTCATATAGTTTTGGCAAATTTAGAGAAGATGGGTATAATGAGAAGCATAATTACTCAGAATATTGATAATCTTCATCAGGAAGCGGGAAGTAAAATAGTTTATGAACTTCATGGCACGGCTAAATATGCTGTATGCATAAAATGCAAAACAAGATATAAAATAACAAAAGAAATTTTAGACATGGATCCTCCTGTATGTGAAAAATGCGCAGGTATATTAAAACCCGATTTTGTATTTTTCGGAGAACAGCTTCCTGCATCGGATTTTAATTCCTCAATAGAAGATGCTGATAAAAGCGATTTGTTTATTATAGTGGGAACAGGAGGAGAGGTAATGCCTGCTGCTCAGATTCCTCATATAGCAAAAAAGTCTGGTGCTAAGATTATGGAGATAAATCCCGAACCTTCAAGTTTTACAAATAATATAGTTGATATATATGTCGGTGAGAAAGCGGGCGTAGCATTCAGCGAAATAGAAAAATATTTATAAAGTAAAAAGCCTATAACTGATTGCTATAGGCTTTTTTATACAGCTTTATATTTAAATTAATTCATTTCCTCTTCATACATTTTGCTTAATTTATCTTTTACTTCGGATATGAATTTTTTATCGTCAAGAACTATATGATTTAGAAGCCATTCTTTTAAGAAAACAATAAAATCTTTTATAACCAAGCTGTCTCCGCGTTCATATTTATTCACTTCTTCCACAACTTTAAGAGAAAATGCCCTATGTTTGGATAAATGCTCTTTTGATATTGAATAATTGATAGCATTCATAATTTTTTCTTCATAAGAGAAATGATATGTGGCATAATCTATAGTTCTCTTAATTATCGCATTAAAAGATCTTTTTACTTCCTCATTGCCAAGATCCCCTTTTACACCCGTATCATAAAGATCATTGATTATATTTACAAGTTCTTTATGCTGATTGTCAATTCTTTTATAGCCTGTTTTGAATCTTTCTTCCCATTTGATCCAGCCTTTTTTTACGACAATCTCAATCATTTCTTCCATAAATAAAGCTCCTAAAATTGTTATTGTTGAGAAAGTTTTTGCAGCACTTCCTTAACTTCGGTTATGAATTTTTTATCTGTAACTAAAATATGATTTAAAAACCAGTCTTTCAGATACTGAACTAAATTATTTATAGCGTCCAGAGAACCGTTCTCATAAGACTTAATATAATTATATATTGTCTGCGCAAATTCCCTATGATATGCAGAATGCTCAGACATCTTATTATATTCAATTGCCTGCATTATTTTTTCCTCATAAGAAAAATGATATGACACATAATCTACCGTTTTTCTCAAAGCTTTTTTAAACTCCGACTTTAGCAATTCATCTTCAGAATTTTGATTATCCATACAGTCGTATAAGTCATTAATTATCTCTATTAATTCTAAATGCTGATCGTCTATTTTTTTATAACCTACTTTATATTTATCTTCCCATACTATATACTTATTGCTCATCATCGTTCCTTATATTGTGAAGAAAAAAATATAATTATGTTTAATATCGTAATATTATATATAATTATTATATAAATATTTTTTTCTTTTTAAAGTAAAAAAACAAATTTATGAAAAAATTTATTAATTTTTTTAATTAAATAGTTTTTATTATGATAAAAAAACCTGCATTATTATGCAGGTTTTAAAACTATCATATAAATTAAATTATTTTATAACATTATAAAAAGCTTTTTTACCTAAGTAAACAGCTCTGTTTCCTAATTCTTCCTCAATTCTCAATAATTGATTATATTTTGCAATCCTGTCGCTTCTTGAAGCAGAACCTGTTTTTATTTGTCCTGCATTAGTTGCCACAACTATATCTGCAATAGTAGCATCTTCGGTTTCGCCTGAGCGGTGAGAAACTACAGCCGTATAGTTATGAGTTTTAGCCAATTCTATAGAATCCAAAGTTTCAGTTAAAGTTCCTATTTGATTTACTTTAATTAAAATGGAATTAGCCACGCCTTTATCCAATCCCATTTGCAGACGCTTAACATTTGTAACAAATAAATCGTCTCCCACTAATTGTACTTTTTTGCCTAATTTTTCAGTTAATATTTTCCAGCCTTCCCAGTCATCTTCAGCTGTAGCATCTTCTATAGAAATAATAGGATATTTACTGCATAAATCTGCATAGAAGTCCACCATTTCAGAAGATGATAATTCTCTGCTGTCAGATTTATGGAATACATATTTTTTCTTTTCTTTATTATAAAACTCACTTGATGCAGGATCCATAGCTATCATAATATCATCACCAGGTTTATATCCAGCTTTTTCTATAGCCTGCATAATTACCTGAAGAGGCTCTTCATTGTCTTTGAGAGTAGGTGCAAAACCGCCTTCATCTCCTACAGTAGTGCTTAATCCTCTGTCATGAAGTATATTTTTTAAGTTATGGAATACTTCCGCTATATAGCGAAGTCCTTCTTTGAAGGTCGGAGCTCCTACAGGCATTACCATATATTCTTGGAAGTCTATAGGCGCTGATGAGTGGGCACCTCCGTTTAATATATTAGCCATAGGCACAGGCAGAGTTTTGGCATTGGTTCCGCCTATATATCTGTATAAAGACATGCCTAATTCTTCTGCCGCAGCTTTTGATACGGCAAGAGATACGCCAAGTATGGCATTAGCTCCTAGTTTTCCTTTATTTTCAGTACCGTCAAGTTCTATCATAGTTCTGTCTATTTCTACCTGATCCAAAGCGTCCATATCTATAAGTTCATTGCAAATAATTTCATTAATATTTTCTACAGCTTTTTGAACCCCCTTTCCTAAATATCTTGATTTATCTCCGTCTCTTAATTCCACAGCTTCATGTTCTCCTGTAGAAGCTCCTGAAGGCACAGCCGCTCTGCCCATAACGCCGCTGTCAAGCCATACATCAACTTCTACCGTAGGGTTTCCTCTTGAGTCTAGTATTTCTCTGGCAACTATATTATCTATTAAAGACATATTAAAACTCCTTAAAATTATAATTGTCTATATGATATAACATAACATATAAATTTCAAGTGAGAAACAGACATAATTAAAAATATACATTAGAGTTTTAATCTGATATGCCGTCATTTATATAATTATTTCAAATCTATTTTTTATTTAATAAATTCTTTAAATTTACGATACTTTAATTAAGAATTTATATATTTTAAAGATTTAATTATGAATGAAAATATTTTAGTGGTAGAGCATAGAGCGGATCTTTTAGAAAGATTTGTGGATCTTTTAAGGGAAAGGCATTATAATCCTATAGCTACAAAATCGCGTTCTCAGGCTGTTAATATATCGAATGAAAGCACATTGGATTTAATACTTTTAGATGCCGATATAGGAGATTCTCAGGGACTGCAGCTTCTTGATACTTTTAAAAATCAGGAATCTACCAAGGGAACTCCCGTAATACTTCTAAGCACGCCTTATAGAAAGATGGAGTTTATAGAAGAGTCTATAAATCTAGGCATTGACGGACTTATATTTATACCTTTTGATGAAATGGAGCTTTTTGTAAGAGTTAATAGCTGTCTTAAGTATAGAAAGCTTTATATGGAGCATCAGAAATTAATTAAGCAGGCGGATTATCTTCAGAACTCTTTAAATGATGTTACGGAGGCTTCAAATAGAAATTATCAGTCTTATAAGGAAGCGCAGAAAAAATATGATGATATATTGAATATAGATTTGGAAACAGGACTTTGGAATAAAAAAGAGTTTTATGATCAGTTTACAAGATTAGTTTATGAAACTGTAAGACATGAGGAGACTATAGTATTGGCATGCTTTTCTATAGACGGTCTTGATAATATTATAAGCGAATTCGGTATAATCGCCGCAGAAGAGATAATGCTTAGATTTACTGAAGTACTCAAAAAAACTACAAGAAAAGAGGATATTATAGCCAGATTTGATAATAATCAATTTATGGTTGCATTTAATAGAATGAATATAAAGCTGTATGATAAAAAAATAAATGATATCAGAGGTCTTGTTGATAAAAATGAGCTTGAGTACAACGGTATTATAATAAAATATACCATATCTGTGGGAATATCATATACTGCATATAAGAAAAATTATCATATAGAGGGTATGGAAAAAGAAATAGCTCCCGTATTATTGGCTCTTCATAATGCTAAAAGAAGAGGTTTTGCAAGTTTGTTCATTCACCCTACGCTTATTAAAAGGTAGAGAAATAATGATAATTAATCTTGATAAAACGGATAAGGAAAGCATAAAATATGCAGCATGCGAAGTTATAAAGGTAATAAATAATGGAGGTGTAGTTGTTTCTCCTACCGATACAGTTTACGGAATGCTTGCCGATGCTTTCAATACAGATGCGGTTGATAGAATATACTCTATTAAAGAGAGAGAGAAAGATAAACCTCTTTTAATTCTCTTAAAAGAAATAGATGATATAAAAAAAATTTCGGATAAGGAAATTCCTGATATAATAAAAAAAAATATTCCAGGAGAACTGACTTTTATTATGCCGCTTCTTGAAGAATTAAAAGACAGATTTTCATACTTAAAAGATACAGCAGCTTTGAGGATACCTAAAGACGAATATATGCAGCTTATATTAAAAGGCGTTAATCCTCTGGTGGCTCCCTCAGCAAATCCAAGCGGCTATGGAGTAATATTAAACGGAAATGAATTAGCCGAACTTTATAAAGATAAAGCCAATTTGATAGTTAATGCGGGTATTTTAGAAAATAAAATGCCTTCCACTCTTTACAGCTGCATTCAAAATAAAGTGCTTCGTCAGGGCTCTGTTTATATTAATATATGATTTTTATTATATTATTTGTAATTATATATTTTTATTATATAATTAATAAAATTATAATCAGTTATATAAAAAATAAAAATAAGTTAATTTTATGCAGGATATATGTATAATAACGGATATAGGAACGATATACGGCTTCGGACATATTACCCGTATGAAGTTCATATCGTACAGATTAAAAGAATATTACCGCTTTATATTTTCTTCTATTAATAATGAAAGCGGTATATTTAAAGATGCAGGAATTAAAACATGCCGATATGATGAGATAAGAAATTTAAATCCTTATTTAATAATAGTTGACAGCAGAGAGGTTGAATCAAAATATATAAAAGAATTAAAGAGTATAAGCAGCGTTATTATTATAGACAGTGTGGGTGATGAAAGGGCTTTTGCAGATATAGTAATAGAAATGCTTCCTAATATTGATAATTCTAAAGAAGTTAATATAAAGCCTTTCATAGCTACGATTTTAAACTCTAATATAAAACCTAAATATAAAGAAAATGCCCCTGTGCTTTTATATCTGGGATTTAATAATGAACTAAAAAAGAAAGCCTTAGAAATAATAAGCAGAATAGAAAATAAAGAGTTTGTTATTATAGATACAGAAAAAGAAATCGGTTATGATAATATAAAGTATGTTAATTTCAGCCCTGATATATTTATAAATCCTTACAGCTCGGTTATTACATATTTCGGTCTTACAGCATTTGAATGCATAGAGGCTTCAATTCCTACAATACTGCTTTCTCCTACAAAATACCATGATGATTTGGCTGAAAATCAAAAAGAATTATTTTTTAATTTGGGATTTTTTGAGAATATTAATACAGATGAGGCTGTAATTAAATTAAAAGAGTTTCTCTTTAATGAAGATATACGCATCAAATACCGTGAAAAAGGCAAATTGGTAAATACTGAAAAATCTCTGGATAGAATAAAAACCATAATAGACAATATAAAAGATTTTAAAAATATAAAATGTCCTTTCTGCGGAAGCGCTTATGCATATATGAAAAACAGAAACATAGAATCTAATCTTTACAGATGCAGAAAATGCCAAGCATTATTCAGAAAATATTTTCTTCCTCCTTTTACAGATTATTCTTCTAAATATTTTGTTGAGGATTATAAGAATCAGTACGGAAAAACATATAAAGAGGACAGCAGCAATTTAATATCTTTGGCTAAAATGCGTTTAAAAAAAATAAAAAAAATAAAACCTCAGGGAAAAATACTTGATATAGGAAGCGCTATGGGTTTTTTTCTTAAAGAGGCAGAAGAATGCGGATATGAAACAGAGGGCATAGAGATAAGCGAATATGCATCAAATTACTGTGTTAATACTCTTAATCTTAATGTTCATAATATATCATTACTTGATTTTGAATATAAAGAAAAAGAATATGATATAATAACCGCTTGGTATGTCATAGAGCATATTTATAATTTTGAAAGTATTTTAAAAAAAATAATATTTTCTCTGAAAGATGGAGGGATATTGGCTTTTTCCACTCCTAACGGCAGCGGATTAAGCGGAAGATTCAATAAAAATTATTTTTCAATAGTTCCGAGCGATCATGCTTTTGAAGCAAATCCTAAAGCTTTGGATATATTATTATCTAAATATTCTATGAAATGCATAAGCTTGCAAAATCAAAGTATATATTATAACAGATTCTGCGATATATTTAATTTAAATTTTATTAAAAATAATAATCTTTTATCTAAAATATATACTGCCGTATCAAAAAAAGAAAATTTAGGAGATACTTTTGAATGCCTGTATATTAAGAATAAATAAAATATATAAATTTATTTTATTTATATATTTTTACGAATTATAGGCAATTTTGTTTAAATTATATAATATTAATTATCTCAGCATAATACTAAAATGATCCTTCAAATATTAAGAGGAAAGACTGTTATGAAAAAAATATTTTTAATTATGTTTTTAATTTTAATACCTATTGCAGCCTGCAAAAGCGCTCCTGTAGTTTCAGGACCTGAAGAAGGCAGCGGATTTAACACAAAAGAGGCAGGAGAAGACTTGAATTTACCAGACGGTGCGGGCATAAGAGAAACCCCTAGAGGAAAAGTATTAGTTTTATATGATCCTAAATCTAAAACCGATATAGGAAAGCCTCAGAACACTTATGAAGTAAAATTCAAGTTTGATAATACTATAGAAATAGGAAGCTATAAAGATGCCTATAATTTAGTATATCAGATAATAAATAATAATCCTGATATAAAAATAATGGTGGAGGGACATGCCAGTAAAGACGGACCTGCTCCTTACAATTATAAGCTCTCTCAAAGAAGAACTGATAAAAGCTTTAACTATATAATAAAATTAGGTTCCGAAAACAGCAGATTATTAAAGAATGCATTCGGTGAAGCCTTGCCCGAGTATCCTGTTTTAAGAGAAAACAGAAGAAGCGAGTTCATTATTATAATGAATGAAGATGATTTGAAAAAGTATAACGATTTTGCTAAAACTGTCGACATTAATAAAGAAACAGAATAATGCCGAGGTTATAGCAAGCTATGAAAAAACTTTTATTTATTTTTATTTTTATTTTATTTATATTTGCGCTGTCATGTAAAAGTACGCCGTTAAATAGTGCTCCTGAAGATGTAGTTATAGCAGAAGAGCCGCCGTCTGAAGTTGATACTCCAAAAAAAGCTTTTTATCTTCCAGCTGATACTTATGTGAGAAATACGGACAGAGGAAAAGTATTTGAAACTTCTCCTAAAATAATATTTAAATTTGTGGAGACTAATATGCCTGCATACGCCGATGTACCGTTTACTAAAGTTATGGAGTTATTAGAAAAAAATCCTAATGTAAATATAGTTTTGGAGGCGCATACAAGCAACAGAGGAAAGGCTTATCCGTATAATTATAACTTATCTGTAATGAGAGCCAGAAACGGAAAAGCATACCTTTTAGAGAGAGGAGTAAAGGGAGATAGGGTGATAGAGAGTCCTTTAGGCGAAGCTTTGCCTGAATATCACAGTCAGGACAAGTTAAGACGATATGAGTTTATAATAATAGAAAATGAAGAAGATATGATTAAATATAATACTTATATTTCTAATTTGGATGTGAGAAAAGAGAGCGTATATCAAGGCAATTAATTTAATACAGGTCTCCTTATAGTATTTTAAATTTATAAAGAGGTTTTATTTATAATCTTTATTTATAAGGAAATTTTTTATTTTATGAGAAATATTATTTTAAGTTTTTTATTTTTTAATTTATTTATTGCTTTTGAAGCTTTTTCCCAAACATCAGATGATTATGAAAAAACATTTAAATACGGAACTCCTTCTCAGAAAATAGCAGCTATTTCAAAGATAAAAAGAACAAAAAATGAGGCTGATATTGCAATGATTGCAAATCATTATCCTGAGGAAATGAACAGCGGAGTAAAAAGCGAAATTATAAACTTCTTTAAGCAGAATAAGAATGATAATGCAAAAATTATTATAGAGTATGCTATTGAAGATGAGAATGAAAGCGTGCGCAAAGATGCTTATTATTTATGTTCTATTTATCCTGATATTCAATATGAGATTCCTATAATGAATGAAATTACTAATGCATCAGGGCTTGTATTGGATAGCATGATAAATGCTTTAGGCTCGATAAAATCCGAAACAGCGGCAGATTTTCTATTGGAAAAATATGCGGATAATACGGCTGCTTCAAGCACTAAAGTTGAGATATTAAGATATTTCAGCGAGACAAAAAACCCTAAGGGAGAAGCAATATGCAGAAATGCTGCTCAAAATGCGGGTGAATCTGCTTTAGTCCGTTATATGGGCGTTGTAGCATTAGGAGCTTACCCAAGTATTGAAAATTATAAAATACTTCAAAAACTTCTTGCAGAAGATCTGCCGGAGATTACAGCAAGAGTTATATATATACTTCCCGAATATGAGGCTTACGGCGATGTAAAAAAAGATATAGTGGAAGCCGCTAAAAATGACAGCGATTCTGTGCGTATCTATGCTATTAAAGCTTTAAATAACTATAAATCGGAGCCTGAAATAGAGGAATTGCTGCTTTACAGACTTAAAAATGATAATTCAGAAGCAATTACCATAGAAATATTAAATTTGTATAAAGACTCTCCTTCAGCTGGAAATATGTATGAAGCTATAAAGACTCTTGCCGATTCGTCTGCAAGCGATAAAATAAAAAATCTTGCAAAATCTGTCATAGGCAGAGAATCTAAAACTATAGACGAATCTCTTACAGGTATAAAAAATACTTCTGAAAATTAAAAGCCGTATATATTACTATGCATTTAACTGCATATAAAGTATAAACAGATTGTAATTTAGAGTTTAAATAATATATAAAAATGCATTTGGAATACTGAAATAAAAATTTGCTGTCTGTATTGTTTTAATAAAATATATTATCAGTTTATAATATATACAAAAAGTTATCAGTGTTATTGAAAAAACTATTGAGATTCAAAAGAGTATTGATGAGGTTTATAAGAAAATTGATAATTAAAAAATGCTAGACTTAATTTATATATATGCTAAAATTTATTATAAGAAAATATTTTTTTAATATAAAAATTAAAGCGGGAAAATAAATGCTTGTAAGTTTCAGTGCAAAGAACTATAAATCATTTTATGATGAAGTTGCTCTCGATATGCGTATAGAGGTTAATGACAGCAACAGAGAAGAAATTGAAAATAACCCATTTGTATATAAAATAAATGATGATTATATATCCAAATTATGTATACTATACGGACATAACGGAAGCGGTAAGTCCAATTTATTAAATGCAATTTCATATTTAACTAATATTAATATATATCATGATGCACCTATAAATTATAAATACTTATTTTTACCTAATATGATTTATGGTAAAGATGAAAATACAGAATTTATTTTAGAATTTTATTATAAAAATAATTTATATCATTATAAAATAATATTAGATAATAAAAATAAAAAAATAGAATATGAATTATTAAAAGAAAATGAAAATATAGTTTTTGAAAGAAATAATAGTAATATAATAAATGGAAATAACTTTTTTATAAATATAAAAGGCATACCTAATCAAATTACAGTTATATCTTATTGTTATATTGTAGATGATTATCGTAAAGAAATAAATTATTATATAGATGCATTTGTAAACAATTTTTTTTCATATATGTTTACAAATTTTTCAGATGCATTATTTATTGATATTGATAATATATATTCTCTATTAAAAAATTCAGGACTATGGAATATATATAGAAAATTAATCTCCCTTGCTGATGTTGGAATAGATGATATAAAAGTAATTGAAAATACTGATTATAAAGAAAATAATGGTTATATATCAAATTATTTGAGAAAAAATAAATATAGATTAATATCAATACATAAAGATTATGAAGATGATTTTAGAAAAATAGAATCTGATGGAACAAAAAATTATGCTATTAATCTATTCAGTATGTTAGGTTCTTTGAGAAATGGTATTTTATCTGTATTAGATGAATTTCAAGGTGTGCAGTCTGAACTTTTAGAGCTTGTTATTAGCTTGTTTCAAAAAAATATGTTTGAAGATTTGAATAATCCTACATCTCAATTAATATTATCTACCCACGATACTAATTTGATGTGCCTTAAAAACACACTATTAAATCATTATTGGTTTTTAAACAAAGAAGATAATAAAAGCGAATTATATTGTGCTTCTGACTTTGAAGATTTAAAAAGAGAAGATTTAGAAAAAGAGTATAAAAGAAACAGTCTTAAAGCTAAATACAATTCTAGATTATTTGAAATCCCTTCAAAATTTTTTATTAAAGATAATGAAAATAATGAGCAATAATAAATGAGAAAAAGAAGACAATTAAATAATGAAAAATATTATTTATACTGCTTTTCACCCGGAAAAACTGAATTTGAATATTTAAAAAAATATATAAATGAAAAACTTAATAATAAAATTAAATATAATGGTAATGCTCAAACACATCAGTTAAGTGCAAATATTAGAGATGATAAACAAAAAAATAAAGAAATAAATGGAATAGCAGATTTTATAACAAATAGAACTTCTGCTATGAATGAATATGGTTTAGGAAAGATAATTGTATTTATAACTGACTGTGATAATGCCGAACTTCAATATATAGAAGATTTAAGAAAAAAATTTAATAAGAATTTAAAATCAGTACAAAATATTAATTCTAACTTATTTATATTTAATTATCAGGCATTAGAAAACTGGCTTGAATATTATTACAATGAAAAAACTAATAAAGAACAAATGAGAAGAGATATTATTAAAGATTGGGATAAAATATTTAAAAATAATCATGATAATGCCGTAAATAAATACTTAAAAGATCATAATCAAAAAGAAGCTTCAACAATAGATGATTATTCAAATATACACTCATCAAAATATTCAGATTTTCCTTATGCTTTTAAATATTTAGAAAAGCTGAAAACTAAATAAAACTTGAATATTAAAAAAAGATATCATATAATAAAAATATATTTTTATATTTAAGGCGTATAAATGGATATACTTGAAGGTGTAAGCGATGTTCAAAGGCAGGGAATACTGCATACGGGAAGTCCTTTGCTTGTTCTTGCAGGTGCTGGAAGCGGCAAAACCTTATTAATTACTAGAAAAATAGCATATCTTATTGATAATTTAGGAATATCTCCTGAAAATATAATTGCCGTAACTTTTACAAATAAAGCGGCTAATGAAATGAAAGAAAGAGTATGCCGCATGCTCCCGTTTATAAGACCAAGCAGATTATTTATAAGAACTTTTCATTCGGCAGCTTTAAGAATTTTAAAAGAGAATGCTCATTATTTGGGATATAAATCCAATTTTATTATTTTAGATGAAGGCCATAAGCATTCCATATTAAAAAAAATAATGAAAGATGAAAAAGTACCTAAAAGTATTAATATTAAGCTGATGTCAAAGTTCATATCATCTGTAAAAAGCGGAATTGAAGACGGCATTGTTTTTGACAGATATATTTTTGAGAATGTATACAGTAAATATATAGAATATGAAATTAATGAAAATTTAATGGATTTTGACGATCTTATACTTAATACTGTAAAATTATTTGAACAGGAAAAAAAAGTTTTAAATTATTACAGAAACAGATTCAGATATTTTTTGGCTGATGAGTTTCAGGATACCAATTCACAGCAGTATAAGTTTATAAAATTATTAACTAAAGATGCGGAAAATGATTTAACAGTTGTAGGCGATGATGATCAGAGCATATATGCATTCAGAGGCGCCAATGTTCTTAATATACTTGATTTTGAAAAAGATTATCCTAATACAAAAATAGTGCGTCTTGAAGAAAATTACAGATGTCCTAAAGATATTGTTGAGGCAGCTTTAAGTGTTATAATAAATAATTCAGGAAGGCATGAAAAAAATGTTTTTTCAAATAAGCCTAATGAGTTTAAAATAGAAAATTGGATTTGCTATAGCGATTTGCAGGAAGCTTTAAGCGTAATTGATGAAATAGAGATATTATTCAATAATGGATTTGAGGCAAGGGATATAGTAATATTATTCAGGACCAACAGTCAGTCAAGGGCTTATGAAAAACAATTAAAAATACATTCCATTAATTATAAAATAATAGGCGGAGTTGGATTTTTTGAACGCATAGAGATAAAAGACTCCATTTCTTTTTTAAGGCTTATGACAGGTTTCAGAGATAATTTCAGCTTAAGAAGAACTATTAATGTTCCGCCCAGAGGCATAGGAGATAAAAGTTTTAATAGTATTGAAGTTTTTGCAAATACAAGAAAAATAAGTATTTATGAGGCTATTGACTATGCAGAAGAAATTAATATTACAAAAAAAGTTAAGCAAAGCATTAAAGAGTATAAAAACTTAATAGAAAAATACGGAGAAAAGATAAAAGAAGATATTATAAATAATGATGATAAAAATATAGAATATATGTTCTTTGAGTTTCTAAAAGAAATAGATTATTTTTCAATATTTAAAACAGATGATAATAATCAAAGAATTATATCCGCAGAAGAAAATATAAAAGAACTTTTCAAAGGCTATTATGAATATAAAGAGACTGAGCCTAATGCATCTCTTATAACTTATTTGCAGGAGAATACTTTATTTAGGGATAATATAAATAACGATGATAAAGAAGATTATATTACTCTTATGACTTTGCATAATGCTAAGGGATTAGAGTTTGACGCCGTTTTTATTACAGGACTTGAGCAGGGTGTTTTTCCTCATTATTTTTCAATTGAGGAAGATAATACCGATGAGGAAAGAAGGCTTTTTTATGTGGGAATTACAAGAGCCAGAAGAAAGCTTTATCTTACATATTCCAAAAGAAGAAGAATAAATACGGGAACAATGGAGCAGATGCCGTCTCAGTTTTTAAATGAGATACCAAAAAGATTAATGCTTATCAAGGAAAAAGCTGATTATTGTTCAGCTGACTATATAGACGAAGATGCTTTTGATTATTAATTTTTCAATATTATTAATATGCAGACATATCTGCTTGATATTAAAAAGGCTGCAATACATCAGTCAAATAATAATATTATTATTAATGCTTATATCATGTGCAGACAAAAATAAAATATCAGGCGTCGCTTTCATTGAAAAAGAAGAAATAGAGCCGAATAACAGCTTGGAGTATTCGCAGTATATAGATTTAAGCAGCTCGATTAACGGCAGTTTTTATAATGAAAGCGATGCTGATTTTTATTGCATAAGCCCTACAAACGGATTTATAATGGATTTTTTTATATCCGTTTATGATATTAAAGCCAATGTTTCTTTAGATATATTTTCAAGTAATGATATGCTGTTCAGCATTAATACAAAAGATATTGAAAATTATAAAGGGTTCATAGAGTTAAAAGATATTTTATTTAAATACGATTCATATTTTCTTAAAGCAGTATCAGATAAAGAATGCAGATATAATTTAAGATTTGTATTTAAAGATAATTATCTGCCTTTAAACGAAACAGAGCCTAATAATTTTTTCGTTTCGGCAAATAATATTAATTCTCCTAATGAATCCGTTTACGGATATTTTATAAAAAACTTTTCTGATATAGATATAATAGATGAAAAAATAAAACCTTATATAAAAGATTCTTCTTTAATTGATATAGATATATATAAAATAAGAAACGATACAGATATAAATACTTCCATAAATATAAAATTAGAATATTCTAAAAATATAGATATGATTCTATTTGACGGAAGCTTAAATTATATCAAAGAAAGCTTAAACGAATTAAGCACATCTTTTAATTCGGGTAATGAATATTATATAGCTCTTATATGCTACGGCGAAAAATATATATTAGAGGGATACAAATTATATTATGAGTTTAACTTGCAGAACTATTGACAAAGTAATATTTTTAGTATAAAATTATTTTACTGTTAAGTTTAAAAAACTTCGGATTTTATTAATGAATAATTCTTTTTTATGCAGAAAATTTAAAAAAAGCCTCTTTCTTCTGGAGTGTTGAAGTATTTATATGTTTAACTATACATGATAATTTTTAATATTCAGCCTCCATAAATAAGGAGGCTTTTTTATATTTTTTGTAAAATTATTTAGGAGCATATTCTTATGGAACATTATGGTTTTTTGGGTATCATACCGCCTCTTTTAGCCATTATACTTGCATTAGCAACCAAAGAAGTTATTATTTCGCTTACACTTGGAATACTTTCAGGTACATTTATAATAGCACATGGGAATGTATTTACGGCAATTACTATATTCACAGACAAGGTTGCGGAGATGAGTTCGGATTCTTGGAATATACGCATACTTTTATTCTGCGCTTTGCTTGGGGCTTTTGTAAGCATGCTTTCAAAAACTGGTGCTACTAAGGCTTTCGGTTTATGGGCAAGCAAATATTTAAAAACAAGAAAAAGCGTATTAATATTTACTTGGTTTTTCGGACTTATTATATTTATAGACGATTACTTTAACAGCTTATCTGTAGGCACCGTTATGCGCCCTGTTTCGGATCAAAATAAAATTTCTAGGGCAAAATTAGCCTATATATTAGATTCCACAGCCGCACCCGTATGCATACTGGCACCGATATCCACTTGGGTTGTAACCGTTATGAGTTATATAAGAGATTCTGAAGGATTTGAATTTTTAAATATGAGCGAGTTTGTTTTTTTCATTAAGATGATACCTTATTCTATTTATCCTCTTTTAGCTTTGACTTTTGTTGTTCTCATGTCTTTGGTATTTAAAGATTTCGGACCTATGAAAAGAAGCGAATATAATGCCCAAAACGGAAAGCTTTTTGATGATGAATTATACGGAGCTTGCCCCGGCAATATGGATACCTCTTCAAATAATACTGCAAAATGGTATGATATGGTTATAGCAATACTTACGCTGATATTTGCATGCATTAGTCTGTTTCCTATTACAACATATATGGGTTTAATAGGAAAAGACGGTATAACTTCTTTTTCTCAGGCTATGTCAAGCATAACATTAAGTCAGGCTTTTTTGGATACAGATGCTTCAAAGGCTTTATTTTACGGAGCCGTTATTTCTCTTATAATAATGTATATATACTATATTGCAAGAAGACTATTAAGCATACGCTCTGCAGGAAATTCCATTATGGAGGGCGTTAAATCTATGGTTCCCGCTTTAGTGGTGCTTTCATTGGCTTGGTCTATAGGAAGCGTTATTAAATCAAGTCCTTCAGACGGAGGATTGGGACTTGCCTCTTTCTTATCCGAAACTGTTAAAGGAGGCGGTTTTCCTATTTGGATACTTCCAGCTATAGGGTATTTATTAGGCTGCGTTATAGCTTTCTCTACAGGAACAAGCTGGGGTACTTTTGCCATACTTATACCTATAATTATACCTATTGCAAACGGCCTTGCATCCGCAGTCGGATATACAGGAAGCGAAGTTTTAAATGTGCTTCTTATAAATGTGGGCTCCGTTGTTTCAGGGGCTGTATTCGGCGATCATTGCTCTCCGATATCTGACACTACAATACTATCTTCAACAGGAAGCAACTGCCCTTTGCTTGAACATGTTGCAACTCAAATTCCCTATGCTGTATTGGTGGCTCTGTCCTCATTTATAGGCGTCATAGTCGGGGGAGTTACCTTAAATCCTATAGCCGCTTTGCTTGTGGGATTTATAATAATGTGCATGCTTGCTGTACTTGCTCCTAAGTTTTATGATAAAATATCAAATGCTGCTTATAAAATAAAATCGGCATTTACTAAATAATTATTTTAAGAAAAATTAATAATTAAATATAAAAGCCTTTTATATATTAACAATTAAAAATATATAAAAGGCTTTATTTTTTATTATAAATTCCGTAACTTATATTTTATATGCATATTTATTTAACTTAATACGGTAACTTCTGTTATATATAGGAAATTAAAAAAACGAATAATATAAACTATGAGAAAAAATAAAAAAACATTTCTATTATTTTATGCGGTATTAATATCTGCTTCGGCTCTTTTTATTATAATTTTTTCATTGCTTGGAAATATTGAAAGAAAGGGCTATCTTTCTGATTTTAATCATATACTGGAAAATAAATATTATTTTATATTAAAATCCGACAGTAATTTTTTTAAAAATAATAAAATATATAAAATGTATCCCAATACAAATGAAATGCCTGATAATGTTTCAGATATCAAATGGAGCGGAAGTTATTACGGAAATTTAATTATCAGTGATGCAGATACAGAGTTAAAAGAAAATGATAAAATTGAAAATATTAAATATAAATTAAAAATAAAAAAAAATGTGTTTTTATTTCTGATATTTATTATTATAATTTTTCCCGTACTTTATTTTTATTTAGCTCCTAATATTTACGGCAATTATAAACTATATATTTTATTTTTTATTTTTAATTCTTTTTTATATTTAATCATATTAAATTTTATAATGCCTTCATTTTCTATGATGAAGATCGATTTTAATATATACGATTTTTTATATTCTTATGTTTTTGTAATGACTGCATATAATTTATTTTATTATTTTAATTTATCAAATATAAAAAATATAAGAATAATACTTACTTTTTTATTTTGCATAATATCTTCATTCTCTTTTTTTGTAATAGAGGTTATAAGCTTAAGCGTTCTTAATATGATTATATTATTTTCCGATATTCCTAATCTTTATGCTTCGCTTATTACAGTGCTCCCTATGTATTTAAAAATTATTACCGTAACAGTAAGCATAATATATTTTTCTTCTTTGCTGTTTTTTATATTGGTATTTATTTTTAATTTATATAAGATGTTTATAAAAAGAAAAACAGCCTCGCTTACTATGACAGCTTTTATAATATTTATATCATTTTATCTGTTTTTTAAGCCTAAAAATATAGATATATGGAGTATAGACTTTGTAAGAAATGCAAATAGAAACGGCATAATAAACACAATCAATTACAGAATAAATTATGACAGATTAAACAGCATAAAGCCAAGCAGAGAATTAGTGTATAATTCTGTTAATCTATTAAAAGAATATGAATTAAAAAGAGATGTATCAGAACTTTATTTAAAATCAACAAAAGATATTTTTGACAGTATAAAAAAATTAGAAGACGGTATTAATTATAAAGAAGAGTCTGTTTCTGATAGTTTGAAAAAAATAGAGGAGCTTAAGAAAAGCTTAAAAAGAGATGTGTATCTTATATTTTTAGAATCATTTTACGATTATTCTCATTTTAAAAGCTTATTTGAAAAAGATCCTTTTATAAAAGAATATAGAATATGGGCTCATAAATCCAGAAAAGTACCGCCTAATATAAACAATGGAAGTTTTTATGCAAGACTTTCAGGGCTTACAGCTTCTTCTCCTCTTTATCCTAAAACTCAGTCTGAAAAAATAGAAAATACTCTTCCGTATTTGCTTTCGGAAAACGGATATAATACAATAGTATTAGAAGAAGCTTTAAACACATACAATTTAAAAACCTTTTATCCTTCTATAGGCTTTAAATCGGAAGTATTCGGTCTTGGCATTACCAATATTAATACATATTTAAGTACAAATATATCAAATTTAAAAAGTCCTGTATTTGCGGCTGGCTTTACCGTACTTGGGCATACTGATTCTCATTTATCAAATGATTTGAATGCAGTGCAAAACAATAAAAAATTTTTTGATAATTTTAGAGGCAGCGACAGATTTCATATAATTGAAACTTTGGATAACTCGGCAATGACTGCTATTGAAGTAATAAAAACAAGAGATACCATACTGAAGCATTCCCCTAATGCTGTTATTATATTTAAGCATGATCATCTTTATCCCTATCTGAAATCTATAATAAAACGCTCGGATATAGATGAAAAAATAAAGAATGATTTTTTGAATGATTATAAGCCTTCGCCTATACTTATTTGGGACGGAACTAACGGAGCATATAAAGCCCCTGATAATTTTGTTCCTGAGAATATACCTTTATTTATAGCCTTGAATTTAAATATTGACTATACAAACAGCATTATATCTTTATTGTATAAGGAAGAGATTGACGGAGCTATAAGCACTTATAACAGATTTTATTATACTGAAAATAATTCTCCTGTGAGCCCAAGCGAAATATCTAATCTTACGGTATTTAAATATGAAAATTCTCAGAGAATATTATCAGAGGATATTTTTCAGGGAAAAAAATATTATTATGATATTATGAAAGAGCTTACTAATTAAGTTTAAGCATATATATCCGTTTACGGTTTCAATTAAGTTTAAAAATCTATTTTATTGTTTTTTATTTTTGTAAAAACATGCTATTATTTATATATAAAATTTTAGGAGCAATTTTTATGATAAGAGGCGAAGATATACATGTGTTAGATGAAATGTTTGATTCAAGAAAAACATTTTATATTCCTGTTTATCAAAGAAATTATGATTGGAGAAAAGAGCAATGCAGAAAGTTAATCCATGATATTGAAAAAGCAGTTGACAGAGATGTAAAGGAATACTTTATAGGCTCATTTGTATTAGTTAGAAAAGAAGATGATAAAAAAAGTTTTTATATTATAGACGGACAGCAGAGAATAACAACTATAGTGCTTTTGCTTTTGGCTTTATTAGATTATGCAAAAAATAATAATGATGATACTTTAAAAATATCTATAGAAAAATTAATTTTTTCAGATGTAAAAGAGCATAGCGGAAGACTATTTTTAAAGCAAATACAAAAAGATGATGAATATTTAAATAAAATACTGAATAATGATAAAGATATAAAAGAAGGCGCCTCTAATATAATTAATAATTATTTGTTTTTTAAAGAAATATTAAATAATGATAAAAAATATATTGCAAAATTATGGAAAGGCTTAGATCTGCTTAAAGGTATCAGAATAACTTTAGAACAGGAAGATGAGCCTCAAATAATTTTTGAAACTTTAAATGCTACAGGATTATCTTTAAAAGAAGGCGATAAAATAAGAAATTATGTTTTAATGTATAAAAATCAAGACAGACTGTATAAAGATTACTGGATAAAGATAGAAGAAAATTGTATTCAAAGTGCAGACGATGAAAGCGTATCAGTTTTTATAAGATTCTTTTTAGCAATAGAAAATAAAGAGTTTTCCAAAGAAGCTGAAGTTTATAATGATTTTAAAAAATATTTAGAAAATAAAGACAATGAGGAGGTATTAAATAAATTACTTAAATATTCTGAACTTTATAATATTATTTTAGATACTTCAAAAGAAAAAAATGAAAAGATTAAATTTAAATTAAATAATATAAAAGAATTAAAAGCTAATGTTTTGACTCCTCTCATTATGCTTTTTCTGAAATATAGAAATGAAGGGTTAATATCTGAAGATATATTGCTTGATTGTCTGCATTTGCTTGAAAATTATATATTAAGAAGACTTATATGTTCCAGAAAAACCAATGATTTAAATAAAATATGCATATCTTTAATAAAAAAATTATATTTATTTTTTGAAAATAAGAAAGATATAAATACTATTAAAGACTATATTTCAAATATTTTAATTGACTTAAAAGGAAACGGAGAATTTCCAGATGATAAAGATTTAGAAAATTCTATTATAGAAAAAGATGTATATAAAACTATTTTAGCAAAATTTATTTTAATAAAATTAGAATTATTAAACAGCAGCAAAGAAAAAATAGATTCTGATAATATCACAATAGAACATATCATGCCTAGAACTTTAACGGAAAGCTGGAAAAAATTAATAGGAGATAATTATAAAGAGATTCATGATAAATATGTAAATACAATAGGAAATCTTACTCTTACAGGATATAATTCTGAGCTTTCAAATAAATCTTTAGAAGAAAAACAAAAAATGTATAAAAATAGTAAATTCATATTCCTAAATGAAGATATATTAGATTTAAAAACTTGGAATGAAAATATAATAATAAACAGAAGCAGAAGATTAATAAATAAATTATTAGAGTATTATAAATATCCTGAAGTTATAATTAGGGTTAATAATGAAATAGAAGAGTATTCTTTAGATGACAGTATAGACTTTTCAGGAATGAATATATGTTCTTTTGAATATAAAAATAATAAATATGATGCCTCTAAATGGGCTGTATTTCTTACCGAAATATTAAATTTAATATATGAAGAAGATTCTGTCGAATTTAGACGCCGCATATTTGAAGATAAAATTTTTAAAAATAAAATAAGCGATAAAGAATTTTCTTATAATTATTGGAAAGCCTCTGAAACTAAATCAAAGTTTTTTGTAAATACAAATACTGATACTAATACGAAAATAAAACTTTTAATAAGTGTTTTAGATAAATTAAATATTAATGCAGATAAAATAACTTTATATATAAAATAATTTTAATTTTCTGCTTTAGTTTTTTGTACAATTATAATTTTTGTAAGCAGCAATAAAAGATTATTATATTTAAGCCTTATAATTCATAACCTGATATTTTAAATTAACAATTGATTTTTATAATTATTTATAATATAATATTTATTCTAAAGATATAAATTTGTTTTAATAATAAAATAAACGACTAATTAAAAAGAGGAATTAATATGCGTTTTAAAAGTGCCTACAATGGAATATTAACAAAAAATGATATAGGTAAAGAAGTAAAGCTTGCAGGCTGGATTTTAAGAAGAAGGGATCATGGCGGAGTAATATTTGCAGATTTGAGAGACAGAACAGGTTTTGTGCAGATAGTATTTAATCCCGAGATAAGCAAAGAAGCGCATAATGATGCTCAGGATTTAAGAAGCGAGTATGTTATAAGTATAGAAGGAAAAGTAAGAGCCAGAAGCGCCGAAATGATAAATCCGAAAATACCCACAGGCGAAATAGAAGTTATGGTTGAAAAAATGGAGCTTATTAATACTTCGGAAACTCCGCCTTTTCTGCTTGAAGATGATATAGATACAGGCGAAGATATAAGACTTAAATACAGATATTTAGATTTAAGAAGACCTTCAGTATTTAATAATTTATATAAAAGATTCCAAATTATTAATGCTTTCAGAAAACATTTATCGGATAACGGATTTATAGATGTGGAAACGCCTATATTAAATAAAAGCACTCCTGAAGGAGCAAGAGACTTTCTTGTTCCTTCAAGACTGAATGCAGGAGATTTCTATGCTCTTCCTCAATCACCTCAGATATTTAAGCAGATACTTATGATAGGAGGATTTGACAGATACTATCAGATAGCTAAATGCTTCCGTGATGAAGATTTAAGAGCAGACAGACAGCCCGAGTTTACTCAGGCTGATATTGAAACTTCTTTTCTAAGCACCGACGAGTTTTTATCTATTATGGAAAATGTTACGGCTGATATGATTAAAGATGTTTATGGTATTGATATTGCAAGACCTTTTCCGAGATTAAATTATTATGATGCTATGGAAATGTATGGAAGCGATAAGCCGGATACCAGATTTGAATTAAAACTTATAAATGTTGAAGAGGCTGTCAGAGGCTGTGATTTTGCCGTATTTAAAAATGCTTTAGAAAACAAATTTATAATAAGATGCCTTAATGCCAAAGACGGAGCCGATAAATTAAGCAGAAAAGATATTGATGATTTTACTAAATATGTTGGAATATTCGGAGCTAAAGGACTTGCTTGGATGAGAGTTACAGAAAAGGGACTTGAATCAAATATAGTTAAATTTTTCTCAGAAGATAATCAGAAGAAAATATTAGAAACTGCAAAAGCCGAAAAAGGCGATATTTTATTCTTTGTAGCTGATACTAAAAAAATCACTTATGACGCTTTGGGTAATTTAAGATTAAAAGTTGCTGATAAATTAAACTTAATAGATAAGGATAAATTAAATTTTTTATGGGTTGTTGAGTTTCCTTTATTTGAATATGATCATAAAGAAAAAAGAATATCTGCAACTCATCACCCTTTTACAGCCCCTGTGCCTGAAGATGCTGCTTTGCTTGATGCAGATGCACTTAAAGTAAGAAGCGATACTTATGATTTGGTATTAAACGGAAATGAAATAGGCGGCGGCGGTCAGCGTATATATGACAGCAAAATGCAGGCTAAAATATTTAATCTGCTCGGCATAGATGAAGAGAAGGCAAAAACAAGATTCGGGTTTCTTCTTGATGCTTTGAAATACGGAGCTCCTCCTATGTGCGGCATAGCTTACGGAATAGACAGAATTGTTATGCTTTTGCAGAAAGAAGACAGCATCAGAGAAGTTATAGCATTCCCTAAAACACAGAAAGGTCAGTGCTTAATGAGCGGATGTCCTGCTTCTGTTGATGAAGAACAATTGGAAGAGCTGCATTTAAAAATTGAAGAATAATTTTAATTTATAAATTAATTAAAAGCCTTTTTATATTTATTATAGAGAGGCTTTTTTTATTTTTTTAATGCATCAGCTTTAAGAAGCAGTAAAAGATTATAATTAAAAATAAATTTTCTGCTGTTTAATTATTATTAATTTCTATTCAATCTGCTTGAAATTATCAAAAAATATTAATATAATAGCAATTGTGCGTTTTATAACAGCAAATTAAAGGAGTAAAAAATGGCTTCAGTAATTATTGTGGGAACTCAATGGGGCGATGAGGGTAAGGGTAAAATAGTAGATTATCTTGCAGATAAATGCGAATATATTGTCCGTTCTCAGGGCGGAAGCAATGCGGGTCATACCGTTATAGCAGATAATATTAAATATAAATTGAGACTTCTTCCTTCTGGGATACTTCATGAAAATAAGATATGCATTATAGGAAACGGCGTTGTAATAGAGCCTAAAGTTTTTTTAAGCGAAATAGATGCCCTTATAGAAAAGAAAATTAATATATCAAATCTTAAAATTTCAGACAGAGCTCATATACTTATGCCTTATCATAAAATACTTGACAGTCTTCAGGAGGAGGATTTGGGCGAAAATAAGATTGGAACTACAAAAAACGGAATAGGTCCATGTTATATGGATAAGGCAAGCCGTTTGGGAATAAGAGTATCAGACCTTATGAATAAAGAAGTTTTTGCTGAAAAATTAAAGTTTAATGTTGAGATTAAAAATAAATTACTGAAAAAACTTTATAATCATGAAGGCGTCAGTTATGATAATATATTAAAAGAATATATGCAGTATGCAGAAAGATTAAGAGATTATGTTTCAGATACTGCATTTATATTGAATAAGGCAATCAAAGAAAAGAAAAATATTTTATTTGAAGGTGCGCAGGCTACTATGCTTGATTTGGATCATGGAACTTATCCTTTTGTTACTTCTTCTTATCCGTCTGCAGGAGGGGCATGCATAGGTTCGGGAGTAGGTCCCAGAAATATAGATAATGTTATAGGCGTAGTTAAAGCTTATTCTACAAGGGTGGGCGAAGGTCCTTTTCCTTCCGAGCTTCATGATGATATAGGGCAGACTATAAGAGATAGGGGCGGAGAATACGGCACGGTTACAAGAAGACCTAGAAGATGCGGCTGGCTTGATGCATGCGTTGTAAAATATGCTTCGTATATTAACGGGCTTGATTCTATTGCAGTTACAAGACTTGATATATTAGACGGCTTAGATAAATTAAAGATATGCATTGCTTATGAATATAAAGGCAAGATATTAGACGGATACCCTGCCGATTTGCATATACTGTCTGAAGCAAAGCCTGTATATAAGGAGTTTGAAGGCTGGAAAACAAGCATTAAAGATATAAGAGAATATGATAAGCTTCCTGAAAATGCTAAAAAATATTTAAAATATTTAAGAGAAATAATAGATACGGATATATCTATTGTGTCTGTGGGAGCTGGAAGAGATGAAACTATAATAATTAAGGATATTTTTAAATAAGCCGTATTGTAAAATTTTAATAATATTTAATTAAGAAGTAAATATGCATATAACAAACGCTTCAAAGTTATTAAAATATTATAATATGTATAATGCTTTTGGAAATCCTCCTAAACTATTTAAAAAATATTGCAGCAGAGAGATATATATATTATACTTTTTTCTGCTGTAATATTTTGAATTCTTTGGATTTTTATTAAAAATATAGAATATTATAAAAATAAGCGGATATAAGCAAGTATATCCGCTACTAAGGTAAATTATGAAGAAAAAAATTTATAAAATTAGATATGAATCAAACTTATATGTTTAATATAATAAATTTTTTAAAAAAGTGTTTAAAAAATAAATATTTTTTATTTTTGCATCTAAAAAAGTATTATTATTTAAATCCTGCAGTTTTTATTATGCTAAATCTTTTACAGCATCTCTTCCTGCATTTAAAGCTTTTTCATTAGACGGTAAAAACTCTTTTTTTCTTTCACCAAATACTTTTATAAATGCCTGCTGAACACTGTCAAATGATACAACCTTATGTAAAGTAAGCAAAGCTCCGAGCATTACCATATTGGCAGACTTAATATTTCCTATATCCGATGCTATTTTATTAGCTTCAACATAAGCTGCTTTTATATCGTATCTGGACGCCTTTTTATCTATAAGAGATGAATTTACAAGAAGTATTCCGTTAGGTAAAATATCTTTTTCAAATTTAGTAAGAGAAGGAAGATTCATTATAACAGCCGCATTGGCATCATGAGAAATAATAGGAGAACCTACAAGCTCATCGCTTATAACAACAGAGCAATTTGCTGTACCGCCTCTCATTTCCGGACCGTAAGAAGGGCACCAAGTAACATGTTTATTTTCAATCATTCCTGCATAAGCTATCATCTGTCCCATAGACATAACTCCCTGACCTCCAAACCCTGCAAAAATTATTCTTTCTATGCTCATAAATACTCCTTTTTAAACATCATTTCTAAAATTACCAAGCGGATAATAAGGAATCATATAATCTCTTATCCATTTATGCGAATTTTCAGGAGATATTCCCCAATTTGTAGTGCAGCTGGTAAGCATTTCCACTATAGAAAACCCTTTTCCTGCAATCTGATTTTCAAAAGCTTTTTTAGCAGCCATTTTAGCTTTTCTGATATTTGCAGGACTGTCTAAAGAAACCCTTTCAACAAAAGAAGCCCCTTCTATGGTGGCAAGCATTTCGCATACTCTTATAGGCTTTCCTGCATTGTGGAAATCTCTTCCTGCCTGAGTTGTGGTAGTTTTTTGTCCTTCCAAAGTGGTGGGCGCCATTTGCCCGCCTGTCATACCATAAATAGCATTATTTAAAAATACTACTGTAATATTTTCGCTTCTCGCCGCCGCATGTATTATTTCGGCAGTACCTATAGCCGCTAAATCTCCGTCTCCCTGAAGCGTAAATACAATACTGTCAGAAACAGCTCTTTTTATTCCTGTTGCAACCGCAGGAGCTCTTCCATGCGCCGCCTGCTGCATATCGCATGAAAAGTACTTATAAGCAAGTACGCTGCATCCTACGGAGGCTATACCTACAGTTCTATCCAATACTTCAAGTTCCTCCAAACATTCGGCTATTATTCTCTGCGCTGTGCCATGCATACATCCAGGGCAGTAATGAGTTCTGTAATCGCTTAATCCTTTAGATTTTTCAAATACTATCATATGAGACCTCCAGCAAAAGCTTTGACATTATCTATTATTTCATTAGAAGTTGGAACTAATCCCCCTGCTTTACCATAAAATTTTACATCTGTCTTGCATTCGCATGCCAGCTTTATATCATCAGCCATCTGTCCCATACTCATCTCTATAGATACATACATTTTACAATTTGGATTATTAAAAGCTTTTACAGGAAAAGGCCATAAAGTCTGAGGACGAATCATTCCGGCTTTTTTGTCTTCGCTTCTAAGTCTGTCAACAACGCCGCGCACGATTCTGGACATAGTACCGTAGGAAACAAATATAATTTCGGCATCTTCAGTATTATATTTTTCAGCTCTGGCTTCTTTCTCTTTTATTTCATCATATTTTTTCTGCAGATGTATATTATGTTCATACAATAATTCAGGTTCTAAATATAGTGAATTAATTATATTTTTCTCTCTTTTTTTTCCTCTTTTTCCGCAGGCAGCCCAGTCTTTTTCTTTAATTTCATATTTAGGCTTATAAATAATTTCTACAGGCTCCATCATCTGACCTATATATCCGTCAGCTGCAACATATACGGGAGTTCTGTAATTATCAGCTAAATCGAAAGCCTCCATTATCATATCGGCTGCCTCCTGTAAATTAGCGGGCGCTAAAACTATGCAGTTATAATCACCATCTCCTCCTCCTTTAGTCATCATATTATAATCGCTTTGAGCTGGCTGTATGCTTCCAAGACCAGGCCCCCCTCTCATAACATTAAGTATTACGGCTGGAACTTCTGCGCCTGCAAGATATGATATGCCTTCCTGCTTTAAAGCTATTCCTGGCGAAGATGAAGAGGTCATAGCCCTGACACCTGCACCGCCTGCGCCGTAAACCATATTAATAGCTGCAACCTCGCTTTCAGCCTGAACAAATGCGCCTCCGGATTCATACATAGCTTTTGACATAAACTCGGGTATCTCGTTTTGAGGCGTAATAGGATAGCCAAAGAAACATTTGCAGCCTGCCGCTATAGCAGCTTGAGCCATAGCTTCATTTCCTTTCATTAAAGTTTTAGCCATTATTTATTTTCCTCCTTCTTATCAATCCTTTCAACCATTATGCATATATCAGGGCACATCATAGCGCAGTTAGCACACCCTATACATTTTTCCATATCGGTAACTGCAGCGGGATAATATCCCCAAGAATTCATATTTTTTTTATCTAAATATAATATTTTTGCTGGACAAACAGATATACAATTAGAACATCCTTTACATTGTTCGCTGTCAATAGTAACTCTGCCTTTAGCCATATTTACCTCCTTGCATGATTGTTTTAATTTTTATTTTAGTATATAAAATATTTATATAGAAATAATAACTAAAAATTAAAATAAGTCAATTAATAATATTTTAATATAAAAAAATAGGTATTACTTAAAAAATAATACATAATTATTAATCAAAGCTTTATACAGCTTCCGTTTCGTTTAAATTTATATTATTAGAATTAAATTTATTCATACCGACTTTTTTGAATATTTATCCTGTTAATATTTTTTTAATATTATAGCTATAATAATATAGTTATAAAAAATTGATAGTATTATGATTATATCTTTATAAATTAAAAAATAACGGCTGCTAACCATAAAGATTAACAGCCGTTATTGATATATTTATATCCTATGCTGAACTTTTATAGAACAGGACTTTCATGCATAGCTTTTAAGCGGTTCCATCTCCTGTCAACTTCTTTTTGGAAGGAGTCAAGCAAATCCTGATATTTAAGTATATGTTTAGTTTTACCCATCATTTTAAGCCATTCGCCTACAGGCTGTTTTTTATCATCGGCTACCATAGTTGTAATAGTGGTAATGCCATGCTCTACTTCATATAGCGGGAAGAAACAGCAATCAACGGCAGCTTTTATAACATCTTTACCCATATCATCAGGAGATTTCCAGTTTAAAGGACATGCGATAAGAAGCTTAACAAAAGCAGTACCATGATTATTTGCATACCATTGAGCTTTAGCAGCTTTTTTAACTAAATCTAAAGGATAAGCTTCGCATCCTGTAGCCACATAAGGTATATGACATCCTGCAAATATCTGAGCTACATCTTTATGATTGAACTGCTTTCCTACTTCTGCTTTACCTACATTTGAAGTTGAAGTTCTATGTCCTATAGGAGTTGAGAATGATAATTGGTTTCCTGTATTCATATATCCTTCATTATCATATTCTAATATAATCATTTTATGATTTCTAATAGCGGCTCCTATAGAAGGTCCCATACCTATATCATGACCTCCGTCGCCTGTAATCATTATGAAAGTAGGATCTTCAGGTCCTTGTATTTCTCCTCTTCTTTTTCTTTCATAATACATTTCAACAATACCTGAAAGAGCTGCGGCGCCGTTTTGGAATAGATTGTGAACATAAGTAGTTCTGTAAGAGCTGTAAGGATAGCCTGTTGTAACAACCATAGAACAGCCTGTATGCACCAAAAGCACAACTTCGCCTTCAATACCTTTCATAAAAGTATTTATGCCTGAGAAAATACCGCATCCGTTACAAGCTCCATGACCTTGAGCATAACGATAAGCCTTTCCTGTAAGTTCTCTTAAAGGAGGAGTTTTAACTTCAAGCTTATGAGTCTGTTCATTCATAGTAACAACTATGCCCGATTTCTGGCTTTCTAAAGTAAGAGGTTCATGTATAGGCTTCATTTCCACGCCTTCATGTCCCATATACTGCTCTAAATAAGAATGTTTTTCAACCGATCCTGATTTAGCAAATTCTTTTAAGCCTAATTCAAATAATTCTTTAGCTTTTTCTAAAGTAAACTCAGTGCCTCCTAAACCGAATACTCTGCTTACAATAGAAGTTTTATTATCTGCATCGTTTTTAAGAGCTGCTCTTATTTCAGTGGACATATTTCCGCCCATACCTGAATAACTATCTTGTCTGTCTCCTACAACAACAACTTTTACATTTGAAAGCAGTTTTTGTAATTCTTTTTCAGGGAAAGGACGAATCTGAGTAACAGCAAAAGCACCTATTTTAAGATTAGGATTAACTTTCTTCATTTCATCAACAGCTAAAGTAACAGTTTCATAAGCAGATCCGCATACCATTACGGCTACTTCGGCTCCTTCCATATTATATGTTTCTATAGGGCTGTATTTTCTTCCTGAAAGAGATGCAAATTCCTCAAATACATCTAATATAATAGCTCGGGAATCTTCTAAAGCCTGAGAAAGCTGCAGTTTGCTTCCAGTTAATTCATCTTCATTCATATAAGGTCCGATTGTAACAGGATTTTTTCCGGGCTCAATTGAGGTAACTTCAGGAGTATAGGTTCCTAAGAAATCCTGAACATCTTTATCATTTTTGAAAAGATTTATTTTTTTCTTTTGATGAGATGTAAAGAATCCGTCGGAAGAAACTATTATAGGAAGTTTAGCTCTTTCTGCAATTTTTAAAGCAAAAATATTAAAGTCATAAACCATTTGAGTGGTATGAGCCATAATGATAATCCAGCCTGTGTTAAGCGCCATCATTATATCTGATTGATCGCATTTAATATCAAGCGGACCTGAAACAGTTCTGTTTACAACATTTAATACCATAGGGAATCTTGTGCCTGATTGTACGGGCAGCTGCTCCATAGCAAAAAGAAGACCATTGGCGGAAGTGGCATTGAATACTCTTCCTCCTGCGGTTGTGGCACCATAGCATATACCTGCAGCTCCATGCTCTCCGTCTCCGGGAATCATACAAACCGTATGTCTTCCGTTAGCTTTCATCTCGTCCAAATACTCTGCAATCTGAGTGGACGGAGTAATTGGGTAATACCCCATAACATGATAATTGATTTGAGCGGCTGCAATGGCTGCTAATTCATTACCACTTTCAAGTATGTTTTCTTGTTCAGCAAGATTATATTTGTTAGCCATTTATACGCTCCTTATTATTTTTTATAACGGCTGTATGTAAGTTCATCAACATTACATTCTGCTTCTGTTTCTATTCTTAAAGCTTGTTCTTCTTTAGGGAACTGTTTAGGAGCATAAGGTCCTTTAGGACAGGCTCTGACGCATTTCAAACAGCCTTTACAGTATTGATAATCGATACCCATCATATTCATTGCTGTTTTCTTAGGATCTTTTCTGTCGGCTCCTCTCTCCCATACTATGCATAGATCAGGACATACAACTTCGCAGTTAGCACAGTCAATACAGTTTTTAGGATTGAATACTGGAATAGCACCTGTACGGGTTACCTGAAGATCTTTTAAAGTAGAGTTTCCAGCTGCATTAATATAGCCGCCTGTTAATTGATTTTTTTTACCGTATACAGGCTCAGGTTTTTTATAAGGTATATAAGGATATTTTCCATCTGCAGAGAAATCTTTAACAACGGAATCGCTTCCGCCTCTTCTGAAAGCTTCAACATTCGGCTCTACCAATTCAGGTTTTTTTCCTGAGAACTGCTTTCTGATTTGCTCTTCAAATTTAACGGAATCTATAAAATCAAGCTGCTTAACCATAGCACCCATTATTATAGTATTAGCCGCCTGAGAAGGAAGCTTTAAATCGTTGGCAATTTTAATGGCATCAACGCAGACTACTTTACCGCCATGTAATTTGGCAAATTCTCTTGCCTCATCGGGTGTTTTATTAGTGTTAAAAATAACAATGGCGTCTTCTTTAACACCCATTAATGTCATAGGGTTCTTAAGAAGATTCATATGGAACACTGCAACAACATGAGGCTCCTCTACAGTAGAGTTTACCCTAACTTCCGAATCAGAAAATCTTACAAAAGATTTAACGGGCGAACCTTTCTTTTCTGAACCATAACTTGAGAATGTTGCGCCATAGAAGCCTTGAGTTAAAACGCCTACTTCTGCAAGCATTTTACCTGCACTATTAGCACCCATTCCGCCTATACTTTCGAGACGAATCTCGAAAAAGCCTAAATCATTGACTTTTGGGAGTTTCACGATTTTTTCTCCTTTATTTAATTATAATGAGATTTTGGGAATAAACATTAATATTATATACTACCAATATATATATATTGTACTATAAAAAAGATAAAAGTCAAATTAATTATTATTATTTTACCCATATAAAGTATATTTCATTTATGATATATTTTATTAAATAGAAAATACGAAAATATTTGACATATAAAAATTTAAATCATATACTATTATTGTATTCACTAATCTAAAATTAATTTTTAATGCTAATTTGTCAGGAGTAATATTTATGAAAAAAAAGTTTAATAGTTTAGCAGTTCAAATTCCTCTCATAATTAATGTTCTAGTAGCTATAGTCATAATAACATCAATATTAACTTTATCTCAAATGAGCAGGAAAGTAATTGATGATTCTATGTTTGAAGGTTTTAATACCACTATTAAAGGGTATGCTACTTTTTTTAATAATTTATTGAGCGATCAGATGATTTTTGCAGATACTTACGGTTCTTTTCCAATCATAGTTAATTATGCAAAATACAGACAGCAAGCCGATTTAGAAGGAGTAAGAAGCTTATATCTTTCCGTTACCAGCAAAAACCGATTTATATCAGACTTATTTTTATTTGAGAAAGACGGAACATTATTTTCAGGTCTTCATGGCAATACAGATATAGGAAGAAAGGTATCGGAACTATATCCTGATTTATGGAAGCAGTACGAACCCTCTAAAAAAGTGCTTTTATCGGATTCTTTATATAAAACCAAAGACGGAAAATGGATTTTGGTAATAATTTCACCTATTATGGACGAAAATGAAATAATTGCAGGGCTTTTAACTATTTTAGATTGGCAGGCAGTTATTGATGAAATTTCAAGTATTGCAGGAAGTGTTCTTACTCATTGGATAAGATTATGGGTATTTAATCATGATACTCTTTTAGTTATGCATAATGTTCCAAGTGAAGTAGGTAAATTTGCTCCTGTAGAGGTTAAAACTATAGTAGATGAAAAAGAAGGCGTATTGGAATTCCAAAATGACGGAATGACTAAAATATGTATGTATACAAGACTTGAAGTTATGCCTTGGCATGTGGCTTTTTCAATGCCTCTTAGTTTTATAACTTCAAGAAGCCAAAGAATACTAATGATTTCCATTATATTAATTATAGTAGGTATTATACTTAGCTCAGCAATAGGTATATTATATATAAGATATTTAGTTAAGCCTTTAAAAATATTGGTGGAAGAAGCTAAGGAAATGTCTCAAGGAGTTTTTACATTAAGAAACTTCAGATTCAATAAAAACGAAATCGGAGATATAGCATTAGCATTTAAAGATATGAGAAAAGCTTTAGGCTCTATAGTAAATGATGTCAGCTTAAAATCTGATAGTATCAGAAGCACAGCAAAAAGCCTGTCTTCAGGTTCCGATAATTTATCGTCCAGAACGGAATCTCAGGCTGCAAGTTTGGAGGAAACCTCTTCAGCTATAGAAGAGATGGCTTCCACAATAAAATCTTCGGCACAAAATTCTGTAGAAGGCAATGAAATGATGATAGCCTCAAAAAAGGCTGTTGAAAACGGTGCAAGCGTCATAGCTGAAACAACCAAAAATATAGAGGAAGTTTATGAGGCAAGCGAAAAAATAAAAAGTATTACTAAAGCCATAGAAGATATAGCCTTTCAGACTAATATACTTGCTTTAAATGCTTCCGTAGAGGCGGCGCGTGCGGGAGATCAGGGAAGAGGTTTTGCCGTAGTAGCAAGCGAGGTAAGAAATCTTGCTCAGAACTCTCAGGCTTCGGCTAAGGATATTACTTTATTAATAGAAAATATTTATGAAAAAATTAATAAATCAGCAGAAACTGCAAGAGAGTCTCAGGCTATATTTAATGATATACAATCAAAAATTGAGGATACGGCAAAAATTATGCAGGAGATAAGCACTACAGCAGTAGAACAGGAGCAGGGAGTTAATCAGGTTAATATAGCCATATCAAAAATTGAAGGTATAACTCAGAAAAATGTTGATTTAGTTGATGAAACATCTAATAATATAAGGGAACTTTTGGAGCATTCCGAAGGTTTGCAGGAGCTTATGACTTTCTTTAAGATTGATTGATTTTTTATAAGCTATGAAATTTTAAAAATCTTTTATATATTTAAAATTATCATAGCTGATATTTTTTATATTCGGCTTTATTAATAATTTCTATTATATTTTTTATTATTTGATGACGGAGAAATTTATGAAAAATAATATAAGCATAACAGCAGCATCAATAATATTTTTATTATTATCTTCTACTGCTAATGCTCAGTCAAAATATACAAATGCAGTAATGCCTCCTCTTCCGAATGCATTCAATATGTTTATAGGAAGAGAAGGAAATAATGAACTTCCGCAGTATATAAAACCTGACTATTTCAGAGACGATTATAAAAGGACTTTGCCTAATCTGAATGAAACGAATTTAAGCTACTTTAAAAAATATCCTATAGAGTTTCATTTGACTGCTGCTTTTTCTTATGCAATAAGAACAAATACTTTTAATATGAGAGACACATTTGCAACAATAGGTCAGACTTTTCATAATAATTATATACAATTTACAGGTTTTATTACGGCTTACGGATATTTTGACACTCATATTCCAGAAACAAATTATGGATATATAAAAGGAAACGGCGGACTTTATGACGGAGGTGTGCAGGCTGTTTTCGTAGATAGAATATTGGTATCTGCAAGAGGAAGAGCAACTTTTGATATTAATACGGCTACATTTATGCTTATGCCTCATTATTATGATACAACTTTAAATCCTGCAAATATTGATACGCCTGATTACTATATACCGCAAGTATTAAACGGTCCAGGCATAAGAGCAGGTTTTATAGGAAATCATTATGAAATTGCCTATTCTCAGGGAGATTTCAGACACAGCATACCGAAAGCTTTTCTTTTTAGATTTAATATACCTAATATAGAATTCAGATTTTTATATGAGCATGAAAACAGGCAAAGTCCTGAAAATTATCATATAAGTTTATTTGATAATCTTATTCAGGCATCGACGGTATTCAGATTTCCGTTTATGAATGAAGCTATTTGGCTTAATCTAATAGCCGAATATACTTGGAGAGAAAATGATGCGCATTATATACGATTAGAGCAGGGATTTGAATGGTATATGCTGAATATTGCTTTAAGAGAGACTGTTCATATAAAGAACAGGCAGGCTAAAGCCTATTTGGAATATGCTGTATTCGGAAAGTTCAAAGCGGGACCTGCAGAGTTCAATATAGGATTTCAAGGCTCTACCGACGGAAGATATTATATTGCAGGAGATGTAAAACTATAAAAAACTTGTATATTATAAAAATAGGAGTATTTAAATTTATGAAAAAAACAGTATATGCTATATTATTATCTTTATTTTCAATATATGCTTATGCTTCTTCAATAGCTTTAAGCGAAGTTCCAAGTTATGCTATAGAATTTGCAGATAAATATTTTTCTGACTATTATTTATACAGAGCAATGGACCTTGGAGGCAATTATTCTTTAATATTTAAAGGCGGTCTTAAAATATACTTTAACAGAAAAGGAGAATGGAAAAGCGTAATGGGAGGAGGAAATGAAATATCTATAGCTTATATTGAAGATAAGGTAAAAAACTCTGTAAAAAAAGAATATCCTAATGAAAAAATAATATATATTCAGAAAAAAAGCAGAGAGTATAAAATAGAGTTTAAAAGCGGTAAAAAAATAAATATAGATTTTGAAGGAAATATAACAAAGTCATACAGAGATTATTAACTTTTTTAAGTTTTCTTCACTTTCATAAATTTTCTCTAAAAACTCCTTTTCTTTATTTGAAGGGATTTTTAAAGCGTATTTATGTATTTCGCAATCAGCATTATTATATTTGCTGTTTAGTTTTCCTATATATGTATTTTCTTTGCAATTATTAATTTCATTGATAGGATAAACAAATCCTGCCTTTTTAGCATTAAGTGTATAAGCATAGGAAACTATTTGATGTTTATCATTTCTGTCTATATTTTTATTATCAAGTTTTTTATATTTGGCATCAAGCACTATATTATTTTTATTATCATTTGATAATTTATAGAAGTCCGGATAAACTCTCCAAGCATTATTAAGAAGATTTATACCTTTACTGGAATTTCTATTTTCAGCATGTTCAAAATTAATTTGCTTTAATATAGTAAACAGATATTCTTCAAAAAGCCAAGCCCCGTCAAATAATAGTCCGTATACAGTATTATCATTGTTTCCGTATTTTAATTTTTCATGCCTTAATATCTGAATGCATATTTTTCTTAAAGGTTCATATTCATAATAGTATGGGTGAGCTAATTTTTTTAAGTTTTTATTTATAATGCTCTCTCTTTTATTTCTTTCATAATTAGGAGTTGAATAAAATATCTGATGAACATAATTTTTTATTTCACTGTCATAACTTAAAAGATATCTGTTTTTTGTGTTTATATATTCTATAGTGTGCCTTATTAATTGCATGATATTATTGTCATAGCTGTATTCTCTAGTATTATACGAAATTTTACCATTGAAAGGGATATTATTTTTGATGTATCTGTTAATATCAATAGTTCCTTTAACATTAGCATCATTATGTTTTATTAATTTGTATTGTTTGAAAAGTCCCTGTCTTAATGCTCTTTTAAAAAAATTAATAAACATGTAAATTAAAAAATCAAATGAATCGTCATAATCTTTGCTATGCTCTAAATTAACAATATTAAGAGAAAGCACTTTCATAAGCATATAATGCAGAAAATAATCTTCATTATCATTTACAGCAAACCTTGAAGAAATTTTTATTTGCGTATTATTATAGCTTATAAATCCCATTATATTATTAGTTAATAAACTGTCATTAATAATATCAAATATTCTGCTATCTTCTTCTAAGTCCTTACTTTCTTTTATAGAATTAGGAAATATTATAATATTATCTTTTATGCCGTATAAGGTTTTACTTGCTATATCTTTTATATTTGTTAAATCCTCTTTAGGAATATGTGTTATTTCATGTTTAGTATTATCTTTTAATTTAATAATTTTATTACTCATATTATTATTTTTATATTGAAATAAACTTTATTAATTATCTGCGCTGTCATTTTATTTTGTATCATTTGAATTGATATTACTATCTTCTGCTTCACTACTATCTTATGTTGCATTATTATCTGAAACTTTATCATTATCATACGCTTTTTTTAATTCATCATCAAGTTTACTTTCAGCATCTGGCATACCTCTTAAATATTCAAATAAAAGCCCTTTTAAATGATTATCCCATAAACTTTTAAATGCTTCTTCTTTATTGTTGTTTGAATTTTTATAATAATTTTTTAATTTCAAAAAATAAGAAGCTCCTACATGATATGAAGAGTTAAAGCTTTCAATTTTCTCTATAGCATTATTTAAATTATCCATTCTATTAATTGCTTCTTGTTTTATATTTTTATCTAAACTTTTTAATATATTTTCTTGTGTATTTTTAGCTTCAATTTCTATAAAGGCGAATCTTCTGCGCATAGCAAAGTCCATACTCTCAACGCTTCTGTCAATATCATTCATAGTGCCTATTATATAAACATTCTCTGGAACAAAAAATCCGTCTTCAAATTCATCATCTTCATCGCTTTCATCATTATTAATTAAATTATTATATTGAGTTTTTACTTTTCCGCTTTCGCCTCTATACCCGGGATCAACAGCAAAAAATAATTCTCCGAAAATTTTTGAAATCTCTCCTCTGTTAATCTCATCTATTATGAATACAAATTTACTGCTTCTATTTTTTAAAGCTTCCTTGCAAAACTTTTTAAAAACCCCGTCCTTTCTTTCAAATCCGATATTTCCGTCACTATCTTTAACTGGTCTTAAGCCCTCAACAAAATCTGTATAATCATAAGATGGGTGAAACTGTACAAATCCGTAATCATTATTATTCACATTTACATCTTGTTTTTTCCCGCTTATTAAGTCTAAATTTTCTAATAATATCATTCTTACTATATATGAATCAATACCATTTAAATTTTCATCAAAGAATTTTTTTATATTTTTATTTAATTCATATATATTATTATCTTTTTTTATACCAAATATATCACATATATTGAGCATATCTTTTTTAGGCATCATAGGAAAATATGCATTAGGATTATATGTATTATATATTTTTATTGCCATATAATCATTTCTTTTATTAAAATCTAATACAGAATCTTTAAAATCATAATCTTCTGTTGTAGCCATATTATATAATTCTTTACCTATTTCTTTTATAAGTTCGTCATCAGTTTTATCAGTTTCATTTACCAAATTACCTGTTTTTTTATCATAATATAGCAAATATGTTTTGGCTCCTCCAGCAAAAAATCCTCCTAATAATTTTCTCTTAAGTCCGAATTCAATCCAATAACAAAAAGAATTATTATCTCCTCTGCCTACAGCATAATCATCTATACTTATATTTTGCAAACTCTCTTTAGGAAATTTATTTTTGAACTCTTCTCTTAATTTATCACCTTCTTTTTTTAAGTTATTTAAACGTTCTTTATTACTATTATAATAATCTATTATAAATTGTATATAGTCTTTAATTTGTGTAGTATTATCCTTCATCATTTCTTTGGCTATTTCTTTAGCCAAATATGTTTTTCCTGTTCCCGGTGCTCCTGTGAGTACAAGATTATAATTACTTTTTAAAAGGCTGATACAGTTTTCTTTTAATTCTTTCATAGCTAATTCCCCAGAATATTTTTTTAATAATTTATTTATATAGTTTTTATATTTTTCATCTTTAATATTACAAAATCTTTTTCCCTGAGATCCAAAAGAAAATTGGTCATCTTTACTTAATTTATATAATTTAGATTTAACACATAATATGGTATCATCAATATAAGAAAGATAATTTTTAATTGCCTCCCTATCTATTTCACTAAATTCTTGTATCAATTTATCTAATGTAATTGAATCAGAAATAGCTATGCCTACAGCCTTAACTTTTGTACCTTCGGCAATAGCTATTTTTGCACCTTTTGCTATACAGGTATTTTTAGTTTTTTCTAAAGCTTTCTCATAATTTGTATCATCATCTTTAAATCCTACAAATGTTATTTTATATTTAAGAAATATTTCATCTATGAGTTTTTTATTTCCCCAATTACTTCCAAAACATAAATATGACATGCATAAACCTTTTTAATATTTGGTATAATATTAAATTATATAAACATTATTTATAAAATCAATATATAAATTGTATTAATTTAATATAGAACTTTATTAAATTTATGTTATTATAATTGTATATAAAGATTAATCGGAGCTTTGCAATTTATGAAAAAACTATATCATAATCTGTATGTAGGAGGCGATAGAGACTGCGCAGAGTTTAAAGGCGCTATAGTTCATGCATGCCAAAGCTGTTTTGTAAGGAGCGTTAAAGGAAATATCAGAGATAAAAAAGTTTATGAAATGAATAATAATTTATATTTGAATCTGCTTGATATAAGCAGTTTATCTTTTGAATATGCTTTTCCTATGATAAAAAGATCTATGGAGTTTATAGATGAACATATAAAAGATATGGAAGTTTTAGTACATTGTAATTTCGGAATGTCAAGATCTCCTTCTATTGCGCTTCTTTATATGGCAAGAAAATGCTATATTAATAATGCTTCTTTTAAAGATGCTTTAAAAGATTTTCATGAAATATATACTTATTATTCGCCGGGTATGGGAATGTACAGATATTTTGATAATTACTGGTATGAAATAATGAGTTTTTAGAAAACTGAATATATAAAAGTTTAAAAATAATTCTTTGACAAATATAAATTATGATTATATAATCCGAGTAATTAAATTACAATTTATGATAATGTAAATTAACTTTAATTAATATATATTAGGAAATCATATAATGTGCAGATTTATTGATTTATTTGCAGGAGTAGGCGGCTTTCATTTAGCTTTTAATTCTGAAAATTGTGTTTTTGCGAGTGAAATAGATGTTAATGCAAGAGAAACTTATAAATTAAATTTTCCTGATACTGTACTTGAAGGCGATATTACAAAAATAAATGAAAAAAATATTCCTGAACATGATATACTTTGTGCTGGTTTTCCGTGCCAGCCTTTTTCTGTAGCAGGATACCGAAAAGGTTTTAAAGATACAAGAGGGACTTTATTTTTTGATATAGCCAGAATAATAAAATATCATAGACCTAAAGCAGTTCTTCTTGAAAATGTGAAAAATCTTAAAAATCATGATAATGGAAATACTTTAAAAACAATTGTTGATATATTGAGAGATTTAAATTATTATGTTTTGTATAAAATATTAAATTCTGCTGAATATTCCAATATTCCTCAAAATAGAGAAAGAATATTTATTGTAGCTTTCAATAAGGAAAAAGTATTTGATTATTTAAATTTTAAATTTCCTGAACCTATAGAATTAACTAAAACTATTCATGATTTTATAGAAAATGAAAGACAAGATGATATATATTATTATAACAGTACTAAATATTATGATATTTTCAATGAAAATATAAAAAATAAAGATACTGTATATCAATGGAGAAGACATTATATAAGAGAAAATAAATCAAATCTGTGTCCTACTTTAACTGCTAATATGGGAGAAGGCGGACATAATGTTCCAATAATATGCGATAATTACGGCATAAGAAAATTAACTCCAAGAGAATGTTTTAACTTTCAAGGATACCCCAGAGATTTTAAACTTCCTAAACAAGCTGACTCAAAATTATATAAACAGGCTGGAAATTCAATAGTCTATCCTTTGGTAAAAAAAATTGCTGATAATATTCTTAAAATAATAAATACTTAACTTACGGTGTTATAATGATTAATTTTTTTGAATTAGATAAAAAAGATAACAGAAACTATGTAAAACTAATGCAGATAGTTTCTAAACTTTCAAGACTATATACTGAAAGTGATAATCCCTATATATATTACAGAGCTATGGAGAATTTATTTTGCTATTGCTTTAATGCTAAAAACTTAAGCCGTTCAGACACAGCATTTGATGCTAAGCTGTATAATATGGGAATAGGATTAAAGACTTTTTTAGGAGAAAATAAAAATTATAGTTATGAAAAAATAGCAGAGTTTAATAAAGATTCAAATATGATTAAAGAAAAAACTGATGAAAAAGATATTGCAGAATTTTTATCAAATCTTAGAAATGAAAGAATTAAGCTTGCTGAGAATATTTATGGGATATCAGAATCTCAATATCATATAATAGCAAGAAGAAAAAATTTACTTCTTTTCTTTGAAACTGATTATAATAAAATCAACATATCAAATTTAAGAATTGAAAAACAAAAAGGTTCTCAAAATGAAAAATCTTTAGATTTTACAGACGGCAATCATTTATATAAGTTTAATTTTTCAAAAAGCACATTGTTTAGAAAATTTGATATACCTTCAGACTGCTATACAGCAGAAGCCGCAATACTTGAAAATCCTGCAAAACTTCTTTTATCCATTGATGAAATGAGATGTGATATAATTTCAGATAATACAGAGCATAAGTTAGAATATGTTATACTGCCGCTTTATACTATAAAAAATAATATGAAGGTAGTTCAGGAAAAAGCAGGTCTTAATCAATGGAATGCATCTGGAAGAAAAAGAGATCCTAATGAAGTATATATAGCAATACCTGCATTAATAAGAAATCATTTTAAAAATTTTTTTCCGGAAAGAGATACTCCTTTTATTCTTAAAACTCCGTTAGGAGAGGTATTAAATGCAAAAGTATGTCAGGATAACAATAAAGCTCTTATGACAAATCCTAACAAAGCATTAAGCAAGTGGCTTCTTAGAGATGTATTAAAATTAAAAGAGTTTGAGCCTGCATCCATTGATAAACTGGAATTTTTAGGAATTGATTCTGTAATAGTGACTAAAGAAAAAGAAGGAGAATATTCTATAGATATACAAAGTTGGGGAAGCTATGAAGAATTTGAAGATAAATTAAATACATATTAATTTAAAATATTATAAATGGAATATATAAATGGCAGACAATAAAACTATTGAAGAAAGAAGCAGGAATATGGCAAATATCAAATGTAAAGATACCAAGCCTGAGAATATTGTCAGGAAATATCTTTTTAAGCATGGATTTAGATATAGGAAAAATGATAAACGGTATCCCGGAAAACCTGATATTGTACTTCCCAAATATCATACAGTAATTTTTGTAAACGGATGTTTTTGGCATATGCATAACTGCTCAAGAGGAAGAATGCCTCTTTCTAATCAGAATTATTGGGTTCCCAAAATTCAGCGTAATATAGAAAGAGATAAAAATAACATAATTAATCTTGAATCAATGGGATGGAAAGTTATTGTAATTTGGGAATGCGAATTAAATAATAAAATTGCGGAAGAAAGACTGCATAAATTATGTGAAGAAATAAAAAATAAATATTAATAATTAATAATATTTTACAGCTGCTTGACAATATAAAATATTTGTATTATAATGTTAATATATAAATCTTCGGGGCTAGGTGAAATTCCATACCGGCGGTAAAGTCCGCGAGCTTTTTTAAAGATATTTATTTTTGAAAACAGCCGATTTGGTGCAATTCCAAAACCGACAGTTAAAGTCTGGATGGTAGAAGATGTTAATGTAAATTTAATACATATCAAAAAATTTAGGCTCTATTTGTTATATTTTAGCATTTAGAGTTTTTTTTGCTTATAATAAAAAGCCTGCCGAAATAAAAAACCAAAGATTTAATTATTTATTTAGAGATTAGCATTATGCATGAAAAGTATATGAAAATGGCTATTGAAGAGGCAAAAAAAGGAGAAGGTTTTACAAGTCCGAATCCTATTGTAGGCGCTGTTATAGTGAAAGATGATAAAGTTATAGGAATTGGATATCATCAAAAATACGGAGAAAATCATGCCGAAATTAATGCTTTTATTGATGCTGAAAAAAACGGAGAAAATACGGAAGGTGCTTCAATATATGTAACTTTAGAGCCATGTTCTCATTACGGTAAAACTCCTCCCTGCGCCGATGCCATTATAAAAAAAAATATAAAAAGAGTAATTATAGGGTGTATAGATTCTAATCCTAAAGTTGCAGGAATGGGCATAAAAAAATTAAAAGAAGCAGGAATTGAAGTTATAGTTAATGTGCTTGAAGAGGAATGCAGAAAATTAAATGAGGTTTTTTTCTATTATACTGCTAATAAAAAACCATTTGTTATTATGAAATATGCTATGACAGCAGACGGTAAAATAGCATCTTCAAGCGGAAAATCAAAATGGATAACTTCTGAAAAATCGAGAGAGCATTCCCATAGATTCAGAAATAAATACTCTTCAATAATGGTTGGAATAAATACTGTTATAAAGGATAATCCTACGCTTAACTGCAGACTTCCGAATACAAGAAATCCCATAAGAATTATTTTAGACAGTTCTTTAAAAATAGATTTGAACTCTAATATCTGCAAAACGGCAAAAGATATAAAAACTTTTATAGCAACTTTAAGCGATGATGAAAAAAAAATTAAAGAGCTTGAAGACTTATCAATAGAAATAATAAAAACCGAAAATGATAATGGAAGAGTAAGTTTAAAATACTTAATAAAAATATTGGGAGAAGAAAAGCATATTGACAGTATATATGCGGAAGGGGGATCTAGTCTGCATGCAAGCCTGCTTAAAGAGAGGCTTATAAATAAGGTTTTAATTTATATAGCCCCTAAAATATTGGGAGGCGAAGGAGCAAAAAGCCCTATTGAAGGCATAGGAATAGATGATCCTAATAATGCCGTTAAATTAAAAGAAGGCGGCATAACAAAAATAGAAGATGATTTATTTTTGGAATATTATTTATAAATTATTTTATAGGAATTATATTAATAATGTTTACAGGTATAGTTGAGGAAATAGGAATTATTAAATCTGTGCAAAGTAAAATCATAACCGTAAAAGCAAATAAAATATTTGAAGATTTGCATTTGGGAGACAGTGTTGCCGTTAATGGAGCATGTTTAACAGTATCTTCTTTTGACGATAAAATATTTAATGCCGATGTTACGCAGGAAACTTTGAACCGCACTAATTTGGGAAGCTTAAAAAACGGAAGCATGGTTAATCTTGAACGCGCTATGACTTTAAGCGGAAGATTCGGAGGGCATATAGTAAGCGGGCATATTGACGGAGAGGGAAGCATTAAGTCTATGAAAAAAGATGATAATGCCGTTTTGCTCACTATTGAGGCGCCTAATCATTTAATGAAGTATATAGTTGAGAAAGGATCTGTGGCTGTCGACGGAATAAGCCTTACGGTTGCAGGCTTAGATAATAATAGTTTTTCTATAGCTGTTATTCCCCATACATTAAAAGAGACTGTACTTTATTACAAAAAAGAAGGCGATAAGGTTAATATAGAAAATGATGTTATAGGCAAATATGTTGAGAGGCTTTTAACATTTAAAGAAGATAATAACATAGATAAAAAGCAGGGTATAACAATGGAATTCCTGCTTAAGAACGGATTTTAATATTTGCAGTTTTTTACTGCCGAAAAAATCTGAATAAAAAATTAAACGGAGCATTAAAAAATGGAAAATGTTTACAGCACTATTGAAGAAGCTTTAGAGGAGTTAAGAAAAGGAAAAATAATAGTAGTTTCCGATGATGAGAATAGAGAAAATGAGGGAGATTTAATATGTGCGGCAGAGTTTGCCACAGCGGAAAATATCAACTTCATGGCGGTTTATGCTAAAGGATTAATATGCATGCCTATGAGCAGAGATATTACAAATAAGCTGAGTTTAAATCAAATGGTTTCAAAAAATACGGATAATCATGAAACCGCTTTTACTGTATCTATAGACCATATTGACACTGCTACAGGAATTTCAGCAGTTGAAAGATCTATTACAGCTTTAAAAGTGTCAGATGAAAACTCTAAACCTGAGGACTTCAGACGCCCTGGTCATATGTTTCCGCTGCTTGCAAAGGAAGGCGGAGTATTGGTAAGAATGGGGCATACAGAAGCTACTGTTGATTTGATGAGGCTTGCAGGACTTAAGGAATGCGGTTTATGCTGCGAGATTATGAGAGATGACGGCGATATGATGAGAAGAGATGATTTAATCGATTTCGCTAAAAAACATAATTTAAAAATGATAACCGTTTCCGATTTAATTGATTACAGAAAAAAGAATGAAGATTTAATGGAGCTTTATGCTAAAGCAAAAATGCCTACAAAATACGGCGAGTTTGAAATACTGACTTTTGTAAATAAAATAACTAAGCAGCATCATGTTGTTCTTACAATGGGAGATATTACAGGCGGGGAAGATGTATTATGCCGAGTGCATTCCGAATGTTTAACAGGCGATGCTTTGGGTTCTAAAAGATGCGACTGCGGAGAACAGTATGATTATGCTATGAGAAAAATTGCTGAAGAGGGCAGAGGCATAATGCTGTATATGCGTCAGGAAGGAAGAGGAATAGGACTTGTAAATAAATTGAGAGCTTATGAACTTCAGGACAGCGGACTTGATACAGTAGATGCAAATATAGCTTTGGGTTTTAAGGATGATATGCGTGAGTATTATGAGGCTTATCAAATGCTTAAAAACTTAGGAGTTAAAAGCATAAAAATTATGACAAATAATCCTGATAAAATAAAGTATTTAAATAATTACGGTTTGGAAATAAAGGAGAGAATTCCGATACAGATTCAAGCTTCCGAGCATGATGCTTTTTATCTGAAGACTAAAAAAGAGCGTATGGGGCATATATTGGACTGAAGATTTAAAAATAATAAATGGTAAGTTTACAATATTATAAATAATATTGCAGATATTAAACTAATAATTTTATATTGAATTTAAAAAAAGGATATAACATGAAAACTTTTGAAGGAAAACTCGTTGGCGAGAAAGAAATTAAAATCGGCATAGTATGCGCCAGATTCAATGAATTCATTGTCTCTAAGCTTTTGGCAGGTGCTTTGGACGCTTTGAATCGTCATAGTATTAAAGATGATAATATCAGTATGGCTTGGGTTCCCGGAGCTTTTGAAATTCCGCTTATAGCTTCAAAAATGGCTAAGTCTGGAAAATATGATGCTGTTATATGTTTGGGTGCAGTTATAAGAGGCTCCACAACTCATTATGATTATGTTTGCGCTGAAGTATCAAAAGGCATAGCGAATGTTTCTCTTGACTCCGATATACCTGTAATGTTTGGCGTACTTACTACTGAAAATATTGAACAGGCTATTGAAAGAGCAGGCACCAAAGCAGGAAATAAAGGTTTTGATTCAGCTATGGCTGCTATTGAAATGGTTAATCTAATCAGAGAAATAGAAAAATAATAATTTTTTATTCCTGCTAATAAAAATTGTTCGCTTAAAGGTTCTGTCATTCTTGCAAATGCCAGAAGCTCACAATTTTTATAATTTATAGTGTTGACATTTTTATATAAATTTACTAAAATAAAATTGTTATGGTTATGCATATATCAGAAGCTATATCTAACCTAACATATAAAATTTTTTAGGAGAAATAAAATGAAAAAAGTTTTATTAACAGCTATGGCTTTATTAACTATAGCAAGCGCTTCTGTATTTGGTATGTACGGAAGAGGTGATTCTTGGATTGACTTTCTTGTTCATGGCAATATGTTCAGAGCTAGAATGGACCAAGTAGGTTTTGTATTAGGAAACGGAACTATTAAAGGTACTCTAGGCTTCAGAGCTAACGGCATAAACTTAGGCAATTGGGGAAGCATATTAAGCGATACAGGTGCAGGTACTAGCTTAAACTCTACATTATCAGCAGGCTTAGGATATACTTCAGATATGTTTGGCATAGGTGTGGGATATAACTTTACTTATTTAGCTAAAGACAGGTATGTTCATACTCCTGTACTTATGATAAATGCTTTAAATAACAATTTAAGAATTGCTGCTCCTATACAGGTACTTACTTCAGATAAAAATGGCACAAAATATACAGGCGTAGCTTTTGATAATCTTCAATTGAGATACTATACAGGCATAGATGCTTTCAATGCTTTAAGATTCTATGTTTACTATAGAAACACTACAAGTGAAGTTGCAAGTACTAAATCAGTTAATGAAGCATTAGGATTGCAGTTAAGATTATATTTCTTGAACACTCAGGTTGGAAATGTAACAATCAATCCTTATTTAAGATTGGAATATCATACAGCTCTTAGAGGAACAGTTCTTAAAAATTATGTAGCAGAAAATAATGGTGGAGCTTTAACTGGAGGTCAAAAGCAGACAGATATTTATGATGTTTCTCCTTATGAAGTTACTATTAAGCCTGTACTTGCAATCACAGCAGCAAGCGATATAGTAACTCTTTATGTTGAGCCTTCTTTAGGTTATACAGTTCAAGCACAAAAAAGAAAAGGTGTGAGCGGTACAAGCACGCATAAATTAGCTTGGGGTGCTTATACAGAGCTTTATGTAAGACCTGTTCAGGATCTTGAATTCTATTTCGAAATGGATGTTAATAACAGCAATGCAGATGCTTCAAATGTTCCTGTACATTTTGAAACTACTACAGGTATAACTTGGTATCTTCCTGCACTTTAATTAATAGTTTAGAAAATTAACAAGATTAAGGAGCTTTTAAGCTTTTAAGCTTTTAAGCTCTTTTTTATATTATAGAAAGGTTTAAATGGCTTATTTATATTAATTAATAAATTTCATAGCTTTCTATATATATTCTTGCATCTTCGCTTCCGTTAAAACGGTTTACTCTCAGTTTATAAATAATATCTATATAGTTACAGTTCAAAAGTCTGTCTGCTTCATCTTCGCAGCTATTCCAGATAATGGCATTTACTTTTTTATTGTCCTGCATAAGCTCCAATCTTAAATGAAGTTTTCCGTTTTTCTGCATTTTATTTATATTATTTACTGTTGCTTTTTTAGATGAAAATAAAGGCTCTTCGTTTCCGAATCCGTAAGGCTCAAACAATTCTAATGATCTTGCAAGTCTTATATCTATATCCTTAAAATTAATCTCCATATCAAAAGCATTGCCGTCTTTTTCTGTTGCAAAGTTACTGGAATAGGCATATTTTATAATTTTATTTTTGAACTTATCAAAATTATCAGTATTTAAAGTAAATCCTGCTGCATTTTTATGTCCTCCGAATTTAATTAAATAAATATCGGCATATTCAAGCATATCTCTGGCATTATCCTCCCTGCCGCTTCTTATGCTTCCTATACAAATGCCGTCATTAGTTTCATGCATAATAACAGCCGTTTTTCCGTATTCGTTTAAAACCTTACCCGCAATTAATCCTGTAAGTCCCTGTTCTATATCTCTGCTTTTTACAACTATTACAGGACAATCCAAACAGCCGTTAATTTTTATATATTCATTTACAATACTGAAATTAGATTCTGTTAAAGATTTTCTGGCTTCATTCATATTATAAATCTCTTCGGACAAGCTTACAGCCTCCTCTCTCATTTCGCATGTAAGTAATTTTAAAGCAGTTTCAGGGCTTCCCATTCTTCCAGCTGCATTAATAAAAGGAGCAAGACGCCAGCTTATTGCATGAGTGTCTATTTTAACATTTAATAAATTAATTCTTTCAAGCATAATATTATATCTTATATGGCTCGGTTTTTCTAATTCTTTTAAAGCGCATTTTACATAAGCCCTGTTTTCTTCTATAAGAGGCACAACATCGGCAACGCTTCCGAATAATACAAGTATGGATTTCTTTTTTATATAGTTATGAAGCTGTTTTTGGCTTATATAAAACAATCTTCTGAATATTTCCATCTTTATAATTAAATCTCTGTAATCTGTATTCTCATATCTGTAAATATTAACATTAAGAGCCAAAGCAAAATCGTCTAAAGTTTTTACCGTTTTTATATTTATATTTCCGTACTTAATGCCGAGCTTAAGAATATCATATACATTATCATACTCAGGCAAATATATATCATATTTCTCATAAAGATGCAGAAGCTTATTTAATCTATCCTCCCCTCCTGTAAGAACCAATACTGTTTTGTCGCCTTCAAACATATAGCTTGCAAGCTCCTCCAATACCTCTTCTTCTCTCATAAACTCACCGTAATAATCTGCGTATAATGTTTTATAGCAATTATCATCATTAATAAGCTCAAAACCGAATACATCGCCGTTTATAACAAAATTATAAGATTTTAACGCTCTTATTCTTTTTAATCTGTTCTCAGATCTGTCAATATCATAATCCAGTACCACTATATCTTTATTGTAAAGCTTAGTATATGAAAAAACAAATGCCTGCATAAGCTTAAAGGCAACGGCGCAGCCTGAAAAGTTTTTTGATGCAAAACCAGTATTGGAAAGTTTAGGATTAAATAAGGCATAAGCATTAGGAAGTATTTCAGGTATATCATGATGATCCGTTACTATAATATCAACTGAAAGCCCGCACGCAAATTCCACCTCTTCGGCATTTGAGATTCCGCAGTCAACTGTAATAATAAGGCTTACTCCTGAGTTTGCATACTCCTCTATAACAGCTTTAGAAAGTCCGTATCCTGTGGTATGATTAGGCACAAATGCATCAACATTCTTTGTTACAGCTTTTAATGTATTATATATTATTGAAGCCGCCGTTATGCCGTCCGCATCCTTATCTCCGTATATTAATATCCTTTCATCATTATATACAGCTTCTTTTACTCTGTCTATAAATACATTAATATCTCTTATATTAAACGGATTTGATAAGGAATATATATCCTGAAAAAAGAAATCATAAATATCCTCTTTTGAAGTTATTCCCCTTAATTTTAAAAGTTCTATTATTATAGTATTTAAATTATCTATATTCATATACCGCCGCTTCTTTAATAATTATAAAAAATAAAATTATTTTAATTCATTTAAAACTTCATTATAGCTTTCCAAAACTTCTTTTAAAGTTAAGCTGCGCCATTCTTTTAATTTATTTTCTCTTTTATATCTATTGAATATTTTGTTTCCTGTAAACTGAACATATAAATTAGAATGCCGTATATTCAAAGAATGAGACAATCTATTTAAATGCATAGACTCAGACCTTAAAGCCTTTTTGATAATATAAAAAGGACATTTTACCTTTAACATAAAACCTTCTGCATCTTCAAATACAACTCCCTCATAATCTATAGAAAAATCATCAATATATTTATAAAGCATATTATATATATATTTATTATAATCTTCTTTTGAAATATTATCTTCAGGTTTTTCAAATATTTCAATTCTCTCTTTTATTGCAAACATGCTTATTATCTCTTTAATAGAAAGCTCTTCATAAGATAATTTTCTGAAATTCTCATCATTGTAAATTATATCAAGCAGAATTAAAAAAGATTTATCATAAACTATAGGGTGTGCGGAATCTTTTAAATGTATGCATTCAAATACAAAAGTAGTATTATTCTTTCTGCAGTATTCTTTTATAAAAGCTTTATTTTCTTTAGTTAATAATTCTTCCCCCCAAGATGTCATTTCAGTATTAACAGAGCTTTTAGTTGCATATATTAACTCATCTTTAGTTTTATCTAAAAATACCAAAAATAAATATCCGTTGTATTTTTTATAAACATTTACAGGAAACTTTATATTTTTCTGTATGCTTTTTAATTTAGTTTTATCAACCTCATCATAATTAAAAAACTTATCATAGCTTCTTCCAGCCACCTCATTGGTATCAATATATCTGTATAATCCTCTGGCTTTAATGGTCTGCTCATTCCATAATCTTTTATAAAATACCTTATCAGAAAAGTTGCAGGAATAAACCGTATCAAAATATTTAAATCTAATAAGCTCTTTATTTTCTTTTAAATTGCCGGGTTTTTTATCATTTTTATATCTTTCAACTGATAAATCTATTAAGCTTAAAATTATTAAATCGCCTCCGTATTCAACAGAGTTTTCTATGCAGTAAGCATTATCATTTATCTTGCATAAATTATCCTCAAGATCCTCCTTAAGAATATTTCTATGCCCGAATATCTGAATAATGTCCGAATGATTTTCTTTAAATCTGTTTCCTACTTCTATATAAGATTTATAATTATCTTCGCTGTCATATCCGTAAGTTGCAATACCATTTAAAATAGATGCAGGCGTATGCTTATACATTTTATCTATGCCTGAATGATTAATAAAAAATTTTCTTCCCTTAAAAGTAAAAAAATAATAAAGTCTGAATCTTTTATAAAAATTTCTTATTTTCTTTTTGTATTCGGAAAGTTCATTTTCATTTAATGCCTCTTCTTTAATACCGTCTATACCGCTCTTAATTATGCTGAAAGCTTTTTTTATTTCTTTATAAGTCGTTTTATAAAAATCCCCGCTTAAAGATTTTATATCATTGGAAAAATAATTTAAGCCTACATCATGATTGCCTTCAGTAAAATAAACATTATTCGGTATTTCATTATATAAAAAATAATCAAGCAGTTCTTTTGATTTTTCGCCCCTGTCGGTTAAATCGCCTGCAAATATATAAGCCGTTTTTTTATTCTTAAAATAATTTTCTTTTTCTAAAAACTTTTTAAATACATCATATTCTCCATGCAGGTCTGGTATTACCTTTATATTGCTATATTTTTCAAACTCGGTTTCATTCAGATAAAAATCATCCCATTTGCAAGCCTCAAGCAAAGCCGTTTCAGCACTGCCGTAATCCGAAGCTTTAAAAATATTGGCGCCCTGCAATTTAAAATTTTTCATACGCAGAAAATAGTCCTCTATAACTTCCTTCGGTATGCCGCCTCCTATCTCTCTTTTTCTCACATTATCAATGCATTCTTTAAGCGTTATATTATCAAATAAAACCGCCGCTATTCTGTATCTGTATTTTTTAGCAAGCTCAGTAATGCCGCTTAGATTAAAAAGTCCTGTGCTGTCCAATATGGTAAATTGTCCTAATTTGAATCTGTTTTCTAATATGCTTAATATTAAATTATTCCAAATATAAAAATTATCTTTTTGATAAAGAGAAAATCCGTTATTTCCGTCTGGAAAAAGCCCCGAATATAATATTCTTAAATTATCAGAGCTTATGCTGTAATGCTCTAAATCTGATTTTTTTATAGTATAAGTTTTTCCGCTTCCCTGAGCTCCTACGGTTATTATTAATACTTTCATATAATCCTCTTTTAAGATGCATACTATAAAATATTTTCTATGCCTTTATACATGTAATTTGAAAATAATATGATTTATAAATTTCTTTATATAAAAAATTAAAAAAATATCAATTCTATATAAAAATGATGAATGTATGCAGTTTTATATATAAAATTATTCCTCTTCCAAATCTATAAATAAAGTGTAGAAAGCACATATTTCATTATTTTCATCATAAGCAAAATATGAAGGATAATATCCGTCTCCGTAACCGCTTGTAAACATCACTATATTTAAATCGCTTCCGTCTATATTATAATTAAGCCAGTCTCCGCATTTTCTCTGATATTTAGGATTTTTTTCGGCATTAGACTCCAATAAATCTTCAAACAGATCATCATATCTATTATTAAAATTGCCGCCCATTTCTTTTATAAGTTTATTTTCATAATCCAAATATTTTTCAGCGGTTTCATAATCGCATACGCAGCCCATACCAGCATCAACAGGATATCCGAAAAAATCGCCCTCTTCTATTTCAGACAAATCTTCTCCGCCTGTTAAAGCAATTTCGTATATTTTAGGTATATTATCCGAAAAAGAAACTTTAATCATAGCAATTCTATTCTCATCTTCTATAATAAGAAGAGAAACTTTATATTTGCCGCATTTTACAGTTTGAATAAAAGGAGATATTTTATCTTCATATAAATATGCTAAAGGATCGCAGGCTAATATTTTTCCGCTTGATAAATTAACTTCTCCTATATCAAGCAAATCAAGCTTTATATCCTTAAACTTCCTGTCTCTGAATGGCTTATCCAAATCAAAATTAGGAGCAAGAAGATACTTGACTTTATCAAATTGTTCTTTGAAATCTTTATTCATAATTATAATATATAATAATATATAGAATTGTCAAATAAGTATTTAAGCAATGCTTTAATAAAAAAATAATATTATTAACTATTATTTAAGTTCTCTTTTATTTATAATACTTATTTTAATATGAGGTACTGCAAAAATCATATCGGAGACAATAAGCCATATATTTTTTGAGTATATTCCAAGAATAAAAAATGAAGCTATGGGAAGTACCGCCCCTGCCAAAGGAATGCCTAAAAATGAACCGTATAGATAAACAAGTTTTCGCCCTTTAAAAAAATAGCGTATCCAAAAGCATTCATACATTAACATTAATATAAAACTTAAAATAAGAAGCAAAGTATAATTTGACCGATAATTTATATTAAAATCGTCAGAAATAAGAAGGCTTATAATAATTAAAATTTGCCCTGCTTTTTCAAATATATTAAGCAATTTATTTTCAGTATGTATATTAGGTTTTAATACCGCATAAATAATATTCGGCAAGAGTATCAGTCCTATATAATAAAAACCTAAATATCTCATAATATATTAGTTATGTAATTAAAAACCGATTAATACAGTTTTATAATGTTTCTGATACTTCAGCATTTCTAGTAGCAACTATATCTGAGCCTGCAACATTTGAAAGCACAATATCGCCTATATAAACGGGGGCATTTACTTCAACATTTTTTAAAGCTTTTAAGCATTCTTCTATTCTTGATTTGTCAATAGGATTTTTGGTTTTTACTGGAAGCATTTTTATTTTTCCGTTTCTTACTTTTACTATTGAAGTAACCATTCTTACAGGACGGACAATCTCATCTCTTGCATAGGTTTCTCCTCTTTTGCATGTATTTCCGCTTACATTCAAAATTTTATTTTTATCAATTTCAACCGTCAAAGCGCAGCCCATAGGACAGCATATACAAGTTAATTCTTTTTTTTTCATAATTAATTACTTCCTTAATATATTTTTGATTTTTGTAAAGTATAATATTTAATTAATAAGATATAATATTTTTTACCCTATTCTAATTATAGAATATATCAATTATCCTCTATCTTAAACTCTATATTTTTTAAGCCTTTTTTTGAAAGCATAGCTTTATCAAGCTTCAAAGTCTCCATCTCTCCGGGAGCAAATATTAAATGCTTTTTATGTATAAGTTTCTCTCCGTCAAAATATACATTAAGAAATTTATTATGAAATACATTACTCACCCTAAATCTTACCGTAACATAATCATCTACATTATCAGTATTAATCATAGAAGGCACAGTATGTCTGACACCGCTGGAGGCTTTTAATAAAACAGAATCAGCATCATTTCTTCTTTTATTTTTAAGAATATAAAGAGATGCGCTCTTTCCTGCAGTTTCCGCTTCTTCAGATACAAAATCAACTAAATCATGCACATGCAGAACATTTCCGCATGAAAAAACACCTTCAATATTAGTTTCAAGCCCCTCATTAACTACAGCACCTGAGGTTAAGGGATTAATTTCAACTCCAATCTCTTTTGAAAGCTCGTTTTCAGGTATAAGACCTACAGATAAAAGCAAAGTATCGCATGAATAGTATTCTTCGGTACCCTTAATAGGCTTCATATTCTCATCAACTTCAGCTATTGTAACGCCTTCAAGCCTGTCTCTGCCTTTTATATCAATAATCGTATGACTAAGCTTTAAAGGTATTTTGAAATCGTCCAAACACTGAACTATATTTCTTTTAAGCCCTCCTGAAAATGGAAGTATCTCTGCAACAGCTTTAACTTTGGCGCCTTCAAAAGTCATTCTTCTAGCCATAATAAGCCCTATATCTCCAGAACCGAGTATAACAACTTCCTTGCCCGGCATATATCCTTCAATATTTACTAAATGCTGAGCGGCTCCTGCAGAGAATATTCCCGCAGGTCTGAAACCAGGTATATTTAAAGCTCCTCTGGAACGTTCCCTGCAGCCCATAGCAAGTATTACGGCTTTTGCATTAATCAAAACTACGCCTTCTTCTTTATTAATATAAGTAATCTTTTTACTTTTATCGCTGTTAAGTTCTATATTTAAAACCATAGTATTAAGCCTGCAGTTTATATTTAACTCTTCAGCTTTTTCTATAAATTTATACGCATATTCAGGACCTGTAAGCTCCTCTCCGAATCTGTGAAGACCAAATCCGTTATGTATGCATTGATTCAGTATTCCGCCAAGCATATTGTCTCTTTCTAATATAAGTAAATTATATATGCCGTTTTCTCTGGCGGAAACAGCGGCGGCAAGACCTGCAGGACCTCCGCCTATAACAACAACATCATAAGATTCCATTTTTTAATCCTTAAAATTAATAAGATTTTATTTTCTTTTATTATACAACATTTTTATTAATGTTTATTATTATTTTATTTCTTTCTCCGCTTTTTTTGAAAAAAGTAAAAAGTTTTTTGGTTCTTTTTATCTGTATAAAAAAGAACAAATAAACAAGTAATAAAAGATACTAGAAATAAGAAATATTAAAAAATGCGAGCCTGAGTCATTGACTTAATTTATTTAATTCAAGTCTTAAAGGCTTAGACTCGCAATTATTACTTAGCTGCATTTCCAGCCACATTCAAAGAATCCCAAGTTCTTGCAAAAGGAGGAGCATAGCATAAATCAAGCATTCCTAGTTCATCTACGGTAAGTCCTGCATATATACAGGCTGCTATAACATCAGCTCTTAATACGGCGCCTCTCTTTCCTAATATCTGCCCGCCTATTATCTTTCTGCTGTCGGCTAAATATACAAGCTTATATGCAAATCATGATAATCAGGATAATAATGCGTATGATCTAAATCTTTTACAGTAACTGCTTTATAATTAATATTTCTTTTTTTTGCTTCTTCCTCTGTTATTCCTGTTCTTGCTGCCTCAAGCTCAAATGCAAGTATGCATGCACTGGTTAAACTTCCTGTAAACTTTTCATGTCCCCCTGTTAAATTAGATGCAATCATTCTGCCTAATTTATTGGCTCCTGTAGCAAGTGCTGCATAAGTTTGTTCGTCTAATACTTTATCATATATACTTGCACAGTCTCCTGCAGCGTATATACAATCAATACTTGTCCTGCCTTCCCTATCAACCAATATAGCGCCATTATCCATTAATTTAATTCCTGCATCTTTTGCTAAATCACTGTTAGGCTTAACTCCTATAGCTACAACAACATAATCGGCATCATATTTGCCTTTATCCGTAATCACGGCTTTAACATTATTATTATTATCAGCTTCCAATGACATAATTTTTTCATTAAGATGCAGGTTTACATTTTCTTTTATATGCTCTATTAAAATATCAGAAAAATCTTTATCGAATTTGCTTCCGAATACTCTGTCGGAACGCTGTATTATTGTAACATTCTTTCCTATATGCTTTAAAGCATGAGCTGCCTCAATAGCTATAAAACCCGCACCTAATATCACAACATTTTTTATATTTGAATCTTTCATCTTCTCTCTCATATTAAGCGCATCATCAAACTCTTTTAAAGTTGATACATTTCCTATATTGATATTCGGTATATTAGGTATTATTGATTTTGCCCCTGTAGCTATAAGCAGAGAATCATAATTATCTTCAAATTCTTTATTATCAGCTGTATTTTTTACTAATACTTTTTTATTTTTAGAATCTATTTTCAAAACTTCATGTTTTACTTTCAAATCTATTCCAGATTTAATGATAGTCTCAGCGCTTCTGGCTATCATGGTATTAGGGCTTTCATAAAAACCGCCTACATAATAAGGCATACCGCAAGCACCCCAAGATACAGCATCTGTTTTTTCATAAACTGTTATAACAGCTTCTTTATCTATTCTTCTTGCTTTAGCCGCTGCGCTCATTCCTGCGGCAACACCGCCTATTATTATGATTTTTTTCATAATTAAAAACTCCTTATTTTAGTATTGCTGTTCTCTTTACTGTTCTAAATTTTTTCTGCTTATTATAATACCGTATCCGCTTATTTCAAGCAGGTATTTATCATCTAATTTAATAATAAATATCTTATCTCTCCTTTCTATATCTGTTATTTTTGAAAAAGGATATTCATTATCTATAATATTAACCATTGATTTATGAATGCAGCTTCTTGGTATTCCTTTTGATTTAGCCTCATCGCTTGAAGCAGTTATTTTTTTCCAAAGTCCCGTATTGTAAAATATAAAATTGTATCCGAAATTTATGCCTACATTATATCCTCCGCCGTTTTGATATAAAGATACTTCTTCTATATTATTTCCTTGAAAATTTAAGTTTAAAAAATTTTTTGCCCTTAAAGGAAGAGAGTTTTCAGTTATAGTCTGAGAGTATATATTTAAATTAATCATCAGTATAAATGCCGTAAATATTAATTTTTTAAATTTCATAGTTATTTATTTTTCATAAGGTTTTTTATAATTTTCGTATTTTATCAATATTAGCTTAGATTTTTTTAATTAAAACTAATATAATTATAATTAATATATTTAATTGAGAAAATATTATAAATCTGTTATATTATATTAAAAACCTTTTTATATATTGGTATGTTGATTGGAGATTAAATTTATGAAAAAACAGCAAAAAGAGGAAGCTATAAGACTTGTAAAAGTTATATTGGAATCTGGTTTTGCAAGCAGAAGAAACTGCGAAAAAGCTATAATGTCTGGAAGAATAAGAGTTAATAATCAGGTTGTATTGGATCCTGCCTATAAAGTAAAAGAAGAAGATTCGGTTTCTATTGACAGAAATTTGATAAAAAGACAGACAAAAAGGTATATGGTATTATATAAGCCGCTTGGAGTTGTAAGCACAACTAAATATCTTCCAGGAAGAAGAATAATAACGGAGTTTTTTAAAAATATAAATGAAAGATTATTCTATGCAGGAAGACTTGATTCGGAATCAAGAGGCATAATGATAATCACAAATGACGGAGAGTTTGCAAATATAATTACACACCCTTCATACGAAATATTAAAAGTTTATGATGTTACCATTAACGGCAAAATAGATTCTGAGGCTCTCTTAAATACCAGTAAAGGAATAACTATAAAAAATATTGTTTATTCTCCTTTTAAGTTTAAAATTTTAGCTAAAGGAAGAATACAAAGTAAAATCCGTATGACTATCAATGAAGGAAAAAATAGGGAAATAAGAAAGATATTTGATTATCTAGGATATAAAGTTGTAGATTTGGAGAGAATATCTGTAGGGTGCGTAAATAAATATGATGAGGTTTCAGGAACATTAGAAGCGGGTCATATCAGAGATTTAACTCAAAAAGAAATAGACTTCTTTTTCAGACAAAAAGAGAAAAAATTAAAAGATATAGAAAGCATATTTTCAGATATAGGCAGCTTCAGCGATATTGATAAAACAAATGATAGTAATAATTATGAGGATAATAATATTATTATTGAAGAAGGGAAAAAACATAATAAATCAAAATGGGCTAAAGCAAAGCCTAAGAAAAAAAGATTGTCCTTAAAGAAAAACAGTACATACAAAACTAAAACTCAGAAAGATGAAAAAAATAACAGCAAAAAGAGAGATTTTAAAGATTATAAGAAAAAAACAAAAAGAGTTAATAAAAAAAATTTTTTATAATAACAATAAATATATTGACTTTATTTTATTGTATTGTAACATAGCTAACTAGATTTTTATATATTAAATTTACTTAATTTATTTTTATGAAATTTATTATCGGAAGTTTTTTATTAATTTATAAAATAATAAAAAAAATCTAAACATTAATAAGCGGATAATTTAGGTGCATTATGGAAAAAAATAAGATGTTGGAATTAACTGACGGAGATGTAAGCAAAGGACTTATTAAATTAGTTGTGCCGATGATATTGGGAAACCTATTAAATATAGCATATAATATAGTTGATACTATTTGGATAGGGCAGATGATAGGACCTAAAGGACTTGGGGCAATTGCTGTAAGCTTTCCTATTATATTGATACTTATGGCTATAGCTTCTGGAGTAACTGTGGCAGCAAATATTCTGATAGGTCAGTATTTCGGAGCTGATGATAAAGCTTCTGTATTTTATATATCTAAAGTTGCCACCACTATAAGTTTAATAACAGCTTTAGCTTTATCTGTAATAGGGTATATATTTGCTCCTTCTTTAATGATATTTTTAAATACGGCAGACAGCATAATGGAATATTCCGTCAGTTATTTCAGAATAAGCATGATAGGTTTTCCTTTTATGTTTTATTATTTTTTAGTTTCTGCACTTCTTAGAGGCATAGGAGATACGGTAAGACCTTTAATATTTTTGGCAATATCTTCTATTTTAAATTTGATATTGGATCCGCTTATGATAAAGGGCATAGGACCTTTTCCTTCTATGGGACTTGACGGCGCTGCTTATGCTACGGCTTTCTCTCAGTTTATTTCTGTTGCCGTTAGTATGATATATTTAAAAATGAAAGACAGTATTGTAAGAGCTAATCCTTTTAATTTAACATTTGATTTCAGAATAACAAAATTAATGTTCAGAATAGGCATTCCATTTGCCGCTATGCAGTTAATCGTGTCCGTAAGTTGGCTTTTTTTAAATAGACTTATAAATACTTACGGAGAATCCGCTTCAGCTTCCGTTGCCGTATCTATGAGGGTAGATTCTTTATCATTTCTTCCTCTTATGGCATTATCCGCAGGTATTGCGACTATGGCAGCTCAGAATATAGGTGCCGGAAAAATAGAAAGAGTTAAAGAAATATATAAAGCAGGTATGAAGCTTTCCGTATGCATATCGGCTTTTATGGCTGTTTTTTCTATGATGTTTCCCGAGATTATAGTAAGAATGTTTACAGATGATATGAGCGTTTTAAAATATACTAAGAGTTATATTTATGTGGTTATGCCTTCAATAATAATGCTTGCCGTGATGTTTTCTGCAAACGGAGTTATAAACGGCGCTGGAAAAACATTTATACTTATGCTTTTTGCTTTTTGCGCACATATAATAATAAGAGTTCCGCTTGCTTATATTATATCCCCTAAAATGGAATTATGGGGTATATGGACTGCTATGGCTATAAGTAATTTTTTCAGTATGACTTTCAGTTTAATATATTATTACTCAAATAAATGGAAAAAAGGATCAAATATAGCTGCATATAATAATATATAATAATTATTTTTAAATATCATTACCGTATAAAAACTCTTGAAAATAATCGGGATAATCAATTTCAAACTCAAATTTTTCATTACTTATAGGATGAATAAAACTTATTTTTTTAGCAACAAGCATAAGAGAAGAGTATTTATTAAAACTTTTAGAATATACTTTATCTCCGGCTATTGGAAATCCCTTATATGATGAATGAACTCTTATTTGATGCGTTCTTCCAGTTCTAAGATTAATTTCCATAAGCGTATGATTTTTAAATCTTTTTAAAACTTTTATATATGTAACAGCTTCCTTTCCGTCATCTCTTACCGTCATTTTCTTTCTGTATATTTTATGTCTTCCTATAGGCATATTAATTTCCATATAATTATCTTTTAAAACTCCTGCCGCAATTGCATGATATATCTTTTTAACCGTTCTGTTTTTGAATTGTTCCTGAATGCCTGATACTATATTGGAATTCTTTCCTATAATTATTAGTCCTGAAGTATCTTTATCAAGTCTATGTATTATTCCAGCTCTGCTTTTATTTCCCGCAAAGCTGAAATCTTTTATATTATAAAGAAGAGCATTAACTAAAGTACCGCTTATCTCTGAAGCAGAACAATGCACACTCATACCTGCAGGCTTATTTACTACAAGCAAATACTTATCTTCATAAACTATATTTAAAGGTATATTCTCTGGTATTGGATTTTCAGAATCTATTTTATAATTTTCTTTGTATAAATTTATTTCTATATTATCATTTAATTTTAGGGAATATGATAATTTTTTTACCCCTCCATTAACTATTATAGAATCTAAATAATTTTTTATCTGACTTCTGGTTATATTAAGCCTTTCGCTTATAAAAATATCCAATCTTTTATTAATATCTTCTTCCGTTATTATAAACGATATTTTTTTATTATTATAAAATATATCGGATTCATTATTATAATTTTCTTTATTATTGAAACTGCCGTTTTTAATATCTTTTTGAAACTCTAAGTTCATATTCTATTTTTCTGTATTGTCATCAGTTTTAATATTTTTATTTTTATCAAAATCTTCTTTAAATAAAAATACTCCTAAAGCTATAATACATATTCCTATTGTAATTGAACCATCGGCTATATTATAATTGTAAGGAAATCTTATAGTTTCATTAAATCCCATACTGATAAAATCGGTAACATATCCTCTCATAATTCTGTCCGTCAAATTTCCCATAGCCCCCCCTAATACCATAGTAAAGCCTATCATAGATAATTTCTGCTTATTAGGATTTATGGAAAGCATTATAAAAAATACTATAATCATAGCGGCAAATACAATAACTTTTAATAATTCGGGTATTATATGCTCTACAGCTCCATGAACATTATTGAGAAAACCGAATGATACGCCGTAATTTCTTGTATATATAAATATTAATATATCTCCTATAACTCTTTTTACTATAATATCCTGCAGATATTTATCTACAAAGTATTTAGAAACAATATCAGCCGTAAATATTAATAGTGATGCTGAAAAATATAATTTTTTTATTTTTATTTCTTCTATAATCCTATTTAATTTAATCATATTTATTTTTATCTCTGTAAAGTTAATTAATTAAAAATCGTATTTTATAATAAACTAAAAATGATAATTTGTAAATATTGTATAATCATTTTTTTAAATAGCATTGAAATATAAAAATGCTTATTATATTTATAAGTAAAGCTTATTTAAATAATTATTAAATATTTGCAATTGATTTTTTAATAAAAAATATTATAATTATTAATTGTGTTATTTTATATATATGAGGTGTTATATATGGAGTTAAAAGACTATATAAGAAATATTCAGGATTATCCTAAAAAGGGAATACTTTTCAGAGATATTACAACTTTGCTTCAAAATAAAGATGCATTCAAATATGCAATAGATAAGATGGCGGAGCATGTTAGCGATGAAAAAATAGATTATATAGTCGGAGCTGAAAGCAGAGGATTTTTGATAGGTTCCGCATTAGCTTATAAAATGAATACAGGGTTTATACCTGTAAGAAAAAAGGGAAAACTGCCTTATAAAACTATTTCAGAAGAATATGCATTAGAATACGGTACTGATTCATTATTTATGCATGAAGATGCGGTTAAAAAAGGAGAAAGAGTTTTGATAGTTGATGACTTAATTGCAACAGGAGGCACGGCTTTAGCTATGATAAAAATGGCTGAGAAATTAGGCGCTGTAGTGGTTGGTTCTTCTTTTTTAATAGAATTGAAAGAGTTAAACGGAATAAAAGAAATATCAAAATATCCTGTTAATGTTCTAATAAAATATTAAAAAATATTATTAAGATTAAATTATAAAAATTGTTTTATTATTTAATTTATTCGTTATTTTTTATATAGATTAAAAGAACATGATTAAAGAAATAAAATAATAATGAGTATTAATAGAAATAATAAATATCAAAAAAAGCGAGCAGCGAACTTATAACAACTAAAGTTGTTATAGGCTGTCAGTGAACTGCGGGCATAGCAATAATAAAGCAATTTTTATCAGCAATAATAAAAAATAATTTTTTTAGAAAGCTATTTAATCAGATTTCTGCTTTCATAATATTCTTTCCATTTTTTCCCAATCTTTTCCGATTTTATTTTAACGGAATTGTTAAAATAATTTTTTAATTTAGGCAGATCGTCTTTATTCTCTTTTGCAACGCTTCCTATTAAATTTTCAACTAAAGTTGACATTTTTATGTTTTTATCTCCGTAATAATAGGAATGAAGAGCCGACTGATAATAAACGGATACAGCTTCGGCGGTACTCATAACAGAGTTCAATTCCTGTATTTTGGCATTTTCAAAACTTTTTCCGCTTCTGAGTTCATTAAATGTTGTTGCAAGAACATCTACAACATCATATTCTATATCAATATCTATATCCGCAAGCTCAAGCAGCTTTCTGCATTGCTCCGTTATAATTTCTCCTTCAAGCTTAGGATTTTTTATAGGCTCTACGGTTTCAAAATTAAATCTTCTTTTCAGAGCGCTGCTCATTTCGTTAATTCCTTTATCTCTAGTGTTTGCAGTGGCTATGATATTGAAGCCGGCATTTGCAAATAATACTCTGTTTTGTTCAGGTATATTCATAATTTTATCGCTTAATATGCTTATAAGCGAGTCTTGTATTTCAAGCGGGCATCTTGTAATTTCCTCAAATCTGGTAATTATTCCGTTAGTCATGCCGCTGTAAACGGGCGACGGTATAAGAGCTTCATTTACAGGACCTTTTGCAAAAAGCATAGCATAATTCCAAGAATATTTTATATTGTCTTCGCTTGTTCCAGCCGTACCCTGTATTGTAATTGTACTGTTTCCGCTTATAGCAGCAGATAATAATTCGCTCAGCATAGTTTTTGCAGTGCCGGGCTCTCCTACAAGCATTAAACCTCTGTTTCCCGCTAATGTTATAATAGCACGCTCCACTAAAGCGTCATCTCCGTAGAATTTTCTGTTTATGACAGTTCCATTTTTTAATTTTTTTCCCAATATGAAATCCCTCACAGACTTAGGAGAAAGCTGCCAGTTTTTAGGCTTGCTGTTTTTATCTTCAGATTTTAAAGCGTCAAGCTCTTCTTTATATAGTTCTTCCATTAAAGGTTTCTGATGTATTATTTTTTCCGAATTATTGTCTTTTTCCATAAAATTTAGCTCCTTGATTTTTTAGTTTTATAGTAAGTATTATAATATTCAAAAATTATATTAATAAGCATTTCTTTTCTATTAAAAAATAATCCTATTCCAAGCAATATAATCAGTATTCCTGCAATATTCTCATTAAGTATAAAGTACCCTAATATGCATGCCCCCAGCAGCTTCTCCTAATATTGTAATGTATATAACGGAGGCTTTAAAAGCCAAGTGAATATTACCTGCCCAAGCATAGTTGATATTAATGTAACCGCCGATATATTAATCCAAGTTTTTAATGAATATACTGTAAGCCGAAGTAATAATATACTAAAAAAATGATATTTCGCAACTGTAAAACATATAAAATTATTGTAATTATAAAAAAATAATTAATAAATCTTTGACAAAAATAAAAATTTTAAGTATAAATTACTTAAATATTAATTTAAGTAAATTCGGCAGGATAATAGCAATAATAATATAAGGGAGTAAAATTTTTCTGTATTATTTTTTATTATTCTATATTTCTATTAATGTTTATTATTATTTCTCTTTCCTTTTCTTTTTTTGATAAAAAAAGAAAAGGGTTTTTTTGCTTCTTTTTTGCCCGTACAAAAAAGAACAGGAAAAATAGAAAAACATTAAATAAGGCAGGTACTCACATAGCAATAATAAAAGCATAACAATAAATAAAGCGGGAACGAGGCGGCGGGATTATTTATAAACCCTCCGTAATCAGCCAAGTTCAAGCATAGCAATAATAGAAATAAATAAAATAATAATATATAATGAAGCGAGCCGAAGGCGAACATAGCAACAATAAAAAAAATATATTTTAGGAGATGCCTATAATGAAAAAATATGTTTTTATAATAATTATATTAATTTCAAATATTATATTCGGATACAATCAGTCTTTTAAGCCCGGCGAGTATATAAAATATGATGTTTTAGCGCAGGTTCCTGAGTTTAATATAAGCGGGAAAGTGGGAGTTCTTGAAGCTGAAGTTCTTGCCGTAAGCAATGTAAACGGAAAGCCCGCCTATCATTTATATGCTCATGTTTATACAACGGGAGCTGCTAATTGGGTTTATAAGGTAAGCGATATATTTGAAGCATGGATATGTACAAATGATTTTAAGCCTATGATATTAAAAAAAGACACATCGGAGGGAGATTGGACTAATAAGGAAACTTTAATTTTTTATGATAATTATTATCTGTTCAGCGATAAAAGAACGGATAATGAAAAGATAGAGTTTAGCGGAATGGCTTTCGATGCTTTGTCTTTGGTGTTCTTTATGCGTTTTGTTGATAAAAATATAGGTACATTTAAAGTTAATTGGCTTGAAGGAAAAAATATAAAAAGAGATATAAGATTTACTATAGAAGAAGGCGAAGAGTTAAAAACAAAAATATCAAGAGAAAAACTCCCTGCTGTAAGGATTTATGAAAAAGATAAATACGGCACTGATGCATTGATTTCCGCAAATATTTATAATCAGGTGCCTTTAGATGTTATTATAGCTGAACAGAAAATTTACGGTCTTACAATAAGAGTAAGAGGAATTATCAGAGAGTATAAAGACGGCAAATAATTATAAAAGCTTTATAATATAAAAAGAGGCGGCTTTATAAACCGTCTCTTTAATTTCTGCATATTATTTGCCAGCTTCAAATTTATCGTTTATCTCTTTAACAAGACTGTCTATAATTTCGTCATTCATGCCATGACCCCTGCAGCCTTCTTCCAAGCTTTCCCAGCTTGCAACATGACAGCCTACGCAATGCAGACCTCTTTCCATCATTATTTCCACAGAATCGGGAAACATCTGTATAATCTCGCCTATACTCATAGTTTTGTTTATCATTTTATTACCTCTTAATTTTTATATTTTATAAAGCTATATATTACTATAATATATTTTTTTGTCAAAGATTAAAATCCCTGCTTAAAATAGGATAAAAATTATTGAAATTTTTTATATACTTTTTTAAATAATTAAGGTTTAATTCTCCCGTATTTTCTAAAGCCTTATTTTCCATTTTGGACATTCTTTTTACATCATAATTTCTACCAAGCTTTTTATATATTCTTTTTAATGTCATTATTATATATACATTAGAAGAATACTGTTCTATATTTTCAAACAGAGTCAAAGCTTTAAACAGATTAAATCCTTCTATATTATTAAGTGCAAAATATGAATATAATAATGCGGCATGTTCATGCAGATCTTTACCAAAAATATCGGCGTACTTTTTTATAATACTGAAAGCCTTATTTTCATTTTTTTTAACGCCTATTCCTTTATAATAGCAATGAGCTGTAAGCCCTGCAGAGCATGAGCATTTTGAATTATTTATACAGCAGAGTTTTTTAGCTTTAATGTACATTTCAAAGGCTTTATTGTTATTCTGTTCTAATCCTCTTCCAAGTTCGTATGCTTTTCCTATAATAGTTAATGCGCATTCTAAATTATTATCAATTTCAAATGCAGTATCAGCAATAGATACAGCCAATTTAGGATTAGGGCTTATAATATCTCCGTAAAATAATTCTTTTGAATATATAAAATACGATAAAGAATCATTCAATTCCATAGCTTTTTTTAACATATATATGCCCTCATCATTATATTCGCTCGGCATATTATAAAGCATTATATTTGCTGCATGTCTGTATATTAAGGCTTTATCTAAATCACTGTTTAAGCATGACTTAAAATTATTAAGTATTAATTCATAATCATTGGAGTATGTCATCTGAAGAGAATGAGCATAAATAAATTTTATATGATATACTTCATTATCGCTGTAATTTTCTAATTCAAAGAACTCTCTGCATAACTGCACAGCTTCCTCATAATTTTTTATTTTATAATTGCAGAATATCATAAGGCAGTAAGTTGAATATTTATACTGCGTTTTTTTTATATGAGATAGATATTTTAAGGCTTCTTTATAATCATCATTGCTTTGTGCATAATTATGGCAGAGTTCGGCTATTTTTTCATAGATCCAATCTTCTTTATTTTCATTTAGTATTTTTTTAAACTCTTCTATCGATTTTTTTATTTCTCCATTATAGGCATATAAGTTTCCTCTGTAATATCGGCACTGAATACTATTTATTCCTATTGCATTTATAGCTTTATCAAGAAGATAAAAAACCTCCTCTAAATCTTTTCCTTCCTGCTGACTGTCTGGGTAATCTTTATCTTCGTTCTCTATAATTAAATCATGCAAAGCCTGAATCTTTCCAAGTAAAGCGTCTAATTTATATTTATTACTGTTATTATTTAAAAGTTCATTATAATTTTCTATAGCCTTTCTGTAATTTTCCTTATTAAAATACCATTCGGCTCTTTCATATACGGCATTGAAATTAAAGGAGTTTAATTCTACTGCCCTGTCTAAAAAGAATATTGCATCATTATAAAACTCCGAACTGATGCCTTTTTTAGCAAGTATTATTCCTTTAAGAAAATAAGCGTCATCATAGAAAGGAAAATCGTATATAAGCTTATTTGCCTCTATATCCGCTTTTGTAAGTATATTAAGATTATAATAGCAAAGACCTCTTTCAAATCTTGCCGTTCTGCCGCTGTCAAAGCTTGAGTTTTTAATAAAATCGTCATAATAACCTATAGCCTGATAAAAATCGGCTTCGTTTTCACCGTTATTTAAATAGCTGCTTGCCAGTATTAAAAGCGCATCAAAAGCTGAAGCGTCTTTTTCAAAAAGTATCTGAGCATATTCTCTTTCTTTATCCGTATTCTTTAAATCCCTATTAAGATACATAAGACCTCTGTATGCATCTATTATATTAGGATCAATATCTATGGATCTATTCAAATCATATTCTATTGTTGAATATATTAAAGCTATTCTGGCATTGTATTCGTTTTTATCAAACTCCTTATTCTGAAGTTCTATAAATGCCGATTTGCCTCTCATATAAAAAGCTCTTGCATTATCAGGGTCTTTTGATATAATTATGTCTAATTCTTCTATTGCTTTTTTATAGTCGCCGTCATCAATATATTTACTTATTTCATCTAAGGAACTCATAAGTTATACCCTAGCAGCTATATTTAATAAAAATTGAAAAACTATTCTGAGTAATGCGGGAACTGCTAATTGAAGAATTAAAAGAAATACCAAAGGAGATATATCTATTACTCCTATAATGAGCTTATCTCTGAAATTTCCGAATACTTTATCTATTACGCCGTCTGTAATTTTATAAAAAAAGTTCACTATCGGATTATAATAATCCAAATGCATAGCTCCGAAAGCCTGAAGCCAGCTTAATATAATCCATATAAACCATATAAAAGAATATAGTTTCAAAGTCTGCATTAATAAATAATATATAAATTTGATAGTTTCTATTAACATATATTTCCTATAATTTATTTAATATTCTTAAGCGCATCATCTATATTATTTGCCGTATTTACTATAGTTAAAAATTTTGTAGCTTCAAATAGCTTCTTTAATTGTCTGCTTAATGAACAGAAATAAACAATGCCTCCGTTCTCTCCCGATATTCTTAAAGCAGATGCTATAAGTCCCAAAGCGGAGGAGCACATATACTCTATATTATGAAAATCAAATATAAAATTAAGCGCGCCTGCATTTTTTATATAATTTAATTTTTCTTCTAATATATCCACATTTTCTGATATAATATTTTTTTCTATGTTAATTATGGCTGTTTTATCCTCAATGATTGTACGAACCATACAAACTCCTTTATATAAATAAAATAGTATTGTATTCACTGATTTTTAATATTATTATAAAACTTTAAAAAATCAAGCAGTTTTTTATTTGTTAATTCCTGTCCCATTCAATTAATATAGGACAGTGATCGCTTCCCATAACATCAGTTAATATATCCGCTCTTTTTATATCGCATGCTATTTCATTATTAACAAAGAAGTAATCTATTCTCCAGCCCACATTTTTTTCCCTAGACCTTGTTTTCATATCCCACCAGCTGTAATGTCCGCCTTCTTTTACAAATATTCTAAATGTATCGGTAAAGCCTTTGCTTAAAAACTTTGTTATTTTTTCTCGCTCTTCTGGGAGAAAACCTATGCTTTTTTCATTTTCTTTAGGTCTTGCCAAATCTATAGCCTCATGCGCAATATTCATATCTCCGCATAATATTATATTTGTATTCTTTTTAATTCTGCTTAAATGTTTTGTAATTTCATCATAAAAAGAAAGCTTATACTGAAAATGCTCTTCGGATTTGCCTCCGTTCGGAAAATATACATTAAATATAGTAAAATCGTCAAACTCTAAAGAAAGTATTCTTCCCTCTCTGTCTGAAAATTTAGCCCCTAATTTGTTTTTTATTTCCTTATTGGGATTTAATTTAGTGTATATTGCAACGCCGCTGTATCCTTTTTTTATTTCAGGGTCTGCAGGATTTATAAAGAGTTTATATCCATCAATATTTTTTAAATCTTCGGGAAGCTGCTCTTCAAAAGCTTTAGTTTCCTGAAGGCATATTATATCAGGATTTTCTTTTTTTATAAAATCTGTTAAGCCCTTTTTATATGCTGCCCTTATGCCGTTTACATTCCAAGATATTATTTTAAAAAGTCCCATTAATAATAAACCTTTTTTATTTATTATGCTTATTATAAGCCTTATCTGCTAATAATACAAGTAAATATATTAATGATGATGATTGATTTTTTTTTATTATTATATTATTATAATAATAAAAAATCATTTAAGGTTAAATTGTGAAAGTAAGATTTCTTGGAAGCAGAGGTTCTATACCAACTCCCGGTAATAGTTTCAGCATATACGGCGGAAATACATCATGCTTGCAGGTTATAGATGATGATGGAAATTATTTAATACTTGATGCGGGAAGCGGACTTAAAAATGCAAGCTATTATGCTTTAAAATCTGAGAAAACGGAAAGCATTATATTATTAACGCATTTTCATTGGGATCATATTATAGGCATACCTTTCTTTGCGCCTTTTTTCTCCGATAAATACAGCTTTACAATATACGGACCTAAAGAATCATCTACAGGAATGTATGATACTATTAATAATATATTGGCTAAAGATTATTTTCCCATTAACTTAGAGCAGTTTGCCGCCAATTTAAAATTTGAAGCTTTTTATGAAGGAAAGAAAATAACTTTTGGAAATATGCTTATAGAAAGTATGTGGGTTAATCATCCCTGCCATACTCTTTCTTATAAAATAACATCTGAAAATAAGACAGTTGTATATCTTACAGATCATGAGCCTTATAAAAAGCGTCTTCATGCACAGCATCCTTCACTTTCGCATTATAATCATAATGCCGATTTGCTTCATGCGAGATTAATAGATTTTGTACGGGGAGCTAATGTTCTTATAATAGAAGGCGAGTATACTAAAAATGAATATTATAATGGGCATGTAGGCTGGGGGCATTCCACATTGAATGATGCTATTCAGGTGGGATTAGATGCAAATGTTCCCTATGTTATACTTCATCATCATAATCAGGAGAGAACGGATTCTCAAATAGATCTTATATATAATAAATTAATGGCATTTCTCAAAAAAGAAGAAATTGATTTGAAGCTGGCTTTTGCAAAAGAAGGCTATTATATAAATATATAAAAATTATAAAACTTAGTTTTTATATAATTATTATATTTCTATATTAATTTTAATATATAAAAATACTTTTAATAAGATGATATGTTAATTTTTTTAGCTTTACAAAAATATTTAATTTTAGTATAATAATTCTGTTTTTAAATATACTTTTTTCATAACTTAAGAGGCATACAGATGACAGACAAAAAGTTTTATATTACAACTCCGATATACTATCCTTCAGATTATTTGCATATAGGGCATTGCTACTGTACTATAGCAGCCGATACAATAGCAAGATATAAAAAAATGATGGGATATGATGTTTATTTTCTGACAGGTACAGACGAGCATGGAGAGAAGATAGCAAGAAAATCGGAAGAGGCCGGTACTACTCCCAAGGCTTATGTTGATAATATAGTTGATGCTGCTAAAAAGCTATGGAAAAGACTTCATATTGATTACAGTCATTATATAAGAACTACCGATGATTATCATGAGAGAAGGGTTCAAAAGATATTTAAGATTCTTTATGATAAAGGCTATATTTATAAAGGCGCATATAAAGGGCTTTACTGCGTAAGCGATGAGGCATTTTTTACTGAAAGTCAGGTAATAAAAAGAGACGGAGGCAAATATTATTGTCCCGACTGCGAAAAGGAATTAGAATATAAGGAAGAGGAATGCTACTATCTTAAACTTTCAGATTACGGTCAATGGCTAATAGATTATTATAAAGAGCACCCTGAATTTTTAGAGCCTAAAGAGAGGCAAAATGAAATGCTTAAAAATTTTCTTCTTCCGGGTCTTGAAGATTTAGCAGTTACAAGAAAAGGGCTTCAATGGGCAATACCTTGTCCTATTGACAGTGCGCATAGCATATATGTATGGATTGATGCTTTGGCAAATTATATAACTGCTTTAGGATACCCTGAAGACGGGGAAGATGATTTATATAAAAAATACTGGGCTGCCGATGTGCATTTTGTGGGAAAGGAGATAGTCCGTTTTCATGCCGTTATCTGGCCTATAATGCTTAAAATGCTTGATATACCTCTTCCTAAAAAGGTATTCGGTCATGGCTGGGTGCTTTTTGATGACGGTAAGAAGATGAGCAAAAGCAGAGGAAATGTTGTAGATCCTAATACCTTAATAGATAAATACGGAATAGATGCTTTAAGATATTTTCTTTTAAGAGAAATTAATTTTGGTTCTGACGGATATTATTCTCAGGAGCTTTTTTTAAAGAGAATAAACAGCGATTTGGCTAATGATTACGGAAATTTATGGCATAGAATAACTACTATGCTTGGAAAGTATTTTAACGGTATTCTTCCTAAAGAGGCTGAAAGTGTTTACGGAGATAGGGAGAGAGAACTTAAAAAAATGGCTCTTACTCTTGATGCTAATGTTGAATCTGCTTTGGATAGTTTTAAATTTCATGAGGCTTTATCCCATATTTGGGAGGTTATAAGAGTAACCAACAAGTATGTGGAAGAGAGTGCGCCTTGGAATTTGGCTAAAGACGAAACTAAAAAAGATCATTTGGCTAATGTAATGTATATATCTTTTCAGGTATACTATATAGTAACAGCTCATCTGCAGATATTTTTTGTTGAAACTCCTAAAAAAGTATTTAACAGATTAGGGCTTGGAGACAGTGTTTCTTTGGACAGTGCTAAGCAATGGGGATTTTTAAAAGCAGGAATGAAAATTGAGAAAGGCGGGCATTTATTTAACAGATATGATGTAGAAAAAGAAATAGGAGCAGTTGCGGAAGAAAATAAAAAACAAATTAATCCTCCAAAAGAAGATAAACATAAATCTAATATAGAAAAAGAAGATTTTGAAAAACTTGAATTATTAACTGCTAAAATATTAGTTGCAGAGAAAGCTGAAAATGCGGATAAGCTTTTGAAATTTGTACTTGATATAGGAGGAGGAGAACAGAGAGTTGTGGTATCTTCTATAGCCGAGTATTATAAGCCTGAGGATATGGTTGGAAAAACCGTGCTTTATTTGGCAAATTTAAAGCCTAAAAAGTTCAGGGGCATTACTTCTCATGGCATGCTTCTTTTGGCTGACAATGGAGAGACGCTTTCTGTTATGAAGCCCGAAAAAGATTTTGATTGCGGATGCAGTGTTAATTAAATTTAATTAACAACGCCGATATTATAATGAAGAATCCGAAAGAAAATAAACTTAAAAAAAAGTTAAAAAAGAATAAGCTTACAAACAGTCAGAAAAATATAATAAAAAAAATATTTATTATATTTGCTTTGATTACAGCAGTATTATCCTCCGCTGTTTTTATAAATAAAGCAAGAGTTTTAAGAGTTGAAATACGGGGATTAAGAAGTTTAGATGCTGTAGACATAATGAGAGAATCCGAATTATCAAAATACAATAATGTTAGTTTTTTTAATATACCGAAAAAAGAAATAAAATCTAATATAGAAAGAAATTTAAGGCTTCAGGTTGAAAGCATAAAAACCTCTTTTCCTGATTTGCTTATAATTAATGTAAAAGAGAGAGAAACTTTATTTCTGCTTGAGTCAGATACGGGAATATACGAAATTACTGATGATGCTTATATCATAAAAAATGAAGCTATTTATAATTATGATGTACCTTATATTACAGGGCTTTCCATTAATTCTTCAAATAAAAAAGTTGAGAATGATTATTCCAAATATTTATCATCTGTGATGTATGAGTTAAAAATAAATCATAATGAGATATATAATTTAATATCCGAGATTAATGCTTATGGAGATGATCTGATAGTTTATCCTAGGGGATATCAGGTTCAGGTAATATTAGAAAAATATGTAAAAAGCGAAAAGTTTGTGGATTTGGCAGCCATATTAAAAACATTGCAGTATCAGGAAAATCAGCCTCATAGAATAGATTTCAGATTTAATGAAGCTATAGTTAATTGATATTTTTAATCATTATGGAGTATATTTTTTAATTCATTTAAAAATATATTGTTTATTTTTTGAGAAGATACTGTAACTCTTAAAAAACCGCATAATATATTTTTTTCATCGTATTTTTTTATGAATATATTTCTGTTTAATAATTTATTATATATATAGTCAGAATTTTTATTTACATGCTTTATCAATAAAAAATTAGCTTTTGAAGGCATTACAATAAATCCTTCCTTACTTAGCAGAGTATCCAATCTCTTTCTTTCTAAAACTATATTTAATATATTTTTATACGATGTGTTTTCGTCTTTAACTGCCGCCAGAATTATAGTTTCGGATATTTTATTAATACCGTATTTTTGTCTTAATTTTGACATATTTTCTATATTGTATGCATTTGATATTATAAAATTAACATTTATTCCAGATATTGAATGCGAATGTGCGATGGATCTTATTATAATTAGATTTTTATAATCGTTTATTAATTTTACAGCGCTTTCGCCTGCAAAATTTATATATGATTCATCTATTACATATATACCCTCATAATATTTTAGGAATTTTTCAATTTCTTTTATATTTATAAACATTCCCGTTTCTGCATTGGGATTGCTTGATATTATTATTGAGTTTTTATTTTTAATGTTTTTTTTAAGCAGAATTTTATAATCTTCCTTAGCCTCTATTATATCATAATTCATTTTATAGTATGAAAATATTTTTACGTACAAATCCCTGTAAGGTTCCTGCAGGAATATTTTATATTTGTCATAAGAGTTTATGATACATGCAAAAGACTCATACATTCCGTTAACGGAAATTATATTATTTGCTTCTATATTGAAATATTTTGATATACTTTCATCTAAATTTTTAGGGCTGTAATCTGGAAAAAATCTTAATGAATCAATATCAAATTTTTCAAGCTCTTTAATAATATTTTTTGACGGCTTGTAAGGACTTTCATTTTTATCTAAAAAAAATTTTCTGTTCATTTCTGCATATAAATAAATTTAATAATTACAATATATAATTATCTTATTATTTTTAAATTAGTTTAAGCTTTTAAATTTTATGTTTAGTTAATGTAATATTTTTATTAAGTAATATATTATGTTTAAATAAATATCAAATCTTTCCGATAATGATTTCAGATTGATTATTCAATCATGTTAAATTTTGTATTTTATATCTTAAATTAAGAGGCAGATTTCAATGTCAGTTAAACAGGTTTCTGATCAAGAAATATTATCAATGTATCTAAATTATGAAGCGGTGGAAAAGGGATTATCTTCAAATACTTTAGAATCCTATAAAAGAGATATTGTAATATATCTTGATTTTTTAAATAGAAATAAAAAGACTATTTTAAAAGCCGCAAGAAAGGATATTGAGAAATTTTTAAGCGAGAGAAAGGAGCAGGGATCAAAGTCTAGAACTGTGGCAAGGAATAAGGTGAGCATTGTTAATCTCTATAAGTTTTTAGTTATGGAGAATTATATTTCTAAAAATCCTACAGATAATTTGGAGGTTATCCGTCTTAAAAGGGTATTGCCTGAATCTCTCACAACTATAGAAGTGGATGATCTTTTATCTGTGCATAATGAAAAAACGGATAAAGGTCTTAGAGATAAAGCCATATTTGAATTAATGTATTCGTCAGGCTTGAGGGTAAGCGAAATTTGTTCTCTGAAAATTGATGATATATTTTTTGAAGGCAAATATCTTAAAATATGCGGAAAGGGCAATAAGGAGAGAATAGTTCCTATTAATGACAGAGCTTTAGATATTTTGCAAAGATATATTCAGACAAGCAGAGTAATAATGGTTAAAGGAAAAAAAACAAGCGAATTATTTTTAAACTTTAGAGGCGATAAAATTTCAAGAGTAGGTATTTGGAAAATAGTAAAAGAAACTATGAAAAAAAGCGGCATAGAAAAAAATATTTATCCTCATACATTAAGGCATAGTTTTGCAACTCATCTTATACAGCATGGTGCAGATTTAAGAGCTGTTCAAAGAATGCTTGGTCATTCGGATATTACAACAACTGAAATTTATACGCATGTGGATTCTTCGCATCTTAAAAAGCAAATAGCTAAACATCCTAAACATTCAAAACATGAAAGATAAAATATAATAAAAATAAATTGGAAATAAACATATTATGAAAAGAAGTATAATAGCCACCACCATATTACTGCTTATATCTATATCATTAGTCGCTCTTACTTTTGGTATAGGCGAAAGAATGACTATAGTCGGAAGTCTTGAAGATACGGATTATCTTTTTAATGAATCTGAAAAAAATCATAGAATAGATATGTATAATCCTGATTCTCTTTCTTTAGTTGCCGCTAAGCCTATATATGATTATGATTTGTCGGTTGATTTAGATGATATTTATACAGAAGAGGAAATAAGCGCCGATTCCGATATACAATATTTTAATCAGAATATGCTTCTTAGCGATGATGAATTAAGCAGCGAAATGCCTAATCCGAATGTGCTTCCTGCTATGGTATTTAATGCAAATACTACAGATAGAACTGCAGATAAGCTAAGCGAAGCTGTTGATTTAGCTGTAAGGAATTCCAGAAATAGAGAAGCTCCCAGAGTAGCAATAGATTTGTCAAAAATATCGGTGTTCAGATATGAACCTGTAGTTATTAACGCTTCTGTATATACGGAAGATATTGTAAAAAATATTAGTATTTATGTAAGATATAAAAGAGATAAGACGGTAATAAAAAATATAGATGAAAAATATACCATTAATGTATTTAAAGTTCAGAATTTAGAGTATAAAGGTACTTATCTTCATCCTTTCGGAGGAGTTTTAGGAGAATATCAGGCGGTTGTATTAGTTCAGACTAAAAACGGTATTTACGGCTATACTAAAGATTTTACAGTAAAAGGAAAGCAGTCTCCTCCTGCCAAAGAAACTAAAAAGATAGCTACTTTGGAATATGCTGTAGATTTAACTACTAAAAAAATTCCTAGCGTGGAAACAGGAGAGCCTTCTACTTATGACGCTATATATGATTGGATCAGATATATGAAATGCGATATGTTCTGGGCTATAGGCGGACAGACTACAGGCTGGACAGGCGGAATTACTCCCGAAGAACCTTGGGCTAAGGATATGATTAAAAATATAGAAAATCTTGCCTCAAGCAAAGCGAAAGGAAATGTAGAGCTTGGTGCTTATGTTATGAGTTATTTTGCAGCAGGAGGCGGTGCTAGAAAAGGCGGTTATGAAGTTTCTATAGGGTATAATTCTGCTACTCAAAGCCTTGTAGAGAGCAGGCATATATCTTTGGCGGATAGTAAAAGAGTGCGTGATATTATAGATATATTAAAAAGATACGATGCCAATCCTAATATATCATGTATCGGTCTTGATTTTATAAGAACAGGGGAAGTTGATGGATATGAAATGGTTGATGAAATGGTGGAGCTTACAGGTGTTTATGTTCCCGCTAATTGGTCTACTATGAGTAAAGCCGCCCGTATGCGCTGGCTTGCCGTAAACAGAGGAAGAAAAGAAATAGGTATGAAATGGAGATGGTTCAGAGCTCATAAAGAAGCTTTGATAATAAAAGAAATAAAAGATTCAGGAATAAGAAAAAAATTATGGGCATTTACTTTGGGCTGGAATCATGGTCAGGAGCATGGGCAGGATCCTTATATGTTTTTTGATGCAGGCATAGATTATGATGCTGTTATGATATATGAAGCCAGCCGTCCTCAGCATGTCAGTATGCTTTCAGCTTGGCCCCAGTACTTATCAGGCGAATACAATGTGCTAGTTGGAAATATGATAGATAACAGACTTCAGGACGGAAGCTTAAGACCAGAACTTGAGTATATGAGAAGAGTATATGAATCGGAGGCTAAGTTTAACAGAAGCAGCAGAATAAGGGGTGTATTTTTTCATGATATATCCAGAATGTTATGGTCTAAATTCAGAGGTTCAGGAAACAATATAAGAGAATGGGCTAATATTAATGCCTCTATAGTGTCAAGAATAGAAGAAAAATATTCTGAAAATCCGTTTAATGTTTCTGTTAAATTAGATGAAAGAAACAGAACAGGAGTTCTTACAATAGTTAATAGAACTTCAAAAAAGCAGAATAATGTTACTATTAAAACTGATCTGTCTCAGGCTCTGTCTGCAATAGTGCTTGACAGAGAAACTCTAGATATAGATGCTGGAGAAGCTGCTGAGATAGGCTTCAGATATGCTTATGGAAGAAGCAGATATTCTTCGCTTATTTCTTTTAGAGTTGCCTCTTCTTTAGGGGAGGAGAATGTTGCTGTAGCTTATACTTTGCTTAATTCTTTAAGGGCTAAGCCTAAGCAGGAGGAGACGCCCGCTTTAGTTAAAGACGATGAAGATAAAAAATCGGAAGATGAAAAAATAAAAGATAATTAAATATTTAAGAGGGGATTAAATCTCCTCTTTTTTATATGCATATATAATTTACTGATTGGCTTAAAAAATATTTCCTGATATTTAATTTTAAAATTTAAATTCCGTATTTATTAATAATAAATAACTTATAAGGAAAATTAAAATGAATAGATATATATTATTAATTTCATTTTTTATACTATTAAGCGCATCTTTTTTATATTCGGACGAATTAAAGAGAGGATTCTTTTTTACTGAGAAGGATAAATTAACTTCTAAAATAAATATATATACATCTTGGAAAGAAACATATAAATATTTAAGAGATAATAGATTCAGATTTTATAAAAGAGCGGGAAAAACTTTAACATTGGAATTCAGATATAGATATCCTAACCCATTATTTGTAAATATCGGCACTCCTATAATATTTACATTTGAAGACGGAAGTACAGCTCAATTAACAAATATACAGAAGGTAATTTATAATAAATATTTAATGGGAGATATCAATTATTATGATGTGGAAGTAAGATATAAATTTAATCAGGATAATGAATTTAACAGTTTTGCAGATAAATCCATATCAAATATAAGATTTAATTTTGTAAATCAATTCGGTGAAAACGATTATGAAGATATAGGCATATCCGCATTATATACAAGTAATTGGAAAGAAATATTCAGCTCTTTCAGAAATGCAATGGAAAAATTAGAAGAACTTCAGTATAATAATACTAATAATTGATTATGTTAGTTTGCATGACATTAAATCCTGTTCTATTGAATTGCTTAAAAACTCTACAAACACATCATATAATATAGGATCAAGCTTAATATGTTTTTCTATAAAATCTTCTTTCATAATATTCAGAGCTTTTTCAGGAGTGAATGTTTTTCCGCCCTTGTATTTTCTTGCAGGATCTATTAAAGCATCATATACATCTATAATTTCAAGCATTTTAGCAGGAAAATAAGCAAAAGCCTCGCATTCGTCTATGGCTTTAGCATCATAAGTTATAATTCTTTGTATTTTAAAATCGGGGTGTTTTTTTAATTTTAATTTATACAGATTTTCATAAGGACCGTAGCCCAATCCGTAGTATTCATGATGCAAAGCTACAGTTAATATAACTTCAAGTGGATATTCCGAAGTCTGACTTACTAAAGCATAGCTGTTAAATAAATGATTCTTTATTCTTTCATAATCTCTTCCATTTGCGCCTTCAAAATAATCTAAATCTTTTACCTTACCTATATCATGAAGCAAAGCGCCTACAGAATAAAGCTTCATATCTCTTTCTTCTATTATCTTAATTCCTTTATCAATACAGTCTTCTAATGTTAATAAGCTTTTACATATACTGCTTTTATTAAATACGGTTTCTATCTGTTCATAGAATTTTTTATATTTATTTGTATATGATGTTCTTATTTTATGTACTAAATGTCTTCTGTTTATCAAATTATTATAAAATACCATAAAATTAACATAAGATATAAATACTCTGTTGGAATGAGCCATTATTCCGCCGTCCGAGTAATGATTAAGTTCATCAAATACCTTCTGTGTTTCGGTATTGGCGGAGAGCATATCTACTATTGTTGTAACAATATTTTTTGTAGTTTCTGTAATTTCCTGATTTTCTATTTTAGCATGTTCCTGAGTGATTTCTTCGCCTTTAATTTTTTGTATGCTTTCAAACATTGTAACTTTTGCTATAAGTCCTACATCATTTCCTACATTAACTATTTGCTGAGCTGTGTTTTTGCTTATTCCATTTTCTCTATCTATTTGTATATTCTGTAATTCTTTATTATAGGCTTCTATTGTATTAACTTTTTCTTTATATGTCATTTTAGAGATTTCGGATATTCTTTTACCCATCTCTTTTTCTGATTCTTTCGGGGTTCTGAATACATAATGAGATGAATCATCTTCTGTACCAGAGGTTTGAGTTATTGATTTGAATTCTTCTATAAATATTGAGAAGTTTTTAGGAGTATATATTTTTAAATTGCTGTATTTTTCATTATCTATTATTAAGCTAAGCTGTTCTGTTGGAAATGCAATAAGTTTTTTTTCTTTATCTAATCTAAATAACGGTATATTATGCATAACTAATTGGTCTTTTATATATTTAAGCTCTTTAGCAGTTAGAATTTCATATTTTGATGTTAAATCATTATTCATTATCAGTATTTCCAAAAATAAAAAATTTGTTCAATTATATAATATTTTTTTAAAAAATGAAATAAGAAAAATTATAATTTTTAAATATTGTTAAGATTAAATTATAAAAATTGCGAGCTTCTGGCATTCGCAAGAATGACAGAAACTTTAAGCGAACAATTTTTATTAGCAATAATAAGAAATTATAATTTTTTTAATTTAACCCCATGACAGTTTCTATTAAACTTGTCTGCTATTAAATTTCCGTTTTTATCGGTATACTCATTCCAGTACGGATAGGTGGAGCACTGATTTGGTTTTTCTATGTTAATCCCGCATTTATTATTTTTATCTAGAAAAGTGCAGGGCTTATCGCTTGCTACTTTTATATGATATCCGTAGCCTTCTTCATAATCTAAATATTGATTTATAAAAATTAGCGGAGATATTTCTAACAATTTTGACGCTCTTTTTATATCATCGTCTGTAAAAAATACATATCCTTTTTCTTTGCAGCATACGCCGCATAATGTACATGAAAATATTAATATAGAGTTTTTATTTTTTCTATTTGATTTTACTGATTTTTTCATAATTATATTTATTTTAATATGGAATCTGCCTGAGATTTTATTGAATTTGCAAGATTTTCCTTTCCTATTTTTAAATATATTTCTGCCACTTTTATATAGTCATTATATAAAGCTTTTTTTTCATCGCTGCTCATATCTTCCAATTTTTTTTTTTCTGCTTTAGGAATTTTTATATCCATATTAAAAACTATATTATCTGGATTATTTATTATATTTTCATTTAATACAGCTATGGAAGGCCATCTTTTTCCGTCCCCAAGTTCTGAAGTTGCTATTGATGATAATGTATCTGTCCATTTTGTTTTATAAATATCCGTGTTATTATTTTGTATTGTTTCGAATGCCGATGTGCTGGTGCTTAATGTATTATTAGTCTGAGGTCTCACTGCATTGGTATTGACTGTATTGTTAGTCTGAGGACTCGCCGCATTGATATTGACTATATTATTAGTCTGAGGTCTTACTGTATTAGTACTAACTGTATTAGTAGCTTGAGGTATTATTATAGTATTGCTGCTGTTATTTGTAATATTATTTGATGTTAAACTATTGGTATCTGATAAATAGTTATCAGCAGGGTTTTCATTTGTAACTATTTCATAAAATCCATCATCAGCTTCGTTATTTTTTCCTGAAAAGAATTGAATTGCTAAAAATGATAAACCCAATATTATGATTATAATGGCTATTATAGGCACAATTTTATTAGATTTTTTATTATTTTCTATAGAATGATTTGGAGCAATATACGGTTCTGCAGGTTTTTTTTCTATTTCAGGTAAGTAATGGGTTTTTAATTTATCTTGAGTTTCTATTATTTTTATATCTTTGTCTTTTAATTCCTGTATTTTCTGATTATCCTCATAATAATGAGGCTTAGAATAATTTTGATAATTTTCTATAGAAGTGTCTTCATGTATTAAGGGAGCGTCTTTTATGGCATTATCTATTTCTTCCTGATTAAATTTGTACTTTTGAATATGATCATCATTATTTGGTATAATAACGGTTCTTTTAAAAATATCGCTTTTGCTGTATATGGCTTTTTCTTCAGTAGTTTCTTCTTTAAGATCTGATTTCTCTTCTGTAATATGTTCTTCTGTAATGCTATCAGTCTCTTCTTCTATAAAATTTTCTTCAGTTTTTTCTATATACAGATTTTCTTCCGATATATCGTTTTTTTCTTTCTGAATATTATTTTCTTCAATGTACTCAATGTTTTCTTCATTTTCCCTATTTTCTTCAATAATTGATTCAGTATTTATATTATTATCTTCTTTATTATTAAAGTCCGTATTAGGAGCAACATTATTTTCTGTTTTAAGTTCTTCTTTAATATCATTTTCTTTAAATGTTTCAAAAGAATATACTGAGGTATTCTCATCGCTTACTATTGCTGAAGAAATAGGAGCATCTGTATTATTTTCATCTTTTATATATTCTGCCGCATCATTGTTCAATACAGAAATATCATCTTTTTTTTCATCTGCTTTATTATTTGAATCATTAACAGGAGTGCTTTTTGCATTAATATCATTTAGATTATTATCATCTGCCACAGCTATGCGTTTTTTTACCGTTACAGGTTTTGATACATTTTTGGACTTAGCTTTTATAGCCTCTTTAAGAAGCGTTATAGATTCTCTTTCGGTTTTATTTTCGTTTCTTTCAGTTTTAATAGATTCTATTTTTCTGATAGGACTTGAAGTTTTTAAAACTATATTTCTGCCGTCTGTTTTTTTAATAGAATTTTCTTTTTTTTCATCTTTAAGAGACTTCATCTCTGTTTTTTCTTCCAATATTTTTATATCAGAGTTTTTTTTATTAGTATCTGATTTTTCTGCAGTTTTTTTAATGGAATCTTCTTTTTTATCTGCCTTAGCAGAAGTTTTTTTGTTAGTATCTGCGGTTTTCTTTCTTACTGTTTTTTTTACAGTATCTTCTTTTTTATCTGCCTTAGCAGAAGTTTTTTTGTTAGTATCTGCGGTTTTTTTTCTTACTGTTTTTTTTACAGTATCTTCTTTTTTATCCGTTGTATTGTTTTTTTTTGTTGCCATAATTTTACTCTGTCATATTTTGTTTTCTATTTATTAATATATTTTTTATAATATTCATTGTGTTATCATCAAATATATTTTCTGTTATATTTCCTTTTTTCAATGAATCTATTAGATATTTATTTAAATTTATATCATTATTTAATTTTTTTTCTTTGGCTATATAAATATAATTGCACATAGACAAAATTATTCTAAGCTTATTTCCGTCTGAAGCATATTTATCTATTAACTTCTGAGGTTCATCTATACCCAAACAGCTTAAATTATAACAAACCTTAAAGAAAAGCTTATTGGTAACCTGCTTAACCTGAGTATCTTTTTTATTTTTTTTATTTATAGTATAAAGCACAGAAAAAACTCTCGTTTCAAAACGGCATACAGCTGAATAAAATTTTTCCTGATGCGGCATAAGATAATGATGGCTTTTTGCCTTAGATTCTACTCTGGTTATAAATCCTTTTTCCTCAAGCACATCCAACGATTTTACTATTGTGGCATTTCCTCCTATACCTGCTTCATTAAGTATCTGAGAATGAGTTGTTTTAGCGATTCCCAATTCATAATCATAATTAGCTACCAATGTTCTGTATACCTCTTTGGCTGAAGAAGGCAGTTTTTTCCAAATATTATTTTCCGTGACGGACTTAGGAATAAAAGAACATATTGAGGCTATTGATAAAAAAGTATCTTTATCTATTGTTTTCAATTGCGCTTTATTTATTATATCTAATATATTTTCCAAAATTAAGCTCCGATATTATAGACTTATATAATATATCTAAATGAATATAAAATCAAGCAATTAAAAAATTATATGTTTTAATTGAGTCTTTATTTATATATTTTATCGGTTTAGTTTTTATTAATTTTATTTTTATATATATTTAAATAAATATTCTTTGATTTTTTAATTCAGCCGTATAATTTTACTTGAATTTATCAAAAAAAGCTTAAAAAATCTGTATAAATTTGATTATATTATATCAATGAGCTTTGTTTTTTATAATAAAAATATATATATAATTATAATTAGGATAAAATATGTATTGTATGTTTTACAATACTGTATTTTTAATAAAAAACATATAAAAAATATATAAAACTCTTTTAGAGAGTATTGAGTTTTTTTATTTTGTATGCTATGATAATAAAACAGTTGATGAGAAACAAAAATAAAATATCAGCTGGAATAAAAGTTCTTTGAAATATGGATAGCAGAAGCAATTTAAGAAAAAACACAACTGGTGTAATGAACTTTAATTAGTTCTATGACCCAACGGTTACAATTTTGTAACATTTCTTTTAAGTTAAGTAAATCACTATTTGATAGAATAGTAAAACTAAAGAATCATTTCAGATTCACGAAGTGAGTATGGAGAGTTTGATTCTGGCTCAGAGCGAACGTTGGCGATGCGTCTTAAGCATGCAAGTCGAGCGGGCTTATTTGGGCAACTGAATAAGCTAGCGGCGAACTGGTGAGTAACACGTAGGTAATCTGCCGTAGAGTGGGGGATAACCCATGGAAACATGGACTAATACCGCATATACTCTTGCTGCATAAGCAGAATAGAGGAAAGGAGTAATCCGCTTTACGATGAGCCTGCGGCCTATTAGCCTGTTGGTGGGGTAACTGCCTACCAAAGCTACGATAGGTAGCCGACCTGAGAGGGTGACCGGCCACATTGGGACTGAGATACGGCCCAGACTCCTACGGGAGGCAGCAGCTGAGAATCTTCCACAATGGACGAAAGTCTGATGGAGCGACATCGCGTGAGGGATGAAGGCCTTCGGGTTGTAAACCTCGGAAATTATCGAAGAATGAGTGACAGTAGATAATGTAAGCCTCGGCTAACTACGTGCCAGCAGCCGCGGTAATACGTAGGAGGCAAACGTTGCTCGGATTTACTGGGCGTAAAGGGTGAGTAGGCGGATTTATAAGTCTAAGGTGAAAGACCGAAGCTCAACTTCGGGAACGCCTCGGATACTGTAAGTCTTGGATATTGTAGGGGATGATGGAATTCTCGGTGTAGCGGTGGAATGCGCAGATATCGAGAGGAACACCTATAGCGAAGGCAGTCATCTGGGCATTTATCGACGCTGAATCACGAAAGCTAGGGGAGCAAACAGGCTTAGATACCCTGGTAGTCCTAGCCGTAAACGTTGTACACTAGGTGCTTCTATTTAAATAGGAGTGCCGTAGCTAACGTCTTAAGTGTACCGCCTGAGGAGTATGCCCGCAAGGGTGAAACTCAAAGAAATTGACGGGTCCCCGCACAAGTGGTGGAGCATGTGGTTTAATTCGATGATACGCGAAAAACCTTACCTGGGTTTGAATTGTAAGATGAATGATTTAGAGATAAGTCAGACCGCAAGGACATTTTACATAGGTGCTGCATGGCTGTCGTCAGCTCGTGTCGTGAGATGTTGGGTTAAGTCCCGCAACGAGCGCAACCCTCACCCTTTGTTGCTACCGAGTAATGTCGGGCACTCTTAGGGGACTGCCTACGTTCAAGTAGGAGGAAGGTGGGGATGATGTCAAGTCCTCATGGCCCTTATGTCCAGGGCTACACACGTGCTACAATGGCAAGTACAAAGAGATGCAAGACCGCGAGGTGGAGCGAAACTCAAAAAAGTTGCCTCAGTTCGGATTGGAGTCTGAAACTCGACTCCATGAAGTTGGAATCACTAGTAATCGTAGATCAGAACGCTACGGTGAATACGTTCCCGGGGATTGTACACACCGCCCGTCACGCCATCGGAGTTGGTTTTACCTGAAGTCGTTAGCCTAACCGCAAGGGGGGCGGCGCCGAAGGTGGGACTGATGATGAGGGTGAAGTCGTAACAAGGCAGCCGTACCGGAAGGTGTGGCTGGATCACCTCCTTTATTCGGAGATTGTCCGACTTAAATCTTACTGCTATTCATATTTGAGTGAATTTTTCTATAATAGTTATATTTGTTATTTATATTTAATAAACTAGTCTAAAACGGCTAGTTTTTTTGTGTCTTTTATTTCACTATATATCTTGAATTATTATATAAACTTGTTATACTTTAAAAATATTATCATTTTCAAAGGGAATTTATATGTATCAGGATTTTAATAAAACTAATTTACAGAATTTACTGAATGTACTTAAAAGAAGAATATTAGCTCATTCTGATAACCTTATGACTGTTTGTATGTAATTTAATGAAAATGCTATAGCTGAAACTCATTCTCATAATGAACATGAAGAAATTACTTATATTATAGATGGAGAATTTACAGTTAATGGAGAAAAGTATTTAGCAAAGCAGGAGATAGTTTGCATTTCGCTAAAAATATGAGTCATGGCTGTAAGTGTATTAAGAAAGGCAAATTATTATATACTTTCACACCTAAAAGAGAAGATTTTTTGAATAATTAATTTATATCATAAGGGTTGTATTATGTCGATAATTGAAAAAGAATTAGAATTGTTGCCTTTAGGAAGTATTTTAGAAAAAAAATTAGTTATACCAGAATATCAAAGACCTTATAAATGGAAAGAAGAAACTATTTTAAAGCTTCTTAATGATATAAAAAATAATAAGAATAAAAATGAATATAGAATTGGTACTTTAATTTTACATAAAGAAAAAGAAGAATATAATATAGTAGATGGTCAGCAAAGATTAGTAAGTATTTCTATTATACGTGATATTTTAGAAAAAATTAATGATAAAAAAGAAAGTGTAGCAAATGCTATTTTAGATTCTTGCTTCAATGATATTTCTAAAAATAATATTATAAAAAATTATCAACATATAAAAAATTACATTTATGAAGAAGATAAAGATCTGTTAAAATTTATCTTGGATAATTGTAAAATGGTGGTAATTGTAGTTGATAAGTTGGAAGAGGCTTTTCAATTATTTGATTCTCAGAATTCAAGAGGTAAACCACTTGAGGCTTTTGATTTATTAAAGGCATACCATCTTAATGAATGGACTAAGTCTTCATCAAATGATGATTATAATAATATAAATGGTATCGTAAAAAAATGGGAAAAATTAATTGATGATAATAAATTGGGAGAATTATTTGACGTATTATATAGAATGAAAAAATGGACTATTAAAGATAATGCAAATGTCAAGTTTAGTAAAGATGATATACCCTTATTTAAGGGTATTAATAAAAATAAAAATTATCCATATATTAATAGCAGCATAGTTAATAATTATTATGATATAAATAGACCTATTATAAATGGGGAATATTTTTTCTATATGTTGGAATATTATAATGATTTGTATGATATTGTAGAAGGTAGAATAAAAAATGCCCCTCATATTAATTATTATAAGAGTGATAGAACAGGTGATATATTGGTTAAATCATTATATAAAGCAGCATTAATAGCTTTTATTAATAAGTTTGGAATTAATAGTTTAAATGATAATTTAAATATTAAAATATATGCCTATGCTTATAGGATAAGATTGGAGGAATATAGGGTTTCATATAAAACTATTAATAATTCTATAAATAATTATTTTTATTATATTTATAATTTTTGCTATGAACCTAATGATATATTAAAACTAGGTATAATGAATCAAAAAATAGAAGTGGATGAGAAAAGAAAAATAGTTGAAATTATTGACTATATAAAAAATACCATACCTGTTTTTTTGTAAAGATAAAGAAATTAAATAATTTGGGTATAAAAATGTCTAGTGAAGAATTAAAGACTTATACATTATACGAAATATTTGATAATGATGACCGCTATAGAATACCTATATATCAAAGAAATTTTGCTTGGGGTGAAAAAGAGATATTAGAATTATTATTAGATATTTATAATCAATATAAAAATGATAAAGAATCTAATTATTATATAGGTTCATTGATTGTTGCTCATAAAGAAAATGATAATATCTACGATGTTATAGATGGTCAGCAAAGGTTAACAGTTATAAGTTTAATTTATATTTATTTGATAGAAAAATCTCTTTTGACAAATGAATTAATAACTAAAGATATTACAATTTATTTTGAAATTAGAGATGAAATAAATGAATATCTGAAAAAGAAGTTAGGAAAAGAAGAAATAAATGAAGCATATGTAACAGAAGAAAATGGCTTGCAGTCGTTTGAATATGCTTTTAATGTTATAAATAATTTTTTTAATGAAAATTTCAAAGAAAATGAAGACATCAAAAAAGAATATACTGATTTTTTATTTGATAAAGTACAAATTATAAGAATAATACTTCCTAAGGATACTGATTTAATAGAATATTTTGAGATAATGAATACAAGAGGTGAGCAATTAGAATTACATGATATATTAAAAGCTAGATTATTAAGTTTTATTGAAGATAAAAAAGAACGTGAAAAATATTCTAATAAATGGGATATATGTTCAAATTTTAATATGTATGTTCAGTATGCATTAAATAATATAAAAAATAAAAATTATGATGACGGAGATAGATTAAAAAATATTTTTGAAAAAATGGAAAATGAAAAATGTAAAATTGATGAGAGTATTACTGATAATATAAATAAAGAAAATAGACATAGTCAATTTGAATCTATTATAGATTTTCCTAATTTTTTATTACACTCAATTTATTTGTTTGACTTTGAAAAAAATAACAAAAAAGAATATGTTCCTGATTCATTTAATGATAAATTTTTATTAAAAATATTTGATAAATATATAGAAAAAAATATGAAAAGAGAAGAAGAGAATTCTACATTTTCAAAAGAGTTTATAGAAAGCTTATTAGAATATAGAAAGATATTTGATAATTATATAATAAAAAAAGATAATTCTGAAGAGGCTTTTTCAGATCAATATAGATTAAGATCATATAAAAAAAATGAATCTATAGATAAGGAAGGAAAAGTAACATATAATCATAATTATATTTGTACAATAACAAACAATGAAGAAGAATATAAAAATATTGATAATATTAAAAAAATAAATGATTTTATTATACATTTGCAGACTATATTAGAAATTTTAACTCCAGCAAAACATAATAAAACTTGGCTATATAAATTATTAAAATCTTTAATATCTAATAATAATCAAAAAATAGTAATGTTAATCAATTTAACAAATACTTTATGGAATGTTTTTAGAGAAGATATTTATAGTTTAGATTTTAAGAATTTATCTCTTGGTACAGCTACTCCTCATAGACTTTTTTATTATATTGATTTTTTAATATTATTAGAGTTTAAATTAAATCCAAATGATTTTAAAAATAATTACTTTAAAAATGATGAAAAGAAATTTAAGGATTTTGAGAAAATAGCAGATGATTTTAAATTTGCTTCTGTTGGTTCTATTGAACATATATATTCACAAAAACAGGCTGAAAATATAGTATTAGACAATGATATTTTGCATAGTATAGGTAATTTGTGTTTGATATCTTCATCACAAAATACTTTACTAGGAAAATGGGATTATAATAATAAAAGAGTAGAATGGGAAAAATTTAAAAGAAAATATAGCTTAAAACAGGCTCTAGTTTTTTGTAAATATGATAAATGGGGAGAAGATGATATTAAAAATCATCAGGAAGAAATAATTAGTTTATTAGAAAAATATAAAGATAAAGATGATCTATATAGTATAATAACAGAGAATAAAAAAAATGAATATTAATCAAGTAATAATTAATTACGCTAAAAAATTAGAAAAAATTAATAATGATTATAAAGTGTCTTATATTGAGGCACAAACTATTATAATGCATGCTTTAAATTTTACAAAAAATCAATTAATATCCGAAGGTTTAAAAGAATTAAATAATTATGAGATAGAAAGAATTGAGAAACTTATTAATAGAAGATTAAATTATGATCCTTTGGCATATATTATAAATAAAAAAGAGTTTTACGGCTTTGATTTTTATGTTGATAATAATGTGCTTATACCAAGACCGGAAACCGAAGAGATTATTGATTTAGTATTAGATTATACAAAAGATAAAAATAATATTTCAATATGCGATATAGGGTCTGGAAGCGGAAATATAGCCTTAACATTAAAAAAATTATTTTTAGAGCAGAATAAAAACATTGATATTACAGCTATTGAAATCAGCAATGGAGCTTTTCAGGTTATAAATAAAAATGCTTTAAATATATTAGGAAATGAAAAAATTATAAATATAATAAATGCTGATGCTTTAATTTTTTCACCCGAAAATAAATTTGATATAATAGTTTCAAATGCTCCTTATGTGCCTTTAAGAGATAAAAATTCCCTTCAAAAAGATTTGGAGTTTGAGCCTCAAAATGCATTATATTCGGGAGAAGACGGACTTGATTTTTATAAGAGTTTTTTAAGTATCATAGAAAAATATTTAAAGGATAATGGAGCTTTCTTTTTTGAAATAGGCTATGATCAGGGAGAGGCTTTAATTAATATATGCAATTTTCTTGATATAAAAAATGTATCAGTAAAAAAAGATTTAAGCGGAAAAGACAGATTTCTTGTATGCGGTAATTTTCAGTATGCATAAAAATCTAATGCATACTGTTTCAGTATTTAAGTAAATATGCTATAATTCTTTATAAATGACATCTGAAATAAAATTAAAATATTTATTTGTTATGGATTTTATTTTTTGATTGGCGTTAATCTGCACATAACCTTCATATTTTTTTATCATCTCTATATCATTATTAGAATCTCCCGCAGTTATTATCTTTTCTATATTTTGATTATCATTTTTTAATAACTGATATATAAAGTTTACTCCGTTAGATTTATTAACAGAGTTTTTAACTATATCAACAGTTCTTATATTAGGGTATGCTATGACATCTTTAAATCTTTCATTAATTATATTTGCTGCTTTTTCAGTCTGCTCAGCATTAGGAGTCATTTTATTTATTTGTATAATATTTGATATTGTTTCTATTTCTTTAATATTTATTTTTTTATCCACTTTGAAGGGAAGCATATCCTTGCCGTTTTTAGATATTACAGATATTATATTGTCATCATTTGCTATTTCTATTGTTCCTTCAAAATTTTCGTATAGAAAATTAATAACATTATATGCCGTTTTATCTTCAATATCATCTCTGAAAATTATTTCTTTTTTATTATTAAAAATTAAAGCTCCGTTATTTGCTATTAAATAATCAAACTCTAAATTATATTTTTCAATATGTTCAAATATAGAAAATTTATTTCTGCCCGTTGCAATAATAAATATATTTCCCGAATCTCTCCATTTTTTCACTGCATCAAATACGCTTCCGTCAATTTTTTCATTAATATATATAGTCATATCATAATCGCTGAAAAACAATTTCATAACAACTCTCTTATTTATTAAATTCAATTAAAATATTTTATTATGCATTTTAATTTTTTATTCTCCTATAATTTTTATTAAAACCCTTTTTAATCTTTTGCCGTCATATTCTCCGTAAAATATCTGCTCCCAAGTGCCGAAGTCTAATTTTCCTTCCGTAACCGCTACAACAACTTCTCTTCCCATTAATTGTCTTTTCATATGGGCATCTGCATTATCTTCATAGCCGTTATGCTTATACTGACTATGAGGTTTTTCAGGAGCTAATTTTTCAAGCCATACTTCAAAGTCATTATGAAGTCCGCTTTCATCATCATTTATAAATACGCTTGCCGTTATATTCATAGCATTGCATAAAATGAAACCCTCTTTAATTCCGCTTTCATTTAGACATTTTTGTACTTCCTGAGTTATATTAATATAACCTCTTCTTTTCGGATAATTTATCTCTAAAACTTTTCTATAAGATTTCATAATATTTCTCCTAAATTAATTTTATTATAATATTTCACTATGATATAATAAAATATTAAGCTTTACAAGTTTTTATTTATGGAATTTTATATTGTTTATTTTTATAAAGTAAAAAGTATTATTATACAAGGTCTAATTTTCTAATATTTATTATATTTATATTATTTTTTGATAAATAGCTTTTTATATCTCTTATTCTTACAGCTTTTTCTTTGCTTTCCAAGAGAGTTATCAATAAACTTTTTTCATTATTTACGATAATATAATCTCCTTTTCTCTCTTCGCTTATTTTCATTTTATCTTTATACGATAATACATCAAAAGCCTTTTTATCATCGCTTGTAATAATTCTGTAAACTGTATTTTTTGGAAGAAGCCTGATATTTTTAGTATTTGCAGGTACTGAAACGGAACTTATTATTTCAATTCCTATATGATTAAGTAAATTATTAATTTTATTTTTTAATAATTCCGTATCTATTAAATCAGTTAAGCTTACTTCCATATATTCCGTCTCGCTTTCGCATGCAAACGGAGTAGGAGGTGTAAATGCAACTTTTTCAAGAGGGTGAAATCCTCTGCTTAATGATATGCCGGCTCCTGCAATTTTTAAAGCACAAATCATTATGCGTGACAGATCATGCATACCTAATAATGATGATATGCCTTCTTTTTTGAATTTTATAAATATTTTATGGTTTACGGCAAATATATCTCTTTTATTTAAACTTTTTAATTCTTCCGACATTTTATTAAAGTTGCAGTTTAAGATTTCTTTTTTGTATTTACTGCAGTATTTTTTATAATCAATACCGCAGTTCTGACATTTTCCTGTAAAGCAGTAATCAGTAAATTTACCTTTTTGAAATCTTTCATATTCCCTGTCAAAAAACTCATGGCTTACAAGAGTATCTATGCATTTCCAAGGCATATTTGTTTTTCTGCTTAATAATTCTTTTACAGTGTATCCGCTTTCTTCTATAACTTCCTTCCAAATATCATATTTGAAATGCTCAGCCCAAGCATCAAATCTTGCACCTTTTTTATAGGATTTATAAATTATATCGCATATTTTTTCATCGCCTCTGGATATTATACCTTCAATTTCTGCCATTCTTGGAGGATGGTATTTTATTAATACTTTAGTGCCTTTAAAATGATCTTTGATTTTTCCTATATAATAAATAGCCTCTTCATCTGTAAGCTGATTATTATTTTCAAGAGGAGTATGCGGTTTTGGTATAAATACATTAATTGCTGCATTAATTCTTATTTTATTTTTTGAAGCGGCTAACATTTTTTCAAGCGCATATATTATTTCTTCGGCTTCTTTATCTGTATTATCTGTAAAGCCAATCATAAAATAAATCTTTACTATTTTCCAGCCCATTTTCTGAACATCTGCAAGTATTTTATATATGGCGTCTTCATCCATTGATTTATTAATTTTTTCTCTTAATTCATGGCTTCCTACCTCAAGCGCAAATGTTAATCCAGTCTTTCTGAACTGAGCTATTCTTTCTGCGGCTTCCTTATCAAATGAGTCTATTCTAAGTGAAGGAAGAGATAATGAAAAACCTTTATGCTCTCCTAATGTCTGAAGATATTCTATCAAATCTGAAATATGAGGATAATCATCTGCAGAAAGCGAAAATAAATTAATGGTATTTGCCCCCGAAGCATTTAATGATTCAAGTGCTATTTCAGTAATTTTTTCTATAGTACGGTTTCTTACAGGACGGTAGGTAATTCCAGCTAAACAGAATCTGCAGCTATGAGTGCATCCTCTGGATATTTCAACGGATATTCTGTTTTGTATGCCTTCCACAATAGGAACCAAAGGTTTTTTTACATAAGGCATATTATTAATATTTTCAACAAATATTCTTTTTACATTATTTTTCGGGTATTTAGGAACATAAGCATATTCTAATTTTGAAAGTTCTTTTAATATATCATCTTTTTTTGCCCCCTTTTTTTTGAGATTATAAATTATATCAACAAATCTTTTTATCTCATAATCAAACTCGCCGAACAAAAATACATCTATAAAAGCGGTTAAAGGAAATGGATTAAATACACTAGGACCTCCTGCAGCTATTATAGGCATATCTTCAAATCTGTCATCTCTGTATATCGGTATACGGCTTAATTCTAATATTTGAAGTATATTTGTATATATAAGTTCGTACTGCAAAGTAAATCCTAAAATATCTGCATCTTTTACCCTGCTGAAAGTCTCTAAAGTATAAAGCGGTATATTTTTTTCTCTTAAAAGCTTTTCAAAGTCTTCCGCAACGGCATATACCCTTTCACAAGATGCATATTCTATAGAGTTTATAACCTCATAAAGTATTGAAAGTCCCAAATTGCTTATAGCTATTTCGTACATATCTGCAAAAGCCATTATGAATTTAAAAGGCATATTTGGTTTAATTACAGCATTTATTTCTCCTCCCAAATATCTTGTAGGCTTTATTATATCTCTGCTCTTTACAAGCTCAAGTATTTCATTTTTTAAGTTTCCGCTCATTATTAAATATTATCCTGTATTATTTGTGAATATTTATTATACAGCAAAGTCTGCTATAATACAAATATAATATTTCTAATCGTTAAAACCTACTCTTATGCTTATTTCATTCTCATTTAACTGACTTTTTAATTCCTTTCTTTTAATTTTTTTATTATTACGGTTTTTTATCATATCTGAAAATACTATAATTGCTCTTTCGCTTGGCGGATTATATTTATGCATTATTTTTTCTGTTTCGCATCTGTTGCCTTCTTTATCAATTTTTACTTCTTTTGTAATTTCTCTGCTGTAATATCCTATCGCCTTTTTTATTAATGCATTTTCTATTTTTATTTCTGCATCTTTAAAATATTCTTTTCTTGCTTTTATAATTTTTTTTATCAGGTTTTTTTTATATTTACGGCTTGATTTATTAATATAGTTTTTTAAGTCATTGCAGTCTATACTTAATTTTCTGCTTATAATTTCAAATGTGGGATTTTCTTTTTTTATAAGTTCGTATATTTTATCTTCCGTTTTTTTACTGTATTTATTTGATTTCATATATTTATTTATCCTTAAATTTTTTAATAATTTACAATATAAAATAATCAAAAAATATAAGAAAAAATAAATAACTGTTTTAATATGATAATTATATATAAAAAATACAATTGCGTATTTTTTATTCTTTTTCGTCATACTGCATATTGCTGAAATAATCTCTATTTAGAAAAAATAATGCTGTAATAATTTTAAAATATGTGTCAAATATGTATAATACTATCATAGAAATAAAATATGATAATAAATCCTCTCTGTTATTTAGAGAAGAAGGAAAAAATGTAATTGAAAAAACATTTTGAAACAGAAAAATAAATCCTAGTATGAATAAAGTTTTAAAAAATTTAGGCTTTGAAAGATAAAATGAATATTTTAAAGCATTTATACCCCAAGTATGCCTTAACACGCATATATTTTTACTGAATACAAATAATATTATCAAAGCTATTCCCGGAACTATAAAAAATGTAAATCCTAAAAATACCAGTATGGAATAAATTAAAGATGTAAATAATGCAGAAGGCAGAAAATTAAAGCTTTTTACAATAGCCCAAGAGGCTGTTTTTTTGCTTCCGTAAATTAATCTTTCTACTAACAAAGAGACTGATAAAACGGAAATAATATCCAAAAACCAAGAAAGAAATATATTTATATAAAACCCTATGTCGGCATCATATTTAAACCATTTAATTAATTCTTCGGCATTTTTTATTTGAGAAGGATCGAATATTTTTATAGGAAAATATATTCCAGTTAATATTAAAGGCATGCAGCATATTAATGATATTATCAGAAAATTAATAAAATTAGATTTAAATAATGAAAAAGAAATAGTGAATAAATCCAAAGTTTCCAATTCTCTTTTTTCTAATTCTTTTCTAAGCGTTGCCATAAAATTCCTTAAAATAAAATATCTTTTTTATTATCGTATATATTTAAATTAATTATTATTTTATTTCCATAACTTTTTTATATAATTTATCAAACATTTTTATAACATCAGTACTTTCAGAAAGATTTTGTAAATAGTTATCTACATCATCATACTTTATTGATAAAAATTCATCAAAAAATTTTTTGCCTCTTTTTATGTTTGAAGTTTCAGGTATGTAAATATTTCCTTTCATTCTTTTATTATTAAAAAAGAATAGTATAGGTACAATTTCCTCTGTTTTAAACTCATTGGAGAGGTATGCGAAAGTCTTTATAAATTTTCTATTAATATCAATAAATTTCCCAGTATCATGGTCATCATTATATTTTATTTCTAAATAATATATAATATTACTTCCTTATCTTCAAAAAGTAAATCTATATCATGTTTAAATGAATTAACAATATTATCTTTATTATTTTTTATGTCATTTAATATTTCTTTTTTCAAATTATTAAACAACTTTTCTAATTGCTCATTAGTATTTATAGCAGTTTGGCAGTTAGTTATGTAATTATCTATTCTAGTTTCATTAGATTTAGAAATCATAAAATTATTGCTTTTTTTACCGCTGTATTTATCTATAATTCTATATCTGTCATCATTAGATATAATTATTTTCATAAGCTCCTCAATAAAATTTCCGAATTGTATATTCATACTTTGAAGTAATCCGCCAAAGATTCTATATTTTCTTGGTATGAAATGTATTTTAACATTATGTTTTTTGTTTAATTTACTTATTTTATTATTAGAAGCAGATTTTTTTATAATATTATATACAGCTTGGTTTATAATATCTTTTATATTACTATTCATTATTATACCCAATATAAATATATCTTAATTTATCTATAGGTATAAATTTACATTGTAATATGTATAAAAATAATTCCAACCGTTATATTTAGATAAATTCTGCAGTTTTGCGCTCATTTGATGTATAGAAAATATTCCAAGTCCGTTTTCAACATTCCCGTCTTCATTTAATTTACATACTTCCTCTCCTTTTTCAGTATATAAAATTTGATTAGGCTTTAAATATCCTTTTTTAATAAGATTTTTTATAGGTACTTTAGGAGGCTTAACTTCATAATTAAGATTAATCAAATCAGTAAGTTCCGTTTCCGTATTTTTTATACGCTCTTCAGCATATAAAATATATTTGCTTTCTCTTTCTATTCCTATATAGTTTCTTGAAAGTCTTTTAGCAACGGCTCCCGTAGTACCCGTTCCGAAAAAAGGATCCAAAACTATATCGTCAGGTTTTGAAGAGGATAGAATAACTTTAAATAAAAGTTTTTCAGGTTTTTGAGTTGAATGTACTTTATTTCCGTATTTATCTTTTAATCTTTCTCTGCCTGTACAAAGAGCTATATTCCATACGCTTTTATCCTGTTTATCATTATTCAGATGCTTCATAGTTTTATAATTAAAAGTGTATTTAGTATTTTTATTTTTTCCGCACCAAAGCAGAGTTTCATGTGCATTACAGAATCTGGTTCCACCGAAATTAGGTACGGGATTTGATTTACTCCATATTATATCATTTAATATCCAAAATCCTAAATCCTGCATTATTTTGCCTATACGGAATATATTCTGAAATGAGCCTATAACCCAAATACTTCCTGTAATTTTTAATATTCTCTGACATTCTTTTAACCAATTTACAGAAAAATTATCATAATCTTCAAAACCGTTAAATTTATCCCATTCATCATCAACGCCGTTAAACTTCCCGCCGTTTGTTCTTAAGAGCTCGCCTTCCGTCTGCATATAATAAGGAGGATCTGCAAATATCAAATCTATGCTGTTATCAGGTATTTTTTTTAATTCTTCTAATGCATCGCCTTTTATAATAGTATTTTTTATATCATCAATAATATACATTAAATAAAAACCTTAAAATAATAGATTTTATTTTAACCTATAGCTTATAAAATTACAAATTTATTTATAATATAAAACTTATAATAAAAAGACCGCACTTTTAATAAAAAATACGGTCTCAACTAAACATAATATTTCAAATATTTATTTAGAGTTAATGGCATCTATTATATCTGCGCATTTCATGTACATTCTAGGTATATGGAAAGGTCCTTTATACATATTTCCTTTTAAGTCTGTAGATATTCTTCCATCTCTATGAAGGTATCCGAACCATTCGCCGTATTTTACATCTATAAATTTTTTAGTATATTCTTTTACAGCATCATGTTTTTCTAAATATTTATTATCTTTTGTGAAATAGTAGCAGTATAAAGATGCTATAGCAGCCTCAGTCTGTGGCCACCAGAATTTCATATCATGATGATATTCGCTTTTAGGCTTTCCCAGAACATCCATATACTGAATAATGCCGCCGTATTCCTTATCCCAGCCCCATTCCCACATCCAATCAAATATTTTAAGTCCTATAGCTTTTAAGTTTTCATCATGATTTCTTTCTATAGATTCTCTTAATATAAACCAAGATGCTTCAAGGGCATGACCAGGATTTAATAGTCTTCCTTCAAAAGTGTCCTGCAGACTTCCGTCAGGATTGCATTGCTCTAATACGGCTTTTTTATCCTCATATAAAAACAGATTCATATCTGAAATAAGATTATCTATATATTTATTGTAATAGTCTTTATTATCTGGGTCGGCTTTTCTTAATTCCTGAACTGTGGCAAGCATTATCATAGGAGGTCCGAAAGCTATAGCCGGTCTGTTTTTCTGATTTATTTTAGGAATTAAAAGTCCTTCTCTTTTATATCTGTCTATATTGTTTAGTATATCTGCTGCTTTTTTTATATAGCTTTTATCTCCGCTTGCTCTTGAATATGCCGCCATAGCTATAATACAAAATGTTTCCGAGTAGTAGTATCTTAATCTTTTTATGATAGGCTTTCCGTCTTCTGTTACTCTGAAAAACATTCTGCCGTCGCCTTCATTGTCAAAACAGTATTTCTCTAAAAAGTCTATTCCAGATTTTGCAGCATCTAGATACTGCTGATTTTTTTCAAAGTCGGCATAAAGCGTAGATAATACCCAAGCAAATCTTCCTTGAAACCATACGGATTTATCGCTGTCTATAAGTTTGCCTTCCCTGTCTAAAGCGGTATAGTATCCGCTATGCTTTTTATCAAGTCCGTTATTAAGCCAAAATGGTATGATATTATCCTTCAACATGTGAAGATATTCATTTTTTACTTCGTTTAAATTACTCATATAAAAATTCCTTAAAGTCAAAATCAGATTTTTATTAAATAATATTAACAGATTGATATTATAAAATCAATTCCTAATATCATAATATTTCATTGATCATTAATGCATATATCATATAATTTTAAATATTAAATGGTGTATTGATTTTTTTAATCAAAAATCTAAATTTTATACCGTACAATAACAAAGATAATATTAAAAATAAAAGTCATCAAAATAAAAATTAATTAATATATTTATGATAAGCATATTAATGTTTTTTATCATTGATTTTTTTAATTAAGGAGTTTTTATTATGAATAGAATATCGTCCGATAATATAACAAAATTAGAAGATAATGAAATATTTGTCTTCGGCAGCAATACTCAGGGAGCACATATAGGAGGCGCTGCAAGATTTGCTATGGGTTTCGGAGCAGTTTATGGACAGGCATTCGGTATTCAAGGCAGAACATTTGCCATACCTACTGTTGATTATACTAAAAGCTCAAAGATGAAAGTATATGAAATAAAAAAATATGTTGATAAGTTTTTGGATTTTACTTTAGAGCATAAGGAGCTTAATTTTTTAGTAACGGAAATAGGCTGCGGAATAGCAGGATTTAAAGTTGAAGAGATGGCGGAGCTTTTTAAGGATGCTTTAAAAGATGTCTGCGGCAATGTTTATCTTCCGAAAAGATTCTATGATTATTTAAAATCATAGACTTTAAATATAAGTCATAGTTTATAAATAAAAAGCCCCTTAAAATTATTATAGGAGCTTTTTTAATATTATTTATTTAGAAATTAATAAGCTTTATTTCCTTTTTCTTTAGAGCTCATTAAAGCTTCTTCGGCTTTCATCATACCTGCAGTTTTTTCAGTTTTATTAAGAACTGCATTATCAGTTTTTGAAATTTCGCTTTGAACGGCAGTATTTATTTCGGCTTCAATAGCAGCTTTCATATCCCCGAATTCATTTTTATCTCCGTTAATGTTTTCATCTTCATTGTCATAGGAGGGTCTTATAATCTGAGCTTTATCAACTATTGAAGACTGAAATACTTTAGAAGCTTCATCTTCATTTTGAGCATCCATTATCTTAGAAACTGCAGCCTCTTCTGACGCCATCAAATCTCCGCTTGAATGCACTATCATAACATCTTCAGGTCTTACAGTAATAAGTCCGTTTTTAGTTCTGACTGCAAGGGCAACTCCGGTATCATTTTCCATAACCATTTCCACAGGACCTAAAAATCTGTTTCCCGCTTCGTCCATAATTTCAACGCTTTTTCCAAGCATAGAATATCCTGTCTGACTTGAATAAAAAGTTTTCATAGATTCAAGATTTTTATTAACTTCCGTCATCTGTTCAACTGAAGAGAATTGAGCCAGCTGAGCTATCATATCCTTATTGTCCATAGGAGACAGAGGATCCTGATGACTCATCTGAACAGTTAATAATTTTAGAAAAGCGTCTTTGCCTAAAGTATTGCCGCTTGGATCTCTTTCAAAATTATGCTGTAAATTAAAAGCGCCTACTTCTTTTTTTAATATTTTTATCTCTTTATCCGACATTCTCAAAGCTTCTTTTGATATCATTTATTAATCTCCTCTTAAAATATTTTTACTTATAATAAACTCAATTAAATAAGCAAATTTAATTTTCTCTCAGGAATTATATAAGCTTTTATATCCGTTTTTACTTCCTCAATATTGCTGCCGTTATTTTCAAAACCGAATCCTCTTTCAAAGTTTTGAAATTCTCCTTCATTATTAGGCATATCCTGTTTAAGCATTATATCAAAACCTTCTATATTAACGCCTATTTCATTTAATGAGGTTATAACTGTATCTAAATTTTTAGCGAATATATCTTTAACATCGGCATTATCAACAAATATTTTTCCTATTAAATTATCTCCGTCCATACTTATTTTTAATCTTATTTTTCCAAGATATTCAGGATTAAGACTCATTAATACTTCGCTTTTACCGTTACTTACAGCCACTTGAGCTTTTTCTGCAAGCTTTCCCATTAAGTCTTGAAATTTAATCATGCTGTCTGAAATATTAGTCCCATTCTGAGTTTTAGAAACATTATTATTGTAATGATTATATCCTTTTAGATTTACTCCTTCTGCCGAATCTTTCATGTTTATTATGGTAAGTTCGGTGCCTTTCTCATCGGAGATTGTATTGTTAATAGAGCCTGCACCGTTTTTTATTTCTAAAGTATTTTTATCGTTTTTATCCGTATATTTAATTTCCGTATCAGTAATATTTATTTGAACATCTTCCGTAAAGCTGCTGTAAGTTTTATTTATTATATCTTCCGCTTCGGTATTTTTATTATTCTCTTTATTTGATTCAATTTTTATTTCTTTGCTTTCTGAGGAATCAATATCTTTTACTTTTAAATTATTATGATCAGTTTCTTTTATATTCTCTTCATTTTCATTACTATTTAATTTATCATTATTAATATTTGATTTCTCCATAATAGATTTAATATTTTCTAATGATTCTATAAGCTCTTCTAATTCTTCTTTATGATCCTCATCTTTTAAATCTAAAGAATCTATTTGTTTTTTTATATTTTCTATTTCTTCGGTATTTTTTATATTATCTTTTTTATGTAATGCATTTTTTTTAATATCAGCTTCTTTAATTTCATTATTGCGGGTATTATCTGATTTTTTATTATTTTCATTATTTTTTATAATGAGTTTTTCTTTTAGTTTTGCTTTTACAGAAGTCCGTTTTTCTTTTAGCGGTATATTTTCAGAACTTATATTATCGGCTTTTTCTGTATTATATTCTGAACTCTGATTATTATCATCGGAAACTAAGTTATCTTTTGAAATTTGCTTTTTTTCAGCATCTTCATTAATTTCAGATTTTTTTAAATTATCATCGGTTTTTTTATCTTTGGCTTCTTCTTTGCCTGATATTTCCGATATTTTTTTCTCTGGGATATTTGAGTAATCTTCAAGATTATTATAATTATTAATATCCGAATCCGAACAATGTTCTATAATTTTGTTTGAAATATCTTCCTGCGTTTTGTTCAGCATCTTAGCAAAAGAATCATCATAACTGCGGTTATTAATATTATAAGAATTATTATCAGATGAAACATTAACATCTGCAAAAGATAATAAATTTCCCAATCTGTTTATCATAATTTACTTCCTAGATTATTATTCTATTATATTAATATTCGGAAGCATAAAAAAATCCTTTATAAAAAAACTAATTTATATTAACAAAAATTATTAATATGAATATTAGCTATTAACAAATTATTAAAAAAATATATAATATCAATATGCTTGATATCAATAATAAATATTATAATTTCATAACTAATAAAAATAATATTCAGATAAAAGACGGCGATGTTGTAAGATATTCCATTATGAGAAAGCTTGATAATAATAAAGCATTAATAAATGTTATGGGTAATAAATTAATAGCATTATTTAAAAATGGCATGACAGATAAAGGCTTTGCTTTGGTTAGTAAAAAAAACGGTGAAGTAACTTTAACTATACTTAAAAGTGCAGAAAGTTTGAAAGAGGCAAAAGAAGTAATACAAAATAAGAATAATGCTAATGTTTTACTTAACATAACGGATAGTAATTCAGAAGTTTCAGTTATGCTGTCTCAGAAAGGCATAAAACCTAGTTCAGAAAATATAAGATACTTTGAAACAATACTGAAATATATTTCGGAAATTGACAGCAATAAAAAAAAGTTTATATTAAATGCAATGTCTAACGGCATATATTTAACTGTGGAAGAGATAAATACTTTCGGCAGTATTTTTAAGCGTTTGAATGCTTTGATAAGCAATATAAAAAACTCTAACAAAAATAATGAAACAGCCGAAATATTAGTAATGCTTGCAGGCAGCGTCATTCAAAATTATAATGACAATACTGCAGAAAGCTTAAACGGCTATATAAATACAAATGCTTGTTTTGGTATATGGTTTATGCTCTTTGATATGCTTCATAGCGAATTGTCTTTTGATAATTCCAATATGCTTACTCTGATTTTGAAAATTTTATCTTCAAATAGGAGAAACAGAAATTTTAAGGAAACTGCATTTATGATTCCAATACCGTTTATGGCAGACGGAGAATTAAAAGAGGTATTGCTTTATATTAATAAAGATAAAGACGGAAATAATAATAAATTAATATTTGTAATTTATGATGATGATAAAGAGCTATGCAAAATAGATATATATAAAAATGATAAATATTTATTGAAAGTTTCTGTATTTGATAAAAGGCTGTATGATAAATTAAATAAATCAAGAGAAAGCATATATAATGATTTAAGCATTTTTGATAATATGGATATTGAAATAAATTATGGGGGGTTATAATGAAAACGAATAAAGATATAAAAAAAGCCGCAGCCGTTTTATATGATAAAGATATGCATAACGCTCCTGTAGTTATATCAAAAGGGAGTAATTATCTTGCAGAAAGAATGGTTTATATTGCAAAAAAGTATAAGATTCCTATTGTTTCCGATGAAAATACGGCGGAGCATCTTATGAGTTTAGATATAGGCGAAGAGATACCTTATTCGCTTTATGAAGCTGTGAGTATAATATTAAAATATATATATAAATTAAAGGCAGATTGAATAAATGGGAAAATTAAGTAAAGTAAATATTAAAGATATAAAAACAGAAGCGGAGAAAAAAGATATATATCTGTATAATGATTTTCTTGCATCCACAGGATATATAGATATAAAGCCTGAAGATATTCAGAGACTTCAGAAATGGGATTTAGGGGAAGTCTTCATTGAAGATGATTCTATTGCTATGGATAATGAAGAATCGGCTAGTTTTGATAAATTTTTAAGAGAATATAAAGTATTCAAAAAAATATATTTTAATGTTATAAAAAAAGTAAAAAATAATTTAGTCGGATACAGAAATAATAATTTAGTTAATATTAATGAACTTAATGAGATAATAGAAGAAGTACTTGATATCGTTAATAGAAATTTAAACAGTGTACTGCAGCTTTTTAATTTAACTAATTTTCATAAATCCGACGAATATTATGTAAGATCTTTAAATGTTTCCTTAATATCTATGATTATCGGACGCGCTATGAAATTTTCAGAAAACAGGGTAAAGAAATTGGGAATAGGCGCAATACTCTATGATATAGGGCTTGTAAAAGTTCCAAGCAGTATTTTAGATAAAATAGGAAGATTTACCGCAGATGAATATGCCGAAGTAAAGAAGCATACCGTTTACGGCTATAAGATAATGAAATCAAGCTTCAGATTTGAAGAGGATTTGGCTGCTATATCTCTTATGCATCATGAATACTGCAACGGCAAAGGGTATCCAAGAGGCTTAACAGGCAGTCAGATAAATTTATATTCAAAAATAGTAGCTATAGCGCATGCGGTTGAAAAAATGCTTAAGCCTGTAAGAATAGAAAGTTCAAAATTAAAATCCAATTCTCATAAATCTTCAATCAGTTTAATGATTGAAAGAAGCAATGAAAGTAAAAATAACAATATTCTGTTGTCTGATGCAGTCAGAGAAATTATAAAAGGTGCAAATACGAAGTATGATCCCAACATATTAAAAACTTTTTTAGGCATATTTACATTATACCCTATAGGATGCATAGCCATACTGAATGATAAGAGAAAAGGTTTTGTTTTTGCCGCTAACAGGAGTTTTCCTATGAGACCCATCATAAAAATAGTTTCAAATGAAAACGGGGAGTTTATAGAAGACGGAGACACTATTAATTTACTTGAAACTAATCAATTATTTATAGCGGGCATTGATAAAGATAATAATTTTTTGGAGGAGGTAAAAGCAAAAATATTAGACTCTGAAGAAAAGTAATATAAAAAATGAATGATAAAAGAAATATAGGCAGTATTGGAGAGGATATTGCCTTACAATATCTCAAACATCTTGGATATTCTTTAATAGAGAGGAATTTTAAAGGCAAAAAGACAAGAGGCGAGATAGACTTAGTGATGACAAAAGGAGTTGTTATTGTGTTTATAGAAGTTAAATATCGAAGACAGGGAAGTTTTGGATATGCCGCTTTCTCAATATCTGAGCGTAAAAAGAAAAAATTGTATGAGACAGCCGAAGAATACTTAATTGAAAAAGGATTAGGCTGCAATCAGAAATGTTCTTTCGGTGCTGTTCTAATAGACGATACCCATTATAATAGGCATATATCTTTTATTGAAGATATATTTATTTAGGGGAATCAATATGAAAACAGCAGTAAAAATTAACCCTGAAAAAATAGATCTATATAAGAAAAAATTAAAAGATGAAAAGTATATAGATAAAGCCATAGAAAGATTGGCAGGGCACTTAATAAGTGCAGTAATAGATTAATATATAATTGGATTTTGTTATGAATATAATTGAACGAGGAAAAGCCACGCTTTTATTAGAAAGCGAGAATATTAAAATTTTATCCGATAAATTGGATATAAATTTTGAAAATGCTGTAAAAGAGTTATTTAAAATTAAAGGAAGAGTAATAACATCGGGTGTTGGAAAAAGCGGGCATATAGCAAGAAAAGCTGCTTCAACTTTTGCTTCCACAGGTACTGCAAGCTTTTTTGTGGATCCGAACGAATGTATGCATGGTGATTTCGGTATGATTACCAAAGAAGATTACTGCCTGCTTTATTCCAAAGGCGGAGAATCTCGTGAAATTATAGAGCTTGTCAATTGGCTATGCAGGCAGAATATTCCTTATATAGCAGTTACAAATGAAATTAAATCAACTATTTCTAAAAATGCTGAAATTATACTGCTTACACATGTTAAAGAAGAAGCTTGTCCCCTTAAATTAGCGCCTACTGTAAGCACTACAGTTTCATTAGCTTTATCTGATGCTTTGGCTACGGCATTAATGGAATTAAGAGGATTTAAAGCCGAAGATTTTGCTGTATTTCATCCGGGAGGAAGCTTAGGCAGGCAATTAGCTAAAGTTAAATCTATTATGAATAGCGATAATCTGCCTATTATAAAATTAAACACTTCATTGCAGGAAGCCCTATTCAAGATTATAGAATGCAAATTAGGAATTGCTATTGTTGTTGATGATTTTGGTATATTAAAAGGAATTATAGTTGACGGAGATTTAAAAAGGCTTCTAGTTCAAAATGGTGATATAAAAAATATTCTATCTAAAGAAGTTCAGTATATAATGAATACTTCTCCTAAAGTTATTTATGAAGATACTTTAATAGGCGAGGCTTTGCACACTATGGAAGGTAAAATAACTAATTTGGTTGTAGTAGATAAAGAAAATAATAAACCTATAGGAATAGTTCATATACATGATATTTTAAAAATAAAAGCTTTTTAAATATAGATTTATTCTAATCGCTTAAGTTTTTATTTCTGTTTTTTATAAAAAATAAATGCATATATATATTAAAAAATTTTATTAAGTTTTTTATTAATAATGATATTTTTAATTTATATTATTTACTTTTTTTAATGTTTATGTTTTAATTTAAAATATTTATATATTTAAGGATACAGAAAACTACATGGATTTAAAAAATAAAGCCCGTAAAATATCGGATGCTAAAGTTCTTGTTATAGGCGATTTAATGCTTGACAGATTTACTTACGGCGATGTTATAAGAATATCTCCTGAAGCTCCCGTTCCCGTTCTTCATGTTAATCATGAAGAGAATTATCTAGGCGGGGCTGGAAATGTTGCAAGAAATATATCGGCTTTGCTTTTAAACAATAATAACAATAGTAATGATAATATATTTATAATAGGTGTTATAGGTAAAGATAAATACGCTGATACTATAATAGACAGTATGAATTATTACAATATATCGTTAAAAGGCATTATAGAAGATGATACAAGAACAACCATAACAAAAAATAGAATAGTGGCAGGATCTCAGCAAATAGTCAGAATAGATGAAGAGAATACCAATCCTTTTTCTGCAAATATAGTAAAAAAAATAGAAAAAACATTTATGGATAATGCTGATAATTATAATACGGTTATAATAAGCGATTATGCCAAAGGAATTATTACAAATAAATTATCAAAAAAAATAATAGATATATGCAATAAAAAAAATAAGCTTGTATTGGTAGATCCAGCCATAAAGCATTTTTCATTTTATAAAAACGCCACATTGATGACTCCTAATTTAAAAGAAGCTGCGGAAGGATCAGGCAGCAAACGTCCTTTTTATGAATATAATACGAAATTGATAAATAGTTTGGGACATAGTATTATAAAAAAATTAAATCTTAAAAAATTAATGATAACATTAGGCGCTAACGGTATGGCATTGTTTGATAAGGATATAAAAACAGATAATTCTCCTTATATAATACCTACAAAAGCTAAAAGCGTATTTGATGTTTCGGGAGCAGGCGATACCGTCATATCGGTTCTTGCTATGTGCATGTCTGCAGGGATATCATTTAAAGAATCGTCAGAGATTGCAAATGCAGCTGCAGGATTGGTTGTGGGAAAGAGGGGAACTTCCACTTTAAGTTTGAATGAATTAATTAATGTATTATAAAACGGATATATTATTTTATGAATAAGAAAATATTTATATTATTACTGTTTATTACTTCATGTCTTCCGAAACCTTTAATTATACCCGCTAAGGTTGTAACAGAACTTACTTTAGGAAAGGATATAGGAGTTTACAGCAATGAAATTGTTGATTTGGACAGTCCTAAAATATATGAATATAATAATGAATATTATTTCGGAGATTTCTATAGGGTAAAGAACAATACCGTTTATGCATTAGATTTATCAAATTCAAGAATGGTTATAGCTTCAGGCAGTAATGTAAGACATTTTCCTTTAAGGTATAAAAATCTTGAGACATCTAAAATATCTCTTATAGATTCAAATGCTAATATATATATAACAGGTTATAATTTAAGATATGTGGGAGATATTGTAGTAAGCAATGTTATGATGTCTCTTCCTTCCGAGAGTCCATCAACTGAGGGAGATGATGCGCCTCGTATAGAAACATATACAGTTAAAGTTACAAATACTAATTATACTAAAATAGGATTCGTTTCTTTAAATAAAATATCGCCAGACGGACATACATTATACAGCATAGATACCGTTATAGATAATGAATATGAATCTTTAGTAAAGCTATTAACTTTAACAAATCATAAATTTGCCATACTCAAAAGAGATAAAGACAGAATACCTCTTTTAGATATATACGACATGGACAGCGGTAAAATGGAAAACAGATATTCTCTTAAAGAAGCGGAGTACATGGACACTAATAAAATATCCTATAGGGAGATAGTTGACTGTGTTTATGTGACTGAAAAAGAAGTTGTGGCGGTACTTACTATGAATATAGTTGAAGGAAAGCATCAGGAAGATATAATATATACCTCAAAACTAGATGATTTTAAATTAAAAGAAGCATATAAAATACCATGCAGGGATAATTCTTTAGCCGTTGGAATTGCGAGTACAGGAAGGGTTATATATACAGGAATGGATAACGGAATGTATTTTTTTATACAGACCAATCCTTTTTTATCGCATAATTACAATAAAGAATATTTAGGTACAGACGGTTTTAATAAATTAAGAGGAATACATATGTTTGACGATTCTGTATACGGATTTATGCTTGAAAATGCGGTTATACAGTTTCATAATTATTAAGATGCAGATATTTATTATTTATTTTTTTCTTTTAAATGACAAAAAATAGCTTCAATATCTTTTTTATTTAAATCTATTTTTGAAAATAAATCGGCTCTGTTTTTAAAAGTTTTAATAATGCTTCTTTTTCTTCGGTATTCGTTAATATTTTTATGATTTCCTGAAAGAAGAATTTCCGGCACTTTCATATCATCTATTTGCTTGGGTCTTGTATATTGCTCATATTCCAGAAGTCCTCCGCTGTTTTTCTCAAATGTATCGCTTGTTACAGATTCATTATTATTCATAACATCTTTATATCTTGCAACTGCATCTATTAGTAAAAGAGCAGGTATTTCTCCTCCGCTTAATACATAATCCCCTATGCTCAAAGATTCATTGCAGTATTTTTTTTCAACTCTGTAATCTATTCCCTCATAATGTCCCAATACCATAGTTATATGATTCATATCGGACAGCTCTTTTATTTTTTTCTGATTTATGGTTTTTCCTGAAGGCGAAAAAATAACGGTATAACCTCTTTTATGGGATTCAAAATACTTTTTAAAAATGCCGTAAGTCATAATCATACCTGGTCCGCCTCCATAGGGATAATCATCGCATTTTTTATAATTGCCTTCTCCGTATATACGCATATCAATTATATTTAAGTCTATTTTTTTTTCATTAACCGCCATGCCTATAACCCCCACAGACAGAGGACTTTCATAAAATTTAGGAAAAAGTGTAAGAATATCTATTATCATTTTATAAATTATACTCTATAAAAACCATATATCAAGTGATTTAATTAATGTTTTTATATTAGTAAATTAATTTATATAGAATACTAAATATACAGCTTTATTATATTGAATTAAATTTATAAAAAAGTTAAATTATATATTGACATTGGAGTACAGTTTAATGTTATAATATGTCTATATTTTAAAAGGAGCGATTATTATGTTATTAGAAAAAAATTTAGAAGAAGCTAATTCAGGTAAAAGAATAAACGCTAAAGGATATGCGGTTCAAAGTAAGACTGATACTTTTAAGCCTTTTGAGTTTTCAAGACATTCTATGGGAGATAATGATATACTTATAGAGATAATGTATGCGGGAATATGTCACAGCGATATACACTCTGCAAGAAGCGAATGGCATGAAGGCATATATCCTATGGTTCCAGGTCATGAAATAGCGGGCAAGGTTGCAGCCGTAGGTAAGAATGTAACCAAATTCAAAATAGGAGATTATGCTGGTGTAGGCTGTATGGTAAATTCCTGCGGAGAATGCGAGGCATGCAGAAAAAGTCATGAACAATTCTGCGAGAGAGGACAGACAGTTCTTACTTATGATTGTAAAGACCATTTTCATAATAATGAGCCTACTTACGGAGGATATTCAAATAATATAGTAGTAAGCGAAAAATTTGCTGTTACAGTTCCAAATGATGCACCGCTTGACAAGGTGGCTCCTCTTTTATGCGCAGGAATTACAACATATTCGCCTTTAAAGTTTTCAGCAGTAAAAGAGGGCGACATAATAGGCGTTGCAGGTTTCGGAGGATTAGGATCTATGGCTGTAAAATATGCCGTTAATATGGGAGCTCAGGTTTATGTATTTGCAAGAAATGATAAAAAGAAAAAAGAGGCGCTTGAAATGGGAGCTAAGGATTTATTTACTTCTGTAAAAGATGCTTCAGTTCATTTTGATTTAATAATATCTACAATACCTACTGGATATGATGTTAATGATTATGTAGATCTATTAAAATACGGCGGTGAGATGGCTATTGTTGGGCTTCCTCCTTCCGAGTTAAAACAAAGCATAGATTTGGCAAGACTTATATTTGCAGGAGGTAAAAAAGTTTATGGTTCTATGATAGGAGGAATTAAAGAAACTCAGGAAATGCTTGATTTCTCTCTTAAGCATAAAATATATCCTGAAACCGAAATAATATCTGCAAATCAAATAGATGAAGCCTATAAGAAGCTTACAACAGGTCAGGCAAAGTTCAGATATGTAATAGATATGAAAACACTTTAATTTATTGTAATATTCTTTTATTTTTCATAGTATAATTTTGGGGCATGGTATTTTACCGCTGCCTCATTTTTATTATGTTGACAAACGATTCTTATAGTTTATAATATGCTTATTATGCAAAAACGGATTTTTATGATACTAGATGAAGTTAAAAAATATTTTGACATTGTAAAATCCTCAGAATTAAAATCTCTTTATGAAGATGATTTTCAATTTGAAGTTATAAAGAATACCGAAGAATTAGAAGAACATATATGCGTTTTATATGAAGATGAAAAAGAGAAAATAAGAAATGCGGTTGCAAATGAAATTAATGAAAATAAAGAGATAGTATTTTATACATCTGAAAGTGCGGGAGATGTTTATTCAAGCGTAGAAGATTTTTTAGTATATCTGCTTAATGAAGTATTATATCAGAAATTATTGGTCAGAAGCGAAAGAAAAACATTGTCTAATTATTTTATGGAATTGGAAATAAGCATAAAAAAGCTTCTTATACTTATTTGGACTAAATAATTTGAGGAATATTTTATGAAGAGAGTTTATATTTTATTTATTTTAAGTTTTATTTTTATATCATGCTACAGATCTTCGAAATCATATTTTGATATTGTATCTGCAGTTAAATATAATGATAATATAAAAGTAATAGTTGAAGCTGAGAAATTGGGAAGACAATCTGAAAATATATTTTTAGTTTCTCAATTCTTTAATGATGATGATGTTATAGTTAATACTTCTATGTTTCAGATAGGTCCTATGATGTTTGATGCGGGCAAATATGAGTTTAATGTTCCTTTTCCTACAAATGCTTTTACTAAATATACTAATTTTATTGAAGAAATACAGCCTGAAAAAGCTCAGAGAATAGCTGACAACGGAGGATTTGCGGGTAATTTTTTTACTTATATGATGCTTATGAATCTAATGGATAGCAGAAGACCCGTATATTATGACGGTAACGGAAATAGAAGAACTATTAATAAAAATTATTATGATGAAAGATATGCAAAATCTTTAAGAAAGAGTATATTTAAAAACTCTGGAAAAACAACTGTAAATAATAATAATTCATACAGAAGAAGAACATTATTTAATCCTAGCTCTGGAAGCTCCGTCAGAAAAAAATCAACATTCAGAAGACCTGCAGTAAGAAGACGAAGATAAATAAATTATATATGCTTTATAATCCATTCATAACGCTTTTTTAATTCGCGTTCTTCTCCTATATCCGCAGGCTTATAATATTCTTTTTTTATTCCTTTTTCCAAATAATCCTGCTTTGCTATATGATAAGCATAATCATGAGGATATTTATATTCTTCATTGCTTTTTTTATCAAATGATGCCGAATGATTATCTCTTAAATAGTTTGGAATGGAATAAAGTTCTCCGTTTCTTATATCTCTTATTGCTTTATTAATAGCATTGTATGCTGAATTTGATTTCGGACACAATGCCAAATATATAGATACTTCAGCTAAAGGAATCCTTCCTTCAGGCATTCCTATAAAATCAATAATATTCACAAGCGAAGATGCAATATTTATAGCATTGGTATCTGCAAGTCCTATATCTTCTGAGGCTAATATGCATAATCTTCTTGCTATATATCTTGGGTCTTCTCCCGCCTCAAGCATTCTAGCCAAATAATATACAGCCGCATCAGCATCGCTGCCTCTTACGCTTTTTATAAATGCGCTTATAGTGTTGTAATGTTCATCTTCATCAAATGTCATTGACTGCTTGCTTGTAACATCTTTAACTATTTCTTCCGTAATGGTAAGTTTTTCTTTAGTTTCGTCTATTTGAGTGGCTAGGTATGAAGCCTCAAGATAAGTAAAAGCTTTTCTTACATCTCCATGCGAATAGCGTACAATCAAATTTACAGATTCTTCTTCAACAGCAATATCATCTTCTCCAAGTCCTCTTTTATCATTAATTGCTTTTAATACGGCTTCTTTTATATCTTCATCGCCGAGATTTCTAAACTCAAAAAGCATTATTCTTGAGAGAAGAGCATTATTAAGATAGAAGTACGGATTTTGAGTTGTGCTTCCTATTAGTATTACTGAGCCGCTTTCAACTGCGGGAAGAAGAGCGTCCTGCTGGCTTTTATTAAATCTGTGTATTTCATCTATAAAAAGAATAGTTTTTTTTCTATTTTCTAAATTTTTTTCCGCTTTTTTAATAGACTCTCTTATCTCCGAAACATTGGAAAGCACAGCATTAATTTTAATATACTCGCTTTTAGTTTTTTTTGCTATTATAGATGCTACAGTTGATTTTCCGACACCAGGAGGACCAAAGAAAACCATAGATGTAATTTTATCATTATCTATCATTTTTCTTAATGTTTTATTTTTATCTAATATATGTTTCTGACCGAAAACCTCTTCTATTGAAGCGGGACGCATTCTTTCAGCTAAGGGTCTGAAATTGTTAATATCTTCTTCAAAATCAAACATTGAGTTTTTCAATATATGCCTCTACAAACGGTATATAATTCATAATATTTTCTATTCTTTCTTTAATTTCATATTCAAGCAAATCGGCTATTAATATATAATCTTCATTTGCAAACGCTTCAAGTACATTATTCATCATATCATTAAAGTCATTAATAGCATCGCTTAGAGTAATAGAATTTAATGAGATTTCAGAATAATCTATTGAATATATAGACGCAACATTTGAAAGTATGCTGAAAGCGTAGCTTACTATACGGGAAAATTTTTCGGCATATATAAAAGCTTCTCTGTCGTTTCCTGATTGAAGTTTATTGACTATAAAATCCAGTATATCCAAGATTAGAGGCAGAAATTTAGGCAGGCTTCCTACTTTATATAAAGCATTGCTGTTTGTAATATTTCCTGCAAATAAAAATATAGTGTTTATTTTTGCCTCTTCTATAGCAAGATACATAGCAGGAATCATTTTATCATCTAAAAAAGGCTTTAAATCATTATTGAAAAACTCATTAAATTTATCTATATTGTCGGATATATTATTGAATTTTTCTAATTTCACTTCCAGCATTTTTAATAAGTGAATCATTCCGTAAGATTCCAAACTCATATTAAAAAGAAATATAGTTCTGGGTATGGAATCCAATATCCAATTCATACCGTCTTTTAAATCCTCAATATCTTTTTTGCTTAATGAGCTTGTATTAAGCACTTTTTCTATATATTCTGCAATAGACATAATAGAATGCAGAGAATATTCAGCCTGACTTAATGCCTCCACCTCTATTTTTTTTATGTTTTTTATAGGTATGGTTTCGTATTCTTCATCTATATAAGGCTGAAGTTCCGTATCATCTATAACAACTTTATTTATTAAAAAGTCGTTGGAACTGCACCATTCCTCTATGGGTTTTAGTATCTCGTATGCATTTTGCTCATTTTCAAGCATTACCGATAATTCTTTTCCGTTAATAAAAATATTCATAATTTTTGCACCATAAATTAAAAAATTTCTTTATCTTTATAATATTCGGATTTTATAAACTATTAATGATTATTTTTTAATTAATTTAATATAAAAAACTTATTTTTAAGCTTAGTATTTGATAAAAGTTATTATAAATTATTTTCTATTGATTTCATTAAAATAAAATAAAGCTCTATATCATGTTTATTGTAATAATTATACATAAAGTTCAGTATGCAGTCAGAAGTATAATCAAATAATTCTTTTATATTATCTATAGTTATTTGAGCCTCTTCATATTCATTTTTATTATTATTATAAAAATCTGTTACAATATTTTTTATTATTTTTATATTATCAGAATGATCATTAATAAAATTATTTTTAATAGAATTATTAATTATCTTTTTATAAGACATAAAATTATATATATTAAAACTCTTAAAATCTATATAATTCTTCTTTTCAGCATTAGATGAATATAAATTATATAAATCGTTATTTTCAATATCCTGAAATAAAAAATTGATAAATCTGGCAATGTCCGTTTTTTTGGAATTATAATAACTCTCATCAAGGACTCCGTATTCATCACAGAAGCCTAAGGCATTATTATAAATATTTTTTATATCAACTTTATTGTAAAATATTTTCTGTTTTAATACTTCATTATCCAATATAGTATTGCCTTTAAGGTAATCATTATAAAAATAGGATTTATAATCTCTATTAATCCTTTTAATATAATTATCAATATCCTTTTTTTCCGTCTTTTTTAAGAGTTTCTTATGCTTATTAATATAAGAGCAGTATTTGTCTTTTTTTCCCATTTTCATATATAATTCTGCAATTATTTTATAGGTTTCTGCTTCATCATCTTTTAATTTTAATGATTTTTTAAAATTAAATAATGCTTTTTTATGATTTCCTAATTTAAAATAGCATTCTCCTATGCATAGCAGAATAAGATAATTCTCCTCATAATCATTATCATTTAAAATTATTGATTTTTTTAAATATTTTAGAGCATCTTGATATTCTCCGTTTACATAATTAATATATCCTATCCAATAATAAGCTGAATAATTATTTTCATAATCATTATCATTTAAAATTATTGATTTTTTTAAATATTTTAGAGCATCTT
>NZ_CAJUPR010000002.1:0-3930 GCF_910588665.1 uncultured Brachyspira sp. | reverse complement strand
GATATTCTCCGTTTACGTAATTAATATATCCTATCCAATAATAAGCTGAATAATTATTTTCATTGCTGTTGTATTTATTATTTATTTTTATGGATTCCAAAAGATGATATGAGGCATTTTCATAGGATTCCAATTTGACATAGCAAATTCCAAGATATAAAGAATTTAAATATTCTCTGTTCTGAGAATCGGTTAATTTTATAAAACAGTTTAATTTCTTTTCAATATCATCATAATTTAGCGCTATATTTCTTGCAGCTTCAAAGCATTCATACGATAAAATATCTTCGTCTATAACCTGATATAATATGCCTAAATCAAACCAGCTGTCAAAACAATCATTTTTTAATTTTACAGATTCGTTTAAATGCTCCAAAGCCTTATCGTATGCCTGAATTAAGAAATATGTATTGCCTAAATAATATCTGCTTAGATAATCATCATATTTCAGATTAACTGATTTCTCCAAATACATAATAGCTTTATCATAATTTCCTAATTTAATATGACAATAACCTATATATCCGTAAACTAAGTAATCTTTTGAACCTAAAGACATAGATAAGTATATTAATGCATTATTATAGGTATTATTGTCAGAGGCTTTTTTTGAATATGTTATTCCAATCCATAAAGTATAATGTTTGTTTTTATTATCTAAATTGTATGCTTCTTTAAAATATTCCAATGCCTCTTCAAACGCATCAAAATAATAATAGCATCTGCCTATATAATATTTATATACAGCTCTATTAATATCTAATTTTTCTAATAATGAGGCTCTTACAAAATACATCATAGATATATCATATTTTTTTAATTTGTAGCAGCAGTATCCCGCTTTAAATATAGCTTCTGTATTGTTGGGATCTATATTCATAATATTGCTGCATAATGAAAATGCATCATTGTAATTTTTATTTTTTATATATTCGTCTGCTTCCTGCAGATATTTATTAATATTTTTCATAATCTTACTTTGGATATTTAATTTTATATTATAAATTATAATTTAGAAATTTAAACCGCTTGTAAATAATTATTTATATAATATCATGAATTTAAATATTATTAAATTGTAAAAACTGTAATGCAGGATTTTTATATATGAATATAGAAGTTAAAGTAACGGCAGGTGCTAAATCCGACAGCTTTAAATTTGAGAACGGAGCTTATTATATCAGAATTACTTCTAAAGCTGTAGACGGCAAGGCTAATAGGGCTTTAATAGATTTTTTGGCGCATGAGCTAAATTTAAAAAAAAGAGATATTGAAATACTGAGAGGAGAGAAAAGCGGAAGAAAACTTATTTCTATTAATATTAATGAAAATTTATTTAAAGAGTATTTTAACAATTAAAAAATTGATTTTTTATTATTGACATAATACATATATTCATTGTAAAATATATATAATAATCTTATACGGGGTTTTTATGTATAATACAAAGATGGAGCATCTTTTAAATGAGGTTTCATACAGATTAAATAATGAAGATTATAATCAGACTCTTGAAATACTTGATATTATACTGAAAAAAGTTCCTAAAAATTACAGGGCTAATTTATACAAAGGTCAGGTATGCGTAGAGCTTAAAGAGTATGAAGATGCCATAAAATATTTTGAAGAAGCAAGAAAGGTTGATATAAAAACTTTTAAATCATACAATCTGCTTGGAATAAGCTACCATGCTATAAAACACTATGACAAAGCTATAGAATGCTTCAATGAAACTTTGAAAATAACGCCTAATTCTTTTAAGGCATATAATCTTCTTGGAATAAGCTATTTTGAAAAAAATGACTTCACTAAGGCTATAGAAAATTTTAATAAGGCTATAGAGATTAACCCTAAATATGATAAAGCTTTTAATAATTTGGCTTTGTTCTATTATAAAAATAAAAAATATAATGAAGCTATAGAGTTTTTTGAGCATTCCAAATCTTTAGACGAAAGAATATTTAAAGCTTATGACATGCTTGGAATGAGCTATTATAATATTAATAATTATGATAAGGCTATAGAATGCCTTGAGAGATTCTTAAAGTATAATAATAAATCTTATAAAACAGCAAACACTTTAGGAGCTGTATATTCTTTCTTAAAAGATTATGATAATGCCGTTAAATATTTCAATATATCTATAGACATCAATCCTAGATATGCCAATGCCTATAATAATTTAGCTTTGGTTTATTTTAACAGAAAGCTTTTTGACAGAGCGGCTTTTTATTTTGACAAGGCTAAAAAATTAGATATTAATGCTTTTACCGACTATAATAAACTTGCAATAAGCTATTATTCTAAAAAATACTATTATGAAGCTATAGAATGCTTTGAAAAAGTTATAGAAAAAAATCCTAATGCTTATAAGGCTTATAATTTTATAGGCATATGCTATTCGTCCAATGAAGAATACGGTAAAGCTATAGAATACTTTAATAAATCTATAGAGATAAATGACCGATATTATAAGGCTTATAATAATCTGGCATTGGCTTATTATAATTTAAATGATTATAACAGCGCTGCTGAAAATTTCAATAAGGCTTTGGATATAAACGGCAGCAATGCGGATTCTTATAACGGAATAGGATTATCGTATTATCATTTAGGCGAAAAAGAAAAATCAGTTATTTATTTTAATAAAGTTCTTGATATTGATCCGTCATATACAGGCGTTTATGATATGCTATTCAGAATATATTTTGATTTGAAAGATTATAATAATGCTTTATATACGGCAGATAAAATAATGGAGTTAAATCCCAATTCTTTTGAGCATTATGATAAATTAATTTCAATTTGCTATAATAATAAAAATTATGATAAGGTAATAGAATATGCTTCAAAAACTAATATAAGAAATTTTAATGTTTATAATATGATTGCCGCTTCATACTATTATATAAAAGATTATGATAATGCCGTTATTTGCTTTAATAAATTAATAGAAAAAGATAAATCTCATTTTGAGTATTATAATAATCTTGCCGTTATTTATTATTTGAAAAAAGATTATGATAATCTGCTTAATACCTACATAAGATACGCAGATGATTTTGATTTGAATAATGATAATTTTGCAGGCTTTAATATTTTCTTATTGTCTTATAGTCTGCTTAGAGGAAATATCATTAAATATGATGACTTTTTAAAATTGTTTGAAAAACTTCTTAATAAAAGTATTGAGTTTTATAATACTCATAGCAGCAATGAAGTATTAACATTGTATAAAAATGTAAATTACAGTACGGATTTGCTGAAATTATTATTAGACAGAAAAACACAATCCGATAATATATTAGATGATTCTTTTAAATTAAAAGCGGTAAAACCTATCATTAATAAGATGAATATTTCTTTTACTTTATTCTCTTCATCTTTGAATGATTTAATTGATAATTTGGATAACGGCAGTATATGCATAGAGTATGAAATAGCAAGTCCTTATATTATTATAAAAAATAAAAGCTTATATGGTGACGGAGAAAGTATTTACGGAAAGAGGGCTAAATTTCTAACGGAAGAAGATAAAATAAATTATGAACCTTTGCTTTCAATATTCGGCTGTAATTCTGCAAGCCACCGCAATGATTTTATTTCTATTTCTAATAATAATATAAAAATAAAAAGCATATATTTCCCTAAAACCTTTGACGATTCTAATATAGAAATAATAAAAAGAATAATTGATGATAAAAATATAAAGCTTTGCAGATTAGATAATTAAAAAAACGGATATAAATATTATATTAAAAAATCATTGACATAAAGCTTAAAGTTCACTATAATATATTTAACTGGAGATATCATAATTATCAATCAATCAATCAATCAATCAATCAATCAATCAATCAATCAATCAATCAATCATAATTTTATATTTATCAGCTTTTCTTTTGGCATTGCATAAAAATTTTATTAAAA
>NZ_CAJUPR010000001.1 GCF_910588665.1 uncultured Brachyspira sp. | reverse complement strand
TCTGCTGATGGGATTATATTTTATTATTTTGTATCTTTTTTTATTATTGCTATGCCTGCCTTCGACTTTATGCATTGAATTAAATGAATTAAGTCAATGGCTCGGGCTCAATTTTAGGAAACAGTTTCTGCATTAAGCCTTTTTTATATTTCTTTAATGCTTCAAGTTTGCGCTTTTCTAAGTCTATAAGCTCATCGGCGGTGCTCAATACTTCTGAAATTTTCTGCTGTTCTTTAATAGACTTTGATGTTTGTATTGAAAATTCTTTTATATATGATAATGGTATATTTTTTATTCCTGTTCCTATTCCTAATTTCATTATTCTATTTTCATTATGTTTTAAACATTGATATAAAAATAAAGTATCTATACTTGCATCATGTAATGTATAGCAATGCCCACTAGACCAAAATTTAGTTTTTATAAAATTAACATATCCGCAAGAACCACCTTCACTTATAGCTATTGTATTTGCTTCTCTATTATATGAATTACAATAACCAGAAAAAGTTACACCGCCGTTTAATACAGGATATTTACCATTTTCAATTAAATCTAATTTATTTTTTTGTTCTCCTTTTTTTATACTGCAAAGTTCTTCCAATTTTTTTTCTTCCCATTCGCCTGCTGTTTGGAATTCAGGGAATCTGAGTTTCGGGATTAGTTTTTTATTATTTTTCATAATTATAAATTTGGTTAAATTTTATATTCTTTAATAAAGTCATAAAATTTTTTAAAAGTATCTTCAATATTATCTTCCCAAATATTATACTCAAATACTATATGCGAGGCTTCTCTGTATAAAGAATCTCTTTGTTTTGAAAGCTCCAATAATTTATTTTTATCCTTTGAAAGAAGCGGTCTCTCTTTTGTATTTATATTCATAAGTATTATATTAGGATCTCTGTCTATAAAAATAGTCAGCCCATTTTTTTTCATAATTTCTCTATTTTTTTTATAAAGAACTATGCCGCCCCCTGTGGATATAACGGCATTATTCAAACTGCTAAGCTCTTCTAATATTTCACTTTCAATATTTCTGAAATAATCCTCTCCGTTATATGCAAAAATATCTGTTACAGTTTTATTTTCTTTTTTTTCTATAAATAAATCCGTATCATATAAAGCATAATTCAATTTTTCGGCTAGAAGTTTGGATAAAACGCTTTTTCCTGAGCCCGGCAATCCTATCAAAAATATAGTTTTATTATTATTCATCATAGCGCCCCAATATTATTAAATCTTCTACGCTTTTCTTAAAATCTTCAAATTCTTCTTTATACTTATCAAAATCTCCTGTCATATCTATATAAAAATAATATCTCCATTTTATCATACTATGCGGACGGCTCACTATAGAAGTTAAATTGAAAACATTTAATTTAGTTAAAGAATCTGCCAAGCTTCCATTTTCATGAGGAAGTAAAAATCTTATAGTCATTTTGCTTCCTTTTTTTAAAGCATTATCATAATTTACCGCTATGATAAAACGGGTTGTATTTCCTTTTATATTTTCTATATTTTCTCTGAGTATTTCCAAATCATAAATATTACATGCATTTTTATTTGAAACGGAGGCAATAGTTTTATCTTCGCAGTTTGAAACTATAAAAGCGGCTTCGGCTGTATTTGAAGCTGTTATCTCTTCAAAATTATTTTCTTTTATAAAATCGGAGCATTGCTTTAAAGCCTGATGATGCGATATAACTTTTTTAATATCTTTTATATCTCTTCCTTTTTTAGACATAAGAGCATATTCTATAGGCAGATATATCTCTCCTGCTATCTTGCAGTTATAATCAGCAAGTATATCCAAAACCTCATTGACCATACCTGTGGAAGAGTTTTCCAAAGGCAGAACTCCGTAATAACTCTCGCCGCTTCTTACACTTTCAAGAACATCTTCAAAATTAACTTTTTTTATAAGCTCAGTATTTTTTCCGAAGAATTTTAAAGCCGCCTCATATCCGTTTCCTCCTTCTCTGCCTTGATAAGCCGCCATGACATTATATTTAATTCCTTCTTTATTATTATGGTTAATTCTGCTGCAGCCGTCAATTAAATGCTTCTGAAACTGTTTCGATGAATACATAATATTATTATATATTGTTGTAATTAACCCTGATAATTCCTTATTTTCAAGTAATTGTATTTTACCTGCTATTATATTTTTTTCTCTTTCAGGATCAAATATGGGAGCATTATACTTTTTTTTTGTCTCTCCTACTTTTAAGCTTATTTTCATTCTTTTATCTATTAAACTCACTATCTGTTTATCTATTATATCAATTTCTTTTCTTAATTCATACAGCTCTTCATCAAGCATTATAATGTCCTTAATTTATTTTTAACAAGCAGTTAGTATTATACTAAATAGATATTAAATTGCAAAGTATTTTTTATATTTCATTCTTTACTTTTATCCGTATTTTAGTATAATAATCTACCGAATATTACTTTATAATAAATCAGGAAAATAGGCAAATGACTTTCGTATCTTCTAAATTTTTATTCTTACTATTAAGTTTACCGATTATAATATTTTTATATATTCAAACCAGAAAAAATCATTCATACTCGGTAAAGCATCCAAGAGTAAGTATGTCTAAAGTATTAAAATCCAGATATTATATAAAAGATGTGCCGTTTGCCCTTATAGTTTCAGCTTTATTCTTTTCTATTATAGGTTTGGCGCGTCCTGCAAAAGTTTCTCATTTATCGGATATAAACGGCGAAGGCATTTATATTTCTCTTGTAGTTGATGTTTCACCCTCTATGATGGCTGAAGATATGATGCCCACCAGACTGGAAGCTTCAAAAAAAACTATGATAGATTTCATAAAGAAAAGAAATTTTGATAAAATAAGTTTAGTTGCATTTGCTTTGAAAACTTCCGTTTTATCTCCCGCCACTTTTGATTATATTTCATTAGAGGAAGAAATAAAAAAAATAAAAATAGATGAAGAAGGCTCTACTTCAATAGGATTAGGTATTGCAACTGCAGTTGATATGCTTAGAAATATTAAAGATAATAATGAAAAAATAATTATACTTCTTACAGACGGAGAAAACAATTCAGGAGAAATAGATCCTAAATTAGCGTCGGAAATAGCTTCTAACTTTAATATAAAAATATATACTATAGGAATAGGAGATGCCAACGGAAGTAATGCTTGGGTCACATACAATGATCCTAATTACGGCAAAAGAAGAGTAAGGGCTGACTTTACCTTAAATGAAGAGGCTTTAATAGATATAGCCGCATCTACAGGAGGAAAATATTTTAATGCTAAAACTACATCTGCATTAGACAATGTCTACAATACCATAGACAGAATAGAAAAAAAGCCTATACTTGACGATAACCTAATTAAATATGAGGAACTTTATAAGCCTTTTATTATAACAGCGCTTATTTGTATATGTCTTAGTATTATACTTTCCACAACGAGATTTTTAATAATACCGTAACTGCATAGTACAGATAAAATACTGCATTTAAATATTATTTAACTTTTTAAAGTAAGTAAAAATGCATATCATAATTTAGATAGGTGTATATTTCTAAAAATTATTATATTTTTTTGATTTTTAAATAAAAATCAGCAATATTTATGGCTTTTAAACAAAATATTTTGAAATTCTATATTGATAAAAAACTATATATAGTATACTATTTGCATTAGATTGTTTTTATTTTTTATCATATGTTTTCTTGAAAAACCTGTCATAATAAACCCCATTTATAATGACAGGTTATATTATTTATTAATGCTAAATAATAATTCCTTAGCTATAAATATGCTGAATACAATAAGTATAGCAGCGCTTATTGCCGCACTTATATAAGGATTAATACTAAATAACAATGATATTAAGGCTGTAGTTACTATGGATAATAATATAATAATAATTTCAAATACTATAAGCAAAGCTAATTTTTTTTTATTAATATGTTTTTTTTCTCCCTGTTTTTTGTATGGTATAGGTTTTCTCATATTTTTTATCCGTTTAATTAATTTTTAATAATTTGTATATATATCTAAAGAAGCTCTTGATATCCAAGTCTCCTCTTTTCCATAAACTATAACTTTTAAATATCCTTCTTCCGTTATGCCTTTAACTAAAGCATCAATATATTCATTATCTTTTTTTGCTTTTACGGTTTTTCCTATCATATTGCTGTATTCAATAAAATATTCAGGCAAACTCTTTTTTCCTGTATAAACTTCTTCAAAATATGAAATAAATATCTTATAAAAGTATGATAATTCAGTTTTTATATTAGATTCCATATATAAAGATGTAGCTTTATGTCTTATATCCGAAGAAAAATCTTCACTTTTATGATATAAATTAATTCCTGTTCCTATTATGCATGCATTTCTGCCGTTAACAGATGTAGCTTGAATAAGAGTTCCAGATATTTTCTTATTGCCAACCAAAACATCATTAGGCCATTTTACATGAGCTTCTATACCGTATTTATCTCTTAAACATTTACTCAAAGCAATACCAGGCAAAAAACTTAATGCATCTTTTCTATACGGATAATATAATAAAACGCTGAACCATAAGCCTAAATCATTATCGGAATGCCATTGATTGCCATAACTTCCCTTACCTGCAGTCTGATTTAATGCTATATATACGCTTCCCTCCTCTAATTTCATACTGCTATTTAAATCTTCAATCATCTTTTTATTTGTACTTTCCAAAGATTTAAATAATACAGTGTTTTGTCCGTATATTTTAGTATTCAAATTTTCTGTAAATATGTTAACTTTCATTTTTCTATTATATATTAAATAATCATTATATCAATATTATGATAGCTATATTTTTTATATGACAGCATTAAAAATATATATTTTAATTTCTTGACTTTTATAATATATTAAAGTAATATTCTATACATCAATACTATAAATAGTATTCAATAAAATATTAAAGAAGGTTAAAAATGAAAAAAATATTAATATTTATGATTATTGCTTTATCAGCAGCATTATCATGTTCAAATGAAAAAACATCAAATACATCTGAACAGAATATTAAAGATACTATATATGTGGGAATAGATGCAGATTTTCCTCCTTTCGGATATTTGGATAACGGCAATATAGCCGGTTTTGATTATGATATTATGAATGAAATTGCTGAATTATCAGGTTTAAATGCCAAGTTTACGCATATGCAATTTAAAGGACTTTTACCTGCATTGCAAGCAAAAAAGATAGATGTTATAATAGCTGGAATGACTGTAACTGAAGAGAGAAAACAATTTGTTAATTTCTCAAAACCTTATTATATATCAAGCCAAGTTATGCTGGTTCATAAAGATGATAATTCTATAATCACATTTAACGATTTAATCGGAAAAAATATCGGAGTTGTTATAGGTACTACTGGCGATACGGTGATGAGTGAAAAAGAGGGATTAAATGTTGAAAAATTTGATACGGGAGCCGCCGCTGTACTTGCTTTAAAATCAAAAAAGATAGCCGCTGTTGTATTTGATAAAGAGCCATGTAAAAATTTTGCAAAATATAATGATGATATAAAATTGATAGAAAGCGATGCTATAAAAGAAGATTATGCCATAGCCATAAGAAAAGAGGATACTTTGCTTTTAGAAAAAATTAATGACGGACTGTCTCAAATAATGACAAACGGTACTTATGAAAAGTTAATAGAAAAAAACTTTAAATAATATATTTTTAGCGGTATTATGAATATATATGAATTAAATAATAGAGAACCCGAATTAATTGATAAACTATATATATTATGGGAAAAATATGTTAGAGAAACTCATTTATTTTTAAACGAAAATGATATTATAAGCATATCAAAATATATAAAACCTGCTTTAATACAAATAAAACATTTGATAATTGCAGAAGATAATAATACTGCTATAGGTATGATGGGAATAGAAAATAATAAATTAGAAATATTGTTTTTAGATACTAATTATACAGGCAAAGGAATAGGCAGAAAATTGACAGAATATGCCATTAATAATTATTATGATGAACAAGACAATCATTTTCCTATTTTGTATATGAGATTAGAAAACAAATAATATTTATTAAAAAATTTAAAATAAAAGCCCTAATATATATTAGGGCTTTTATTTTATTATTGCAATGTTACAACATAATTCCATTGAGGCACAGGGTATCTTCCCGTTTTTCCGACCGATACGCCGTTTTCATCAGTAATTTCAGTCTCTGCATATAATATATATCTGCCTTTAGGAAGATAACGGTTTCCTGCGGACATTCTTCCTGCAAAATAGAATTGCGTCTGAGCCTGCCCGTCCAATACATATATTTTCGGAAGATAGAATACTAAATCTCTGCTTAATATATTATAATTATTATCTACTTTTCTGGCATATACTCTTATTCTTGCATATCTGCCCTCTGCGGGAGATTTTACAGCTAAAGTTATTAAAACTGGATTGGTTCTCGTTGCAACAAATCTGTCATTATAATTTATAATAAAAGAACTTATTCTTACATTGGTATTAACAGAAGATGCAGAGGCTGAAATATTATTATCAGGTCTAAGCGTATTAGAACTTGTTACCAAAACAGTATTTTCAGTATTGTATGTATAAGCGGAGCTTCTGCCTCCGTTAGGTTTAGGTACAGGAGGTATATCTGGTATATCATTATTATTATAAGACTCATATAAACCATTATTAGAAAGATTTATATAATCATCTTTATTATCTGCAGGCTGAGTATTCGTATTTTTATCCGAAAGTATAGTGTTATTTGTGGCTAGAAAATCTTTTTCCTCTGGGGTTATATCATCTCCGAATATATCATCTGTTGTTATGGTATCTTCAGGCATATCGTTGGTTTCTGAATATCCAAAATCTAAAACAGGTATATTACTGCTGCTCAATATACTTTTAGTAATAAAAAATCCCGCTGTTAAAATCACAAGTAATATTACTATTATAATTATAGGCTTTAATTTTGCTTTCATTTCATTAGACATAAATTCACATCCGTAATTTTAATTATATGTTATTTTTTCGGTAAAAATATAAATTGTTTAATAAAAAAATATTATAATCATAAAAATTATATTAATCCCATAAAAAACTTTTCAATTCTTTAGATAAATTAAGACATGCAAGTTTTTTAATAGCCTTTATTTGTATCTGTCTAACTCTTTCTCTTGTAATATTTAATTCCTTACCCGTATTTTCAAGCGTTTTTGCCTCTTTTCCGTATAAACCGTATCTGGAAATTATAACAGTTCTCTCTTTCTCATCTAAACATTTTAATGCTTCAGTTAAAGTATCTCTTAAACTATCCATAAAAGCTTTTTGATGCGGGGACGGAAAATTTTTATCTTCTATAATGGAAGTCATATCATTATTATCCGAATTCCTAAAAAAAGAATCCACACTGGCGGTATCCTGAGTAAACATCATTATATATGACAAAGTTTTTCTGTCAATTTTCATTTCTTTAGCTATTTCATCTATAGTGGGATCTCTTGCTAATTGCTGAGTAAGAGATTTTGATGTCTGTATGCTTTTCTTTATTAATCTTGCTATATGCATAGGAAATCGTATAATATGCCTTTTGCTTGATATCTCCTTAACTATACTTTGTTTTATCCACCAAACACCATAAGTAGAAAATTTAAAGCCTTTTTTATATTCAAATCTTTTTACAGCTTCTATAAGACCGATATTTCCTTCGTTTATTATATCAATAAAGGGCACTCTGCTGTTATAATATCTTTTTGCTATGCTTATTACAAGTCTTAAATTAGATTTAACTAATTTATGCTGTATGGAATCAATTTCTTTATCCAAGCTTTCTAATTTTTGTAAAGATTCTTTATCATCATTATTTAAAATTAATGCTCTTTCATCACGGCAGACTTCAAGACGCTGCCATAAATCTAATTCTTCTTCTTTTGTGAGTCTTCTTATTTCGCCTATCTGCTTTAAATATACGCTTACAGGTCCTTTATACTCTTGATTAATATCCTTTTTCAATAAATAATTCCAAAAATAAAAAATACTACTATAGGATATAAGATTTTTGTAAATTGTCAAGTATAAATAAAATTTAATGCGAAAGGAGCACTATATATTGAGGCATTTCTGACTTTTTCTAAGTATCTTATAAATATTGTGAAAATTATAGGATCTATTTTTATATCATATTGTAAAAAATGCTCATACATATAACCTATTACCTCGCTTTCAATATTATCCGCATCAGTTTTAGAAATATTAGTGTATAAACTGTCATAAGAATCCACTATCTCAAGAACCTTAGCTGGGAAATACGATAAAGCCGATAAGCTGTTAATATCATTGGTATCATAGGTTAATATATTTTCTATATTATTAGACTGCCTATTTGCAAACTGCTTATTATACATATTTGTAAATATACCGTAACCGTTTCCGTAATACTCATGATGAAGACCTACAGTAGTATATGTATACTCATTTTGAGACATACAGTATTTGAGCAGGTTAAAACCCAATACCGAATGATAATCTCCTTCATTATTATTGACAATAGGAATATTAGGCAGTATATCCACAAGAGCTATATCATGCCAAAAAGCGGCTCTTGCATAATATTTTATCTCGTTTTGCTCTATTTTTCTAAAACCTACTTTTGATATATCTTCTATTCTATTTACCTTATGTTCTAAATTATATTTCTTTCCTATTTTGTAATAATAAGGATAATACTTCTTTTTATAATCCGCTCTTAATTTAGAAGCTATGCCTCTCGATATCTCTTCATTGTAAAAAAGCAGAAACTCTATCATCATAATAAAAACTCTGTTGCTGTGGCATATTACATTATTATCGCTGAATGATGAAACATCTCTAAATATATTAAAACCGTCATATTCCTTATCTAATATACTGACTATAGTGCCTATAATGTCTGCAAATATTAAATCGTCTTTCTTAACATTCTGATAATTTTTCAAATCGGATATATTATTCTGCTTTATATAATTTAAATGATATATAAGATTAAGTCTTTCTATAATTCCTATATCTGTTAAAATACCTCCTATAAGTCTAGCCAATTCAAAATCTATTTTATTACAAGTTATATAAGACTTCAATTTATTAAATGTGTTTTTAAGATAATCTATTCTCTCTATATGTCTTACGGATATTAATTCATTAAAATGATTATCATAATACTCTGTATCATATTCAAATTTACAATTTTTATATAATGAATAAAAAATATTAATATCATGTATATCGGCAGACGATTTATTTAAATCTATGCTGAACTGTTTTCCTATTATTGAAGTTAATGATTTATCTATATAAATATAAGAATTTTTAATATACTGAGAACCCTCCAATGGGAACAGGGTATCCTCTATTTTTTCACAGGGTATAAAACTCAATATACCATTCTCATTTATAATAATAATATCAAATTTCATATCTTTTATATATTTAATATTAGATTTTACTTGATGTAAATCAGTAAGAATGTATTTTTTTAAATCTATTATCATAATTTATACCAATTAATTATACTGTCTGCATTTTATATTATTTTTAATTAATTTCCAGATTATTTTATTTTTTTTAATTATTTTATTGATATTTATATAATTTTTTATTATATTTATGGTGTAATATTAAAATATTTCTGCTTAATTTATGAATATTTTTATTCATAAATTAAGCAGAAATTACATAAAATATTTGCAGATAATTATTTTAGTTTTTCGTAAAATAATTTTTTTTACAAAAACTAATAAATATGAGAAATATATATAATTATATTTCAAGGATATATATGATAAAAAAAATAATAATTTTATTTTTATTAATAGTTACAGCAATATATGCTGATGATATGTATATTTTACCAAATCAGCTTCCGAACAATATACTGCAGTTTATAAATACATACTTTTCTAATATTTCTATTATATATGCCGAAATGGATAGAAAAAAATATGAGGTTGTACTGGATAACGGTGTAGAAATAGAGTTTTTCAGAAACGGAGATTTAAAAGAAATAGAAGGAAATTATACGGCATTACCATCCAATATACTGCCTCAGGCTGTTGCAAATACGGTAATTAAAACTTATCCTAATACTGTAATAACAAAAATTAAAAAAAAGTGGAATTTTTATGAGGTAAAGCTCAATAACATGATGGAGCTTTATATAGATGCAAGCAACGGTCAGCTTTTAGGTCAGAAATTTGATGACTGAAAATATAATAAATATTCATTATGAAAAAAATAATTTTTTATATAATTAAAAAACAAAAAGGCGGCATTTATTTATGCAGCGCCTTTTTATTTAAAATTAATTTCTAATTAAAATCATATATATTATAATTTAAGCATTAACTTACTCATTCTTCCTGCAAATAATTTAGGATCTTCAAGAGGAAGCCCTTCAAGTATGCAGGCTTCATCATATAAAAGTTCACTGTATTCTTTGAAAATATCTGAAACTTTATTGGTCTGATATTCTTTTTCCATAGCCTTGAAAACATCATGAGATGTATTAATTTCAAGTACTCTTTCAGGCTTCATACCGAACATATTATTTCCTGTTTCGGCAAGAACTTTCGCCATATTAAAGCTTATAGAATCCTCCTTATTAGATAAGCATACCACACTCTCTTTAAGTCTGTCGGTCTCTCTTACTTCGGCAACTTTATTTTCTCCCAATACATCTTTTATGGCATTAAGAACTTCCTTATTGGTATTGTCTTTATTTTCATCTTTGTTATCGGCATCTTTACTATCAGCCTGAAGTATGGAATGAAGCTTAGTACCGTCATACTCTCTCATCATGCCGACCATAAACTCATCTACTCTGTCGGTAAAATAAAGCACTTCATAGCCTTTATCTTTCATACCTTCCATATGAGGAAGTTTTTCTATAGCTGATTTATCTTTGGCTGCGGCATAATATATAAACTCCTGACCTTCTTTCATTCTTGATTTATATTCAGCCAATGTTGTATATTCTCCGTCTGCTGTCTCAGACGATTCAAATAATAATATATTGGAAAGCTTATCTTTTTTTCCGAAATCTGAATATATCCCTATTTTTATTGATTCTCCGAACTCTTTGAAGAATTTCTCATATTTTTTTCTGTCATTTTTAAGTATATTTTCTAAAACATCAAGAATTTTCTTTTCAATATTTGACGATATTCTTTTTAACTGAGTGCTGTGCTGTAAAATTTCCCTTGAAATATTAAGCGAAAAATCAGGAGAATCAACCAATCCTCTTACAAATTTTAAATATTCAGGGAGCAAGTCTTTGCACTTACTCATTATAAATACATTTTTTGAATATAGCTCTAATCCTCTTTCAAAATCAGGGTGAAGAAAATTAAAAGGGGCTTTCGAAGGTATAAATAGAAGCGCCGTATATTCTATAGTACCTTCGGCTTTTGTATGTATAATCTCAAACGGCTCTGAATAATCATGAAAATGTTCTTTATAGAATTCATTATACTCATCTGTCTTAACATCGCTTTTTGACTTCTGCCATATACTTATCATTGAGTTTATAGTTTTCTCTTCATACTGCTGAACTTCTTTTTCATCTTTTTTAGGTATAGGCATATCCATAACTATAGGATAATGAACATAGTTGGAATATTTATGTATTAAGCTCTCTAAAGTATATCTATTGCAGTAATCCTCATCTGTAAAACCGTCTTCCTCTATTTTTTCATCTTTTCCTTTTAATTTTAATATAATGGAAGTTCCTCTGTCTTGTTTATCAATATCTTCTATAGAGTAAGAACCGTCTCCTAAGCTTTCCCAGCGAACACCTTTATCAGAATCCACATTTTTAGTTTCTATTATAATATTATCGGCTACCATGAAAGCAGAATAAAAACCGACTCCGAATTGCCCTATTAAATCTATTCCGCTTTCCTTAGACGCTTCTTTATCTTTTTGTATTTTTTCTAAAAATGCTTTAGTTCCGCTTCTTGCAATAGATCCTATATTATTTATAACATCTTCTTTTGTCATACCTATGCCGTTATCAATTATTTTCAAAACTCTATTTTGCTCATCTATTTCTATTTTTATTCTTAAATTATCCATATCTGCATATTTATCACTTTTAGTTATGGATTCAAATCTGGCTTTATCTAAAGCATCGCTTGCATTTGATATTAATTCTCTTAAAAATATTTCTTTATGGGTGTATATGGAATGCACCATCAAATTTAATATCTGCTTGGTTTCGGCTTCAAAATTAAGTATTTCTTTTTCTGACATGTAAAAACTCCTTAATAGTTTAAAATTCTTTAATAGATTTAAAGATTAAATGCAATAAAAAGTATAAAACGGGAATATATAAAGTCATAAAAACTTTAAATATTATAATATATATACATAAAAAAATCAAATACTTTAATAATAAATAACTGCTTAATAAATTATTACTTAAGAATATCCTCAATATCAATTTTCTCTGTCTTAGGATTTCCTATACTCTCTAAAAATACAAAATTTATTTTATTTTTATTTCTCTTTTTATCCAATTTAATTGCATCTTTTAAGTTTATATTATCTGGTATGGATACGGGAAGACCTATCTTTATTAATATATTTTTTACTCTTTCCAATATATTATTATCTTTTGTTATTCCTTTTTTTATGCCGAATTCTAAAGCAAAAATCATTCCAATTGCAACAGCTTCTCCATGAAGCAAGACTCCGTACCCTAAGGCATTTTCTATGCTATGTCCTATAGTATGACCGAAGTTTAAAAACATTCTTTCTTTTTGCTCTTTATAATCAATTTCCACTATATGCGATTTAATTTCGCAGTTTCTTTTAAGAACAAAATCTATATTTAAATCTTCATTATTAAAATAATGATTTTCTATATGTTGTAAAAGTTTCTCATCAAATAATAAAGAATGCTTTACCGCTTCAGCCATACCTGCATTAAACTCTCTTTTTGGCAAAGATATAAATACCTTGCTGTCAATTATAACAAGCTTCGGACTATGAAATGCCCCCACCAAATTCTTGCCCTCTTTTATATTAATCCCTGTTTTTCCGCCTACTGAAGAATCTATGCAGGCAAGAAGAGTTGTAGGAATCTGCACAAAATCTATTGAACGCATCCAAGTTGCAGCAGCATATCCAGCCATATCGCCTATAACTCCCCCGCCTAGTGCTATTATTATATCGTTTCGGCTTAATTCATTTTCTGCAAGCGATGAATATATATTATAAACACTTTCAATATTTTTATTAGATTCTCCGTTTTTAAGTACGCATACAGAAGTAATTATACCTTCTTTTTCCAAACTATTTTTTATATATTTGCTATAAAGAGCATTTACTATATCATCAGTGACTATTAAAGCTTTATTGCCTTTTAAAATATTTTTTATTATATTTCCTGCTTCTTCTATTAATCCTTTTTGTATAAGAATATCATAATTAATTGTTAAATTATTCTTAATATTTACTTCTATCTTATTCATAAAAACCAAGCCTCATTATTTAGAAAATATATTTTACATGCAAAATTATAATATATTTTTCTGAAATAAAAAAGTTTTTAATAATAATTTTTTATTGCTGCTGATAAAAATTGTAAGCTTAAATAATTATAAGCAAGTAAGTTTGCATGCTTTTCAATTTGTACTAAACTTAAATAAACTGTATAATAATAGTGTTATTTTATATAATCGGAGCAGCTATGAATTTTACCGTACTTTATGAAAATGAAATAGATGAAAAAGATAAAACTATAATACAGGAATATATACTTAATAATGTAGAAGAATATAAAGAAAACTCCGCCAAACTTACAGAACTTGCAATAGAAGCCGTATCATTTTTAAGCGCCGCTAAATCAAGAACCGAATATTTAAGCAAACAAGGTTTTTTAGAAAATATATTAAACTCTGTAACAGGACAAAACAGAAAAATAAGAGGAGAGATAGACTATAATTATGCTGTAGTAAAAAATGCTTCTATAAAAATGATTGAATATTTGGCAAAGCAGAATAAAATAACTTATGAGGGATTAATATACATAAACAATAAATTAAATAATATAGAAAAAAATATTGAAAAAGAATTAATAACAATATGCGGAAATATAAGAGAATCATTTAATATAATATTAAATAAAATAAATAATGAATCGTACAGAATAGATACATTAGAAAAAAAAATACAGCTGTTAGAGTTTAAAGCTTCTTCAAATATATTGGAGTTTGACAATATAAGTTATAATGAAATGGACAATATAGAAAAAGTATTATGTCTAAGCAGCGATTTATTTGCAAAAATTTCATATCCTAATAATATAGCGGATAATATCTCAAAAGAAAATATTTATATGATAAGATCTATATTATTAGACTTCAATATAAATATTAACAACAAAATAAAAGTAATAGATATATATTCTAAATTAATTGATAAGCCCAATTTTATAAAAAAGATTTTTGCAGATATTAAAAACGATATAAAACTCTCAGAGAGTATCATACCAATACTGAGCGGAGTAAAAAAAATAGAAAAATTAGACAAAGAAGAAAAATATATAATAAACTCAATAATAAAAATTACAGGAGATAATGAAAATACAAAAAATATAAAAATTAATTTATTAGAAGAATACGGATTAAATAAGGCAAATTTTGATTATAATTCGGAAATCACAAATTATGATATAATTATATTAATTATGAATGAATTAAAAATGATATCTGCAAATATTAATCTTCCTAAAATCTGCAGCATAACGGATACTGAAAAAACAATAAAATCGGCTTATAAATATTTTGAAGAAAAAAAATATAAGAGTGCTGTAAATGAATGCGATATCATATTAAAAAGGGATAGAAAAAATAAAGAAGCACATAATATAAAAATAGAGAGCATATACAAAATTTTAATTAAAGAAAATATGAATTTTGAAGTTCCTTTATGCTATAAAGAAACTGCCAAAATATATTTAATAAAAAAAGATTATGAAAACACATTTAAATATTTAAATAAATACTTTGATGCCTGTTCTTCAAATAAAGAAATATACAAATATAAAGAAAAATTAAAGCTTCAGTATAATAAAATTAAAGAGCATAAAGAAAAAACTAATAAAAAGATAGAAAAAATTACTGATAAAAATAAAAAAGACTATTTAGAGTTTATAAATGATTTTTGGGGAGTATATTTAAATAAAATTTAATATTAAAATTTCGGAGACTATATGAAAAAATTAGGTTTAGTTTTAGGAGGAGGAGGAGGACTTGGAAGCTATCAGATAGGCGTTTGGAAAGCGTTAATAGAATATGAAATTGATGCAATGATTAAATCCATATCAGGCACATCGGTAGGCGTACTTAATGCATGCCTAATAGCTCAAAATAATTATGATATCGCAGAATATATTTGGACTAATGAAATAGAAAATAAAATACTCTCTAAAAAGAAAATTGATAAAAACAATGAGTTTATATCTTCAAAAGGTATTTTCAGCAGAGAGGGGCTTATAGAAATAATAGAAAAATATCTGAATATTGACATTATAATTAATTATCAATATCCAATATATGCTACGGCTGTAAATTTAAAAAATATAGGCGCTGAATATTTTAAATTAAATAACAGAAGCGAAAAAGAGATAAAAAAAATAATGATGGCAACAAGCGCGATACCAATAATATTCGGTAGACAGAGAATCTATGATACTTATTATATAGACGGAGGAGTAGAATTTCTTAAAGGAGATAATTTACCTATTAAGCCGCTTATTCAGGAAGAAAACTGCGATGAAATAATTGCAGTAAATTTATACAAAGAAAATACAGTAAGAAAATTTGACAACTGCAAAGTTTATGAAATAGTACCGAGCAGCAATATAGGAAATTTTTTCAGCGGCGCTATGGATTTTTCATTAAAAGGAGCTAAAATCCGCATAGAGGAAGGATATAAAGATGCTTCAGAAATGCTTAAACAGATATTTAAAATGGGAAAAACTCAAATAGAAAACTTAGAAAATACTAATATAATGTACAGAGATGAAGCTGACAATTATATAGAAAATAAAAAATTAAAAAAGAAGCTTCATAAAGCTGTGGAAAACTTAAAAATAGATAATAATCAGTAAATTATTGAATATCTGCTTTTAGTATGCTTCCTATATAATATATAATATTATTAGCCTTCTCTTTATCTGCACTATATGAACTGAATGTTATGCTTGATAATTCTTCGTATATAGTGAAAACTATATTATTAATTATTATATCTTCAGAGTATATTCCGTTCATAATATCGGATTTCACATTTTTAATAATTATATCTGGGTACTCATTTTTCAAAATATCTAAAAGTACGGAAATAGGAATTTCTTCGTCTAAATCATCATATATATGATAAAGCTCATATTTATTATTAACTTTTCTTAAATGCCATTTATTCATAACTATATCCTTTTTTATTAAAAATAATAAAAACTTTAATTTGTAAAAAATATAAATAATATTATAATAATATATATATTTAAATATATAAGAGGATTTAAAAAATGGAAAAAAGAGAACTTACGGAAGAAGAAAAAAATATAATTATATTTAAAGGAACAGAATATCCGTTTACAGGCAAATACAATGATTTTTTTGAAGAAGGCGTATACTGCTGCAAACAATGCGGAGCCGAATTATACCGTTCAAAAGATAAATTTAAATCTAATTGCGGATGGCCAAGCTTTGACGATGAAATAAAAGGTGCGGTTAGAAGATCATTAGATGAAGACGGATATAGAATAGAAATAACATGCAGCAAATGCGGCGGACATTTGGGACATATATTTGAAGGAGAACATCTGACGGAAAAAAATGTCAGACACTGCGTTAATTCAATATCTCTGATATTCAAGCCGAAATAATAAATAATATTATCTTTTATTTATATTATTATATTCCTTAAACAAAGCCGACACAATGCCGCTTAAAGCGAGAAGCCCTAAAATATTCGGTATAACCATAAGTCCGTTAAAAGTATCCGCCAATGCCCATACCAAATCAACTTTTAATGCCGAACCTAAAAGCACGAATCCCACTACTAATACGGAATAAACTTTTTTAGCTTTTATTCCGAATAAATATTTAATGTTCTGCTCTCCGAAAAAATACCAGCTTATTATAGTGGTAAAAGCAAAGAAAAATAAACATACGGCAACAAATACAACGCCTAAATGTCCGAATCCCAATCTGAAAGCCTCCTGAGGCAAACCTACTCCTTTTAGAATCTCAGGTATATCTGATACGGAAGATAGAGTATATATCTGCGTCTGAAGTATATCTGAAGCAAGTATAACTAAAGCGGTTAAAGTTACAACTATAAATGTATCAAAGAATACTCCTATCATAGCAACAACACCCTGTTCGCATGGATGATCAACTTTAGCTAAAGCATGAGCATGAGGAGTAGATCCCATACCCGCCTCATTAGAAAATAAGCCTCTTGCAACTCCAAAACGCATAGCCTGCTGTACTCCTATACCCAATCCTCCTCCTATAACAGCCTGAGGATTAAAAGCCGATGTAAATATCAAAGCTATAGAACTAGGAAGATTTTTAATATTCATTATGATTATTATTAAAGAACCTATTATATAAAATAAAGCCATTACAGGCACTATTTTTTCTGCAAATGAAGCTATTCTTCTAAGTCCTCCTATAAATATAAATGCTGCTATCAATGCGCATATTATACCTGCATATATAGGCTTAATCTGCGGAAAAGCATTAACAAAAGCTCCGCTTATGGAATTAGACTGCACCATATTTCCCATAAATCCTAAAGCTAATATAATAAATACTGCAAACAAAACCGATAAAAATTTACCCAAAAAACCTTTATAAGCAGCCTGTATATAATATGCAGGACATCCTATAACATGACCGTCTTTAGCTGTAGTTTTATATCTGCTTCCCAAAGATGCTTCTGCAAATATTGTAGCCATACCAAAAAAAGCAGATACCCACATCCAAAATATTGCTCCAGGACCTCCTGAAATTAAAGCCGTAGCGGCGCCCGCTAAGTTTCCAGTTCCAACCTGAGCGGCTATTGCCGTAGCAAGAGATTGAAAAGAACTCATTCCTTCCTTATCAGCTGCTTTTCCCATTAAAGAAATACTTCCGAATATTCTATTCCATCCGTCTTTAAAATTTAAAATCTGCACAAATTTGAATCTTATGGTAAAATATATTCCGCTTCCGCATAATAAAATTATCAATAGATAATCCCATAAAAAACTATTAACTTTTGCAATTATCTCCGACACAAATTCCATAATAAACTCCTAAGCAGATATTTCAAATAATAATCAGTAAAAGATTATATCATAAACAGTATTTTTTTATATATTATTAAAACATTAATTTAATTTTTATTACAAATATTTTCTATATATAAAACAGCTGCTTTCAATATATAGTATAATTTTTATACATCAAAGTATATTCTATATATAAAAATTATACAATAGTATTAATATATACATAAAAAAATTATTATATATACTATGATAAGAGCCTAATTATACATTAATCTATATATAATTGGTATATTTTTTGCATATATATAAATAAGGCATTTAAATGCTTAAGCAAATTATTTAATTAAAACTTAAATAATTAATTTATATAAGGAGCGGATTTGAAATATGGATTATAATAAATACACAATAAAAGCCCAAGATGCTGTAAATGAAGCTGCTAATATAGCAAACGGCGAAGATCATAATGAAATAAAAAGCGAACATTTATTACTTGCGCTATTAAAACAGGAAGATGGGCTTATACAGCCTCTTGTTGAAAGAATAGGTGTTCCTATAAACACATTAATAGATAAAACACAAAGAATAGTTGATGAAAATGTAAAGGTAACAGGCGAAAATGTTCAGCTGCATTTATCATCTAATGCGGGAAAAGTTTTATCTAAGGCTGAAAAAGAAGCAAATGCTTTAAAAGATCAGTATATATCCACCGAGCATATATTCTTAGCGCTTTCCGAAGCTGATAACAAAACGGGAGATATGCTAAGAAAAATCGGAATAAGTAAAAAAGAAGTTTTGAGTGCATTAAAAGAATTAAGAAAAGGACAGAAAATTAATAGTCAGGATCCTGAAGCAAAAATGCAGGCTCTTGATAAATACTGCCGTGATTTAACTAAATTGGCAAAAGATGAAAAGATAGATCCAGTTATAGGAAGAGATGAAGAAATAAGAAGAGTTATGCAGGTATTATCAAGAAGGACAAAAAATAATCCTGTGCTTATAGGAGAGCCAGGAGTAGGTAAAACAGCCATTGTTGAAGGACTTGCAAGAAGAATAGTTTCTCAAGATGTACCTGAAGGACTTAAAGATAAAAGAGTGTTAGCATTGGATTTAGGTGCATTAGTAGCGGGAGCAAAATTCAGAGGAGAGTTTGAGGAGAGACTGAAAGCTGTTATTAATGAGGTGGAAAAATCGGAAGGCAGTATAATATTGTTTATAGATGAACTTCATACTTTAGTAGGAGCAGGCGCTACGGAAGGAGCTATGGATGCTTCTAATTTGCTTAAACCAGCATTGGCAAGAGGAGAATTAAGAGCAATAGGCGCAACTACTTTAGACGAATACAGAAAATATATAGAAAGAGATAAAGCGCTTGAGAGAAGATTCCAGCAGGTATACTGCAAAGAACCAAGTGTTGAAGATACCATATCTATATTAAGAGGATTAAAAGATAAATACGAAGTTCATCATGGTATAAGAATAAAAGATGAAGCGCTGGTTTCAGCAGCCGTTTTATCAAACAGATATATAACTAATAGATTTCTGCCTGATAAGGCTATTGACTTAGTAGATGAAGCTGCAAGCCAATTAAAAATAGAAATAGACAGTCAGCCTGCAGAACTTGATAAAATAGAGAGAAAAATTTTACAGCTCAATATAGAAAAACAGGCGCTTTCAAAAGAAAATGACGCTGCTTCTAAAGAAAGACTTGAGAAACTTGAAAAAGAATTATCAGAACTTTCCGAAAAACGCAATGCTATGAAGCTTCAATGGGATAATGAGAAAGGAAGAATTGAAGAAACAAGGAAATTAAAAGAAGAGCTTGAAGCTTTAAATATAAAAGAAACTCAGTATACAAGAGAAGGAAATTTGGCAAAAGCCGCTGAAATAAAATACGGTAAAATTCCTGAACTTCAGAAAAAACTTGAAGAGGCTTCTAAAGCAGCGAATGAGGCAAAAAACTCTGATAAAAAAAGGCTCTTAAGAGAAGAGATTTCGGAAGATGATATAGCAAAAGTCATATCGGTATGGACAGGCATACCTGTAAGCAAAATGCTTGCGGGTGAAAAAGAAAAATACCTGCAGCTTGAAGAAGTGCTTCATAAAAGAGTTGTAGGACAAGAAGAAGCTATAACTTCCGTTGCCGATGCTATCAGAAGAAACAGAGCAGGACTTTCCGATGAAAATAAACCTCTTGGAAGCTTTCTATTTATAGGACCTACTGGGGTTGGAAAAACCGAACTTGCAAAAACTCTTGCCGATTTCTTATTCAGCGATGAAAAAGCATTAACAAGAATAGATATGAGCGAGTACATGGAAAAATTCTCAGTTACAAGGCTTATAGGAGCTCCTCCCGGATATGTAGGTTATGATGAAGGCGGACAATTAACGGAGGCTGTAAGAAGAAGACCTTATTCTGTTATACTATTTGATGAGATAGAAAAAGCTCATCATGATGTATTTAATGTGCTTCTTCAGGTATTGGATGACGGAAGACTTACAGACGGACAAGGAAGAATAGTGGACTTTAAAAACACTATTATAATAATGACAAGCAATTTAGGTTCGGACTTGATTCTTGAAGCTAATGATATAAAGGATATAAAAGAAAAAATTAATGAACTATTAAAAATGTCGTTCAGACCCGAGTTTTTAAATAGAATAGATGAGATAATAACATTTACAAGACTTGAAAAAAAATATATTGCCGAGATAGTAAAAAATCAGATATCAAGAGTAGCTGACAGACTTAAAGACAGGAGAATAACATTATATATAAGCGATGAAGCTGTAAATTATATTGCCGATATCGGTTATGATCCTCAATTCGGAGCAAGACCCTTAAAAAGAGCCATACAAAACTATATAGAAAATCCTTTGTCTAAGGAAATACTCAGAGGAAAATATTTGGAAGGAGACACTATTAAAGCTGTAAAATCGGGAGATAATTTAATTTTTGAAAAATAATATTTGTAAAAAGCCTGCCCTTAACTTAAGGCAGGCTTTTTAAATAAAAATTAAATTACTTATTATTTAAGCATATTCTATTTCTATCAGGGACCTTAATGCGCTTTTAGCTTCATTTAAAAATCTCTGATTCGGATCAACTTTGTAATTCTCGCCTATTTTGAATACTTCAGTACCGCTTTCTGATTTTAATTTTAAGAATATGGTATAATCTCCCGGATTTGAGGATATGGCATTTTGAAGGCATAATAAATCCATATCATCAAATATATTTTTATTAACATACAAAGCGAGCTGTTTTTTTCCGCTGCCGGTATATTTAGATGATATGCTGTTATTAAATGCAGCATTGGAAACAATATTATCCGAGCGTTTAATAATATTTTCTCTGTTATTCTTAAACTGAGCATGCAGACTATCATCTCTTAATTTAGAATCTCTTTTAATACTATCTCTGTTTATTTCCTTAAGCTTCATATTATTATCTTTCAGATAATCATCTAATAATTTTATATCCGAAATGTTATTATATATTTTTTCAGAGAATCTGTTTTTTTCTTTTCGTCCCTTTATCAATATACCTGCCTGTTCTTCAAGCATATCTCTATACTTAAGAATTTGATTTTTAGCCGTAATAAAAAATGTATATTCGGTAAATAAATCCATAACTTTTAATGCAAGCATAGGAGCATTTTTCTTTGTAGAAGATTCTATTACTGATATAACAACACATGGGATTAAGAACTCATCTTTATCTTTTAAATTATCAATATCTAAAGTATTATTGAAATATTTATAATCTATTTTACTTATATATCTTGAAAAAGGATGATACCTCAAAGAAAATCCTAAAACTTCTTTCTCATTTTCCATTAAAATATTCGGAGAATACTCAATATGCCTTTCTATAACCAAAGATGCGCTTCCTGAATCATCTTCAGACATAGAATCAAAAAGCATAGTCTGACCTGATAAAGTTTCTTTTTGATAATTAGATGCATGGGAGAGTATTGCATCAAGAGAAGAAATCAAAGCATTCTGAGTATATCCGAACTCCGAAAATGCCCCGCTCTTAATTAATGTTTCATAAACCTTTCTATTAACCAAATGAACATCAACTCTTTTAACAAAATCTTCCAAATTTCTAAACTGTCCGTTTTTTTCTCTCTCCTCTTCAATAGCTAAAGCTGCATGCAAACCTATTCCTTTAATAGCATGCAAAGCATAAATTATTTTTCCGTCCTTCTGCGAAAATAATGCATTGCTTTCAAAAACATTTGCCGTGATTACATCTATATTTTTTTGTTTAATTTCATTAAGATATAAGTCTATTTTATCAGTATCAGCTATAACCGTATTAAGCAAAGCCACATAATATTCCATAGGATAATGCGCTTTTATATAAGCCTCCTGATAAGCTATTAAAGCATAACAAACGGAATGAGATTTATTAAAACCGTATTCGGCAAATCCTTTCATAGTATCAAAAAGATATGTTAATAATTCTTTATCATATCCTCTTTCAAGTCCGCCATTAATAAATTTCGCTTCCATAGAGTTCATTTTATCTGCAATTTTTTTACCCATAGCTTTTCTTAAATCATCGGCTTCTGCTGCAGTAAATCCTCCTATAAACCTGCTTATAGCCATAATCTGCTCCTGATATATAAGCACTCCCTGACTCTCTTTAAGTATAGGCTCTAAATCAGGATGTTTGTATACAATTTCTTTTCTTTTATTTTTTCTGTCCGCATAATCTTTATCCATTCCAGAATTCAAAGGTCCCGGACGATATAATGCCACACTGGAAACCAAATCATCAAAAACCGTAGGCTGTATATTAATAAGCATCTGACGCATACCAGGACTTTCAAATTGGAAAATACCGCCCGTATCGGCTTTTCTGAATATACTGTAAACGGCTTCATCATCTAAAGGAAGCTTATCAATATCTATTTCTATTTTGTATCTTTCTTTTATATCTTTAACCGCATCTTTTATAAGTCTTAAGTTCTTAATACCTAAAAAATCCATTTTTATAAGACCCGCACTTTCAACATAGGTCATCTCATACTGACAAGCTCTGGTTCCTGTCTTAGAATCCTGATACACAGGCGCTAAATCCATTATAGGATGAGAAGATATTATAACTCCCGCAGCATGCAAACCTACATTCCTTACCAAACCGTCAAGTCTTGATGATATTTCGTACATGCTTTTTAATTCCCTGCTGCTTTCTATCTCCTTTCGAAAATCTGCGCAATCAGGGTCATCATATATATCAACTACCCTTATATTATTAGGTATTCCTTTAGCAAGTCTGTCGGCTGTAGCCAAATCTATACCCATAACACGGCATACATCTCTTATAACGGATCTTCCGCCCAAAGCTCCGAATGTGGCAATTTGGGCAACATTATCTTTGCCGTATTTATCTTTTACATAATCTATTATTACTTCTCTTTTATCATCTTGGAAGTCTACATCTATATCTGGCATGCTTTTTCTCTCAGGATTTAAAAATCTTTCAAAAAGCAGATTATAATCAAGAGGATTAACCTTGGTAATTCCTGTGGCAAATGCAACTATGGAGCCTGCAGCGCTTCCTCTCCCTGGTCCGACTGCTACATCATTATTTCTGGCATAATTAATAAAGTCCTGAACCACTAAAAAATATCCTTCAAATCCCATTTTAGATATAACGCCCAATTCCATTTCAAGCCTGTCCATAGCATCTTTAGGGATATTATTATTATAGTATTTGCTTAGACCCTCTATACACATATTTCTAAGAGCAGTAGTCTCCGTTTCGCCGTCAGGAAGCTCATAATTAGGCATATAATAAGTTTTACTCATTATATTTAAATCTCTGCATTGTTCTGCTATCCTAACAGTATTTTCAAACGCTTTCGGAAGTTTTGAAAAAGACTTCATCATTTCCTCTTCGCTTTTTAAATGAAACTCATTACTTGGAAATTTATATCTTCTTGGAGAATCTAAAGTAGACTTTGTCTGTATGGCAAGAAGTATCTCATGGGCTTTAGCATCCTCTTTTAATACATAATGAACATCATTTGTTACAACCATTTCTATATTATAATGATTTGCTAATTTATATAATGCGCTGTTTAATGATTTCTCTTCAGATATATTATGATCCTGAAGTTCTATATAAAAATCATCTTTGAAAATAGATTTATAATACTCAGCCAATTTTGAAGCATGCTTATAGTCTTTTTTTCTTATGGCAATAGGTATTTCTCCCCCCATACATGCGGATAAGCAGATTAATCCTTTATTATATTTTTCTATTAATTCATGGTCAACCCTAGGACGATAATAAAAACCTTCTGTATATCCGAAAGTTACAAGCTTGCATAAATTATCATAACCTTCTTTATCCTTAGCAAGCATAATAATATGCATAGCGCTCTTTTCTTCTGAGTTTTCAGCCTTTTTATCGAATCTGGTCTTAGGGGCAACATAAAGTTCGCAGCCTATTATAGGTATAATGCCCTTGTCCTTAGCCTCAGAAAAAAACTCCATAGCTCCGAACATATTTCCATGATCGGTAATGGCTATTGCTGGCATTCCAAGCTCAAGAGCCCTATCTATCAAACCCGGTATAAGTCTTTTTTTCTTATCCTTTTTTGAATAGAGAGATTTTATGCGTGAAGCTCCGTCTAATATTGAATACTGAGTATGTACATGCAAATGAACAAATGACATATTAAACCCCTATCTGATTGCTTTTATTCTATAATCATTTAAGTTAAATATCAAGTCAAATTTATAAATTATATATTTACTATAAATATTTACGGTATTTTTTCAATAAAATTTACTTCGGCAAATAAATATAAAAAATATAATTACTTAAAACTATATATAAAGTCAAAATCATTATATATAATATAACATCTTATGTATGCACATAAACAAAAATATATGGTAAAATAAATTATAAAACTAGACAATTAATAAATTTAAATTTAATTATTATTGAAATAAAAATTAACTATGTTATAATTAACCTAAATAATAAATTAAATTTGCAAGGAAATAAATATGGCTACAACTCCTATTAAATTTATGGATGTGAGATTTATTAATCCGTTTATAGTATCTTTAGTATCAATATTCAAAGAAATGGCAGGTCTTACAATGGAAAAAGGAACCCTTGTAAAAGGTCAGGGGCGTAAGCTTTTCTCAGGATATGGTGTTGCTATAGGAATTGTAGGGGATGTTAATGGTCAGGTATTATATGAATTCCCTGAAAATTTTTCTCAGCTTCTTACCGAAAATCTCACAGATAAGAAACGCGGAGAATACGATTCTGAAGATGATTTTGAAGATATGATGCGAAGCGTTATTAATGAAATGGGAAATACTATAAGCGGTCTTGCCATAACTAAATTAGCCGAAGAAGGAATAAGCTGCGATATCACGCCTCCTATACTCTACTTCGGCAAAGAAATACAGATAATTCCTAAAAACCTACAAACTATAATAATACCTTTTCAATCTTCGCTTGGTTTTGTAAGTGTTAATATAGCAATGGATGCTTAAATTGATATTAAATGATAAGAAATATAATCTTATATTAATTATAATATTTTTATTATCATCATGCGTTAATACTGTAAACGATAATATAGCTCAGACAAACAATATAGAAAGAGTAAATCCAAGCATAAAAATTGACAATAAATATAAAATTACTCCGAGTTCGCTAAGATTAAATTTATTATCTCAGTATTCAAAAACACATTACGGAAATCCGTTAATATATCTGAACAATCCGCAAATAATAGTAGTTCATTCTGCAGAAACTCCTAATTTGAATGTAACTGTTAATATATTTGAAAACGATATTCTAATAGGAAGACCAGATATAGAGGCAGGCGGAGAAGTAAATGTGGGCGCTCATTTTTTAGTTGATTTTGACGGAACCATATATGCAAATACGCCTGAGCAATACATAGCAAGGCATACCGTAGGTTTTAATTATACTGCAATAGGCATAGAAAATATAGGATATGCCGATAATCTTACTAAAGAACAATTAGACTCAAATGTAATGTTAATAAAATATCTCAGAAATAAATATAAAAGCATTAAGTATGTAATAGCTCATTATGAATACGGAAATAAAACATCTCCCCATTATTCACTGTATAAAGAATTAAATACAAAATATATTAATCCTGCAAAAAAAGATCCCGGTACTAATTTTATGAATGAATTAAGAAAAAGAATATAAATCAGCTTATTAAAAGAGGATTATAGAATTATGGAAGTTATATTAATTTATTTATTTGAAATATTAATTATTATTATATTTATAATGCTCTCTGCATTATTTTCAGGAAGCGAAACGGCATATACCTCAATAGATGATGTTACATTAATGCGTTTGGTAAGGGAAAAAAGAATAAAAGAAGAAGATACAAAATATTGGGAAAAATCAAGCTCTATGATACCTACAATTCTTGTGGGAAACAACATAGTAAATATTACGGCAAGCTCCATAATAACTGTATTTGCAATAAGACTTGCAGATGCTATTCCTAACATATCGGAAAATATTTTGGTTACAATATCAACAGCCACAATAACAGTACTTATAATTATATTCGGTGAAATACTTCCTAAAGTATTAATGAGAGTTAATGCTGAAAAAATGATGCCTTATCTTCTCTATTTTATGAAATTTTGTCATTTTATATTTAAGCCTATAACATTCTTAATGGATAAAATAACAACTTTTATAATGAATTACTTTGTTCCTAAAAAACTTAGAGATGCTGAAAAGAGAAGTGCATTATCAAGTATGGACGATATTACAACTATTATACATCTCGGTCATAAAGAAGGAATAATAAAAGAATATACTCATGAAATGCTTACAGGGGTTATTGATTTCAGAAATAAAACTGTTGAAGAAATTATGACGCCCCGTGTGGATATGGTATGTATTGAAGCTGAAACAGATATAAACGAACTAATAAAACTTACAGTAGAAACAGGACTTTCAAGATTTCCAGTTTATGAAGAAACTGTTGACCATATAATAGGAATATTCCACACAAGAGCTTTATTTAAAGAATATCTTAAAGGATCTTCTAAAAAAAATAAATTAAAGAAGAAAGCAATTGATTATATAATGCTTCCGTACTTTGTACCAGAAACAAAAACTATAAGCAGCCTATTCAGCGATATGCAGAAAAAAAAGCTTCAAATGGTTATTACTATTGATGAATACGGAGGAACTGCAGGACTTGTTACTATGGAAGATATTATAGAGGAGATAATGGGAGATATTGAAGATGAAAGCGATAAAAAAGAAGCAGATGTTATAAGATTTAAAGGAAAAAGAATTATAATAAATGGAAATGCCTCTATAGAAGATGTAAATAAGAATCTGAAACTGCAATTAGAACATAAAGAATATCAGACTATAGCGGGGTATGTTATAGATATGCTTGATCATATACCTGAAATCAATGAACATTTTATACTAAAAGGATACAGAGGAAGGATAATGAAAATAGAAGACAGGAGAATAGTAGAAATGGAATTGATACCTCTCAGATATACAAGAATCAGCGATAATAATAACGGTGAGGAAAATCCAGATATTCATGATATAGAAAAAAATGATTTAGAAATTATAAATGAAAAAGCTGAAATATAAAAATTATAATTTTAGGTAAAATAACTATGACAAAAAAATTAATAACTGCCGTATTTTTTATACTGCTATTATATTCATGCTCATATAATAAAAAAGAAATGAAACCGTCTCCTAAAAATATTAAATTAGTATTTACTGGAGATATAATGACGCATCCTGCTATTGTAAATGCATTTCAAAGCAATGATGTATTAATAGATTTAAAAGAATATTTTCAAGGGGATATAGTATTTGCTAATTTGGAGTTTGTAGTTAATACAAATAAGCCTCCTATGCCCTACCCTGAGTTTAACGGTTCATTAGATTATTTGAAATATTTCTTTAATTATTTTAATACTTTTTCAATTGCAAATAACCATGCTTATGATCAAGGGGCGCAGGCTGAAGCGGAAACTGTAGCAGAACTTCACAGAAATAATAAATTAACCTTAGGAGGATCCACTAATTCCCCAAGTATAGCTCCTGTTATAACAAATATTAATAATATACCGATTTTTATATCCGCATATACAATGCTTGATAACGGCATAAGTCATAAAACTAATAAAAACGGATATTTATATTTTATGAATTTCTTTCCTAAACAGGAAGATTTGATAGAAAAAGTAAAATCCGATTTAATGCTTGCCACAAATAATGAAATAAAGATAGTATCTCTTCATTTTGGTTTGGAATACACCACTTACGCTGAAGAATCAACAATACAAACAGCCAGATATTTAATTGAAAACGGAGTTGATATAATAGTGGGGCATCACCCTCATGTACCAAGACCTGCGGAGATTTATGAGGGTACTAATCACAGCGGAATAATTATATATTCGCTTGGAAACTTCATTGCAAATCATAAAGGCAGATATCCTTATTTAGATATAGGAACTGTAGTTTCATTAAATATAAATGAAAATAAAGAAATCAGTTTTTCTTATATTCCCACTTACTATGCTTTTTTTAAACAAAACGGTTTTGAAGTGATAATGAAGCCCATAAAAGAAGATCCTAATATTAATATGCCTTCTTTAAAAAGCAATTATTCGTACAGCGATTATGATACCAATGCTATAAAAAAAGGCTATGAGCTTATACATAATTTTTATTCTCCTCTTACAAATGACAGAGTAAAAACTATGTTTAAAAATATAACAAATAATAATATTATCTCTAATAATAGTTTGGCTCATAATTAATATTATAATACATTTAGTTATATAATTTAGAAATAATTAAAATTTTTTAATTATTGACAAAGATTTCAATATTCTATATTATTGAATCAATATGAATAATAATTATACAAAAGAAATAGATAATGTATTTTCAGCAGATGCAATAAATTATATGAGAAAGGCAATAACAGATGCTTACGGCAATGAAGTATATTTCGGAATAAATTTTAACACCTACGGAATACTTGATTATATAGAAGTTATAGCAAGAGGAAATAAAGACTCTGTTCCTGCTATAATATCATTATCATTGGAATTTGATGCTGTAATTCATAATCACCCTTCAGGAGAGCTTACTCCATCAAGACCCGATCTGTCAATAGCAAGCGAACTTGGAAACAATGCAGGAATAGGTTTCTATATAATCAATAACGATGCTGATGAATATTATGAAGTTGTAAAGCCCATAAAATCTGAAAATATAAAGAAAATAGATGCTCCCGATGCATTATATATGTTCACGGAAAACGGTATTTTAAGCAATCTTCTAAAAAAGTACGAATACAGACAAGAACAAACTGAGCTGGTTGAAGCCACCATTGAATCGTTTAATAATAATAAGCATTTAATATCTGAAGCAGGTACAGGAATAGGAAAATCTTTTGCATATCTTATACCAGCACTTTTATGGCTTAAAGAAAATAAAACCAGAATAGTAATATCTACCAATACCATAAATTTGCAGGAGCAGATTATTTCAAAGGATATACCCTCTATTATAGGAGGAATTGCGCCGAATGTAAAATATGCCTTAGTTAAAGGCAGAAACAATTATGTATGTATAAAGAAAGTCAAAGACGGATTGAATGATAATGATAGATTTGATTTTGAAGAGCAGATAAATTTCTTTAATGATATAGATCATTGGCTTAATACAACAAAAGACGGTTCTATAACCGATTTAGGATACAAGCCGAAAAGCGAATTGTGGGAAATGGTCTGCTGCGATACCGACACCTGCACTCATAGAAAATGCCAATATTTGGAAGACTGCTACTTCTATAAAATGCGCAAGCAGTTAAATGCCGCTCAGCTATTAATAGTTAATCATCATATATTATGCGCCGATTTATCGCTTTATGCTGAAACTGCGGGAAGATACTGCCTGCTTCCGAGATACACAAAAGTTATAATTGATGAGGCTCATAATTTTGAAAACTCCGCTTCAAGCTATTTCGGAGATGACGGAAGTAAAAACGGAATATTAAAAGCGCTTTTCTATATTTCAAGAATAAAGAGAAATAAAAGACTTGGTGTTATAGAAAATATTAATAATATACTTAATGAAAAAAGAGCATTAATTGAAAAGAATCAATACGACGAAATAACAGATTTAATAGGCAAAGCTCATGATTTAACTTCAAGAATGAGAAATGCCGCCGAAGAAAGGGCAAAAGAGTTTATAGGCTACTGCCATAAAAATATTCAGACAAAAGAAGGATTAGGATATAAATTCAGAATAAGTCCTGAACTTGTAATCTCCGATCATTGGAAAGATGAAGGAGTAAAGCCTCTTAGAGAAATGGTAATTTTAATGACTTCGCTTGTAAATATCTGCGATAAATTATATAAAAAGTTTTTTGATATAGCAATTGAGAAAAATTTTGATTATGACGAAACGGCTCAAATGTCTAATGCATATTTAGAAAGACTAAAAAGACAATTGGTATCTTTAAACTCTGTAATAGATTATAAAAAAGATGAATATATAAGATGGATAGAAACAAAGCTCACAAAAAAAGGAAATCTTATTCTTAATTGGCATTTAACGCCTGTAACTGTGGCTAAAAATTTAAATGACTTTTTATATTCAAGATTTGATACTGTGGCAATGTATTCTGCAACTTTAACTGTTTCAAAAAGCTTTAATTTCTTTTCAAATAGATTAGGATTTGATTATATAGAAAAAAATAAAAAAATAGAAATATATTTAGAATCTCAGTTTAATTATGAAGATAATGCAAGACTATATATTGCAGCCGATATGCCTGATGCTGGTTCTGATACATTCAATGATTTTACTTCAAAGGTATTAATGCAAGTCTGCAGTATAACAGGAGGAAGAGCTTTTATACTTTTTACTTCTTTTTCATCTCTTATGAGCGTTTATGAAAGCACATCTGAAAAATTAAAAAGCAAAAATATAAATGCTCTAGCTCAGACCGCATCCGTGCATAGACATACTCTTCTTGATATGTTTAAATCCTCTTCAAATAATGTGCTTTACGGTGTTGATTCTTTTTGGGAGGGTGTTGATGTGGCTGGAAAAAACTTGGAAGCGGTTATAATACCAAAACTCCCTTTTGCCGTACCTACAGATCCAATAAGCGAAGGAAGATACAAATATATTGAGGAAAACGGAGGAAATGCATTTTTAGACTATGCCCTGCCTTTTGCCGTAATAAAGTTTAAACAGGGATTCGGACGGCTTATACGAAGTAAAGATGACAGAGGAATTGTATTGGTATTGGATAAAAGACTTTATACAAAAAATTACGGTTCCCAATTTATTAACTCGCTTCCTAATGCCAAAGTTTTAAGGGGAAGTATTAGAGAAATTCTTAATGATATGAACAATTTCTTTGACTATTAACTCTATTCTTAAATACTTGACAATTTATAATTATAAGTTATAATCCATTTTCAAATATTTGTAAAAAATGCCTAAATCCCTATATGGAATTATAAAAATGTCTGAAAATAAATTAACAAACATAGCATCAGCAAAATATTATATATCAGTATTCATTTTAATGATAACTGCATCTGTACCTATCGCTATGGCTGGTATAGTATATGATGTTGTATATGTTGTAGACTTCATACTTTATAATAGCTTTTATTTTCAGATATTTTATTTTTTCTGCTATTCATTTTTATTTATTATAAACAGCGATTTAAAAAATATTAATAAAAGAACAATACTCATAACATTTTTATTATTTTTGCTTTTATTACTGCTTGGTATATTTACTTCAGCACCTTTAAAAAATGAAATACCTGATATATTGAATTTTTTTAAATCCAATATCATGATTAATAAAAGTATATTATCATATATAATATTTTTTATCATAATACTTTTAGCTGATAATAATTTTAATATAAAAGATAATATATCTGATACTTTTACTAAACTAGGAGATATTATATTTTTCTCTGCCGTATTAGAAACAATAGTATTATTCTTTTTTATATTTGCAGCATTTATAGTTGAGCGTTATTATCGTTTAATTGATAATGAAATATTATATGATATTATACAGCATATTATATTTTATTCATTATTATTTTTTTCTTTGTTAATTCCTTTCTTATCTTTCCTTATACAAAAGAAATTCAAAACTATTTTATCAATATATTTTTCAAGGCTATTAATGTTTTTGAATTTATTTTTAATATTTGCTTTATTTTTTGCATTATTCTATGAACCTATAAGACCTTTTGAAAATAATAAATCTTTTATCATTTATAATACTTTGTTATATTTATCTGTTTTTACTTTATACTTTACAAGAGCTGATTATAAGGCTGGAATAATAACAAAAGCAATGTATATAATATTTCCTATACTGGCATTTTTATTTAATATATTGGTATTAAGTGCAGATGTATACAGAGTTATTATTTCAGAAACAAAAATAAATGAAATTTCTATAATAGTTCTAAATATTATAACAGCTGTTAATTTAATATATATTATAATACAAAATATAAAGTCCGTAATAAAAATATTAAAAAATAATATAAATGATACTGTTATAGGCAATAATAAAATATATAATTTTATATATGTTTATGGTATTTATTCCTTCACTGCTTCTTTTATAGCTCCTATAATAGTATTTTTTACAGACTCATTCGATTAAATTATAAAAATTGAGAACTTCTGGCATTTGAAGAATGACAGAAACTTTAAGCGAACAATTTTTATTAGCAGAAATAAAAAAAATAATAATTTATAAGGAGTATAATTTTGCCTGAAGATATTTTATTTACAAGAAGAAGTATAAGAAAGTATATTAAAGGAAAACAAGTTGAAGATGAAAATATAGAATATATGCTTAAAGCCGCAATGTATGCCCCATCAGCCAATAATAAAAGAAACTGGGAGTTTATAGTTATAAAAAACAGAGATACATTTGATAAAATTATGAAATTTCACCCTTATTCAAAAATGCTTGATACGGCTTCGCTTGCCATAATTGTATGCGGAGATTTATCAGATGAATCTGGAAAACTTTATTGGCAGCAGAACTGCGCAGCCGCTTTAGAAAATATTATGCTTGCGGCAAAAGCTAAGAATTTAGGCAGTGTATGGCTTGGTGTTGCACCGCGTGAAGAGAGAATGAATGAAATTATAAATCTATTTAAGCTGCCTGAAAATATAAAGCCTTTTGGAATTGCTGCTGTAGGCTACCCCGATGAAGATCCTGAAATGCCGAACAGATTTGAACCTAATAAAATACATTATGAAAAATATTAATTGTATATAATAATTATCTTAAATAACTGGAAAGAAGGAGATAAGCTCCGTATTCAAATCTTTCATCAGCATTTTCTATTTCTATTTCTATTTCTATAGTATCTGCAGATGATGTCCATAAATCAAGATACGGCGTATTAATATATATCTCAGCTCCGTTATAGGAATCATATAAACAATAAGAATCTATGGATCCTCCGTCTCCAACTATTTTCTGCATGCCGAATTTTAAAGCGGTATTTTGAAGAGTTCTTAAAACTATATTTGAAGGTATTTTTGATATTAATTCCTCTTTTGTTTCTAATGATAATTGTTCAAAAGGCTGAACTATATCATAATCTGAAAGCTGATCCTTCCATTTTTTTATTAACTGACTGTCAATTTCTATAGGGCTTATTATTGTTATTAAATATCCGTCTTTTATAAATGATTCGTCTATCTCTTCATCATCAGCATTATTAAAAGAACCATCTTCCATATATCTGAAAGTTTTCAGTAATTTATTGTCTTTATCATATATCCCCCAAATAAGCTTAATTGCAAAAGCCTTCATAAAAGGATTCTCAAAGAACACTTCCTTCCACTCTTTTAATGTCCATTTTCTTGAATCCATAAATACAAACATCAGTCTTTCTGTCTGAGTTTTTAATAGTTTATTTATTTCGCTTTTTAATTTAGAGAGTTCTTTTTTAGGAATGGAAGGAAAATCTTTAGGAAGGGTTTTATATTCTTTATTTTTTATCTCATCAAATATGGATATGCTGAAATCCTGTTTTAATGTTATTTTAAATTTTTTATTATCGCTTTCTATTATTCTTATTCCGTTTTTATCAAAATCAAAATCAGGAATTATTTTATCGGCAAAGGCTTCCTTACTTATTCCTAATTTTTTTGAAGTATCATCTAAAATATCCGAACAAGCGCTTCTTACGCTGCTTTGCTTAAATTTTTTTGATGCTTCATATACCAATCCAAATCCTTTTTTTGTAGCATTTAATGCTATAGCACCAAGCATAAAACATGCCAATTTGAATCTGTCGCTTGCAATATCTTTTGCTTTCTGATAAAGCTTATCAAGCTGAGCATTTCCTCCGAATATACAATAAGAATAAAGTATACCTTTTGTTTTATTATCATCATTCCATACATTATATATATTTTCAAGCGCTTCTATAAAACTCTCATCATCTAAAGAATATCCGATTAAGTCCGCATTTCTTACTCTGTAAGCTTCTTTTATCTCCAAATATTCACCTAAAATATATCTTATTGCCTTGCTTGATACCTTACTGCTTTTGTCTTTTATAAGAACATTTGATATTATAGAATCGTCTATAAATGAAGTGGTTTTATCAAATTTTTTATTATAATTTTTTTCTGTTATATCATTAATTTCTTCTAATGAAAGCACAATAATAATTCCTTAAAATATTTTTATATAGTATACATTACTTGTATAAAAAATCAATAGTTAAATATTAATCTTTTATCTTCTATAAATCTTTTTCTTATGGGATTTCCATGAGCTATATATATTTTTTTATTTTTTAATGAGTATATTGAAGACCAAATTGTATCAAAACCTTTTTTTCTATTATACTGACATAAAAAACCATATTTACCCTTGAGCAATTTTTCTGCAAACTCTAAATTATGCCCATAATCTTTAAATGCATTTTTCATAGTAATATATCTGTCATTTGAATGAATATCATCTTCTAAATTAGTTTGATATTTTTTCATAGATTCGCTCATAAACTGATTTGATGAAAAAACATAATCATTTTTTATTATTTCAGTTCTTTCGCAGTTGCATTCTATTAAAGCAATATCTCCGTTTTTATCCGCCAATACTATATTCTGCGCTGATGATATGGGAATTTCTTTTAAGAATTTCAAAGCTTCATTAACTGTTCCTGACTTTTCTAAAATATATCTGATAATCATTCCTGCATTAAAACCGTAATTTATTTTTACTGGATATACAAAAGTTAATGCTGCGGCAAGTCCTTTATCATTTATTCCGTCTTCAATTTCTATAAATGATGTTGTATTTCCTATAAAAGAATATGAATTATCCAATTTATAATATGTGCTGTCTGAATATTTTGATATACTAATTAAAAAATCGCTGTTTTTTGACAGTATTATATCATCATCTGTTTTGAATGCAAAAGATGAGCATTTATTATCAAAAGTAAATGAATATATTGTAAATAAGAACTCGCATATATTTATATAATTAATTTTTATATTGTTGTTTAGATTTAATCCTTCAGACATTCCTTTTATTTCATCTATTATCTCAGGAAAAAAATATTCATATACAGGCATACATTTTCTACAGAAATATTTTCTCTCTTCAGATATTTTTATTTTTTCCAACGGATTTATATTATTTTTAGCAAGTATTTTTCCGTATTTAAAGCCTGCTTCATAATGCCGACCTTTGAATCTTGAATGATACATTTTTGCTCCTTTTTGCTGTTATCCTTAAAACTCAATGACAGACTATATAAATTAAAATTGTTATAGGTTCGCTGCCCGCTTTGTTATTTTTTAATTGCTGAATAAGTTTGTCATACATTCATAATTTTTTATTATAAAATTATGCAGGCAAAGAATAGCATAATAAAAATTTTAAGTAAATACAAAAAGTTTTATAAAATCAATCGGCGTATAAGCTTCTATTAAATCTATGCCTATTTTTATATATAAAAATTAAGAGAGAGTTTTTTACAACCCTCTCTTAATTAAGTATTTTTTATAATATTTAAGTATATAATTTATTATTAATCGTCAAATTTCTGTCCCATCAATTGACCGTCTGAGGTTATAAATAATTCCATAAAGTTATTTAATTTTATTTTATAATTACCCCATTCCTTTTCAGCATCTATTATTACTGCCTGAGGATAAGTATTTTTAACGGTATTAGCAACCGTCTGAGGCAAAGCCCTGAAAGGAACTGTATTATATTTAGCGTCTATGCTTTCCCATTCTCCGTTATAGAAAAAATCTATTTCACAGCCGTTTGACAATTTAACTTCAAATTTTCCTCCGTCTCTCTCAACTTTCCATATCTGGGCATTAGGATAAACCTGATTAATAAAGTTTCTGGCATTCTGAGGAAGTGAAGAAGCAGGAACTATCCAGTCTGCAAAAGCGCTTGAATATGAAAATATTGTTAAAGTTATTAATAAAGCGAATAATTTTTTAGTCATAGTAAAATCTCCTTAATAAATTTGCTATCTATGTAAATTATCTTTACAATTATTAGCATAACTCAAACGAAGATTTTGTCAATATATTTTACATTAAATTTACAAAAAATTTACTTAAATTATATTCTTTATTATATTTTACAATACATTTAATACATAGATTTTTTATTTATGATAATAAATTAAAATATATATAAATATTATTTACAGTAAAAATTCTTTTATATTGATATTTTTGTAAATAGTATTATAATGGCATTCTGATTAATTTAATAAAAAATAATTATTGGCTGTATTTATGGATTATGTAATATCTACTACTTTATATCTTCTTAAAGGAACATACATAACATTATGTCTTTACTTCATAACTGCAGTATTTTCGCTTCCATTATCTATGATTTTTGCTGCTTTGCAGTTCAGCGCACCTAAGTTCTTAAGATATATTTTTGATATATATGCTTGGATATTCAGAGGAACACCTTTGATACTTCAGCTTATATTTTTTTATTACGGGCTTCCTCTTATAACCAATAATACAATAGTTTTTCCTGCATTTACATCAGCTGCAATAACTTTTATACTTAACTATTCCGCTTATCTTATGGAAATATTCAGAGGAGGTATTGAAAGTATAGAAAAAGGACAGTATGAAGCAGGATTTGCCCTTAATCTAAGCTACAGACAGATTATGACTAGAATAATTCTTCCGCAGGCATTTAGAAGAGTATTGCCGCCTCTATCAAATGAAGCTATCAATCTAATAAAAGATACTTCTTTAGTTATAGTTCTTGGCATAGGAGATTTGATGCTGCATGCAAGGCAGATACTTACAAGAGATTACAAATTGCTTCCTTTTTTAATAGCCGCCATTATATATTTGCTGTTTACTTATGTGCTTGTGTTTGCATTCAGACAATTGGAGAAAAAATATGTCATTAGGAACTAAAGAAATTAATTTAAAAGCGGTAAATATAAAAAAATATTATAAAGATACCCCTGCTATAAACGGAGTGTCGCTTACAGTTAATAAAGGAGATATACTTTCCATTATAGGACCTTCAGGTGCTGGCAAAAGCTCGCTTCTTAGAAATATTATACAAATAGAAGAACCAGATTACGGAGAAGTTTATATAGATAATGAGGTTTTATTTTGCAGAAAAGAAGGAGAAAAATCTTTAAATATTATGCATTCTGATTTTATGAAGCGTAAGGAAAAAATAGGAATGATATTTCAGCATTTTAATTTATTTCCGCATAAAACAGCATTAGAAAATATAATAGAAGCTCCAGTTATAGTAAAGAAGCAAAATAAAGAAGAAGCTTCAGAAGAAGCATTAAAATTACTTGACAGTGTCGGTCTTAAGCATAAAAGAGACAGTTATCCTAATGAATTATCAGGCGGACAGAAGCAGAGAGTTGCCATTGCTAGGGCTTTGGCTATGAAGCCTGAAATACTTCTCTGTGATGAGCCGACATCGGCATTGGACCCTGAACTTATAGGAGAGGTTTTAACTGTATTAAAAGAACTTGCTAAAGAAAAAATGACTATGATAATTGTAAGCCATGAAATGAGCTTTGTATATGAACTCTCAACAAATATTGCCTTTATGGATGCGGGAAAAATAATTGCTATGGATACTTCGGATAATTTTTTTAATAATCAAGACAATGAAAGAATTAAAGATTTTTTAAATAAGATTTTTCATAAATAATTAATTTTGTATTGACATTTTCTTAAATAGTATTACTATTTATAAATAGTTGCAGAATATATAATATTTCTGTATATGCTATTGTTTTTTAACAATAATTAAAATCAGGAATTTTATTCTGCCGAAGTTTTATAATATAAAAAATTATTAAATTATTTTTAAGGAGAAAAAATTATGAAACATACATTAAAATCTTTATTATTAATTCTTTTTTTATTTATTATAAGCTCCTGTAATAATAAAGAAAATGCATCAAATAACACATCAGAAGATACTTCTCTTCAAAAAGTTAAAGATTCAGGAAAATTAGTTTTAGGCTTAGATGATACTTTTGCTCCTATGGGATTTAGAGATGCAAACGGAGAGGTTGTGGGCTTTGATATTGATTTGGCAAGAGAAACTGCAAAAAGACTCGGAGTTGAATTGGAGATAAAACCTATAGAATGGTCTAGTTCAATATTAAGTCTTAATAAAGGCGATATTGATGTTTTATGGAATGGAGTTACCATCAATGAAGCCAGAAAACAGCAGATTAATTTTTCTAAGCCTTATCTTAATAACAGACTTGTCATAGTAAAATATAAAGATGATGCATCAATTAATTCTAAAGAAGATCTTTCAGGCAAAATATTGGGCGTTCAGGTAGGAAGCAACGATGAGGCATTAAGCGCAGATCCTTCAAGCAAATCCGCTAAAGAAATCCGAAGATATGATGTTAATGTTAATGCATTTTTAGATTTACAGGCAAAAAGAATAGATGCGGTTATTATAGATGAGGTTGCAGCTCAGTATTATATTGCAGATAAACAAGTTCCTTTTGTTGTAGTGGAAAATAGTCCTTTGACAGACGAGCTTTACGGTATAGGATTTAGAAAATACGATATAAAGCTTTTAGCTGAAGTTGATAGAATATTAGATGAAATGAGAGCAGACGGAAGTGCGGCTGAAATATCTTCAAAATGGTTCGGAAAAAATATAGTTTTAAAATAAAATTTTTTATTAAAAAAGCGTATATATTAAAATAAATAATATACGCTTTTTTATTTTTATAAATGTATTTTATTTTTTGTATATATACTGTCTAATATATATTTTAATTTCATAGTTTCTATTTGCCCTGGAGCCGATGAGCGCTTGGCTGATGCAAAAGTTAATACGGAACCGAATATTCTTGTAATAGCTCCTATTTCCCCCATAGATATTGCTATTACGGGAAAATTTTTTATTTCGCTTGATGCATCTAATAAAGTTATAACATCTTTCCTGTTTTTAGGCATATAAGCAGTTTTAGATATGTCGCATTTTAATTTTATCATTTTTTTTATTCTTGATATTATTTCTTTTTTTGAAGGTGTTTTACTGAAATCATGATTCGATATTATAGTTTTTATATTATTAAAATTTGATAATTTTATTAAGTTTTTAATATCATTTTCCTTAAAAGAAAATAATTCCAAATCTATCAATTCAAAACATCTGCTTTCTATAATTATATTGTATAGGCTCATTATATCTCCATATATATTATATTTTATATTTCCTCCCTCTTTCAGGCTTCTTAATGTAAATATTACTGGTTTATTTGATGTTTTTTGTATTTCCTTTGAAAATGCTGCTATATCGTCAAAGTTATTATCATATTTTGAAATATCATTTATATAAAAATCGGCTCTCCATTCAATAATATCAGCAGGAAGTTTATTTATTTCTTTTATATACTTTATTATATCTTTTTCATTTTTTTCAATTACAGGTATGCATATTTTAGGGATTCCTTCTCCAAGCTTTATATTTCTTATTTTTACTATGTTTTCCATGCTGCTTATATACCTCAATAATTATTAAAATATAATACTTTTTATATATTCCACAGGCATTTTTTCATTAGTCCAAAGCTCAAAAGCCAAAGCCCCCTGATATAACAGCATACCCATGCCGTTTATAATTCTGCATCCTTCTTTTTCCGCTATATGAAGCAGTTTAGTTTTAGCAGGACTGTAAATACAATCTGCTACAATCAAATCATTTCTGAAAAATGATTTATCTTCTATTAAAGATGTATTTTCTTTCATTCCCACGCTTGTAGCATTAATTAGTACAGAACTTTTATCAATCTCTTTTTTTAATATATTTTTATCTTCTAAAGAGAATAGTTTTATACTGCAGCCTGTTTTATCGGAAATATTGTCAATAATATTTTTTTGTTCTATCCAATTAGTATCTCTTTTAAATACAGATATTTCTTTTACTCCATATAATGCTGCCTGAGATATTACAGCAATAGAAGCTCCTCCAATACCCAATATTACAATATTTTTATTTTTTATAAATACCTGTTCTTCTTCTAATGATTTTATGAAGCCCTCTCCGTCTGTACTGTATCCTATAAGAATTCCATTATCATTTACTATGGTGTTAACACTTTGCGAAAGCTCTGCTGATTTTGACAATTTATCTAAATATTTTATTACCTCTTTTTTATTAGGCATTGAAAGATTAGCCCCCCTCATATTAAGAGTTCTTATTGAATTTACAGCATCTTCCAAATTATTTTTATCCACTTCAAATGACAAATATGCATAATTAAGACTGAGCTTATTAAAAGCTTCATTATGCATAATAGGCGAAATACTATGCCTGCAGGGAGATGCAAATAAAGCCGTTAATATTGTGTAAGAATCTATTTTCATAAATAAAAACCTTTAATAATATTACTGCATATACTAATATAATTTTTATTATTGTCAAATATAAATATTTATATTTATTCAATATAAAAACAGCATATAAATTACTTGATATTTTATCAAAAAATAATTATAATTAACATAATAAAAACTGAAGATTTTTTTTAATATATATCATAAAAGGAGTATTAAGAAATGGATAAAAAAATGATAAAAACACATAAAGCTCCGCAGACTATAGGACCTTATTCTCAAGCTGTAAAGAGCGGAAATTTCATTTTTGCTTCAGGTCAAATACCTTTGGATCCTGTAAGCGGCAATATGGCTGAAAACGATATAAAAAAACAAACTGAAAGAGTAATGGAAAATATTAAAGGTCTTTTAGAATCAGAAAATCTAACTATGGCCAACATTATAAAAACCACCTGTTTTTTAACAGATATGTATAATTTTGCATCATTCAATGAAGTATACGGAACATATTTCCATGAAAATCCGCCTGCAAGAAGTACGATTGCAGTAAAATCTTTGCCGAAAGACGCTTTAATCGAAATTGAAATAATAGCCGTTATAAGCTGATTATTAATATTTATACAAAATGCCATGAGTATTTTTTATATTCATGGCTTTTTTATACCATAAAAAAATTATAATTAATTTAAGAGGAAAACATGAAAAACTACATATCATATTTTGTAAAAGGAATGGCAATAGGCATTGCAAACGCCATTCCTGGAGTTTCAGGAGGAACTATAGCTTTTGTACTTGGAATATATGAAAAGCTTACATATTCAATATCCGTTCTTCCGACAGCATTAATAAAATTACAATGGAACGATATTAAAGAAAGCTTAAAAGTATTAATTCCTATAGCTTTAGGGGCTGCTATTTCCATAGCATTATTTCTGAAACTTATCAATTATACATTTACCTACTATCCCATACCCACAAAAATATTTTTTGCAGGTCTTATACTAGGTTCATTACCTTTTATAACTAAAACGGTAGAAAAATTTAATTTTAAAGTTTTTGCTGCATTTTTTGCAGGGGCTTTTATTATGGCTATATTTGTATATTTTGATATAAATAATTCAGTAGGAGAAACTACATATATGGGCGGCTTTTCAATACTTTACGGCATTAAATTATTTCTATGCGGTATTGCAGCAGCTGCGGCTATGGTTATACCAGGAATATCAGGTTCTTTGCTTTTACTTATACTCGGAGAATATAAAAATATATCCTACTTTATATCGGCATTTTTTGATACTTTTAATTTGCAGTTTTTAATACCTTTAGTATTTTTAGGATTAGGGATTATTATAGGAATATTTGCAATATCAAAACTTGTAACTATATTAATTCAAAAATATAAATCTGTTTTATTCGGATTTGTACTAGGTATTATAATAATATCATTTTTAAGCTTATGGCCCAATATTACATCTTTAAGCATGCCTATGCTTGCATCTGCGGTTATATCTATGTGCGTTGGATTTTTAACTGCCATAGGAATGGAAAAAATATAATATTTTTATATGATTTTATTTTCCGTATTTTTATAACATATAAATAGTTTAACATATTGTTTTTTAATTATTAAATTTTATATAGTTAATTTCCGAAAATTTTAAAAGCAAATATGGGATAATTGTATGAATAAAAAAAGTAATAGAAAAACAAGTATTTACATATTATCTGCATTCGTAAGCATAATATTTTTTTATATATCAATTAATATTTTATATACCCAGACTTCATCTGCATATTATGATGAAGCATTAATTAATGATTTGCCTAATGCCGAAAAATTTGTAACAAAAATAAATGCTTCCGTTTCAGATGCAAACGGCAATATAGTATCTATACAATGGGAAGGAATAAACGATAATAATTTGGTGTATTATGTTTACAGAAGTACAAGCCCCATAATAGGCAAATCTTCATTAATAGATTCTAAGGTTGTGGATTATATAAAGGCAAGCAATACATCAAAAATATATACAATATTAGACAGACCTGTAATTACATCTAAATATTATTATGCTGTGGTTTCATATATGGGAGATTTAGTTTTTTATAATGGCGAAGAAAATATTGATACCTTATCCGTATTATTTGAAGGAATATCCGATAATAAAGGATCGTCATATTATAATATTAATACTAATAATACAGAAAATGCATATAATAATAATTTAAAATATGCAACCAATTTTATTTTAGTTACAAATACATATTTCGTTACAAATATTTATACGGTTACAAATACAATTAATAATAATAATGCAAATTATAATAGACATAAATCGGAATATAACAGAGCATTGGCAGAGTTTAAAAGAGGAAATTATTTACAGACATATTCTATATTATCTCCATTATCTGGAAATAATGTAAATAAAAATTTGTACTATGATATTAATTTACTTTTGGCTAAATGCTGTAAATATCTAGGAAGGAAAAAGGATGCATTAGATGCTCTTAATCGCATAAAAAACTATAATTCCAAAGAGGTTAATTTTTGGATTAATCAGGTTTTGAGCGATTTATAATGTAAAAAGGCGGTAATAATTTTATGAAAACTTATGCGGCAGTTTTAGCATCTGTTATAACTATAGTGGCAATATTAATAGGGGTGTTTATAACTAAAGTTTCAGAATTATCTTCTCCTGAAAGATATTTTCAAAAGGGAAAAAGAAGCTATGAGATAGAAAACTACAATGAAGCTATTAACAATTTAAATGAATACCTATCTATAGACAGCAAGTCAAGACCTGTAAATAATATAGCGGAATCCTATTTTATGGTGGCTGATTCTTTAAAAAGACTGAAAAAATATTCTTTGGCAAAGGAAAGACTTGCAGGCATAATTAACAATCCTAATTTTGCACAGTACTCTATAAATGCCGTTTTAGCTTATGCCGACATATCCAGATTGGAAAATAATGCGGATCCTTATATAATATCTAAGCTTCAGGAGAATCTGAAAATAACGGATCCTATTTTAGCATCAAAGATAAATATACAATACGGATATCAATTATTTTTACAGAAAAAATACGGCGAAGCACTAAGTTATTTTTTAAGATATGACGGAGAATTAGCAGTTCTCGGAAGAGCAAGAGTTTATTTCAATATGAACGAATATGACAGAGCCTTTGAAACCTATGAGGATTTTCTTAAATATAATAAAACAAGCATATATTATAATGAAGTTGTAAGAACATATTTAATACAAGTTCCGGCTATGGCGCATAAAACTTTTACGGAAACCAATTATATAAAATCGAGAATGTATTATACAAAAATAGCAGCATTATTCCCTAGAACGGAATATGCAGAAGAAGCTTTATTTAAAATAGCTCAGTCATACTATAATGAAAAGAATTATAATAAGGCTATTGAATATTACAGCAGAGTAAGGCTTAATAATGTTTATACTTTAGATTCTGAAGCTTTGCTTTATATAGGATTATCATATTTTAAAGTCGGAAGATATTCAGATTCTTATAAAGCTTTAGACATATTTGTTTCAGAATATCCTGTAAATCCGAATGTCTCAAGAGCCAGAGAATATATGCAGGCTTTAGAAGAAACCTTGATTGCCGTTAATTAGAAGCATTTTTACTAATTTTACTGCCGAATATTTTTTCAAAGAGAACTAATATCCAAAATTGTATATATAAGATTGGAGATTGTAAAATGTAAAAATATTTTTTATCTTTATTGAGCATTTCCATATTAGGAGGCTTTATTTTACCAGCAAAACTGTCCAATGGTCTTTTAAAAGGTATGCAGAATTTCATATCCAAATTCTGCTTATTTAAATCAAACCAATACAATGCTTTCTTAAAACTCATATGTATTAGAAAAACATCAGGTTCTATCTTTTTAAATCCTATGAAAGCCTTATCAAGCTCTCCTTTATCCTTTGTATTTTTATAATTACCAAGCATATATATTTTAGGATAAACTTTTTTAATTTTTTCCGATATTGTGAAGAAATATTTTTCATAATCTCCGAATAAAAACAAAGACATATTTTTCTGTTCTATATAATCCAATATTTTAGAAAATAAAATAAATTCATTTATATATTTTAATTCCTCTTTGTATATAAATTTATACGCCTTAGCTATAAAAGGATGTGCAGCAATTACAAAAGAAGCATTTTTTATTATTTCTTTTAATTTTTTATTATGCCTTGCCTTTAAAAGATGATGCACATCCAAGTATATTATGAGTATATTTTTTCCATATTTAAAGTAATCGAATATTTCTTCAAGACTTACTTTGAAATTATCTATTCTGATTCCCAAAATGGATTTATTTTCTATCATAATAAATATAGCCTCTACTTTATTATTTTATATAGCAAGGGTTCTGCATAAAGCTAAATCTATAGGATCCACTTTAGGAACTTTTTTAACTGCATCCGTAAGAGGAGTATAAGTATATTCTCCCTTCCAAATACCTACAGCAACATTTTTTTTACCTTCCAGCAGAGCTTTTACGGCAATATAACCAAATCTTGCAGCCATTAAACGCTCTCTTGAAGTCGGAGTTCCTCCGCGCTGCATATGTCCTATAATAGTAACTCTTGTATCAAAGCCTGTTTTTCCCTCTATCTGCTTAGCCACTTCCATAGCTCCGCCTGACTCGTCTCCTTCCGCTACCACTATTATAGAAGATTTTTTACCTCTTTTTTTGGCTATCTGAAGCTCCTCTACTATTTTATCTATATCTGTAATAGTTTCTGGTATTAATATATCTTCTGCACCAGAAGCTATTCCCACCTCTAAGGCAATATAGCCTGCATGTCTTCCCATTACCTCCACAACAAAACATCTGCCATGACTAGTGGCTGTATCTCTTAATTTATCTATAGCGTCCATAGCCACATTAACTGCAGTATCATAACCTATTGTATAATCGGTACCAAATATATCATTGTCAATAGTTCCAGGTATGGCAACTATAGGAAATTCAGGATGATGATTATAAAAATCTAAAGCGCCTTTATAAGTTCCGTCTCCGCCTATTACTATTAAAGCGTCCATACCATGATATCTCATATTATCAGCGGCTTTTTTCATACCTTCTTCTGTTTGAAATTCAGGAGATCTTGCAGAAAATAATATAGTACCGCCCTGATTAATTATACCTCCTACACTTCCCGCTGTCATAGTATATACATCATTATACATAAGACCTTGATAGCCTTCTTTTATTCCTACTACTTCCAAACCATTAGCTATTGAAGTCCTTACTACACTTCTTATAGTGGGATTCATTCCTGAAGCATCTCCTCCGCTTGTTAACACTCCGATCTTTTTTATATCAGCCATATTAAAATAACTCCTTTACCTATTTTTTATATTAAAATACATTATTGGATTTTTTTTATTATTATTATATAATGCCTATATTATATAATAATAATAAAACAATTGATATATATAAATATAAAAAATATTATAAAAAATATGTCTGAAAATAAAGAATATACGGAAATTATAAATGTAATAGAAAATCAAAGATGGGACAAGCTAAAATATTTATTGTCCAATATGCATGCCGCCGAAATAGTTGATATTATAAGGATATTAGACGGAGACAGAAACAGAAGCATAGTTTTCAGATTATTATCAAGAGAAACTGCAGCTTATGTATTTTCTGAATTAGAAACTGAAGAGCAGGAAAAAATTATAGTTTCTATGAATGAAAATGAATTAAAAGAACTTATACATGAAATGAGTCCCGACGACAGAACATCTCTTTTTGAAGAACTTCCTGCAGACATCACTAAAAAGATATTTTCCCTTATGGGAGAAAATGATCTTAATATTACAAGACAATTATTGGGATATCCTGAATACAGCATAGGGCGTATAATGACGCCTGAATATATTGATGTGTACCCTGATTACAGCGTTAAGCAGACTTTAGAATATATCAGAAAATACGGAAAAGATTCCGAAACTTTTGAAGTTATATATATAGTAGATAAAGACGGCACATTATTAGGATATATATTATTAAAAGATTTATTATTTGCCTCTCATAATGAAAAAATAGAAAATCTTATGCATACTGATATAATATATCTATCCGTATATTCAGATCAGGAGGAAGCCGTTCGTGTAGGAAGAAAGTATGATCTGCTTTACATACCTGTAGTTGATTCTAAAAACGCTTTGATCGGCATAGTTACAATAGATGATATATTTGATATTGCCGAGAAAGAAGATACTGAAGACTTTCATAAATTGGGAGCCATAAGCGTTGATAATGATTTTGACGGTAATATAAAACAAGCTAATCCTTTAATATTATATAAGAAAAGAATACTTTGGCTGTTTATTTTAGTATTCGTCAATATTATATCAGGTTATGTTATAGGGCTTTTCGAAGAAACTATAAGCCGATATGTTTCTTTAATATTTTTCCTGCCTCTTTTAATAGACAGTGCAGGTAATGCAGGTGCTCAGTCTTCAACTCTTATAATAAGAAGCTTATCGGTCGGAGATGTAAAAAATACAGACTGGCTTTTTATGCTTGGAAAAGAGGCATTAGTATCTGTGGTACTAGGCATTACTATGAGCATTGCCGTATCATTGATAGCTGTTTTCAGAGGCGGATTAATAATTGCTTTTGCGGTATCGATTTCTATGATATTGGTTGTAGTAATAGGAAGTTTAATAGGATTATGCCTTCCCTTTTTATTTGTAAAGCTGAAAAAAGATCCTACCACAAGCAGCGTGCCTCTTGTGGCTTCTATATGCGATATAATAGGAACTGCTATATATTTATTAATATCCGCAGCTATATTAAACAGGTAGCAAATTAATTTTTTAAATCCGTACATCTGCTCTAATTCTTTTAGAGACATTATATTTAGCAGTAATTTATGAAGATACAGAATCCTGAAAAAATCAAAACTGTAATTCTTGATGAAATAATATCAAAAATAAAATTATATGAAATGTCAGATAAACAGAAATATTTTTTTAATGGAATAATAATACAGTATAAGCCTAAAAAATTTTAGAAATAGGAGTTTCTGCAGTAGTAAGTTCTGATATAATACTGAATGCTATTAAAATATATATTAGACGATTCTCTTATCATAACTGAAATAGGCAATATAGAATTTTTAATATTAGATAATGAGGCATAAAGACAAAATATTTTCTTGACTATTTATATTAACTACTATAAAATATAACGATTATATTTTAATAAGAGGTAAAACTATGGCTGAGATAAAAAATTATCACTTCTCTTCTGAATCAGTAACAGAAGGCCATCCTGATAAGATCTGCGATGCTGTAAGCGATGCAGTCTTAGACGAATGTTTAAAACAAGATCCTAATTCCAGAGTAGCCTGCGAAACTTTGGCAAAGACAGGAATGCTTATTATAGCAGGGGAAATCACTACAAAAGCTAGATTGGATTATCAAAAAATCGCCAGGGATACCGTAAGGCGAATAGGATATACAAGCAGTGATATGGGATTTGATGCAGACACTTGCGCAGTTATGGAATCTATTGCAGAACAATCTCCTGATATAGATATGGGAGTAAGTGCTGGAAAGGGTTTATTTAATTCCAAAACTTTAAATATTTCGGAAGGTGCAGGAGATCAAGGCATAATGTTCGGATATGCTATAAATGAAACTGAAACATTTATGCCTTTGACTATACATTTAGCTCATAGATTGGCGGAATGCTTAACTAAAATCAGAAAAGACAAAACTGTTGACTATTTAAGACCGGATGGAAAAAGTCAGGTTACAGTTGAATATAAAGACGGCAAAGCCTCAAGAATAGATGCAGTTGTTATTTCCACACAGCATGCAGCAGGAGTTGAGCATAAGCAGATAGAAGCTGACATAAAAAAATATGTTATTAATGAAATATGTCCGCAGGATATGCTTGATGAAAATACTAAATACTATATTAACCCTACAGGTTCATTTGTTGTAGGCGGCCCTATGGGAGACTGCGGCTTAACAGGCAGAAAAATTATAGTAGACAGCTACGGCGGACATGGAGCTCATGGCGGCGGGGCTTTCAGCGGAAAAGATCCCACAAAAGTAGACAGAAGTGCCTGCTACATGGCTAGATATATTGCTAAAAATATAGTGGCAAGCGGCATAGCAGACAGAGCATTAGTACAGTTTGCTTATGCTATCGGAGTACCAGAGCCTTTATCTGTATATGTCAATACTTTCGGAACAGCAAAAGTACATGATGAAGTATTAGCCAATATAATTACTAAAGAGCTTGATTTAACTCCTTCGGGCATAATAAAAAAACTTGATTTGAGAAGACCAATATATGAGAAGACAACCGCTTACGGACATTTCGGAAGAGAACTTCCAGAGTTTACTTGGGAAAAAACGGATATAAAAGATTTATTTGCCAATGCCTGATAATTTATATCAGAGATAAAAAATTAGAAAAGTTTTAAACATTTAAAAAGCTTGTTAATGATATTTTATTAACAAGCTTTATTTTTAATCGTATAACACTAAATACTACTATTTTTAAAGTTTTTAATATATAATATATTACACTAATAAATTAAAGGCTTAAATCAAAATGATACTCAAAGAACTTACATTGCGTTCTTTTAGAAATTATAATGAGAATATATTTGAATTTTCAGATAAAATAAATGTATTATACGGACATAACGGATGCGGAAAAACTAATATACTTGAAGCCATTTATATGCTTGGAAACGGCGTATCATTCAGAACAAGACTTGACAGAGAGCTTATAAAAAATGAAAAAGATAATTATTTTTTAAGAGGTATTTTCAGAGAAGCCGAATTAAATTATGATACAAATATAGAAATAGCATATCAAAAAAAATTAAAAAAACTATTTATTGATAAAAAGGAAATTGCATCAAGAAAAAACTTAATAGGAAGAATACTATATGTCATATTTCTGCCCAATGATACCGATTTGATAATAAATGAACCTAAATTAAGGCGCGATTATTTTAATATGCTTATATCGTCAGTATCCAGAGAATATTTATCTGCATTAATAAAATATAATAAACTTCTTAAAATGAGAAATATCTGCCTCAATACAAAACCCAATGAAGCATATATTTATAATAATGATATTGCAAAACTTTCTATTTATATAGCTGATGAAAATAAAAAATATTCAAAAATATTAGAAGAAAAAATGAATGAAATTTATAAAAATATTTTTAAAAATGAAAACCCTTATGCAATAAAATATCAGTCCACTGTAGAAGACATATCAAATGAAAACGAGTATATAAAAAAACTAGAATGCACTTTGAAAGAACAAATAAGAATGCATACAACATACTTCGGCATACATAGAGCGGATTATCAATTTTTTTATAAAGATTCTCTATCAAAAAAATTTTCATCTCAGGGAGAGAAGAGAATGTTTACGCTTATAATGAAATTGGCAAGCGAAAAAATATTATCAGAATACAGAAAAAAATCCCCTATTCTGTTGATTGATGATGCTATGCTTGAGCTTGACAATATAAAACGCTGCAGTATACTTGAATATATTAAAACATTAGGACAAGTATTCATAACAGTTACAGAAAAAGAAAAGGTAAAAAACTTTGAAAACGGCAAAATCTTTGATATACCGAATATAAAAAATTAAAAATCATAATTTAGGGAGAAAAAACAGAAAAATGAAATACCAACCTAAAACAAAAAAAGAATTACAAAATCTAGTAAAAGATAAAAATATTTATTTATGAGATATTGACACAAGTTTAATAACTGATATGAGCGAAATATTTTATTTTTATGATATTGGAGGAAAAGATTTTTCAGGTATAGAGAAATGGAATACTTCCAATGTTACAAATATGAGCGGTATGTTTAACGGATGCCAGAATTTTAATCAGCCTCTTAATAATGAAACTGTTGATTATTTAAGTCTGAAATGGATATTATATTTATATGCTTATTCTAATATCAATGTTACAAAAGTTTTAGAAAAAAATATAAAAGAAATTTATAAAATAGCTTTAGAAAGTAAAGATAAAAAAATTATATATACCAAAAATAAATTAGAAAATCTTTATTATGATGATTTAAAAGAACTGCTTGATTATAAACTCTTTGAAACTATTGAATAATATGAAGAAGCTATAAATAAAAAATTAAGCAAAGAAGATGAAAAGAAAGCTGCTTATATAAAAGACTGTAATGTATTAATAAAAGATAAATCGAGAGAAGTTAATATAAAAGTCATATGATATATATACTCAAAATATTCGTCTTTAAAAGGAAATATTTATAATATCCCTGAAATAGATTCTATTATTAATTTGCTTGATAAAGAAAGTTTTTCAAGTTTTGCAGAAAATATATACATAGAAACATATAAAAAAGCTGCTGCAGTAGTTTATAGTTTATGCGGAGGAGATGAGGCTTTAAGAAAAATATACGGAAAAGAAAAAGATTCTAAATTCTTTTTAATAATACTTAATATAAATATGTATAATAACTATGCTGTAAAATCATTATATGAAATATATTTAAAAACAAAAAAATATGAAATAAAAGAAACTGTATTAGATTCATTAAATGAAATATCAGAAAAAGAAGGATTATCTATTGATGATTTATGTTTGAAATATAGAGCAAATTTCGGATTTGATGCAAGAGGAGAAAAAGTTATTGATAATAATTATAAATTGATTCTAAATAATGATTGTTCTGTAAATGTATTTGATATAAAAAATAATAAAGTTTTAAAATCGGTACCAAAAGATTTATCAAAAAGCATAAAAGATGAAATTAAATATTTAAAAAAAGAAATACAAAATATTATAAAAAAACTTTCTATAAATTTAACTACATTATTGATATATGAAAAAAAATATCATTATAGTTTTTTCAAAGAAGTATTTATTGATAATCCTATAATGAATAAATTTTCTTCTTCTCTTGTCTGGAATCTATATGACAAAGATAATAATTTTATAACTCTTTTCAGATATACTAATGACGGAAGCTATTCAAATGCTGATGATGAAGAAATACAAATTAATAAAGACGGTTTTATAAGTTTAGCAAGTCCTGCAGAAATGGATGAAGAGACTATAAGCAAATGGAAACAGCAGTTAGAAGATTATGAAATCTCTCAGACTATAAATCAATTGCCTGTTATTAAATTAGATAAAAATAATTTGATAAATGAGATAGCGAAACTGCAGAATGCTGAAATAGCTTACGGTACTTTTAAATCTTTCGGAGCAAGATATTCTATGATAGCCAGTTATATAGGATGCAGCATAATAGGAGACTATTATCTAGAATTAGATAACGGAGACTATTTTAATATAAGTATAAATACAGACGAATATGTAGATTATAGAGACAAAGTAAAAATAAATATTAAATTTTCTAATACTGATAATAAAAAAGCATCAGACAGATTTGTTTACGGATTATTGATGCTTATGATATGGGATTTCAGATTAACAGAATTATTTTAATAATTAAAAAAGGATTTATAATTTTTTATTGCTGCTATGTTCGCCTACGCTGTCCGCCTTTGGTGTTGCTGTAATTTAAATTTGTAATATTATTATATTCATTGTATAATACATTAAAATCTGAAAATAAAATATTATAAGAGGAAAATTACAAATATGGCTGCCGCAGAAAAAACATATAGCTCGAAAAACATACAAGTTTTAGAAGGACTGGACCCTGTTAGAAAGCGTCCTGGTATGTATATAGGTTCAACAGGTGCTCAGGGTCTGCATCACTTAGTATATGAAGTTGTGGACAATAGTATAGACGAAGCTATGGCGGGATACTGTAAAAATATAAATGTTACCATTAAAAAAGATAATATAATGGAAGTGGAAGATGACGGAAGAGGAATACCTGTGGATATGCATCCGAAACTTAAAATTTCCGCTTTAGAAGTAGTTATGACCAAGCTTCATGCAGGCGGTAAATTTGATAATGAAACATATAAAGTATCAGGAGGTTTGCATGGCGTCGGCGTATCTGTGGTTAATGCTCTAAGTACGGAGCTTATTGCAGAAGTCAGTAAAGACGGCAAGCTATACAGACAGGTATATCATAGAGGCATATCCGAAGAGCCTGTAAAAGAAGTGGGTACGAGCACAAAAACTGGTACTAAAGTAACATTCAAAGCTGACAGCGAAATATTTGAAACTACGCTCTATGATTATAAAATATTGGCTAACAGACTTAGAGAACTGGCTTTTTTAAATAGAGGAATAAAAATAACTCTTACAGATGAAAGAGAAAGCAGCATTATAAGCAGCGAATTTTATTATGAGGGCGGTATAGAAATGTTTATAGCTCATCTTAATGAGAATAAAAAAGCATTGCATGATAAGCCTATATATCTGCATAAAAATGAAAATAAAACCGATGTTGAAGTTGCTATGCAGTATGTTGATGCTTATAATGAAAATATATTTACATACTGCAATAATATTAATACTACCGAAGGCGGTAGTCACTTGGTAGGTTTCAGAACCGCTTTAACCAGAGTTTACAGCGATTTTGCTAAAAAACTTGAACTAGATAAAAAGAATAAAATAACATTTATGGGAGAAGATACAAGAGAAGGTTTAGTTGCCGTAGTGTCTGTAAAAATACCTAATCCTCAGTTTGAAGGACAGACAAAAACTAAATTAGGAAATACTGAAGTACGCACTGCAACGGAAAAGCTTGTAGTTGAAGGATTAAACGATTATTTCTCTCAAAATCCTAAGGTTATAAAAGCTATACTGGAAAAAATTATATCCGCCGCACAGGCAAGAGAAGCCGCAAGAAAGGCAAGAGATTTAGCAAGAAGAAAAAATGCATTAGAAAGCGATTCTTTACCAGGAAAATTAGCGGACTGTTCGGAACAGGAAGTTGATAAATGCGAAGTATATCTTGTGGAAGGAGATTCTGCAGGCGGTACAGCTAAGGGCGGAAGAGACAGACATTTTCAGGCTATTCTGCCTCTCAGAGGTAAAGTATTAAATGTTGAAAAAGCCAGACTTGATAAGATAATAGATAATGAAAGTTTAAAGCCTATAATTGCCGCATTAGGCTGCGGGGTAGGATCTTCATTTGACATATCTAAAATAAGATACGGAAGAATTATTATAATGGCTGATGCAGATATTGACGGCTCGCATATAAGAACTTTGCTTTTAACATTTTTTTTCAGATATATGCGTCCTTTAATAGACTTAGGTCATATATTCATAGCTGTTCCGCCTCTATATAAAATAAGTTTTGATAAGAAAAATTTTGTATATGCCTATTCTGATGATCAAAGAGATAAAATACTTGAGGAAAATAAAGATAAAAAATACAATATACAAAGATATAAAGGATTGGGGGAAATGAATGCAGATCAGTTATGGGAAACTACTATGAATCCTGAAACAAGACTTATGTATCAGGTATTGACCGAAGATGCTGAAAAAGCGGATCAATTATTTTCTATGCTTATGGGAGATGAAGTAAAACCAAGAAGAGACTTTATAGAATCTAATGCAAGATATGTAAGAAATTTAGATGTTTAATCTGTATTTTTATTAAAAATTTTATATTTTAATTTTTTAAAATTAGGGAGTAAAGTTTATGGATAATAAATATGATTTAATTATTGTGGGGGGAGGTCCCGGCGGAATTGCTGCTTCCGTTGAGGCTGCCATACTTGAAATATCTAAAGTGCTTTTAATAGAAAAAGGAGACAATCATTCTACTACAATTAGAAAATTTTATAAAGATGATAAAAGAGTTGATAAAGATTATAAAGGCGAAAGTTTGGATTTAAAGGGAAATATTAAATTTGAAACTGCAACTAAAGGTGATGTATTAGATTTATTCAGCGAATGCTTATTTGGAAACTATATAGAGGCAGTATTTAATACGGAAGCAGAATCCATCAAAAAAAATGGAGAATACTTAGAAGTAAACACATCAGATAATAAAAAATATATATCAAAATATGTAGTGGCTTCTATAGGAAAAATGGGAAAACCTAATAAACCCGATTATAATATACCTTCCAGCCTAAATACCGCAGTAAATTTTAATATTTATAAATGCAAAGAAAATGAAAAGGTACTTGTAGTTGGAGGAGGAAACTCGGCTGTTGAATATGCTTATTTGCTTGGAAAAGACAATAATGTTACTATTAATTACAGAAAATCAGAGTTTACAAGACCTAATGAAAAAAATTTACAGACTATAAAAGAAGATATTGCAAGCGGAAAAGTAAAAGCAAGATTAGGAGTTGATATAAAATCTATAGAAGATAAAGACGGAAAAGTATTAGTTCATTATACTGACGGCATTGATGATATTTATGACAGAGTAATATATGCATTGGGAGGATCTGCTCCTGTAGATTTTTTAAAAAGATGCTCTATAAAGCTAGATGAAAGCGGAGTTCCTATAATTAATGATAAGCATGAAAGTTCTGTTGAGAATTTATTTATAGCGGGAGATATATTATATAAATCAGGAGGATCTATAGCCAAAGCTCTGAATGCAGGATTTGATATAGTAAATCATATTCATAAATTAATGAAAAACGAAAATAAATGATAATTTTTTATTATTGCTAATAAAAGCGACTGCGAGCCGTCAAGCAATCGGGAAAACTAAATATATTAAATTTGCTTTAATATACATTAAAATCTGTTTTTAAGTTAGCAAAAAATTAATTATCCTGATATAAAAGCTTATAGTCTTTCTCTCTGCCAGCTTTAATATAATCCTCTGGAACCGCTTTCCAATTATTAAGTTTTTCTATTGTAATAATACCTTTCTGACTTTCAAACAATTTAATAATATCTTAAATCATTATCTGTGGATTTTAAAACTAAATACATAATTCATATAATTTAAAACTTCAGACCATATATGATTTTCATTAATTGCAACAAAATTATAATAATAAACCGTAGGCTGACTCTGCAGAGAATATCCGTTATCTAATAATAAAAACAGCTTTGCCTCCGCTTTTTAACTTTTTAATATAAGATAATATATGGGCAATAGAAGTATTTGTAATCTTTCCTGTAATAAAATTATATGGAAAAATCATTCCATGAATATAGGTAGTTTGAACTATAGTAAAATTAACTTCGCTTTCAGCATATACTTTGCTAAATGATGCGTCAAGTGATACCGATAAAAACTTCCTATTATTAAACATCTTATTTATCATATTACGCTATAAGTATAATATAAATATAAAAAAAGCATACAAATTATTCTATTTTTAAAACTTTTTTTACTATATTAATATTTTTTATTATAAAATTTATAGAATTAAATATATAAATAAATGTGAATATTGTAAAAACTATTAAAAATATTCTTTTAAAAACAGTTTTATTTTTATCTGATTCATTTTCAGTCCAAAATAAATCAATAATATCTTTCTTCTTTCTTTTATTATTTTTACTGATTTTTTCTTGTTTTTTATCTTTAAAAAATAATCTGAAAATTAAAGATATTATTATGTAAATTAAACAGGCAAGTATTATAAAATTAAAAATCAAATAAAAAGTCATTATCTGTTCTATGTCATTTAAATTAAAATTTTTCATAATTTTTATATCCTGTATTTATTATTAAAATAAATATTTGAAAATACTAAAGTTTTGTAAAATTATATAGCCTTTTATATTATAAAATATAACATAAAAGAAGTTGCAAAAATATAATTTATAATATATTTTTTATAAAAAAATAACAATATAAAAAAATAATTCTTCAAAATAGATAATATAAATATTAAAGGAGTAATATATGAATGAAAATAAACTAAATGCTTTAATAGAAAGAAAAGATGTAAAAACAGAAGACACTTGGGATTTAAGCTTATTATATAAAAACGATCAAGAGTTTGAAAAAGACTTCAAATCAATTGAAGAGTTTTCAAAAGATGCCGCAAAATTTAAGGGAAGCTTATCAAAGTCAGCAAATGAATTAAAAAATATATTAGACAGTATAATGAAAGCCTCAATAATTTTAGAAAAATTAGGCACTTATGCATCCTTAAAACAAACTGAAGATTTAACCGACAATGATTCAAATATAAAAGCCGCCAGATTTACAAAACTTTATGCGGAATTTTCAGCCAATTTAAGTTATTTTGAACCCGAATTAATGAGTATAGACGCTGAAAGGCTCAATAGCTTCTTAAAAAATGATGTATTGAAAGATTATTTAATATATCTTAATAATATACTGAAATACAAGCCTCATACATTATCTGAAAAAGAAGAAAAAATATTGGCGCTTCAAAAAGAATTATCTTCAACAGCCTCAAATGTTTTTGACACTTTAAATGACGCAGACTTAGATTTCGGAGAATTGGAATACAATGGTAAAAAAATATCATTAACGCATGCATCATTCTCAAGCTTCCAAGAAAGCCATGACAGAGAAATAAGAAAAAAAAGCTATAATCAATTTTATAAACAATATGATAAGCATAAAAATACTTTAGCCGAACTTTATGCAAGTCAGATAAAACAGGATATTTTTGACGCTAAAATAAGAAACTATAACAGCGTAAGGGAAATGGAATTATTTGCAGACGATATACCTGTAAGTGTTTATGACAGCTTAATTGAAAGTGTTCATAATGCCTTGCCTGCAGTTCACAGCTACTATGAATACTGCGCTGAAAAATTAGGAATTAGCAGTTTCAGACAGTATGACAAATATGCGCCTGTAGTTAAAGATATAAAAATACACCATACATTTGACGAAGCGGTAAACTTATTATATAAAGCGCTGTCTCCTCTAGGCAATGAATATATTTCAGTTTTAAATAAAGGTTTAAATTCAAGATGGGTTGACAAATATGAAAATAAAGGAAAAATAAGCGGGGCATTTTCTTCAGGCTGTTATGTATCGGAGCCTTATATATTAATGAACTTCAGAGAAGAAAGTATTGAATCCGTATTTACATTAGCTCATGAGGCAGGACATAGTATGCATAGTTATTACAGCAGAAAGAATAATCCTTTTCAGCATAATAATTACACTATTTTTGAAGCAGAAGTTGCATCAACTTTTAATGAAAAACTTTTATTTAATTATTTAATGCAAAATGAAAATAAAAAAGAAGTTAAGGCATTTCTCCTTAATAAGGATATAAACGGATTTGTGGCAACTGTATTTAGACAAACAATGTTTGCAGAGTTTGAGCATATAATGCATAAAGAAGCGGAGGAGGGAAAACCTGCAACATTAGAACTTATAAGAAAAGTTTATAAAGATTTATTAAAAAAATATTTCGGAGATAAAGCTGTTTTTGAAGAGGCAAGCGATTTAGAGGCTTTAAGAATACCTCATTTTTACCGTTCTTTTTATGTTTATAAATATGCGACAGGTATGTCAGCAGCGGTAGCTTTATCTAAAGGCGTTATTCAGGGAAATTCTGAAGGAGACTATACAAACAGAGATAATTATTTGAAATTTTTAAAAAGCGGAGGAAGCAGAACTCCTATAGAAAATTTAAAAGCTGCAGGTATTGATATGACCAAAAGAGAAGTTGTTGAAAGTGCTTTGAAACTATTCGCCAAAGAAGTTGAGGAGCTGAAATCTTTAAATTAATTATAGTCAGTTAATAAAATTTCCTTATTAAGGAACATTGGAATCATATATCTGCCTCTCTTTAAGACTTTACCAAAGTATTAGCTTAACCGATTTTTTAATATATATTATTTTTAAGCAAACACAATAAAACTTTGACAATTTTTTTACTATTAGTATAATCATATTATGAGAAAGAAAAAGAACAGATTGAATGAAAATACAGAAGAATTATATAAAAAATCAGTAATAAGAAGATGCCGCATAGAAGAAAATATTGAAGAAAATACAAGACTTGATAAATATATGGGCTTCAGATTCTCTTATTATTCCAGAAATAAATGGCAGGATTTAATAGGAAGAGGCTTAGTTCTTCTTAATAATAAGAAAGTAAAATATACAAGATTCGTAAAAAAAGGAGATGAAATTGCTTATCATATTATAGACATGAAAGAGCCTGAAGCGGATAGAAATGTTAATATAGTTTATGATGACGGGGATTTAATTGTGGCAAATAAGCCTGCAAACTTACCCGTGATACCGTCTGGAAAATATTATCATAATACGCTTCATACTATTGTAAAAAATATGCTCGGATGCAGCGTTAATATGCTGAACAGAATAGACAGAGAAACAAGCGGATGCGTAGTTCTTTCAAGGAGCAGCAAAGCAGCATCAAATTTCTGCGCTATGCTTGCGGGAAGAAAAATAAATGCAAAGCAATATAAAAAAAACTCAATAAAAAAAATATACATTGCTGTAATTGAAAATGCAAAAGATATAGAAGATAAATTTATTGTTGAAGGATATATGCTTGAAAGCAGACATAAATATTACAGAAGATTTCAGACGCTTCATAAAGAAAATATTGAAGGCTCTAAATATTCAAAAACAGCTTTTAAAACCATAAAAAAAATAGGAGATTATGCAATTGTCATGGCCAGATTATATACAGGAAGAATGCATCAGATAAGAGTTCATTTATATTCTAAAAACTTATTTATGGTTGGAGATAAAATATACGGCAGGTACGGTCCTGTAGTTTTTGACAATTTTATAGAAAAAAATATTATGCCTGAAGGATTTTTTAAAAGACAGGCTTTGCATGCATACTCATTAACATTTAATCACCCTATTACAGATAAAATAATTAAAGTTAAAGCTCCCATACCTGAGGACTTAAAAAAGCTTATAAAAAATATACAAAATAAAAAAACTAATGATTAACATTAATACAAAAAATAGGCTGTATTAACGGCTCTTCAGTATTTTAATTTTATTATATTCCAAATCTCTTCATAATAACATCAATATTTCTAAGATAATACTCATAATTAAAGCAATCGTCAATTTCTGCAGCGCTTAAATATTTTGTTATATCCTCATCTTTATGAATATTCTCTCTGAAATCTTCATTATTAATCCATCTCTTCATTGCATTTCTCTGAACCCATCTGTAGGCATTATCCCTGTCAATACCTTTATCAACTAATTTTATTAATATTCTCTGACTGAATATCAAACCGCCCGTTTTTTCAATATTAGCTTTCATAGCATCAGGATATATTAAAAGCTTATCAACTATATCAATAAATTTATTAATAGCATAATCAACTGCAATTGCAGAATCTGGAAGTATTACTCTTTCTACCGACGAGTGACTTATATCTCTTTCATGCCAAAGCGGAATATTTTCCATAGAAGCCAAAGCATTGCCTCTCACAATTCTAGCCAAGCCCGATATTCTTTCTAATGTAATAGGATTTCTTTTATGAGGCATAGCAGATGATCCTTTCTGTTTTTCACTGAAATACTCTTCAGCCTCTCTTATATCGGTTCTCTGAAGGTTTCTGATTTCTGTGGCAAATTTCTCTAATGAACTAGCAACTATTGCCAAAACAGTAAGATACTGAGCATGTCTGTCCCTTTGTATTATCTGAGTTGAAACTTTATCCGCTTCTATTTGCAGCTTTCTGCATACAATCTCTTCTATTCTAGGATCAATATTACTGTAGGTGCCTACAGCTCCTGAAAGCTTTCCTACAGAAACCTGTTTTTTAGCCTCTTTTACTCTTTTAATATTTCTTTCATTCTCATCATACCATAATATAAACTTTAATCCTAATGTCATAGGTTCAGCATGTATCCCATGCGTGCGTCCTATACAAGGAGTATATTTATGTTCCTTAGCCCGTCTTAATAAGACTTCGGATAATCTTTTTAAATCGTCCAGTATAATTTCTGCAGACCTTTTCATCATCACAGCCAAAGCGGTATCTTTAACATCGCTTGAAGTTAATCCTTTATGTATATACTGCCCTCCATCTCCTACATTCTCCTGAACTGCGGTTACAAATGATATAATATCATGATTAGTTTCTCTTTCTATTTCGGCAATTCTTTCTACTGTGAAAGAGGCTTTTTCTTTAATATTTTTTAATGCCTCTTTCGGAATCTCTCCTATTTCAGCCATAGCTTCGCAGGCGGCAATCTCAACATCAAGCATTACTTGAAACTCATTTTGCAAACTCCAAAGCTCCCCCATTTCTTTTCTGGTATATCTTTTTATCATAGATTATCCTTAAATATAAAACATTAAATTATTTATTATAATATTATATATATAAAAATTTAGCAATAATAAATAAATCATAATGCATCAAAATCCTTAACTTAATAATTATTTGACGATTATTAATTAATAAAAATCAAAACTTATAAGGATTATTATTTAATCTGCATATCATTCTTATATTTTCGCCGTAGCTCCATATATTATTATTATCATCATAATTTATAAAAACAGAATTTGGGGATATTAATGTTTTCAATGCAAAAATAATAAAAGAAAATAAATTATTAATACTTGGAATAGAACCTTCTAAAATATTAGCTCTAAGTTTTTCATTATGCACAGAAATTTTATAATTATTATACATGCATACTGTAATATCAAAATCGGATTTTTCAACAAATTTTATTAAATTATCTTTATTAAAATTAACAATATGTTCGGTAGATAAATACTTAATAAGATTTTCATAACTGCATTGATCTATCATAGGCGAGTTTGGAACTTCAATATATAAACAGCCTTTATTGTTCAGCATATCTTTTATTTTTAACAATATATTATAAGGATTTTTTAAATGCTCTATAACATGAGAAAGTATTATAATATCATATTTATTTTTACTTTCTGAAAAATCGGCTTTCAAATCAATACCGTATTTTTTTTTTGCATATTCTCTGGCATTATCATTAAGTTCGTATCCGTAAACACTGCATCCGTTATTTTTAAATATGCTTAAAAGCAACCCGTCAAAAGCTCCTATTTCGCATACGGATTTATTTTTAAAGTCAATATATTTTTTTATAAAATTAAATTGAGATAAGCTTCTGGCATAACGCATTTTACTTTTAGCAATTTCAAATAATTTATTTTTTATATTATTATGATACTGTTCTTTATACAAAAAGTATATTTCATCATCGCTTGGAATCTCTATAAAGTACAGTTTGCAGCATTTGCATTGATAAACTTTTTTATCGCTGTCCCATATATTTTTTATAATCCCTATTTCGGTAAAGCATCTGCATCCGCATACTTCGCATAACATAAAATAATACTCAATTATTCAAAAGAAAGCTCAATACCGCATTTAGGACATTTATTCATATCTTCTGTAATACTGGATCCGCAGTTAGGGCATTCATAAACCTCTATCTCTTCCACAACCTCTTCCGAAGTGGTTTCATATTCATCATCGGAAGCTTCAACAACCTCAACGACATCTTTCATAACAAGTATCAAATTATCAACTGTATCTTTTTCAAGATTAGTTTTTTCTATAATATCCTGAGCCGACATATTATATAATTCTTCTATGGAATTAATATTATTATCAATAAGCGTTTTTATAATATTTTCATCAATTCCATGCAGAGAATAAAGATTGCTTTCAAATATCTCTGCTGCATCTTCATCATCATTTGCAGTTTCCGTATCTCCTGCATTATCAGAGAATATCTGATTTAAAGGAACTATATCTTTAAGCAATTCAGGATTTTCTTTAATATCGGTTTCAGTTTTTATATCAAAATAATATCCTGTAAGCTGAGAAGCAAGCTTTACATTATAGCCGCTTTTACCAAGTGCTAAAGAAAGCTGCTCATCTGGTATAATAACCATTGCCTCTTTTTTCTCAGGATCTGTAATAATAATTCTAATAGGCTTTGCTGGAGTTATAGCTTCGGCAATATATTCCCTTATATCTTTAGACCATTTTACAACATCTATCTTTTCGCCTTCTATCTCTTTAATTATAGACTGTATGCGTATTCCCTTCTGTCCTATACAGGCTCCTATAGGGTCCACTTCAGATTTATTAGATGCAACTGCAACTTTTATTTTTAATCCAGGCTGCCTTACCACATTTTTTATTTCTATGGTACCGTCAGCTATTTCAGGTATTTCAAGTTCAAAAAGTTTTTTAATAAAATCTGCTTTTGTTCTGGTTAATAATATTTTAGTAGGAATTTCTTTGCCGCTTTTATCTTTGCCGCCTCTTACTTCATATATGTATGCTCTTATTCTATCCCCAGCAGCATAATGTTCTCTTGGAGACTGATCTTTCTTTTGAAGTTCTCCTTCAGTTTTTCCTAGATTTATATAAATGGTGCCTCTATGTTCTCTTTGAAAATATCCGTTTACAAGCTGATTCTCTCTTCTCTTAAATTCATTATATATAATATTTTTTTCAAGGTCGGAAATTTTTTGAAAGAATGCAGTTCTTGCAACTGTGCTTTCTATTCTTCCAAAAGCTTCAACTTGGTCTACAAGTATTAAAACCTCATCTCCCAAATTAATATCCTGATCCAATTTCTTAGCTTCCTCCAAAGATATTTCTTTATTATGATCGTTTACCTCCTCTACAACATCAGCCCCTCTATATACGGTGGGATTATTCCTATTATCAAAATGAATATGAAAATTTATATGTTTTCCATATTTTTTTTCCAAAGCTAATTTCATAGTGGAAGCTATAACTTCTTTTAAAAGCTCCACACTGATATCTTTTTCATCAGAAAGCTGCTGTAAATAAGTTCCGACATTTTCAAACATTTTGATTCTCCGTTTTTATTTTATTTTTATTAATTACATAATTTTATATATCAGCAATTTAATCTTGCCTTTATAATATCATCTTTTAATATTTTTATATTTTTCTTTTTATCATTAAGCATATTATTTTCATCAAAAACAGTGATAATAATATAATCATCATAAGTTTCTTTTAATACGGCAGAGCATATAATAAACTCATCATCTATCTTATATTTAATCTTTATAGGCATATCTTCAAATAATTCATATCTGCTGTTAAATTTCCATCTAAATCCTGCGGAAGAAACCGTTATGGTATAATCTCCATCATCATATCCGTTTTGCTTTATGCAGTCTTGAATCTTTCTTGTAGTTTCTATGCAATGAGTATGAGATACGCTTTCTTTTTTTTTAAAAATTACGGCATAAACTTTTTTATTATCGGATATTGCTCTTACCTTCAAATCAAGCAAATATATACCGTTTCCTTCCAATATATTTTTTACGGCGTTAAATAATAAAACTTCATCTATTATATTGTTTTCTTTATTTTGCTTTTCTTTTTTGAATTTCTTTTTTTTAGGCTCTCTGCCGTATTCTTTCTGCTTCTGAGGCTTAATTTTATTATTCATAAAAAACACTGCTTTTAAATTTTCCTATATAAACAAAAAAAGAGAGTCGGCTTCTTTCGGGAAAGAAAACCAACGCCCTTCATTACAAATATTTTCGGAAGTTTTTATATTTTACTCTACTAATGATTTTTGTCAAGTGTATTATACAAATTTATTATGTTAATATTGATTATATTGACTTTTATTATATTTTTTATATTATTAGAAAACAATTATTTTTTTTAATCGGGAAAAAATGATATTTTATATATTAACCATTATATTTTTTTTATATGTAGTATCTATAGCTGTAAAAATGCTTCTTGAAAACAGACCTCCCTATTCATTTATAGCATGGCTTACAGTATTGGTATTTTTACCGTATATAGGAGTAATATTTTATATATTTTTAGGTATGGATTGGAAAAAATCTAAAAAGAAAATTTCGGCTAAACTTCCTGAAGATATGATAAAAAAATATTTCTCTTCAATGCTCAAAGAACAAATAAAAATACTTGATAATCTTCAAGGCAATTACAGCAGGCATATAAATTTAGTTAAGCTTGCAATAAGAAGCGGATATTCTCCAATTACCGTTCAAAATGAAGTTTATGTATTTGATGACGGCAAAGAACTTTTTGATGCCGTTATTCAGGATTTAAAATTAGCTGAAAAAACTATACATATGGAATATTTTATATGGAGAAGCGACAAACTTGGAGAAAAAATTAAAGATATTCTTATAAAAAAAGCAAATCAGGGAGTTGAAATAAGACTTATATTTGACGGCGTCGGTTCTTTAATGAGCATAAGCAGAAAATACAGAAAAGAATTAAAAAAAAATGGGATAAAATTTTTATATTATCATGATCCTTTTTCAATATTATGGACTAGATTTATTAATTACAGAAATCATAGAAAAGTAATTGTAGTTGATGGAATTGTTTCATATATGGGCGGAATGAATCTTGGACAGGAATATATAGACGGAGGAAAGCGATTCGAATCTTGGAAAGATGTGCATATGAGAATAGTAGGAGATTCCTGCAATCTTATACAGAATGTGTTTGTATGTGATTGGTATAATGCAGGAGGAAGAGATTTAGAAGTTTTTAATATTAAAGAAAAAAGATATAACATTACAAGAAAATTAAAATATATAAATAAAAATCTAGACAAGAATAAATTTTCAATAATAAGAAAGGATCTATTTCCTCAGGCAGCCACCGATAATTTTCTGCCTGTACAAATAATAACATCAGGCGCCGATTCTAAATGGGACAGCATACAAAAAGTATATTTAAAAATGATAGAAGAGGCTAAAGAAAGTATTTATATAGAAAGTCCATACTTTATTCCTGATGAAGGTTTTTTAGCTGCTTTAGAAAATGCAGCTTTATCTGAAATAAATGTAAATTTAATGATAACTGGAAAGCCTGATAAACTTGTGGCTTGGTGGGTAGCCCAAACTTATTTTGAAACTTTGCTTAAAGCAGGAGTAAATATTTACCTTTATGAAAAAGGATTTCTGCATAGTAAATTCTGCATAATGGACGGTAAAATAGTGTCATGCGGAACCTGCAATATGGATATACGAAGCTTCTATCTGCATTATGAAATGAACGCCGTTATATATAATGATAGTATTGCGCAAAAATTTGAAAATATCTTTAAAAAAGATGCTTTAAACTCTCATAAAATAACATCGGAAGAGTATAAAAAACAGCCTACATTAATAAGACTTAGAAATTCTGCATGCAGAATAATAGCACCGGTTTTATAAAAAAATGAGCCCGAATTATAAATCAGGCTCATTATAAAAACCGTTTAATATATATTATAATTTAAAGTAGCTTACAACCTCAGTTAATTTTTGAGCCTCGCTGCTTAATGTCATACTTGCATTCTTTGACTGCTCAGCCAAACTGGCATTTTTCTGAGTGCTTGCATCCATTTTTAATACAGCCTGATTAACCGATTCTATTCCAGATTGCTGCTCTACCGCTCTATCCAATATATCTTTCATTATATCTGCTGTATTTTCTATTTTATCCTTTATCTCTGCAAATATTTCCTGAGATTTTCTGGCAGCCTCTGTGGCCAACTTTATTTTTTCATCGGAATCCGCTATTAATGAAGTTATATCTTTAACTGAAGTTTGAGTATTCTGAGCTAAAGTTCTGACTTCAGACGCTACCACAGAAAAACCTCTTCCCTGATCTCCTGCACGGGCTGCTTCTACAGATGCATTTAATGCTAATATATTAGTCTGAAAAGCAATATCTTCTATTAATTTTGTTATATTAGTGATTTTTCTGCTTGCCTCATAAACCATCTCCATACTTTTTGTGGTGCTGTCTATTATAAGTCCCGCTTCCTCTACGGATTTTATGGAATCATTCATCATATTATTTCCTATAACCGATTTTTCGGCGGAATTCTTTATAGTTGATGCCATTTGCTCCATAGAACTGGCTGTTTGCTCCAATGAAGATGATTGAGACTGAGTTCTCAATGCCAAATCATTATTGCCGCTTTCAAGCTCTTTTGAGGTTAATTCTATATTATTTGAAGAATCCATTATACTGCTTACTATATGTTTCAACTGTTCTATAGCATTATTAAATCCGTTTGATATTATACCGAACTCATTATTCTGATATTTATTAGCTAAAAATTTAGCAGGTGCTGATACGGTTAAATCTCCTCTGCCTAATCTATTTAAATCATTAGCCAATCTTGATAAAACTCTTGATATATTAACATTAATATAAATAATAACTATTATTGATGTTACAATCAAAAGCAATACGCTTAATATTATAGATATCATTATAAGAATATTTCTATCATAATAAAACTCGCTGTCAAGCATAGTAACACACATTATCCAATCTATATTGTCAAGTCTTGAAAAAGCCATAACCTTATCTCCGTCATCTTCATAATGAATTGTTCCTTTCCTCTGACTTGAAGCCGCCTGCAATGCACTTTTAGAACCTTCGGATATTGTATTAATTTTATTAGAATCTCCATGAGCCACTCTATTGCCGTTTTCATCTACCACATAAATATTTCCTGTTTTTCCTATAGTAATCTCAGAAAAATATTTTTTAGAAAAATTATCCCATTTCAATTCAGACGCTAAAACGCCTATGGGTTTTCCGCTATTGTCAAATATTCCAACCAATATAGCTAGAACATACTGCCCGTCATTAGGAAAAAACTCTATCTCGTCATCTATTGAATATTGATATCCTGTAGATATAAATCTTTCCCATAGATTTCTTTTTGATATATCGTTTTGTATGGTGCTTCCATTTGAACTGTCTGCAATAAATTTTCCATTTAAATCATATAAAGAAAGAGATGCAACATAGGTGTTTAATTCATTACATACCTCTTGTAGCTCGGATTTGGCAACAGCAAGAGTTAAATCATTAGGATCTATAAAGTAATTTAAAAATTCAGATTCTTTAGCTATTATAGATGTAAGATCTTTTTGATCATTCAGCCATACCGTAACCAAATCTCTATAACCGTCAGCAGTCTCTTGAAAACCTCTTAAAGCAGTTTTTTCTATAAATATAGCCGAAGCGGATACTATTACTATCATAAGAGTAATAAGCATTAAGGCTACAGATGATATAATAATAAAAGGCATTTTAAATTTTAAAGTCTGTGTAAATTTCATAAAAACCTCTGTAAATAAATGAATGATTTTTATAGTATTATAATATAAAAATTTAAAAAGTCTATAGTAATGTAATAATTTTTTACAAAAAAACAATAAAAAACTATATTTTTTTACAAAAAGCAAAAATATATTTGCTATATATTTTCTGAAAAATATATTTTTAATATTTTTTCTTTGACAAAATATATATATTTATATATCATAGCAATACATAATCAGTATTAAGGATTAAATATGTATAATATATCAGAGTTAAAAGAGATATTAAAAGAAAAAAAAATGGATGAAAAGTTTTATTCAATATACGGCGGAGACGAAGAAAGCATCAGAGAGGCATATATAAGATTAGATAATACATTAAAACATCTTGAATATAAAGAAAAAAGCAGAGAAGTATATATATTCAGCGCTTCTGGAAGAACTGAGCTTTCAGGAAATCATACGGATCATAATAACGGATGCGTATTAGCAGCTTCTATAAATTTGGATAAATTGGCGGCTGTTTCAAAAAGAGATGATAATAAAATAGTAGTTTATACTGATTATTCTGAAAACCCTGATATTATAGAAATTAATGATTTGGAAATAAATAAAAATGAATACGGAAAATCAAATGCTTTAATCAGAGGCGTATGTGCAGGAATAAAAAATAAAGGGGGCAACATAGGAGGATTAACCGTATCATTAAATAATAAAGTTCTTATTGGAAGCGGTTTAAGCAGTTCCGCCTGTTTTGAATCTTTAATCGGAGAAATACAGAATGCTTTATACAATAACGGAAAAATAAGTAAAGTAGATATAGCAAAGATAGGACAGTATGCTGAAAATATTTATTTCGGAAAGCCCTGCGGACTTATGGATCAAATGGGCTGCTCTATAGGTGGCATTATTTCTATAGATTTTAAAGATAATGAAAATCCTATTATAGAAAAAGTGGAGTATGATTTTGAAGGCAGAGGATATGCCATTATAATAACAGATACTAAAGGAGATCATATTTCTCTTACCAATGAATATGCCGCAATAAGAGAAGAGATGAATGCTGTTGCAGAATATTTCGGTAAAAAAGTATGCAGGGAAATAAGCAAAAAAGATTTAACAGATAATGCTTCAAAATTAAGGGTAAAGGCGGGAGACAGAGCTATGATGAGAGTTTATCATTTCTTGGAAGAAAATGAAAGAGTAATTAATCAAATAAATGCTTTAAAAAATGATGATATAAACACATATATAAAACTTATGAACGAGTCAGGACTTTCAAGCTTCATGTATCTGCAAAATTGCTATTCTATTACAAGTTCAAAAAATATGGGAGTTGCTCTTGCTATTTGTCTTACAAAAGATTTCCTAAAAGGCGAAGGAGCATATAGAGTGCATGGCGGAGGCTTTGCTGGAACTATACAGGCTTTAATACCTTTAGATAAAACCGAAGAATATAAAAAATATATGAATGCCGTATTCGGAGAAGGAAGTGCTGTAAAAATAAAAGTAAGACAATCGCCTGTATGCGAAATCTGAAATAATCTGTAAATATTATTTTTTATAAAAAATAAAATGCATAATAAAAAGACTTGCAGTAAATTAATAATACTGCAAGCCTTATAATTTTATTATATATTTAATAATTATTTTTTAGCTATTTTCTTAAACTCATCAGCTAAAAACTGCACTTTAGGACCGACAATTACCTGTACAGAAGTTTTTCCGGGAGTTAATACACCTGGAAATATTTTTTTAATTTCAGAGGCTTGTATAACAGTATTATCCTTTACTTCTAATCTTAATCTAGTGGCGCAGTTATCAATATCCACTATATTTTCAGCACCTCCAAGCAGAGGAAGAAGAAGTAATGCTTTTTGCTCGTATGAAGAATCGCCTGAAGATATAACTTCAGCTTCATCATCTTCTTCTCTTCCCGGAGTTTTAAGATTAAATTTTTTAATGGCAAAATTAAATATGACAAAATACAATATGAAAAATACTATACCCTGTACTATAAGCATATACCAATGAGTTGCTAAAGGATTTTTAGTTGAAAGAATTAAATCTATAAAACCTGCAGAAAATCCGAAACCAGCTATCCATTTCATACTGGCGGATATAATTAAAGAAATGCATGTTAATAAAGCATGTATCACATATAATACAGGAGCCACAAACATAAATGAGAACTCTATAGGCTCAGTAACTCCTGTAAAGAAACTTGCAAAACCTGCGGCTATCATTATAGATTTAATTTTATTTTTATTTTCAGGCTTAGCATTTTTTACAAATGCCAAACAGGCACCTAAAAGTCCGAACATCATAATCGGGAAGAAACCAGCCTGATACATACCTGTAACACCTATAGTTGCAGTACCTGTATTTATAGAAGACTGACCTCCTAAGAAATTAGGTATATCATTAATACCAGCAACATCAAACCAGAATACTGAGTTTAAGGCATGATGGAGACCTACAGGAATTAAAAGTCTGTTAAAAAATCCATATATACCAGCACCTATAGGACCAAGACCTATTATAGCTTTGCCGAATCCTACTAAAGCTCCGTAAATTGCAGGCCATACAGCCATTAAAATAAAAGATACCGCCATCATAACTACGGAAGTAATTATCGGTACAAATCTTCTTCCGCTGAAAAATGCTAAAAACTCTGGCAGTTTTATATCTGCAAATTTATTATATAATCCCCCTGCTATTATTCCGCAAAGTATTCCAATAAACTGATTATCTATTTTAGCAAAACCCTGAGGAATTTCAGAAACATCTTTATTTTGAATCATAGCAACCGTAGCTGGAGCTAAAAGAGTTGTTACAACTAAAAAAGCAACCAGTCCTGCTAATGCTGCGGCTCCGTTTCTATCTTTAGACATTCCGAATGCAACACCGATAGCAAATAATATAGGCATATTGTCAATAATAGAACCGCCCGCTTTGATAAAGAATGCCGCAACAGGACTCTCCCCCCCCCAGCCGTTAGGGTCTATCCAATAACCAATACCTAATAAAATAGCAGCCGCAGGCAATACGGCAACAGGAACCATTAAGGATTTACCTATCCTTTGTAGATAATTAAACATATATCCTCCATAAAAATACAAAATAATAGTTCATATTATTTATTAACAAATTGCAGGCTTTTGAAATCCTGCAATTTGTTACCTATTATTAGTATAATACTTATTTTTGATATTATCAAGTATTAACCATATTAAATTAGTTATACATAATTTTTTCAAATAAAGTTATTTACTTTCAAAAATATTTATGATAAAATTATAAAAAATTAGGAGGCATTATATGGGATTATTCTCTAAAAAAATAGAAATAAAAAGTCCTATAAAGGGCAAATTAATTGATGTTACGGAAGTTAAAGATGAGGCATTTTCAAGCAAAGCATTAGGTGACGGAATGGCTGTAATACCTTCTGAAGGCAAAGTATATTCGCCTGTTGACGGAGAAGTTATCACAATGGTTGACAGTAATCATGCAATAGGCTTATCATCTAAAGGCGTTGAAATACTTATACATATTGGAATGGATACAGTTAAATTAGGCGGTAAGTATTTCAAAGCTCATGTAAAAGAAGGCGATAAAGTTAAAGCAGGCACTTTATTAATAGAATTTGAAAAATCAGAAGTAGAAAAAGAATATGATATTACTTCGCCTATCATAATACCTAATTTTTCAGAATTAAAATCATTAGATAAAACTGATTTCAGAGATGTATCCGCAGGCGATATAATTATGACTGCAGTAAAATAAGAAATTATATATTGAGCAAACTATTATTTTACTTTTATTATTTATATAATACTTATATATTTATTAAAACTCTGCAGCAGTATTGAAATTTATTCTTTAGTATCTTCCTTCAGTTTTCTGTATAATGTAGCCCTCTCAATACCCAAGATTTTAGCAACTTGAGCCTTATTAAAATTATTATGGCTAAGAAGATAATTAATATACATTCTCTCAAGTTCTTCCAAAGAAACATTCCCATCAACTTTAAATCCGTAATTAACGGTATTTTTTAATGCCCAATCTGGTATATTGCTTTCATCAATATTGCCGTCCTTACACATAACAACCATAGTTTCTATAGTATTTCTTAATTCTCTTACATTTCCTTCCCATTTCAATGATGATAATATTTTATACACTTTTTTATCAACAGATTTTATTTCTATAGAGTGAACATTAGAAAACTCTCTTATAAAATTATCTATTAAAATCGGTATATCCTCTCTTCTGTCTCTGAGAGGAGGCATTTCTATTTTTATAACATTAAGTCTGTAATACAAATCCTCTCTGAACTTTCCTTCTTTTATCTCTTCAGATAATTTCTTATTTGTAGCAGCAATAACTCTTATATCTACATCTATCGGGTTATTTGACCCTACTCTTTCAATAACTCTCTCCTCAAGAACTCTTAAAAGCTTTACCTGAACGGACTGATTTATTTCTCCTATTTCATCTAAAAATATTGTGCCTTTATTTGCGGCTTCAAATCTTCCTATCTTTTTATCAATAGCTCCAGTAAAAGAACCTTTTTCATGTCCGAACAATTCGCTTTCCAAAACACCCTCTGAAAGAGCCGCACAGTTAACCGTTATATAAGGCTGTTTAGATCTATCCGATATCTGATGTATGGCATTAGCCACCAATTCCTTTCCAGTACCACTTTCACCTTCTATAAGAACCGTAACTTTAGTTCTTGCAACCTGCTTTACCGCCTCATAGACTTTAAGCATTTTCGGACTATGACCTATCATACCGTAAAAGCTTTCATTATAATCAACTCTTTTTTCTAATGTTTCTTTTGTCTTTTTTATATTTCTGCTCTCTAAAGCCCTCGCTATTATAAGAAGCATTTTATCAAGATTAAAAGGCTTTGTCATAAAATCATAAGCTCCAAGCCTCATCATCTCAACAGCAGTTTCAACATTGCCATGTCCAGTTAATATTATAACAGGTATATGTCTGTCAAAATCTAAAACATCTTTTAAAAATTCTTCTCCTGTCTTTTCAGGCATTTTTAAATCCGTTATAACTAAATCTATTCCCCCTTTATAAACTATTTCTATACCCTTATCTCCGTTTTCTGAAACTGCAACTTCATAACCTTCAAACTCCAATGACTTTTTAATACCGTCTCTTATATTTTTTTCATCGTCTATTACTAATATTTTAGGCATAATTTATAAATCCGTATTTAAAAATTTTTGATTCTCTTCTTTTAAAGGAAGCTTGATTATAAAATTGCTTCCCTTTCCGTATCTGCTTTCTATTTTAATATTTCCATTATGTGCTTCTATTATACGGACAACATTTGTAAGTCCTAATCCTGTTCCATGTCTTTTTGTAGTATAATAAGGCTCAAATATTTTATTAAAAGCTTCTTCCTTAACTCCGATACCCGTATCCTTTATGCTTATAACTGCATAATTATCCATAGTTTTTAATTTTATATAAATCTCTTTTTTCCTATTATTTTTATTATAGCTCATAGCATCTATTGCATTTTGTATTATATTAATAAGCGACTGTTTTATATACTTCTCATCTAATTTCAATATTAAATTATCCCTGTCAAATTTTATATCTATATTGATATTATTTTTTTCTATTTCATATTTTAAAAATGATACTGTAGAAAGTATAAGCTCATTAATATTAACATCTTCGATATTAAGTTCCAGCTTGCGTACCGAAAACAAAAATGAATTGATAGTCTCTTCCAGCCTTCCTATCTCTTCTTTTATAATATCAGAATATTCTTTAAAATCTTTATAGCATTGGCAGTCATTATCAATATTTTTTTTTATGATTTTATCTATAAGCTGGACATATATTGAAATAGATCCGAGAGGGTTTTTTATTTCATGAGCAACACCTGCGACAAGAGTTGTAAGAGAAGCCAACTGTTCGGCTCTTTTAAGTTTCTGAGCGCTTTCATAAGTTTTAGTTATATCCGATGCCTTTATAAGCGTGCCTATAATTCTTCCGCTGTCGCCTATCGGAAGTATATTTACTTGAAGTATTCTTTCATTATCATTGTCTTTCAGGAGCTTAGTTTTTCTGTTATTGTTATTGATAAGCTCTGATACTGTATTTAATATATCGCTGGAATTAATATATTTTAATATAGGCTTTCCTTCGCAATTTCTAGGTATTGAAAATAAAAAACATGCCTTTTTATTTATTCCCTGTATAATGTCTTTATTATCTATTGCTATTATGCCCTCTTCAAGATTTTCTATAATAGCATTCTGAGAATATAAAAGAGTGCATAATCTTTGAAACATATTCTTTTTTTCATCATCAGAAACTTTATTGAAGTTCTGCAGAATTTTATCAAAAAACTGACTGGTTCTATTCATTTTATAAAGTATAATAAAAATAAAAAAAACTTCAATACTGAAAAAACAGCATAAAAATTAATTTATGAAGCAAACGAAATATCCCTAATTAAAGCGCTTGGAGCATATATAGACGAATGATGATAATCAGTATCGTCTGCCAGTATTTCTATATTATTTAAAAAGTCCAATATATTGCCCGAAACTACAAACGGATTTGCAGTATATGATAATTTTCCTTTTTCTATTTTTATTCCCTCAGCCTGTAGGGAAAAATCGCCGCTTAATACATTAACTCCCGAATGAACACCCGTTAAAGAGTTTACTAAAACTCCGTTATCTATCTGAGAAATTAAATCCTCCCTCTTATTATTTCCGTTTTCTAAAATAAAATTATGACATGATATGCCTATAGAAGTTTTAAATCCTCTTGAAGCATGCGATGTTGTTTTTCTATTCTCCTTTCTTGCAGTATAATTATTATATAAATAACTATTCAGTATTCCGTCCGTTATAATACTTAGCTCCTTTGTTGAAGAGCCTTCACCATCAAAATTAGTATTTGCAAGTCCATTATCAAATATTGGAATATCTTTTATATTTATAATACTGCTTGCCACTTTTTTATTTAACTTACCATCAAACAGAGACATCTTTTTTTGTACGGCTTCCGATGAGAATAAAGATAAATAAGCACCTATAATGGTTCTCATAGCTTCGCTGGTAAATACAGTTTTATATTTTCCGCTTTCTATGTTTTTTGCGCCGAGTTTATTTATAACATTATCGGCTATATTTTTTGTAAAAGAGTTTATATCAAATACAGCATTTCTTGAATAATAAGCGTCATAAAAAGTTTTTGTGGAATCTGAGTCTTTTGCTATTACTTCGGCATAATATGCTATGCTGTTTTGCTTCTCAGCTTTGCATATTCCATTGCTGTTTATTATGCATTTTATAAAATTATACTTTTCCAAACCTGCGGAAGGTATATTGACTATTCTTTTGTCAAGAGAGTATAATTTATCTTCTATGGATAATGATATTTTTTTCAATTCATCATTAGATAAGCCTTCAATATCATTATTTGTCATATCATAAGTTTTTTCATCATCTTCTTCTATTAAAACATTATAATCCCGTTCGGATTCTGCATAAGACAAAGATATTTCTGCATTCTTAATAAGATTTTCTATATTGACGCCGCTGATATCTGAATCAATTTTTTCAGTAAAACTTATTCCAACCTTTCCATCTTTTATAAGTCTTAAGCCTATACCTCCCGATTCTGCAAATGTATACATATCCAAATCCCTTTCTCTCACACTGAAGCATTCTTCTCCGCTTTCAGACATATATACTTCTATTTCATCAATATCTTTAGCTTTATTTTTGACAACATTATATATCTCTTTAATTCTACTTACAAAACTATTCACTATCTTCCTCCGACCGTTAATTCTTTTACCCTTATGGAAGGCTGCCCAACCGTAGTAGGCACAGACCCTGAAATACTTCCGCAAATACCGTCAGCCAATTCCAAGTTTGATGATACGGCATCAATATTCATAAGAGTTTCATAACCGCGTCCTATAAGTGTGGCGCCTCTTACAGGTTCTGTAATTTTACCGTTTTCTATTAAATATCCTTCCGAAACAGAAAAATTATAATCTGTTGTGGCAGGATCCACAGAACCGCCGCCCATTTTTTTGGCATAAAGCCCGTATTCTATACCCGAAATCAAATCTTCAAAACTTGAATTTCCATTATCTATAAATGTATTTCTCATTCTTGAGGTAGGAGGATATTTATAACTTTCTCTTCTGGCGCTTCCTGTAACTTTATGATTCATCTTTATAGCTCCAAGTTCATCAACCAAATAGCTTTTTAATATACCATTCTCTATTAATACCGTTCTCTGTGCATCATTTCCCTCATCATCAATATTATAGCTTCCCCAAGCATTTTTTATAGTACCGTCATCAATGGCTGTAACTGTATCCGAAGCTATTTTTTCGCCTAATTTATTGCAAAATACGCTTGCATTATCCGCAACGGTTGTGGCTTCTAAAGCATGTCCGCAGGCTTCATGGAATATCACGCCTCCGAATGCATTATCTATAACAACAGGATATTTACCTGATTTAGGATATTTAGAATTAAGCATTCTTATTGCCGAATCGGCGGCTGATAAGGCCATCTCTTTTAAGTTTAAATCTCTTATAACCTGATATCCGTCCAAAGCCCCCTTAGTTCTGCCCGATGTCTGTGTATTAATTCCGTCAGAAGCCATTGACACCATAACAAGTCTGACATAAGTCTGAGAATCTTCTTTTAATATTCCATTGCTTGCGCATACTAAAATATTCCTGCGCTTTTCGCTGTATCTCAGATTAACCTGCTTTATTTTATCAGATACGCCTCTTGCTGTTTTATCCAAATATGAAAGCGTTTGTATTTTTTCATCAAAGTTAATGTCAAAAGGATTTATATGCGGCCGATGATTATCTTTTTCATTTGACTGAATAAAATCTTTAACTATATGCCTTTTATCATTTACAATAGAGGAGACACTTTTTGCTAAATTTATAAGACTGTCATTGCCTGTATCATTAGTATATAAATATATTGTTTTTTTATTAACTATAACCCTTAAACCAACTCCGTAATTATTGCCTAGACTCATATCATCAACTTTAGAATCTAAATAGGATAATGAATTAACTTTTGTATCTTCAAAAAATAAATCTGCATACTCGCCTCCGTTTTTTAAAGCTTCCTCCAATATAGTATGCAGAAAATCCTTATCAAAATTAAAATATTTCATCTATAACCTCATAATTTAATATTACATCATTAGTATAATGTTTTAAAGTAAGTTTTTCAATAGTTCTATGTTTTATATTCATCTATTATTATAAAACAATTAAACTTCTATATGTAAAAAATATTTTTATTATAATAAATAGAGCAAAGTTGACAAACATATTGTTATAATTTAATATAAAAATAAAAGGATATAATAATGCATACCATAAATGTAAAAACTAAAGCAAGATTTGATATAGAGGATATCACAAACGAAGTTCAAAAATGCGTTGATGAAGAAAATACAGAAAATGGAATTGCCCTAATATTTGTACCTCATACTACAGCCGCTGTAGGAATAAATGAAAATGCTGACCCAGACGTGGTTTTTGATATGAAGAATGCTTTTAATAAATTGGTGCCTCAGCATGATAATTATGAGCATAGAGAAGGAAATTCTCAAGCCCATGTTCTGTCTTCCCTTATTGCTCCTAGCTTAACTGTGATAATAGAAAACTATAAAATAGTGTTAGGAACTTGGCAGAATATTTATTTTTTTGAATTTGACGGTTCAAGAAACAGAAAAGTTTATGTGCAGATAATTTCTAAATAATCATACTCAAACAAATAAAAATTATATATAATATATAAAAATAATTATAAGGATATTAGTATGTTCAAATCAAAAAGAGAAGACTTTGGAAAAAATTCATATCTTTATACATTGGAAAATGATAACGGATTAAAGGTAAAACTTGCGGAAGTTGGCGCCAGTATAACGGGTATATTTTTTAAAGATAAAAACGGAAATGAAATAGAAACGGCATTTGGTTCAGATGATATAGAGTTTTACAGCAATAAAGTCAAAAACGGACATATGGGCGCTACCGTTGGAAGGACTGCAGGACGAACTATAGGTGCTAAATTTAAAATAGATGACAGAGAATATAATATAACTCCTAACAAATATCCAGACCATACGCATGGCGGAATAAACGGACTTTCTTATGTAATATATAATTCAAATCAAAAAAAAGATAATGAAGTATTATTTTCCTATGTTTCAAAAGATAAAGAGGAAGGATATCCCGGCAATTTAAATCTTATGGTAAAATATACTATGACAAATGAAAATGAAATAATAATAGACTATATTGCCACAACAGATAAACCGACTCCTTTAAATATTATGAATCATTCATACTTTAATTTAAATGGAGGAGGAAAAATAAATGATCATGAAATATATATAAACGCCGAATACTATCTTGCAGATGATGAAAACGAAATAACTTCAGGAGAAATACTAAAAACTAAAAATACGCCTTATGATTTTACTAAATCAAAAAAAATAGATGAAATAATAAAAGCCAAAGAAGGATGCGACACATGCTTTATATTTGATGATAATGACATAAACAAGCAAAGAGTTAAAGTAATATCCGAAAAAACATCTATTAGTTTGGAAGTATTTACCACTATGCCTTCCATACTATTTTATACTGCTAATTCTCTTAATAACTGCAAAGTAAGAAATCAGATATTGAATAAACATGAAGCGTTTTGCTTAGAGGCTCAGTATTTATCATGCTCTCTAAACTTTAATCATTTTCCAAGCATTATACTTTATCCTGACAGAGAATATAATCACAGAACAATATATAAATTCGGTTTGATTTAAGACATAATAAAAGAGCTTAAAAATAAAGCCCTTTCTTTTTTTCCTTACAAAAAAATTAATATCAGTTGATAAAATACATACCTATCTGAAAGCCTATATCAAAAGACGCCAAAGAACCCTTAGTAATAGAAACATCTTTCAAAAGTCCGTTTTTATCTATATCCATAGGAAAATCATAATTAGCATACACTCCCAATGTAATCATCCTTTTATTATTTTTTATTAAAAAATCTGCGGATGCTTTAACATAAGGTATATAAATTGTTTTAAAAGAGTCTCTTATATCACCGAAATCATAAGAATGTTTATTGCCTTCTCTAGAATATTTTAAATTTAAAGGCAATTTGATACCTCCTCCCAATCCTATGGAAATAAATCCGACATTAAGTCTTGGAAATAAACCTACAGATAAGCTTTTAAAATTAAAATTTTCTAAAACTCTTTTTCCGTCAATATTATGCCTTATTTCGTATTTATCATCATTAAACCCTATATCAAATAAAAAAGCTGTTGACAATAAATCATTATGCCCCCAGAATACACCAGGCTGAAAAGAAACAGAAACATCAAAATCTCTGAAATCTGTATTAAATATTTTACCTTTATCCGTAGTAGCACTACTTGCGCCGAAACGCCCAACAACACCTGCAACAAAATCTGCACAGTACACAACATTGAATGAAAAAAATATGCTTAATAATACAACAAGTTTTTTCATTTAAAAACCTCCTAATAATTTTTATTAAAATTAATTGTAATATTTAAAATAAGCACCGTCATTTTACAAACACAGAACCGCCCTCAACTAAAGTTATCAAAAGCTCACTTACCACTTAAATATCATAAATATTATATACTATATGTAACATTAGGTCAATAAAACAGCAATACAGCAAAGAATATTATATATATATAATTATATGCAAATATGAACTTTATATTACTTTTAAAAAGAGATACGCATACATTATAAATAAAATTTACAGCTATAATAATATTTAAAATAAAAAAATAAGCAATTCTATTGAAGCCGATATAAATCAAAAATATGGAAAATACAGCTCCTATTATATTTGAAAAAATATATATATAATATTCAATATAATTATGTTTAATATCTATTCTAAATAAAAACATATTAAATATAAATAGCGTCATAAACAAAAAATATAATAAAAATTTTATATTATAATGATTGTTAAATATACTATATTTAAAACTTAATATCATAATAAAAACAGATATTAAGCAGAATAATAAAGAAACTGTTCTTGAAACAATTACGGATAATCTTGTATTAATCATTTTACTGTATAGCACATAAGAAAAATATATTACAGAGACTTTTAATACTGCAAATAAGCATAAAATTATCTTTAAGTTCCTAAAATTATTTTTTATTAAAAAATTTGCAATCCTTTTGATATGAAATTCAGATCTAAAATAAAATACATACGATATAAAGGCAAATATAATAAAAATTATAAAAAATATTAAAAAACTCCATATTACCATATCGGCTATCATAGTATAAAAATTATATAAATGATTGGTATTTCTTAAATCATATTTCATATAGGACATTCCTGTATTAAAAATAATAATAATATAAGCAGATATAATATGAACTATTAATTTTAATAATATATTTGTATTTTCAAAAGGATTAATAAGTAAATTATATGGAAGCCTGTACAAATAAAATGCGGTTAAAAAAATAAATATAAAAGATATTAATAAAGATTTAACATTTATCGGATTAAGCGTAAAGAGAAAAGTAAATATAAAAAATGTCAGAGGAATAAAAAAAGATAAATATATTCTTATATAAAAAACAATTCTTTTGCTGATAATATTTTCTAATTCAGATAAATCTGAATTTAATGCAGGAATATTAATATTTAATATATAAGTAATATATAAAGCTGAAGTGAGCAATATAAAACTAATGCCTATAATAATATTAAAACTCCTAATTATGTTTTTATCAGAGGAGATTTTTATATTATCCGACATTAACTATTTGTACCTAATATATTAAGCATTTCATTTTCTATTTGAGATATATCTCCATGCATATCCTGAATAGTTTTTATTTCAAAACGCTTATTTTCCAAAAGTTTTTCTTTACCATCTTCATTTAATTTTTCTCGCTGCACATTATAATTGTAAGCTAATAATTTATCCGCTATTCTTAAGGTTTTATCAGATATTATAGCTTTATCGGAATCGCTTTCCGCTTTATACATATCAAAACCTGCATCTGTTTTTAAAGCTCCTTCGGGAAGTCCGTTTTTTATATTTCCTTTCCATAATAATACAGGCTTAAAAGAATAAGATTTATATGTAAACTGATCAACATTAACTACCTGATTATACGAAAATATATCCCAAGCGGTATTTGCAGAATAATCTATAAGAAGTATTTTATTTTTACCTTCTTCTTCATATATTATCTGAAAATCATTCAATCCCTGACCCCCGCTTCCGTTTATAGATTTTCCTATAGTACTTTCTAAATTTATTTCCAAATTATCTTTCAAAAGCAAAGTATATGATGCCGTTTCTCCTTTTTTCACTGAATATTTATAGCTGCCTTTAATCATTATTTCTTTGATTCCATCATTATTTATGTCGCATAAGAAAAACTCAGGATTATATATAGGAAAAGATAATATTTCATTCAAATATTTTAAATATTCATCTCTTAAAAACTTCCCGTCCGATATAAACTTGGAATCCTCAGCTACATTTTTCAAATCCGAAGTTTTAATACCCTTAATTTCAGAAGCGCTCAATTTTGAATCATCTCCGAGATAAAAATTAAATGTCTCATCTATTTCATAACTTGCATATTTAGTATTTCCTATAAACAGAGGATTAAAATAATAAACATCTTTAAGCTTATTTTGAAATACAGAATAAACAAATGTGTTTTTATTAAACTCTAAAAAATACATATCTGAAAACTCATCATATTTTTCATCAGAATATGCATTTTCAAGAGAATAAAAATTTTCATAATAAACATCAGAATGAAGTCTGTCTTTACTCAAAGCCCTATCAGCATAAGTTTCCATATATTTATTCATTATATTAGTATTTACTATATCTTTTATGACGGCAAAATAATATATCTGAGCTGCACTTTCATATCTTATAGAAGACAGATTATAATTATTTTCATTATAAATATCCAAATAACCAGTATTTTTTGATATATCTTTTAAAAAATTATTTTCATAGGCATCGGCAATTAACTTTTCAGCAGTTAAATCTTTAGGCGCATCAATTATATAATTTATTAATCTCATCTTATTTGAATAAACATTATTTATATTATTGCCTTCGCCTATAATTCCTATCATAATGCTTATATTTGTAGAATTAAATTTTTCCCACTCTTTTAAATAATTCTGCATATCATAAAAATAATAAAGCGAGTCGCATGCAATATGAGATAAAAATAAAGCTAAATAAACTTCAGCATCCTTATTTTTAAGGCTTAAAAGTAAGTCTCTAGCCTTTTTTAAAGCTAAGTTCTGCTCTACATAATTATATTCGGATGCGTAATATGAACTGAAATCGCCGTTATACAAATCAGTTAAAGACAAATTATCTGAATATCCGTTATGATATGTGTTGGATATAAAATCCACAGCATATTTTTTTATGTCATTATCGCCCACAATTTTTTTATTAAGAAATTCTTTATTTCTATTTATAATATTACTGTAATATGAATCCTGATAATAGCTCATCAAGGCATTGCTGAAATTAGATTTATCAGTTCTAACAGCTTTATAAACATATTTCATATCAAAGAATGAATTTTGTTTTTCCATATCATTATAATTTATATAATTAGTGTTCAGATTACCTGAAGAATTTTCCGAAGTTTTATGACAGCTGAAAAAAATCAATATAAAAAATAAAAAATAAAATATTTTTTTGAACATAATACCCCCATAATCCATTCCTGCAAAAATATTTTTACTGCTGTTATTATATATAAAATATCTTTTTTTACAAGCATCATAATTTTATACAAATAAAATATAAAATTATCATTGACTTTTTATTTTATATTTATACAATTTATGTGTTAAAATAAAAATTGTATGCATTTACTTTATTATTTAAATATCTACAATTTAAAATAAATTTAAGAGAGGAAAATCAATGATTAGTATAATATCTGATATGGACGGAGTTATATATAGAGGCAATAATTTGATAGAAGGGGCGGAAGATTTTATAAGAATGTTATTATATAAAAATATACCTTTTATATTTTTAACTAATAATGCCGAACAAACTCCTATAGACTTAAAAAGAAAATTAGAATCATTAGGCATAAACGGTTTGGAAGAAAAACATTTTTTTACGGCGGCTCAGGCTACTGCCATATTTCTTAAAAGACAGCTTGCAAACGGAACAGCTTATGTTATAGGAACTGGAGGACTTGTAAGCGAGCTTTATAATGTGGGATACAGTATAAATGATATTAACCCTGACTATGTTGTGGTTGGAAAAACAAATGCTTTTAATTTTGATATGCTTAATAAAGCAGTTCATCTTATAAACAAAGGAGCCAAGTTTATAGGATGCAATCCTGATATAGTGGATCCTGCCCCAAACGGAGAATTAATACCTGCTGTAGGACCTATACTGTCTGCCATAGAAACCGCAACAGGAAGAAAACCGTATATAGTAGGCAAGCCTAATCCTATTATGATGTCTATAGCAAAAAATCAAATAAATGCTCATAGCGAAGAAACAGTGATGGTAGGCGATAGAATGGATACCGACATATTGGGAGGACTTGGCGCAGGTATGAAGACATGTCTTGTGCTTTCAGGAGTTACTACAAGAGAAATGATAAAAGAATTCCCATACAGACCTAATTATATTTTAAATTCGGTTGCCGAAATAAATGTAGATGAACTGTAAAAAACTTAATATGCATATTATTATAATTTTATAAAAAGCAATATAAATAATATGCATATAAATATTAAAAATATAATTTATTTTTTATAAACTTATATATATATTATTTATTTTGAAATTCTTTATTTTTATTTTTTATATCAGAAACTATTTCTTCAATAGAAGTTTTTTTTATAAAATCTATTTTTTTACCGTAATTTTCTAATAAAAGTTTTTCATCTTCCGTTTTTACAGTTTTTATTGATATTATTCTTCTAAGCATAAGCATCATCAAAGCATGATGAAGTTTTAATTTATCAAAATCAATACAGCCCCTTAAAAAATAAAAGTTCATATTTTCTTTTATATAGGGATTAAAATTTTGATTAACCGCTATATTGAAAGGCTCTTTATTATCAGGATTTCCAATACCAACAATAACGCAGTATAAATGCTTACCTTCTTTTAATTTATTATAAAACCTTTTTATTGCTTTAGCGCAAGACAGTTTTCCTGCATACAGTGCCCCTGCAAATACAATAAAATCATAATTATTTAAATTACCAATAGTCACATTGTCAATATTATATAGATCTCCATGAAGCTTATCCGCTATCCATTTAGCATAAGTTCTTGTGGCTCCATATTTACTTTTATAAAGCACGGCAGTATTATTTGACATAATATTTTTATTCCTATTATTAAAGTTTTATATTTCATCAATACTAAAAGAGTACTGTTTTATTATTAAATATATAATATTTTATTTAATATGAAAGCATTAATAAAATGCATATATTTTATTAATACAAATAACATATTACTCTTTGCTGTATTTAAATTATAATTAAAATAAGTCTTTTTGTCAAAATATAATTTTAATAAAAAATAATATTAAACATTAGCTGCATAAGATACGGAGCCATTAACTATTTCTTCTCTCACTTTTCCGCTTTCTGATAATTTTTTTAATAATCTGCTCACTTTCTTTTCATCTTCATTAAAACTTATTGCTATCATATAAGCTGTATCAGGCTGCCTTATTAAGAAATTTATTATATCATCTTCAGTAATTTCTTTTGTATTTCCTTTAGTATTTTCTGAAATATTCGGAATATCTATTTCAATACTGCAATACTTATTAAAGTATTTTTTTATTATTTCTAATTCTTCATTATTCAATGCAACAGCTTTTTTATCGGCTGTTCTTCTGGTTGCAGTAACAAGCTGAACTTTATCGGGTTTTATACGGTTCACTATTTTTATTATATCGTCAAGCTCCTCTTCTCCGTCATTAACGCCTTTAAGTAAAAATACTTCAAGCCAATACTCGCCTTTAAATATGCGTCTGAACTCTATAAGCCCGTTAACCATTTTATCAAAATCTATTTCCTTATCGGGTCTGTCAATCAATTTAAAAGTATCAATATTGCCCGCATCAAGAGACGGTATTACTAAATCAGCCATAAGCAAATCGGAACGCATTTCCTGTTTATAAAGCAATGATCCGTTAGTTATAATGCATACTGGAATATCCGTTATACATTTTATTTCATAAATAAGTTTTTTTAAATCCTTATATAAAGTGGGCTCTCCTGAACCTGCAAATGTTATATAATCAATATTTTTATTATTGAGCAAAGCCTCTTTCAATTCATATATTATCTCATCAGCAGAATAATAATTAGATGAAACTGTTTTTGTATTATCTTCATAGCCAAGCTGACAATATATGCAGTTATAGCTGCATGTTTTATGCGGTATGACATCTATTCCCAAAGATCTGCCAAGTCTTTTTGATACAACAGGACCAAACACTCTTTTAGTTTTAAGTTTTGATTTATCTTTATTAATAAGAAGAGGCTCTTTTATTTGTTTTTCGGTATTATAATATCTATTCTCATTTGCCTTATAAAATGCATTTATAAGATTATCAAGAGTCTTACCTTCCAAACTGAATACTGACAAAGCAAATATTTCAGGCTCTTCATAATATGCATCTTTATTATTTTTATACTCTTTTTTTACAGTATTTTCTATAGACTTTATTTTTTCTTTTATCTCATGTTCTTCAAGCATATCTGTTTTATTTAATACTATAACAGACTTTTTCTTTATTAATTTACTACTATACTGCTTTAATTCATTTCTTAATTTTTTATAAGTATCTAAAACATCTTCATCGGTCAAATCTATAACAAAGCATAAAGCTCCCGTTCTTTCAATATGCCTTAAAAAAGTAAGCCCGAGTCCCGCTCCCCCGCTTGCTCCTTCAATAATACCTGGTATATCGGCAATAACAAAACTTCTCTCATAATCCAAATAACATACTCCCAAATTAGGGGTAAGTGTTGTAAAAGGATATGAAGCTATTTTAGGATTGGCCCGCGTGAGTCTGGCAAGCAGACTGGATTTGCCTGCATTAGGCATGCCTACAAAACCGATATCGGCTATTAATTTTACTTCAAGCCTTATATTCAGTTTTTCTCCGCATAAACCATGCTGAGCATAATCGGGCGCCTGATTCGTAGCTGTGGCATAAAATTTATTTCCTTTTCCTCCTATGCCTCCTCTGGCTGCAGTATAGCTTTGTCCGTCTTCAAGCAAATCAGCCAATATACTGCCGTTATCCTCATCATAAATTACTGTGCCTGCAGGTACCCTTATAACAATATCATCTCCTTTTTTACCGTCACTAAGTCTGGACTTTCCCTGCTCTCCGTCTTCAGCTTTGAATCTCTTTCTGCTTTTTATCTTTCCGAAACTATTTATCCTAGCATCTGCCTTTACAATAACATCTCCTCCGTTTCCTCCGTTTCCTCCGTCAGGTCCTCCCATAGGTACATGAGCCTCTCTTCTGAAACTAACGCTTCCTGCACCTCCATGTCCCGCCTCTATCTCAAAACTTACCACATCTATAAATTGATCCATTTTTATTATTACCTTATAAGTTATTTTGCAATTATTTTTTAATGTTTATTATATTATAAAAAATCATTTTATCAATGCCGATATATTATTTTGTAGTTTCAATATATATATTAATATATTAATTAAAAAGCCATAATGGGAGAGGTTTATACTGCAGGATATAATCTGCATTATAATATAATTTGCTGTATTATAAACTAAAGTTTTTTTATTTTTATATTATGTAATACATTTAAATATTTCATTTTATAATTAATGCTGTCTGCATCTATAAAGCTGTAATAAATATTAAAATAACTTTATTATTATTTATGAAAATGATCATAAATATTATTTGCAGCCTTATAGCTGATACCAGGTATATTTCTGATATTTTCAAATGATGCATTTTTAATATTATCTATATTTATAAAATGCGCATATAATTTTTCTATAGTTTTTTTCCCAAGACCTTCTATGCCTTCAAGTTCGCTTTTAATCATCTCTCTGCTTCTCTTTTTTCTATGACTTGTATTAACCCATCTATGCGTTTCATCTCTCACCTTTTGCAAAAAAAGTCTTGCAGGCTCATTATCGCTTAATCTTACAGGTTCGTTTCTGTTGGGAAGATATATTTCCTCAAACTTCTTAGCAAGCGCCATTATAGGCTGACCTTTTATATCAAGTTCCTTCAATGCCTCTACTGCCGAATTAAGCTGCCCCTTGCCGCCGTCTATAAGTATCAAATCGGGAAAAGTTAAATTTTCATCTCTAAGTCTTTTATATCTTCTATATACAGCCTCTTTTATAGAAGCAAAGTCATCTATACCTTCAACTGTTTTTATATTAAATATTCTGTAATTCTTATTGTCGGAAACTCCATTAACAAAGCGCACCATACCAGCCATAGTATAGCTTCCCTGAATATGAGCTATATCAAAAGATTCTATTACAGTCGGAGATTTTTTTAATTTAAATATTTCCTGAAGTCTTGCTATACCAAGAGGAATTTCTCTGATAAGCGCTTTCTCTTTAAATAGATGCTTTGCATTTTCATTCGCTATATATATTAATCCTTTTCCGCTTTTATCAAGCCTTATATCAACATCTCTTTTGCAAATACGCTTTAAATAATCTTTTATAATATCAATATCTATAAGAGGAAAATCCGTAGATACGGCTGCAGGAATCAAATTTGCATGAGTATAGTATTGTGTAAAAAAAGCGGAAAGCACTTCGGAATATTTTGATATTCCTGTATTTTCATAGTATTCATCATTATTGGGAGAATGCATACTGAAAGTTTTTCTGTCTGTAAGCTTTCCGCCTTTAACCGACATAATAATAATAATATAATTGCCGTTTTCCCCGTAAGCTCCTATTATATCAATGTCGTCACTCTCTGGAATATATATACTCTGCTCCACAGTTATATATTTAAGCAAATCAATTTTATCTCTCAAATCTTTAGCGGCTTCAAATTCAAGTTTTTCGGCATATTCATACATTTTATGTTTTAATCTTGAAATAACCTCATCGGCATTTCCATCAAGCACATCTGCTGCATCTTCAATATTTTTATTATAATTTTCTTCGCTTATTAAATCGGCGCAAGGAGCACTGCATTTTCCTATATGATAATAAAGGCAAGGTCTTATAGGTCTTTTCAATGGAAAATCATATTTGCATCTTCTAATCTTAAAATTATCAATTATAAATTTCACTATATTATCAGCTTTTTCAGAAGACACATAAGGACCGTAATATTTTTTATATTTTTCAGAATTCTCTTTATCAATAACATTTCTAGCCTTAATAACTCTTGGAAAATTCTCGTTTGTTACCGCTATAAAAGGAAATGATTTCTGATCTTTAAGAAGTATATTATAATGAGGTCTGTGCTTTCTTATCATATCTGCTTCCAATATCAAAGCCTCAACTTCATTTTCCGTAAGTATATAATCTATATCTCTTATATGATCAACAAGTGCGGTTGTTTTTGCATCTTTATTTGAATTATTAAAATAAGAAGACACTCTTTTCTTTAAGGATTTTGCTTTACCTATATAAATTATAGTTCCTTTGCCGTCTTTCATAAAATATACTCCAGACTTATCAGGAATATATTTTAACTTTTCATATATATAATTTTTTACTTCATTATTGTTCATAATTTTTATTTATTATTTATATAAGTTTCTTTTATTAATTCATTTAACAATATTATCAGTATTTTAAACTGAGTACTTACGGATTTTCAATCATTTTATAATGTATATATAATAAGAAATAAAAAAATTATTTACTGGAAGACTTAGTTTCCCAAGGAAATAAAAGCCAATCATTATGATTAATATTTTTATATCTGTATTTAGGTATTATCCTGCTTGTATGTTCTCTTACATATAAAGCGGCAATATCAAACTTCTGATCATAAAAATATCTTAAAGTCTCGCCAGTATCGGATATATCATCAATTATAAGAACAGCTTTATTTTTTACCTTTAATCTCCAAACTTCTTCCATATTAAGAACCATAGGAATATTAAGTTTATGAGAAAGCATAACGGCAGGAATCAAGCCGCCGCGTGCCAGTCCGTAAATAACCTCATAATTAATATCAGATTTTTTTATCTCTTCAGCTATAATTTCAATAGCTTTATTTATATCTTCCCAAGAAATTACATCATATTCCATTATAAAAAACTCCCATATTAAATTAGGATCTTAAGCTTATATTAAATCTGCTGTTAAGCATCTCAATCAAAGACGCTTCAATATTATTAATATCATCTTCTCTCAAAGTTTTATTAGGATCATAATATGTAATAGATATAGCAATGGATTGTTTTCCTTTGCCTATCTGTTCGCCCACATATCTATCAACCACATCAACATTTTGTATAATACTGTTAAATTTACTTATAGATTTTATAACTTTATTAAACTCTATATTATTATCGCAGACTAAAGCTAAATCTCTGAATACAGCTGGGTATTTACCTATACCTTTTAATTTCTGTTTTTTTACTCTCTCTTTTATAAGCTTTAAAGTTTTTCTAATGTCAATATCCAAGTAATATACTTCGCCGTTTATATCAAATTTTTCTAAAATATTCGGGTGAAGTCTGCCTATAATACCGATTTTCTCTCCAAATATTATAATTTCTCCAGACATAGTAGGTATAAACCATTTATGCTCTTTAGGTATTAAATTATAATCAGAGCATTTAAAATCTATTATTAAAAGCTCTTCAATAATTCCGCTCATATCAAAAAAATCATAAGCTCTGGCTTCTTTATTCCATAATTTTTCCTGATAAAGACCGAACATAACTGCTGAAAGATGCTTTTCTTCTTTAAAGCCTCCATTCTCTTTATAGAAAATATTACCGACTTCAAATAAAGCTCCGTTTTTATGTCTGTGATTTTGATTATAAGCGGCGCTGTTAAGAAGAGAAGCCAAAGTTGTAGGTCTTAAAACATCCATTTCGCTGGTTAATGGATTTTCAACATTTATTAATTTTTCCTCCTCTATTCCTATAGATTTAAATATACTGCTGTCTCCCATAGAATACTGCTTAGTTTCATAAAGCCCGTAAGATGCCATTCTGTGTTTAACAAAACTAATTTCAGAATAATCAGTGTCTATAGGATTGCATTTTATATGAGGCACATTTGAAGCTATATTATTATATCCGTAAACTCTTGCAATTTCTTCTATCAAATCCTCAGGTATAGATAAATCATGCCTGTAATAAGGAATTTCCACTTTTAAAGTATTTTCACCCAATGCCACAGCTTTAAATCCATATCTTTTAAATACAGATGATATTTCCATTCTGTTCATATTAAGACCTAAGTATTTTTTAACTAATCCGCAGTCAAATAATATTATATTAGCTTCAAACTGCTTAACATTAAGTTCTTTGGATCTTGAAGCTATTTTACATGAATTATCTAAAGTAATAATCAAATCAACGGCTCTATTTAAAGCGGCAAGAGTTAAAGTATGATCTATTTCTCTCTCAAATCTGTATGAGGCATCAGTTTTAGTATTTATTGCTATTGTTGATTTTTTTACGGCTATATGATCAAAATAAGCGCTTTCTATTAATATGTTTTTAGTTTCATTTTCTATTTTAGTAGAGTCTCCTCCCATAACTCCTGCCACACCTATTGGCTTTTCGCTGTCCGCTATAACTAAAACATCTTCTGTAAGATCAATATCTCTTCCGTCAAGAAGTTTAATTTTTTCTCCTTTTACAGCATTTCTTACTATAATTTTACCGTCTTTTATTTTATCAAAATCATAAGCATGAAGAGGCTGACCATATTCAAGCATTACATAATTTGTAATATCAACTATATTATTAATTGGATTTATTCCGCACATTTTTAATCTTTTCTGCATCCAATATGGAGACGGTCCCACAGTTACATCTTTTATAAGTCTGCCGACATATTTATAACAGCTTTCCTGATTTTCTACAGTTATATCTATATTTCCGCCTGCAGAATCATAAGTATTAACAGAAGGTATACTCACCCTCCTCTCTAAAACCAAAGAACATTCTCTGGCAAAACCTATTATGCTTACCAAATCTCCCCTATTGGCTGTAATTTCAACATTAAATATATGATCAACGCTTCCAACTACTGCGGAAAGAGAACTGCCAAGCATACTGTCTTTGTCTGCGTTTACTTTTTCTATATCTTCATCTAATATCCAAATTCCGTATCTGCCGTCTATTTCATCATAACCTAATTCTGTTCTGGAACATATCATGCCGCTGCTTTCAAATCCACGTATAGAAGCCTTTTTTATAGTAAGCCCGTTAGGAAGTTTTGCACCTATCACAGCAACAGGCACATATATATTTTCTTTTACATTAGAAGCGCCGCATACTATTGAAAGTATATCTCCGTCACCGACATTAACCTTCAGTACACTCAGTTTATCTGCATCAGGATGTTTATGCACCGATATTATTTTACCTATAATGACGCCTGGTATATCTCCTCCTGTAGTTTCTATAGATGAAATTTCACTTCCTGCAAAAGTTATTTTTCTATCAATCTCTTCAACTTCAAATCCGTCTAAATTAACAAATTCTTTCAACCAACTTAATGGAACTCTCATTATTATATCCTCAACTTAATTCACTTATAAAAAAATATATTTATGCAAAAAATAATCACCACTGTTTCAAAAAATCTATATCATTTTCATAAAACATTCTTATATCAGTTATTCCATATTTAATCATAGCAACCCTTTCTATACCCATACCGAAAGCAAATCCCGTATATTTATTTATATTATATCCTACATGTTTAAATACATTAGGGTGAATCATGCCCGCTCCCATAAGTTCAAGCCATCCCTCTCCCCCGCAGGTTTTACATCCGCTTCCTCCGCATATTACACAAGTAGCGCTTAAATCGGCTCCTGGCTCTACAAATGGAAAATAATCAGGTCGCAAACGAATCTCGGTCTTATCTCCGAACATTTTTTTACAGAATAATTCCAATATTCCCTTCAAATCATTAAAACTTATTCCTGTATCAACCATAATTCCTTCAATTTGATGAAATACAGGAGAATGTTTTGAATCTATAGCATCTCTTCTAGCGCATTTTCCGGGAGAAACAACGGCTATAGGAGGCTGAGTTTCAAGCATAGTTCTTATCTGCATACCAGATGTATGGGTTCTAAGAACATGATTCTTAGATATAAAAAATGAATCATGACTGTCTCTGGAAGGATGATAATAAGGAATATTCAAAGCCTCAAAATTATGAAATTCATCTTCTATTTCATTACCTTCAGCAACTCTGAACCCTATTTCAGTTAAAATAGAAACTATCTCCTCCTCTACTTTTGTAAGCAGATTAACTCCCGCAGATTTAGGTCTTCTGCCCGGCATGGTTATATCTATTTTATTTTTTTCTAAAGATGCAAGAAATTCTCTTTCAGATATAATATTCTTTTTTTCTAATAAAGAACTTTCACAGTAATTTTTTATTTCATTAATCTTTTTACCCAACTCCCTTTTCTCTTCAATATCATTTATAGAAGATAAACCTTTTAAAAGTTCCGTAATTTTACCTTTGCGTCCTAAGTAATTAATTCTTATATCATCTATTTCCGATTGAGTATCTGCATTCTCTATGCTGTTTTTTAAAAAGCTATGAAGCTCTTCTAGATTATCCATTGATTTTTTCCTATAATAAAAAGTTAATTACTATTCTATTATATCATAAAATTATTTTCAATACAATAATAAACAAATACAATCATTAATAAATTTTATTACAGAATATCTATATAATTTTTTCTATCTTTTTAATAAGATTTTCTATTTTTTCTAAAATACTTCCGTTATGCATATCATCTATAGTATGAAATATAACATTTTTTAGATCTTTTTCAAAATCATCGGGGATTACTCTGCATAATCTCAACACATAATTTAAAATCTTTTTTTCGCCTGCATGCATCTCTTTATTCAAGGCAAATAAAATATCAAAATATGATGACAATACTGATGCCGTTCTATGATTAATACTTACTATATCGTTTCTTTTCACAGCCTTTTCCAACTGTTCATAAAAAGATGCCGTTTTTTTTCCATACATAACATTATAATTTTTTTCTATTATATTATTTTTTAATTTTTCAGGGTATTCTTTATTTAATTCATCTTGAAAAATCTTAAATCTGCCGTTTTTATCATAAATTATATTAGAATGCTTTATATTATATAAAAAAGCTGTAGTATATCCTATCTTTGCATTAAAGTCTCTCCATACATATTCAATTTCCTTATCTATAGAAAATAAATCTCTATACATGAAATCCAAACATATATTGCCGTCATTTAATAATATTTCATCTCCATACTCAAAATAATTGATGCCTATATCATAACAAGAGGCATACTTTTCAGCAAATTTTATTCTGGATTCTAAATCAATTCTATCTTTTGAATAAACATAAATATCATAATCAGACATGTCATCATTAATCAAACTTGTTCTTGAACCTGATAAAACAACAGAATCAACATCATTATTTTTAACTATAATTTCTATATAATCATTTATAATATTTTTTATATTCATAATTTTATCTTATTCTTTTAAGAAAGAACTTCATGACATCATTAATATAATCGCCTGAAGTATCAAGAATAATTTTATCTATAGAATTTCTTTTTAGAAAGTCAAGCCTTTCTTCCATAATTTTATTCTGCTCATTAAAATATTCTTCTCTTATCTTCTTATTAGACATATCAAAATAAACATAATCATTATTTTCTAAATCTGATAATACCAAAGTACCGCCAAAATTCGGCAGATGATATTCTAAACTGTCATTAACTAAGCATACAATAAAATCATGGCGTTTTCTTGTAATATCTATTTCTTTTTTAGGAAGTTCAGCGCATACATCTGTTATTAAAAAAGTAATGCTTTCTCTTTTCTGTATTCTATTAAAATATTCTAATGCATTAGCAACATTTGTATTTACGCTTTTAGGTTCAAATTCAATAAGTTCTCTTATTATTCTAAGTATATGATTTTTGCCCTTATTAAGGGGTATAAACTTTTCCATAGTATCTGTAAATATCAAAAGACCTACTTTATCATTATTCTTCAAAGCTGAAAAACTAAGCAATGCGCTAAGCTCTACAATCAGATTATGTTTTGTCTTAGTAAATCCAAAATCTGTGGATGCAGAAAAATCGGCAATTATTACAACATTAAGCTCCCTCTCCTCTTTAAAGCGTTTTATAAAAGGTTCATTGTATCTGGCGCTTACCTTCCAATCCATTGCCCTTACATCATCGCCTATAATATATTTTCTAACCTCATCAAACTCTATGCCATGCCCCTTAAAAGCGGAATGATACTGTCCTGCAAAATATGAATTAACTATTTTAGAAGTTTTTATTTCTATCTGTCTTACCGACTTTAGTAAATCTTTAGTTGTTATATTGCTATCTTTAAACATTAAAAACCTATTATTTTATGATAATTTAATAAATATTACATTATCATAAAATAAAAAACAATATTATTTATATAAAAATACGGCATTTAAATTTAAAGGCCGCTTCATATAATTTTTATTTACGGAACAACTATAATAACTATATAGTAATAATGAGATTAGGCTTATATTAAAAACTTTGGCTTATAATATTATTGCTGAAATAATACAGCCTTGAAATTTTTTCCTACATTATCTGCAACTTCATAATATTTATCAGCAGCTTTTTCTTCAAATACTTCATTAAGGCATTCTTTAAATAAAGAAAGCCAAATATCAAACATTTTAATATCAAAAGGCAGTAAATTAATATGAGGCTGAACAGGATTTCCCATATATAGTCTTTCATTAAGCAGCATAGTGCGCCAAAATTTTGATATTTTTTCTTTATGCCTTTCCCAAGATTCATCATCTATACCTACAGCACCGTTAAATATAGGACCTAATTGTTCATGTGTTCTTATTCTGGCATAGAATATATCCATCAATTTTTCTATACCTTCAACATTTATTTCGGTATATTTCATATTATTATCCTTAAATCATTAATACAATATAAACTATACAATAAAATAATATTAATTACAATTATTGATACGGAAAGTTTTTGCTATTTTTTAATATATATTTAAATTTATAAAGCGAAGAAAGTAAAAAAACAATCTTCGCTTTATAATATTATGCAATAATAAATATTATTTTTTAGTATAATCGTAAAAACCTTTGCCTGTTTTCTGGCCTAATAATCCGCCGCGAACCATTTTTCTAAGCAAAGCACTAGGTCTGTATTTAGGATCTCCAGTTTCTTTTTGAAGAACTTCCATAATTGCAAGAACTATATCAAGTCCTACTAAATCTCCTAAAGCTAAAGGCCCCATAGGATGATTAGCTCCTAGTTTCATAGCATTATCAATACCTTCTGCAGAAGCAATACCCATAGAGTATAAATCAATAGCTTCATTAATCATAGGAATTAATATACGATTAACAACAAAGCCTGCAGTTTCATTAACTTCTACAGGAGTTTTTCCTATATCCTGAGATATTTTAATAATTTTATCAACAATTTCTCTAGGAGTATTAATGCCTGCAATAACTTCAACTAATTTCATAATAGGAACAGGATTAAAGAAATGCATTCCTACAACAGGTCTGCCTATTCCATTGCCTATTTCAGTAATAGAAAGAGAAGAAGTATTGGAAGAAAATATGCAGTCAGGTTTGCAAATTTTATGCAGCTCTGAGAAAGTTGTTTTTTTTACTTCTAAATTCTCAAAAGCAGCTTCAACAATCAAATCTGCATCTTTACAAATTTCTTTCAAGCCTGTAGAAATTTTAGATAAGATTTTATCGGCATCAGCCTGCTGCATTTTACCCTTAGAAACTCTTCCTGCAAAACCTTTAGCTATTCTATCTTTTCCGCCCGCAGCAAATTCTTCTTTTATATCGCATAAATAAACTTCATAGCCTTCTGTCTGAGCAAAAGACTGGGCTATACCTGAACCCATAGCACCTGCACCAATTACACCTACTTTCATTTTTAACTCCTTAATTTTTTATTTGTAGTTTTAAAAATATTATTTATTAATAAATTTTTCTACTTTTCTTTTTTCCAAGAAAGCCTTCATACCCTCTTTTTGATCTTCTGTTTCAAAACAGTTTCCAAATAATTTTTCTTCTATAACTATAGCCTTATCCATATCAGTTTGTAATCCGTCATTAATAGCCTTTTTACTATTTCTAACAGCTATAGGAGCAGCAGAAGCTATAGAATTAGCCAATTTTTCAGCTTGAGCCATAAGTTCCGATTGAGTATAAACGGCATTAACAAGACCTATTCTTAATGCTTCATCAGCTTTAATATTTTTAGCCGAATAAATCATCTGCTTAGCCATTCCAACTCCCACTATTCTAGGAAGTCTTTGAGTACCTCCGAAACCAGGAGTAATTCCAAGCCCAACTTCGGGCTGACCAAACATAGCATTATCGGAACAAATACGGATATCGCAGCTCATAGCTATTTCACATCCTCCGCCCAAAGCAAAACCATTAATAGCCGCTATTACAGGAATAGGAAAAGTTTCTATTTTTCTGAATACATCATTGCCTTTCTTACCGAAAGCTTCTCCCTGTGATTTATTTATTGTGCTCATCTCAGCTATATCAGCACCTGCAACAAAAGATTTATCGCCTGCTCCAGTTAATATTAAACATCTTATAGCATCAAGATTTACAGCATCAAAAGTTTTTTCTATTTCATCTAAAACTTGAGAATTTAAGGCATTAAGAGCTTTTTCTCTGCTGATAGTAATAATACCTATCATGCCCTTCTCTTCATATTTAATGAATTCCATCTATTTCTCCTTAATTAAATATAAAAACTTAGCTGAGATAACAGTTAAATACAATTATTTCGTACTATTTATTTTATAAAAAATTATATCAAATATCAATTCTTAATCATAAAATAAAAAATCATCAATAATTATATATTATAGCCTTTGTATTAAATACAAAGGCTATATTATTTAACAACCTCATTAAAAAGTTAAATCATTATTAAACAATCAAACTCATAACACTATTTTTTAATGTATATACTACTCTCTTTCTACTATAGTAGCGCAGCCCATACCTCCGCCTATGCAAAGTGTGGCAAGACCTCTTTTTGCATTTTTAGCTTCCATTTCATGAAGCAAAGTAACTAAAATTCGGCATCCTGAAGCACCTACTGGGTGTCCTAAAGATATAGCACCTCCGTTAGGGTTAAGCTGTTTTTCTACATCTATGCCTAATTCTTTGCCGACAGCAACTGACTGAGCAGCAAAAGCTTCGTTAGATTCGATAATATCAAAATCTGTAATTTTTAATCCTGTTTTAGCCATTAATTTTTTAACTGCCGCAACTGGTCCTACACCCATAATTCTAGGCTCAACGCCGGCCAAACCGCCCGCAATCCAAGTAGCCATAGGCTTAATTCCTAATTCTTTAGCTTTTTCTTCGCTCATTACTACTACAGCAGCTGCTCCGTCATTAATGCTTGAAGAATTACCTGCAGTTACTCTTCCTCCGTCTGGCTTGAATGCTGGTTTTAATTTAGCTAAAGATTCTGCTGTAATACCTGCTCTAGGTCCTTCATCTTTATCTACAATTATATCGCCTTTTTTATTTTTTACTGTAACAGGAACTATCTCTTTCTTGAAAGCGCCTGCTTCCTGAGCTTTAACAGCTTTCTGCTGAGAATTAGCGGCGAATGCATCTAACTCTTCTCTTGTAAGTTTCCAATCATCGCAAACATTTTCTGCTGTTATACCCATATGATAGTTGTTAAATGCATCCCAAAGAGCATCATTAACCATAGTATCCATTATAGTATCATTACCCATTCTATAGCCGTAGCGGGCTTTTTTAAGTGCATAAGGTGCTGAAGACATATTTTCTGTACCGCCTGCAACAACTATATCAGCATTTCCTGAAGCTATCATATTAGCAGCCATATTTACGGCATCAAGACCTGAGCCGCATACAACATTGATTGTCATAGCAGGAACTTCAACAGGCAATCCTGCTTTTATAGAACATTGACGAGCAACATTCTGTCCTAATGAAGCTTGTATAACACAGCCCATATATACCATATCAACCTGATTCGGCGCAACTTTAGCTCTGTTTAAAGCTTCTTTTATAACTATTGATCCTAATTCGGCAGTAGAAACCGTACTTAAAGCTCCTCCCATGCTGCCTATTGCTGTACGGCAAGCACTTGCTATTACTATTTTTCTAGACATACTTAATCTCCAAAGAATTATTAATTTTCCCGCATTTTTATTTACAATATTAGTGCGTTGTCTTCAGTATAGTACATTTTTTTTTCAAATTCAATTAAATTAATAATTTTTTATTACAGATATTTATTATGTTTATGATCATTAAAAAATAATTAAAAATAAATTTGATAAATACTTTTATTGACAAAACAATTATTTTGTATATACTAAAAAATACAAATATAATATTTTTAGATACATCTGTAATATTGGGTATATTGAAGCTATAAAATTAAATAATTTCAAATGGATGTAAGTACTTTTCTAAAATATTGACAAAATAAATTAAATTTACACCTTAAAGCTCAAGATACATGATGTTTTTAATAAGAGTTTTTCACTCTAAAAAAATAAAAATCAAGGATATTTTAATATGGCTAAAATAATTTCAAAAGAAGAAGCTTGCAGTTTTATTAAAGACGGCTTGAAAGTAATGGTTGGAGGCTTTTTAGCATGCGGTTCGGCTAATTCGATTATAGATATGCTGGCTACAAAAAGTGTAAAAAATCTAACTTTAATATCTAATGACACAGCTTTTCCTGACAGAGGATGCGGAAAATTGGTTGTTAATAAGCAAATTTCAAAGGTTATAGCTTCTCATATAGGAACAAATCCTGAAACAGGAAAACAAATGAACAATAAGGAAATGGAAGTTGTATTAATGCCTCAGGGAAGTTTGGCTGAATGTATAAGAGCTGCAGGAGCAGGATTAGGTGGCATTTTGACTCCTACAGGACTTGGCACTATAGTTCAGGAAAACAAGCAGATAGTAAAAGTTCAAGGCAAAGAATATATACTTGAAGAAGCTATACATGGAGATGTGGCGTTGATATATGCGGACTATGCCGATAAATACGGTAATTTAGCTTATAAAGGCACTACCAGAAACTTTAACCCTCTTATGGCTATGGCATGCAAAACAACTATTGCAGAGGTAAAGGAAATAGTAGATGGCTGTTTAGACCCTAATAACATAATAGTTCCATCTATATTTGTAAATTACATAGTTAAGGCTGAATAATTTTAAGGAGTATTAAAATGGCAGAATTAAGCAAAGAAAAAATTAGAGAAATTATAGCAAAAAGAGTTGCCAAAGAATTAAAAGATGGAGATGTTGTTAATTTAGGTATAGGCTTGCCGACCGAAGTTGCAAATTATATACCTAAAGATATAAATATTATACTGCAGTCTGAAAACGGAATGCTTGGTATGGGACCTGCTCCTGAAAAAGGAAAAGAAAATCCTAATATTACAAATGCAGGAGGGGGATTCGTAACGGTAAAAAACGGTGGAGTATTTTTTGACAGTTCTATGTCCTTCACTGTAATAAGAGGAGGACATGTTAATGTTACCGTGCTTGGAGCTTTGGAAGTTGATGAAAAAGGCAATTTGGCAAATTGGATGGTTCCTGGCAAAATGGTTCCGGGTATGGGCGGAGCTATGGATTTAGTGGTAGGTTCTAAAGCGGTTATAGTAGCTATGGAGCATACCGCTAAAGGAAGTAAAAAAATACTTAAAAACTGCACACTTCCTCTAACTGCTAAAAATCAAGTGAATAAAATTATAACTGAAAAAGGTGTTATGAATATTACCGATAAAGGCATAGAATTGGTGGAAATATTTTCTACTTCCAGTGTTGAAGATATACAGGCTAATACTGAAGCTGAACTTATTATATCTGAAAACTTAAAAAAAGTAGATGTTCTGTAAAGTATGAATATATAGTATCTAAATAAATTTATAATTAGGAGTATTTTTTATGGAAAAAAAAAGAAGAGGTTTTCTGGAAAGCATAGCCCATGCTTCCACGCAGGTTATGCAGAAGTTTTTACCTGATGCCTATATTTTTGCGGCTATATTAACTTTCATAGTATTTATAGCTGTAATTTTTGTAACTAAGCAGTCTTTTATTGCTGCCGTAAAACATTGGGGAGGCGGTATTTGGTCGCTTTTAGCTTTCAGTATGCAGATGGTTTTGGTGCTGGTTACAGGTCATACTTTGGCTTTAGCTCCTCCGTTTAGAAAATTACTGGATAGTTTATCAGATTTACCTAAAACTCCTACACAGGGAATAGTATTCGTTACTATAATTTCATACATAGCTTGTATATTAAACTGGGGATTCGGACTTGTTATCGGTGCAATTTATGCTAAGGAAATAGCAAAAAAAACGCAGAAGATAGACTACAGACTTTTAATAGCTTCCGCTTATTCAGGATTCGTTTTATGGCATGCGGGTTTTTCAGGATCCATTCCATTAACTTTGGCAGGAGGAGATTTAAAAGCTACAGGCGGATCATTATCAGCAGCAGTTCCTGTAGGTCAGACTTTATTTTCAGGATATAATTTATTTATAGTATTGGCAACTTTTATTGTACTTCCTATAATAAATGCTCTAATGCATCCTAAAAGAGAAGAAGATATTATATCAGTAGATCCTAAATTATTTGAGGAAGTTGAAGTTAAGAAAGTTACAAAAGAAGATTTTGCTAAAATGACTCCTGCGGAAAAAATAGAAAACAGCATAGTTATAAACTTAATATTATCTGTTTTAGGTTTTATATATATAATATATTATTTTGTATCTTCAGGAAAATTGGATTTGAATTTGAATATTGTAAATCTAATATTCCTAATGCTTGGAATACTGCTTCATAAAACACCTAGAAGTTTGCTTAATGCATTTTCGGAAGCAACAAGAGGAGCCGCAGGTATAGTACTGCAGTTTCCTCTTTATGCAGGAATTATGGGACTTATGACAGGAGTATCTGCTCAGACAGGAACTTCTCTTGCTATGGAATTAAGTAATGTGTTTGTAAACATTTCAACTAAAACTACCTTCCCATTATTTACTTTCCTAAGCGGAGGCATAGTAAATTTCTTCGTTCCGTCAGGAGGCGGACAATGGGCAGTTCAAGGTCCTATAATGATGCCTGCTGCTGCCAAAATAGGAGTTGATCCTGCCAAAGCTGCTATGGCAATAGCTTACGGAGACAGCTGGACAAATATGATACAGCCTTTCTGGGCTCTTCCTGCACTTGGTATAGCTAAGCTTGGAGCTAAAGACATAATGGGATATACTTTAATAGTTTTAGTAGTAGTCGGTATAATAATAACAGCAGGATTGCTGATACCGTTTCCGTCTTAAATTAAAGAATATATAAAAAATAAAATAAACAGATTAGAATTTATTTATTCTAATCTGTTATTTTTTTTAAATTCATATATAATGCACTATATGAATAATATAATAACAAAACTTCCTGATTCTGTCGCAAACCGCATAGCAGCAGGAGAAGTTATAGAAAGACCCGCTTCTATGCTCAAAGAACTTCTCGAAAATGCCGTCGATTCAGGGGCCGACAATATAAAAGTATATATAGAGGAAGCAGGAATAAAATCTATGATTGTAGAAGATAACGGCAGAGGAATCAGATTTGAAGAACTGCCTCTTGCCATAATGCATCATGCTACAAGTAAAATACATTCAATAGAAGATTTGGATTCTATATATACTTTAGGCTTTAGAGGAGAAGCATTGGCATCAATATCTGATGTTACAAATTTAGAAATAGTTTCTAAGAACATAGAAGAAAATAGCGGCGGAAAAATAATATCGGAAGCGGGTAAAATAATAGAACATAAGCCAGCAGCTGCACCGCAGGGTACAAAAATTATAGCTAAAAATTTATTCTTCAATATACCTGCCAGATATAAGTTTTTAAAGCATATTTCAAGGGAGTTTTTTTTAGTAAAAGAAGTATTTGATACGGAAGCTTTAGTACAGCCTAAAATTGCTATGAAATTAAAAAATAATGGTAAAACAGTAATTTCATATATTAAAACTGATAGCATAAAAGAAAGAATTGAAAGCTATTTATCTGATGAAAATATATTCAGAAATTTAATAGAAATCGAAATAAAAAAAGACGATATATTAATTTACGGACTGTTTTCAAGTTCTAAAATAAGCCAATCCGTAAGAAAAAATAACTTTATATTTTTAAATAACAGACCTATAGAAAACAGAGTTATTTCTTATGCCGTAAAAAATGCATACTCAAATACAATACCTAAAGACAGATATCCATTTTTCTTTTTATATATAAATATTGACGGCAGTAAAATAGATGTTAATGTACACCCAAGCAAAAAAGAGGTAAGAATAAAAAATGAAAGAGAAATATCTGGAATGCTCTATAATGCAATAGTAAAAAATATAAATGCAGTAAATACTTTTGAAGCCGTTAATATAGAAACTGACATTACAAACACTTTTCCAATTCAAAGCGGAAATAATGCTGACAATGAATCAAAGTATAATAATTATGTCAATAATCAATACAGTGTAAAAGATATAATCAGTTATGAAAATATTAAAGACAGAGAAGAAATAAATTTATATAAAAATCATTACAGCATACATGACAATACAGAGTTCGGAGAATATACAAGAGCAATAGGACAGATATTTTCATCATACATAATAGCCGAATGCAGAAATGAAATGTATATAATAGATCAGCATGCCGCTTATGAAAGGCTCAATTATGAAAGAATATATAAAACTCTTATATCTGAAAAAATAGAATATGAAAAACTTCTTATACCATGCGAAATAGAATACAGAGATTATGAAATAGATATTTTAAATGCTTCAAAGGAATCAATAGAATCTATAGGAATAAAATTTGAAGCTAATTCAAAACATAGTATTATAATAGAGGAAATACCTATATACATACCTAAAAATAATAAAATTGAAAAAATAATAAAAGATATTTTGGATATATATATTATCAAAGGCTACAATAATAATTTAGAAAAAATTATAAAGCATACATGCTCTACAATATCATGCAAATATTCTCCGAAAGCAGGAGATAAGCTATCAAACGGCGATATGCAGAAATTATTAGATTTGCTTGAAGAGGAGAATATACTTACAAACTGCCCGCATGGAAGACCTTTTGTACTAAGGCTTTCAAAAGATTATTTGGATAAAAAGTTTTTTAGGTGATAATATTTAAAAAAAATTAAGAAAATGCATATTATAAAAAATTAATGCTCAAAATATTTTAAAAAATATTATTTTATTATATAATATAAAAAACAATATTTGGGATTTATTAAATATGAAAAAAATAGAAAATTATTTTTTACAGCAAAATAAAATAAAGTTTTCTAATATTGTATGCAATCTGCATAATAAAAAAATAATATTAAGAAATCCTAAAAAAAATAATATTAAGAAAGATGGTAAGATTATGACGGAAATAAAAAATGATGAATTAAAAAAAATATATAATGAAGTTGCAAAATGCATGAAATGCGAAGCACTATGCAGCAGCAGATTAAATACTGTATTCGGACGCGGAAATGAAGAGCCCGATATAGTATTTGTAGGAGAAGCTCCGGGAGTCGATGAAGATAAACAAGGACTTCCATTTGTAGGAAGAGGCGGAAAACTACTTGATAAATGGATAGAAAAACTTGATATAAATAAAAAAAAATATTATATCATGAATGCTTTAAAATGCAGACCTCCTGAAAACAGAGATCCCGCACCCGAAGAAAAATCAAACTGCAGAGATTTCTTTGTAAGACAACTCCAAATACTTAATCCGAAAATAATATGCGCTTTAGGAAGGCATGGATTTGGAAATTTAATAAATTTTGATTTAAAAACACCATTCGGGAAAGCCAGAAATAAAGTTCATTATTATAATAATAATGGTAAAGATGTGCCTGTAATAGCAACTTATCATCCCGCTTATGTGCTTAGAAATCTAAAAGAAGAAGCAAAAGTTATATCAGATTTGGAGTTTATGCTGAGAGAATTAGAAAGCATAAATAATAATTCTTAAGTATTATAAGCGAATTTATAACTGATAATAAAAGCGAAATGAGGAAGCTGAAATTGATTATAGCTGACAAAGAAGACAGAGTATAGCAGCAGTGATAAAATCACAGGAGAAGTATTTGAAAAAGTATTTTATATTAATATTAATAATATACGGCAGCTTAAAAGCGGGCGCATTTACTGATATTAGATATAATACGGATTATACATACTATACAGAAATAAAAAATTCCAACATACCTAAAAAAACTACCATATTTGATTATATAAGCTATGATAATAAATTAATCAGCATCATAGAAAAAATTGATAAATATCTTGAAAATAACGGAGATATAAATATAAAAAATCAAAACGGAAATACATTATTAATGGAATCCGTTTCTATAGGCTATTATGATTTAGCAGACTATTTAATTGAAAAAAAAGCAGATATTAATATTACAAACAATAATGGGGAAAATGCTTTAATATTATCTGCTCAGTACCCCTATATAATGAACCTGCTTATAAATAATAATGCCGATATAAACAACTCGGATAATAAAGGAAAAACTGCTCTTCATTATGCATGCGGATACGGAGATATATATTCCGTAAAACTTCTTATAAAAAATAATGCAGATATAAATAAAAAAGATATTTTAGGAAAAACTATTCTGATATATGCAGTTGAAAATGAACATCTGCTTATGATAAAATATTTAATAGAAAATTTAAAAGTTAATATAAATGAAAAAGATGATTTTGGGCAAAACGCAGTATTTTATGCCACAAAAATAGATATAGCCAGATACCTTATATATAATGAAATAAACTATACAGAGGTAAATTCAATAGGGTTAAAAGCTTATGAAGTTATGAAATATAACGGATATATAAATGTATCAAATTACTTACAAAAATTAGAAAAAAGAAATTAACTAATAAAAATATCTTTAAGTATTTTTTTTATAAACCGAGAATATTTACAGTATATCGGAGTTTCTATGAATATAAAGATTATTATACTATTTATTACTATAAATATGCTTCTTTTTCCTCAGTATATTTCTATAACTAATAATAATATATTGGTAAATACTGGAGAAGGCAGAGTTGATTATACTACTTATACAATATATGCAGATGCTACGGCAGATTTTTTAACGGATACCCGTCTGCATCCTGAGGCTTTATTAATACTTCAGCAGCAAGCAGAAGAAGAGACTATTAAAACATTATATGATACGCTTGGAAATATACCTATAAACAGCGAAGACACTATATATAACATTATGGAAGATAATATACCGTTAAAAGAAAAAGTAGTAAGCTATATGAATAATTCAAGATTGGTAGGGATATCATATCCTACAAGAACAAGCGTAAAAGTTATTATGGCATTGGATATAACAACAAATGATCTTATGTCTGATTTGATAAATAATATAAATATATATAAACCCGAACCTATAGTAACATATTTTGACACGGGAACGGATTATGACAGTTTGGTAATAGATGCCAGAAATATAGGATTTATACCATCATTATTTCCTACAATATATGATGAAGACGGAAACGAAATATATAATATAGCTTATATAAATAAAAAAGCGGCTTCTGCAAACGGTTATATTAAATATTCCACAAACTCTTTTCTTACAAATCAAAATATAGAAAATATAATAGGGGAAAAACCGTACAATATAGTTGCTTGGGGTTCAAAGGGAAGATTCTCAAGCGATTTAATTATAGGAAATGAAGATGCAAGCATTATTATGAGCAGCAGGAACCTCAAAAGTGCTATAAAAAACTGCAAAGTTGTATTTATAATTGATTAATTTTATTATTTTTTATTATTCATTTTTTTTGAAAATATGATATAGTATCCGATATATACTTTATGGCTGGTGTCTGATGAATGCTGAATATAGTTATATAGACAAAATTTTTAAAAATCATCCCTATAAGGAAGATATAAAAAAATACATCTATAGTGAAAATAATGATATAAATTTTAATCCGAATGAAATAAATTATAAAATATCAAATAATCATATTATATATTCAAATCTATTAGACTTATATTCAAATGATAAAGAAAATGACAGAATAATAAAGTTATTCAAAGTTATATCTATGCATAATATAGAAAATATATATATTTTTGAAATACTTATAATAAATATAATATCAGGATTAAATATAAAAGAAGCATTATTAAAATGCATTTCATCTGAAAAAATCAGCAATTGGAACAGAGAGTATAAAAGACATTCGTATAATGTTAATCCTGTTTCAAATGAAATAATGAATGCCAAGATACATATACTTATATATTATTATTATGCCATAAAATATTTTCCTAAAGAGACTGAAGATTATATTGAAAGTATATGCCTGTCAAATATAGATGAAGTAATTGAAGAATACAATGATAATATATTAATTGCTATGATGGCATTAACTGTAAAAATATATGAAGGAGATTACAGTAAAATAAATGTACTGCTTGAATATTCAAAAAAAGTTAATTATATAGACAGTATTCTTTCTCTTCTTATCATTATAAATACTAACGGCAATATAATGGAAATGTTTTCAAAACTTCTTGAAGATAATATTTTAAATGAAAATAAAAAATTAATTATTAATTTTGCATACTTAATAAGATTGTTCTTTTTAACAAGAAAAAATTTCAGTAAAAAATTTGAGAACAAAAGCTTTGAGGAGTTTATATACGATTTATCGGACTTTAATATACCTAAATATTTTATTTTTCTTATAAAATATTTAGATACTAATCTTATTATGAGCTCTAATAAAATATTTGAAGGTATAAAAAATCTATACAATAATGATAAGGATTCTTTTTATAAGCTTTCAGGCATACTAAAAGAAGTTGAAATACCTTATATCATAGAAATAAAAACAATATTAAACTGCATTCTTTTAAATATGAAAGATGATAATGCCGATATATCTGTACTGAATAACAGCATAGATTACTTTATAGAAAATCTTAAAAAAGAACTTGAAAAAATATATGATATAAAATCTGATAATATATTTGAATTATTAGAAAATAAAAAAATAGACAAATATAATATTTCCGTAAATATAACTGATGAAGCTGTATTCAGTGCAAAAATTATAATTCTTATGTATGATTACAATGAAAAGGCTAGAACAATAGTAAGAGTTTTATTAAAGGCATTGCCGTATAATTTAGCTATACCTTTAATGATTAAAGACAAAAAAGAGTTCTATAACATAAAATTAAAGGATATACTAGAATATTTGCAAGGGTATGATTTAGATTTAAAAGACTTAATCATAACTTATTTATACACCTACCCTATTTATATATTCAATCCCAAATATATATTAAAATTGGTTAATAAAAATCCTGATTATATTACGGATATGTTTAATGATAAAATATTTTTAAAAGCAGCTTCATATAAAAGTTATGCTTTAATAGATTTTTTAGAGCTTTTATACAGAAAAGATAAAGCGGCATTTACAAACTATTCAATATTATGCTATACATTGCATTTAAAAAATAAAGAAATTACAAAATGCGCATTAGAATTAATAGAAAAAGATGAATATAATTCAAGAGGCTATATTGAAAGCAGCATACATGCATATAGAAAAGATATTCAATTTGAATTAAAAAATATAATAAAGAAATGGAATTATAATAGAAAAGGATTTAAATTCAAAACTCTTGAAGATATAAATATGTATATAGATGATTATTATGATGAAGATTATGAAAATTTAATATATTTTATAGATGAAAATTTAATATCCTCCGTACTGCTTAGAAATGATAAAAATATAAAAGTTCCAGTAAAAGTTATGAAATATATATTATCGGAGTATATGCTTCTTGAAGAGCCGCTCAGGATAAAAGATATAGATAAAATGATAGATCTATTTGACATAGATTCTGTTAGAAATACATTTGAAAAAATATACAAATACTGGTCGGATGATGATTGCGATGAAAATAAAAAAAATATTATTATACCATACTGTATTTATGCGGATTATAATCAGATAGCTAATTTATATGACAAAATAGAGTATTGGCATGATAATTTCAAATCATCTTTGGCGGCGTATATAATAACTGCAATAGCAATGAACGGTAAAAAATTTGCATTGATGATAATAAATAATATTATATATATGTCTAAAAATAAAACATTAAAAAATGCCGCTATAGAGTCTTTTAAAAAGGCATCAGAATGTCTGAACATACCTATTGATAATTTATTTGATAAAGTTATACCCAATTTAGGCTTCAGTATGGAGAGAAATAAAATAATAAATTACGGAAAACAAAGTTTTACACTTCAGCTTTTAAGCGATTTATATTTAGAAATATTGGACAATGCAAATCATAAAATAATAAAAGAATTGCCCGAAGCATCTGAAGGAGATGAGGAAGCAGAAGAGATAAAAAGAGATTTAATTAATACAAAAAAATCATTGGAAGCTATTATATCATATCAAAAAGAACAGTTAAAAAAAGTTATGTTCAATGGAAGAAAATGGGATTATGAAACATTTTTTGAAGTATTTGTAGAAAACCCTATTATGCAGTATTTTACGCTTGCATTTGTATGGGGAGTTTATGATGAAGACGGTAATTTAATAGATTGTTTCAGATACTTGGAAGACGGATCATTGATTTCCATAGATGAAGACTTATATGAACTTCCTAAGCAAAATAAATATTATATAACATTATATCACCCTATTGATTCAGATGAAGACTATTATAAAACTTGGCATTATCAATTAGAATTATACGAAATACAGCAGCCTATAGAACAAATGAAAATAAAAAGATATGAATTAAAAGAACATGATGCTGAGGACAACTCGGTAATTTCCTTAAGAGGTCAAAAATTATCATTGGAATATATGCAGAAATTATCAGATGAGTTAAATATAAAAACAGAATATTATAATGAACAAGTATCATATTATATGCCTGATAATTTATTAAAAATAATATGCGAAATTAACTGCAGTATTTATGATGAAGATATTATAATAGATAATATAAAATTCTACCGATTAGAAAATCATAATAAATTCGGAAAAATAATTTCTCCTTTTTATATAGAAAAAAGATTTATAAGCACAATATTTTATTATTTATCACTTGGTTTTTATGATTAACAATACATCTTTATCATTAAGAACATCTGTTAAAAATGATCTGAGGCTTAATTATCAGACTAAAGTTTGGCTTGATGTAATATCCTCTTCTGCTTCAGAACTTAAAGAAAAAATAGAAAAGACAATGGAAGAAAATCCTTTTTTGGAGTATGATTTTAAAGATAATAATTATTCAAAGTACTCAGGAGATATTAATTCCGTAATAGAAAATACAATAGAAAACGGCAAGGAAAGTTTATTCTCTCATTTAAAAAGCCAAATAGATATTGCATTCAGTGATAAAAAAGAAATAGAATTAGCAGAGCAGATATGCAGTTTTATAAATGAAGACGGATATCTTACAATTGAATATTCAGAGCTTTCAGATATACTTAATACCGATATAACAAAAATAGAAAATATAGTATATATAATAAAAACATTTGATCCTTACGGCGTAGGTGCAAAAAATATTAATGAATGCCTCTCCATACAATTAAAAATAAAAAAAGAAGAAAGCAGGGAAATTGACAGAAATCTGTACGATACGGCAATTAATATAGCAGAAAACTATTTAGATGAATTGTCAAAGAAAAAATACAATATTATAGCTTCGTGTTTAAATATAGAAGAAGGTATGGTAATAAAAGCTTTAAAACTAATACAAACTTTGGAGCCGTACCCTGCAAGAGAATATAATGCATCTTCAGTAAAATATATAGTGCCAGAATTATTTATACTTAAAGAAAACGGTGTATGGATTGTAAAAACAGATGAAACCTATATAGCCCCCTTGAAAATTAGCAGAAAATATATTAAACTATTAGACATAGATAAAGATAATATAAACTTTTTAAAAGAAAAAAAGAAAGAAGCTGAAAGCCTCATAAATGCATCAAATGAAAGAAAAAAAACTCTGCTTAAGATAGGAAAAGCTCTTATTAAATTTCAGCTTGATTTCTTTGAGTACGGAAAAGAGTTTATGAAGCCATTAACATTGAAAGATATGTCTTCGGAGGTTAATTTAAGCGAATCTACGATAAGCAGAATATCTAACGGCAAATATCTTAACACTGTTTGGGGTACTTTTTCTATAAAATACTTTTTTTCTAGAGCTATTAACGGCGGGCTCGGTTCTAGAAGCGTTAAAGAAATTATAAAAAGAATTATAGAAAACTCTCAGGCAAAATTAAGCGATGAAAAAATAAGACTTATACTAAAAAGCGAAGGTATTGATATATCAAGAAGAACTGTGGCTAAATATAGAAAAAGTATGAATATTTTTTCATCAAGAAACAGATAAAACTATTTAAGGAGATTTTATGCATCAAAATATAATCGGAAAGAATGTAAGAATTACTAAAAATGTCAGAGATCATATAGCAAATAAGATGCAAAATATAAAAATACATGCAGACAGAATAATAGATGCAAATATTATCTGCGAATATATGCATGGAGAATATACGGTTCAGGGAACTATTGCCTTCGGAAAAAAAGTGTTTCATGATAAAGAAAAAGAAAAAGATTTATATGCGGCAATAGATTCTATGTTTCAAAAAATAGAGAGGGAAATAAGAAAGTCAAAAGAAAAAAATATTGACAGAAGTCAAAGAGCCGTTGTTGATAAAAGCGTGCAGATAGGAGAAAATAATGACAGCTCCTATTATATTAACTCCGTTGGAATATATGAAAAACCTTTAGATGAGTTGGATGCATTAATGCATTTCAATTCTGATAAAAAGCCGTATTTAGCCTATATGCCTATAAAACAGGGAAAGGATTTATACAGCATAAAAATAGGTAAATTTCCAGTATTCTTATTCAGAGGAAATGACAATAAAACATTTGAAATATACAACAGTAATGAAGGGCATTGGAATATAGATGAAGTGAGCATAACTGCCGATAACAATATAGATGCAGGTAAAAGCGAAGACTATTTAATAAAAGAATATAATGTGAGCGAAGCTGTAAACTATCTCACAGAAAACTCGGATAAAAAATTCATCGTATATATAAGCAGCATAACCGAACAAGCGGAAGCTCTGTATAAAGAATCCGATAATTCTTTTGTTTTAATAAGAATGTTTGATATTTAATTTATTGTAATAAAACCGTTTTGGAGGCAATAATGAGTTTAATAGATTATATAAATAAAGATTCTATAATGATAGATGTACATGAAACAGATAAAGAACGTTTTCTCTCTAAAATGGTTGAGCGATTAGATGAATGTAAATTGCTTATAAATAAAAATGATGCAGAACATGCTATTATAGCCAGAGAACAATTAATGAGTACGGGAGTAGGAAACGGAATAGCAATACCGCATGCTAAAACAGATGCTGTGAAAAATATTATTCTCAGCGTGGCTACAATAAAAAATGGTATTAACTATAAATCTGTTGATAAGAAAAAGGTGTTTGCCGTTTTTATGCTTCTTGCTCCTAAATCTTCCGCAAGCGAAAATTTAAAAGTTCTTACTGCTATTGCTAAAATACTTAGAGATAATCCTCATTTTTTAGAAAAAATAATTAATGTTGAAAAACCTGAGGAAATTATGGAGCTTATTGCTAAAGAGGAAATGAAAATATAATGCCTAAAATTACTGTGGAAAAATTCCTTGAACTTAATGAAAATCAAAATAACATTTTAAAAATAAGACGATTAACAGGATTCACAGGTATGGAAAATGAAATAACAGGTTATGACATAAACAGACCTGGTATGGTATTATTCAAATACTTTAAAGATTTTGCATATCAGAGAATACAAATATTAGGAAAGGGAGAGGCTAACTATATCATTACGCTTGATGAAGAAAAAAAAACAGATGTATTAGAGGAAATGCTTAGCTATAAAATACCCATATGCATATTCACTTATAATATAAATCCTCCTGAATCATTTTTAGAAATTGCCAAAAAAAATAATATCTGCGTTATAATAAGCGAATTAAAAACATCAGATATTATCAGAGCTATAGAAATTCTTATAGAAGAAGAATTCTTAGAATCTTTCACCATACATGGCGGGTTTGTTGAAGTTTTCGGTGTCGGAGTATTAATACTAGGAAAAAGCGGCGTTGGAAAAAGCGAAGCCACATTAGAGCTTATATCAAAAGGTCATAGACTTATATCCGATGATATAGTAGAGTTTAAAAAGTTAAAAAACGGAAGAATAATAGGAAGAACAAATGAATTCATAAGACATAATATGGAAGTAAGAGGTATAGGAGTTGTTGATATAAGTAGGCTTTTAGGCATGAGTGCTATCAGAGATAAAAAAAGATTAGATTTAATAATAGAGCTTGAGCATTGGAAAGATGATGAGCAATATGACAGAATGGGATTGTTTGATAAAACATACAGTATATTAAATACAGATGTTCCTTATCAAAAAATACCTGTGCGTTCGGGAAGAAATATATGCATTCTTATAGAAACAGCCGCTAAAAATTTCAGATTAAAGCAAATGGGATATAACAGCGCTAAAGAATTAGATAAAGCATTGATAGATCAAATAGAAAAGAAAAGAGGTTCAAAAAGATAATTGTATGAAGCCAATAATATTTTTTATAAAAATTTAAGTATATTTTTAATTAATCGTCTTTAATTTTATCATTATTTTCTATTTTTAAATACAATATATCATTATTATCACCGCTTACCGATATAAATCCATTTATTATAGCCGTTTCTATAAATCTGTTCGGAGAAGAATATTCAGCCTCTTCAGCGCTTAATACTTTCAACTCTTTCTCTAAATATTCTATTTCTCTGTCTAAATTATATATCTCTATAAGTATCTCATTAGCTTTAACATTTCTTGCAAAAGTAAAAATACTTATTACTATTATAAATAATACAATAACAATAAAAACAGAACCTATAGAATATGTTTTTTTTTCTTTATATATTTTTTCAGTATCTTTATTATTCATATTTACTCCAAAGCATCATATTTCTGAGCCACCCTCATTTTTGCGCTTCTGCTTGCGGGGTTTAATTTTATTTCTTCACTTGTCGGAAGTTTAACTTTATTATTTAGCAGTTTAAATATACCGTCTTTATTTTTAGTTTTTTCATTTTCTTTAAAAAATCTCTTTACTATTCTGTCTTCCAAAGAATGATAGCTTATTATAACAACAACACCTTTATTTTTAAGTATATTAGGTATATTCAATATAGATTTTGCCAATATATTAATCTCATCATTAACTTCTATTCTTACTGCCTGAAAAATCAAAGTCGCAGGATGAATTTTTCCATATCTATGGTTTTTATCGGTATTATGAAATATAATATTTTCCAAATCTTTTGAAGTTTCTATTTTTCTTTTACTTCTTTCCCTAACTATTATTCCTGCCATTTTTTCAGCATTATAAATTTCTCCGTAATCTCTAAATACCCTCTCAAGCTCCTCTTTACTGTATCCGTTAATAATATCATAAGCGCTTTTATCATTAATACCAAGCCTCATATCAAGAAGAGCATCATCTCTAAAAGAAAAACCTCTTTTTGCTTTTTTAAAATGAAATAAAGATACTCCTAAATCATAAATCATAAAATCTGTATTGCCTATTACTCTGCTGTCAAGACATTCCGTCATTTTATCATAAGTATTATGATAATAATGAAAACCTCTGTAATCTTTAAGACGCCTTTTAGCTATATCAAGTATCACAGTATCTCTTTCAAAACTATGAACTTCAAGATTTGAATCAAGCATAGCTTTAGTATGCCCTCCCTCTCCTAATGTAGCATCTACCGCTATTTTTGCATTTTCAGGAATAAAGCTTAAAACTTCTTTAATCATAACAGGAGTATGAACTATATTTAATTTAACATCTCCGCTCATTACTGATATTATCGGAACAATTATAATTAATTTGATTAGGTATAATTTTATTAAAAAAATATTTCAAATTATTTATTTTCATATTGACATTTTTAATGTATTTCATTATCATTTATTATAAATTTTTATAAAAAGGATTTATATTATGGGAAAATTAGGAAGAGTTTTATGGTTAATATTTGGAATATTATTAATAATATCAGGAATAGCCACAATGTTTAATCCTGCAGAAACGGTTTTAATGATAGCATATATAATAGGTTTATTGGCAATATTCTCTGGGATAAGTTCAATATTTTATTTTTTCAGCATGCGGCATAAATCGGGCTCAACTTTAATATTATTAGATGGAATAGTATCTGCAGTATGCGGAATCATTATTGTCTCTAATTTAAAAATAAGCGGAGCCTTCATACCCTATATGGCGGCATTTTTTGTTATAGTAAGAGGAGTTGTTGCAATATCATCTTCCATTGAACTGAAAAAATTCGGATATAATCAATGGGGACTTTCAATGATAAGCGGAATACTCACTTTGATTGCAGGTGTTATTTTAACATTTAATCCTATATTGGGTACTATTTATGTAAGTATAATATTAGGTTTGGGATTAATATTTTATGGAATTATAACGCTTCAGTTATGGTTTGCCTACGGTAAATTTTTTCAAATATAAAATAAAATATTGATTTTATTGAGAATTCTGTTAAAATACATCAAATTATTAATATAGCCTGGAGAAATTTATGCTTGAAAAAACTTCAAGAAGTACTTTATGCTTCTGCAAAAATATAAAGTACAAAGAAATTATAAATGCCATAAAAGACAATAAATTAGAAACTTTAGAAGATGTTATGCATAGAACTAAAGCAGGAATAACATGCTGGAGCTGCCGCGGAGATATAAAAGATTTACTTGCCGAATACAAGAAGACTGGAAATATAAGAATAAAGGAATAATAATTTTTACTCAGCAATAATAAAGTTACTGCAAGCTGCATAGCCTTAAGGTTAAAGGCCTGCAGAAGTACAGCATAAATAAAAAACCGCTTTTTATTAAAATAATTAACTACATAAAAGAACTATTTATTTTATCTATGTCTTTTTTACTTACGCTTCTGATACTTATTTTTGAATTGAAGCGTTTTTTAGTTCTCATATATTTTATATAATAATTTTTAAGAAGCCTGTTATTAACGGTAAATAAAATTTTTATACTTTTATCCTTACTTTTTATATAATGTTCTATACTCAATGCAATATTAATATTTTCAACTTTCCAAGCGGATAAAAATCTCAAAGGTTTATGAACTTTAGTATAATTAGCCCCAATTCCATTGGAATGCTTATTAAATCTATTTATAAGATTATTTGTAATTCCCGTATAATATGAATTATCTTCGCAAAGTATTATATAAACATACCAGACTTTATTATCTTCCATTTTTTATGTCGCTTATTACAGTATCAATATCAACATATATGTCATTATTATATTTTTCAAAAATTCTGCATACATTATTATAATCTTCCATAGTATCAACTGTAGTTCTAAGTTCAGGCATAGCAAAATTTTCCGCCGCATTTGGATTTTCTATTTTGAACTTATCAGGATTTCTATAATGATACTGTGTTATATGCTCATGTTCAAAAGCATCTTCGGAATTATCATTAGCAAATTTCAAAGCATCATAATTTATCACCTCAACCCCGCTGCCGTATGGAAGCAAATTATAATGACTTAAATCGGCATTTTTTTCTATATGGTAATCAATAATCATATCCAATGCTTTTATACTCACTAAAGGATTGTCTCCAGTAGCGCGAACTAAAATATCGGCATTAAATTTTTCCGCAGCTTTTGTATATCTGTCAAGAACATCATTTTCGCTTCCTACAAAATATCCGCATTTCAATTTATCAAATATATTCTTAAAGGCATTATAAGATTTATTTTCCGTGGCCGTTACAACATTATGAGCTTTTTTTGAACTTCTCAATCTTTTAATTATAAGTTCAAGCATAGTATCGCAATCCGCCATTTTCTTTAATGCCTTTTGAGGAAGTCTTGTAGAACCAAGTCTTGATGCAAGTATAATAACTATTTTTTTCATAATTTCAATTTTATAGGAAGCAGATATTAATTATATTCTATATATTCTTCACCAAAGCATTAATTTTTATTATCTGAGACCATAATTCTTCAGCTTTATTTAAATCAAATATTGTACCCGAATCGGAAGGGCTTTTATCAGGACTAGGATGCACTTCCATAAATACGGCATCTATTCCCAAAGAGACTGCTGCTTTAAGTAAAGCTGGTATGAATTCCCTAGCCCCTCCAGATATTCCGTTATCGGCGGATGGCATCTGCAGAGAATGCGTGGCATCATACATGACAGGAGCATAATTTTTCATTATTTCAATATTCTTCATATCAACAATTAAATTTCCGTATCCGAACATAGTACCCCTTTCGCATAAAAAAAATCTTTTTTCATTAACAGCATCAGAACATTTATCAGCTATGTATCTGCAGTCATATCCGCTTATAAACTGACCTTTTTTTACATTAACAGCCTTTCCAGTTTCGCATGCCGCTCTGAGCATATCTGTTTGTCTGCATAAAAAAGCAGGTATCTGCAGAAAATCAACATATTCGGCGGCTTCTTCTGCATCTTTCGGAATATGTATATCTGTCAAAGTAGGCAGACTAAATTCTTTGCCCGCATTTTTAAGTATGGCTAATCCGTCTTTAATTCCCAAGCCTCTGAAAGATGAAATAGATGTTCTGTTTGCTTTATCAAAACTGCCTTTTAATACAAGCTGTATATTTAATTTATCTTTTATTTCTTTAAGTTTCTTTGCTATAGACATTGTCATATCCTCGCTTTCTATAACACATGGACCTGCAACAAATATCAAATCTTTATTTTTATTAGTTATGCCTTTATAATCAAAAATCATTATATTATCCTTAAAATAATTATAAATGATATAATATAATATTAATACTTAAAGTCAATAAAATAAATATTTTTTACTGAATAAAGTATTTATATTATTAATAATATATGTTATACTGAATTAAACATTATTTATTTTTAGAAATCATTATATATTTAAATATTAGTGTTAATTAAAAAATGGAGTATTTAATTATGTCTAGAGTTAAATTTATGGAATATGAAGAAGCTCAGGGTAAAGTAAAAGAGGCTTTCGATTATCAATTAAAAAAAAGCGGAAGTGTTACAAATATGAAAAAAGCATTATTAAACGATTATGCCACTTATGAAGCATTTATGGGGTGGTATATTTCTTTTGAAAGATTAGCCGAAGTTGTAGGAAAAAGAGCCGCTATGATACTGGCTCATTCCGTATCCACAACTAACGGCTGTATGCTTTGCTCATTATTTTTTATAAGAGATTTAAAAGCAATAGGAGATGATCCTAAAAATCTTAAATTAGATGAAAAAGAACAATTATTATCGCAATTAGGCATGCAGATGGTAAAAGATCCTAACGGAGTAACCGATGAGCTTATGAATAATCTTAAAAAACATTTCAGCGACTGTGAAATAGTTGTAATAGTGGGATTTGCAGCTCAGATGATGGCCACTAATAATTTTAATGCGGTATTAAAAATAGATTTAGACGAATCTCTGATACCTATACAAGGTGAGTTTGAAAAAGAAACTTGGAGAGCTAAAAACAATTAATTATTTATAAAAAACAAGGGGCAGGCATACCTCTTGTTTTTTATTTTCATAATATATAAAAAAACTTATATATTAATTTTTTTAATCATAAATAAATATCTTTAGACAATTAAAATAAATGGTAAGCATAATAATAACAACAAAGAACTCTGAAAATTTTATAGAGAATTGCATCAATGCCGTAAAAGATTCAAATTATAAAGATACCGAAATAATATTAGTAGACAATAACTCAGACGATAAAACTGTAGAGATAGCAAAATCATTAGGAGTAAAAACTTTTATAAAAGGTCCTGAACGCTCGGCTCAGAGAAACTACGGAGCTGAAATCTCAGGCGGAGAAATAATAGGATTCTTAGATGTTGATATGACTTTATCTGAAAATGTTATTACAGAATGCTTGGAGATTTTTGAAAATAATAAAAATGTGAAAGCTGTATATATACCTGAGAAAATATACGGAAGCAGTTTTTTTAACAGAGTAAGAAGCTTTGAACGTTCTTTTTATGATGCCACTGTAATAGATGCTGTAAGGTTTTTCAGAAGAGAAAGCTTTATGCAAATAGGAGGCTTTGATTTAAGTTTAAACGGCACTGAAGATTGGGATATTGACAGACGGATAAGACATATCGGAGAAGTATCCATAATAAAATCTCCGCTATATCATCATGAAAATCATACATTAAAAGAATACATCATAAAAAAAAGCTATTATGCATCAAACTTTGATAACTACTTCAAAAAATGGGGACATGATGAAACCGCTAAAAAACAATTCGGTATATTCTACAGATATATAGGTGTGTACATAGAAAACGGAAAATATAAAAAATTATTATCCCGCCCTATTTACTCAATATCAATGTATTTTATAAGATTTCTAATAGGCGCAGTTTATATACTTTCAAAATTTAATATATCAAAAAAAGAAAATGTTTATAAAAATAAAAAATAAATTACTGCAGTATTTTTTTATAAACAATATAAATATTATTGCTTGATACAATAGGCAAATTAATTATATTTGTATTATTTTCAGATTTTTCTAAATAATAAATAATATGCGCATTATTAGTAGCTTCATTCCAACCGTTTTTACTGTAAACAAATCCCATCAAACTAAAACTATGAGAACCATTCTCTATAATAAATTGTTCTCCCGCCGCATCATCAGATATATTTCGAACGGTATCAATATAGCTTTTCCATTTATAAGGCTCCTGATAATTTTTATAAAATATAATTATATTAAAAGTCATAGCCAATGCACTCAGTATATAAAATATTGAAATGTAATTAATATATTTATATTTTAAATTAATATTTAAATTATATAATAAATAAATCATAGGTATGAAAGATAATGCAAAAGCCCCGAAATGGTATCTAAACTGACCAGATATTCCTCTGAATAAAAATGTTACAGCTATGGTTACGGGAAAATATAATAAATATATTAGCATCAATTCTTTTATAAGCATCAGCGATTTATCATTATTTTTTGAATCAAATCTTAAATGTTTATTTTTAAAAAGATCTATAACAGAATATAAAAAAGCTGCAAATACAATTATTACAGATATTATAAGTACGGCTAATGTAAATATATAAAAAGGATTATCATTTAAATAAAAACTCATTATTTTTTTAAAATTATTTGCATGATACATTACTGAAAACTCATTAGTAGGAAACATCAGTAAAGAATGCACCTGAGGAAAAGGAAATACATGCCTTAAATCGCTTTTTGATGAAAAATTAATCATCTTATTTGTATTATAAAAACCGTTTCTTATTTCATATACCAAATAAGGCAAATATGTTAAAAATGCTAAAATAACACCCGCAGAAATAGCCTTGATATTTCTGACAGTATATCCGTATCTTATAATAAGATATACAATTATTACAGGAACAATACCATAGTAAACTGCAAAATGCGCCTGTCCCATCAAGGCAAGCAAAGGAAAAAACATAATAGCAGGAATATACGGTTTATCTCCCGCAATATATTCTCCAAGCAGAGGTATAAGAAGAAAAGAGAAAGAAAGCGTTATATTAGGATTATAAAATATATTATTGGTATATACAAAATATATATTAAATAATGTTAATACTGATAATACAGACATTACGGAAAGTCCGAATCTCTTATAAACCCATAACAAAAATATAACTGCAGGCAGAAACATTGTAATAAAATTAAATACCCTTGCCAATTCTATATTTTCATCGGCTAATTTATAGCATATTAAATAATACAGATAGAAAAAACCTCCGGGAACACGGGGAGCTATTTCCTGAGTTAATGGTCCCATTTGAAATCTGGCGCCTACTTTAGGAATTGTGTTATTGTCATAATGCTTTTTCATATCATAAAAATGAGTAAGAAAATCTATAAAATCCGTTCCTGCCTTAGGAAAAGAATAAATCCTTGTGAAAACAGTCAGGCAGACGGATATGATTAAAAGCAGTATTGATATATTAGCCGTAATTTTTTTATTATTCATAAATAGTCCAAGTAATCACGATATATTATACTTCACTTTATTAAATATTAAAACTATATTTTTTATATATTTAATAATTTTTCATATAAAAAATATATTATAGATTACAGCAATCATATATTTAAAAATCTATTATGCATTTAAAGTTTTGCTTATCCCTCCATTTTATAAACTCATCAAATGTACTGATATTATGTTTTAATACAGCCTTGTAATATTCCATTGATGCTATTTTCATATTATCAGGAGTTTCATATTTAAGTTTTAATATTATATTTCTTTTTTCTTCGTTAAGCATACCTATTATATCATCTGCAACTTTTTCAAAATATCCGTCATAATAAGAACCCTGCAATATATGTATTATATCTATCTGCCAAATATCATTCATATCATAATCTTTATAAAATAAATGCCATTCTATGCAATGCTCTTCAGTATCTATTAAATTATTATATGATACCTTTTCTATTTTTTTATTTAAAGCTATATTTGATACCGCCGAAAAACTTTTTTGAATATCAATAGGAAAAGTATATACATGAAAATCTATATCTTTATTTTTCATTAAAAGCCCCATCTTCAAAGAACCTATCAGATTTACTCTTGCCCCAATATTTTTAAAAGCATTGTAAATATTAAGCTCTTCTATGATTGCTAAAGCTTTTTTTTTATTATTTTGGGCTGTCTCTTTAATTATATGCATATTTACACCTCTTTAATTAATACAATATCTTTATCTTTAATAAGAGTATTTCCCCTAGGTATAACGCTTCCGCCTTCTCTTTTTATCATAACTATAAGATTATTTTTCGGAAGATTTAAATCTTTTAATTCTTTATCTTTCCAAGGATGATTATTATTAATATGTATCTCTTTTAAACTCATATCATAATATTTTGTTCTTTTAGCATTGAGTATAACAATATCTCCCCTTTCAATAACAGTATTTCCATGAGGAATAATAGTATCATCTCCTCTTTCTATTGTTACAATAATTGATTCCTCAGGAAGATCTATTTCCATTATAGGTTTTTCCACCCAATGATGATTATTAGGAATCTTCACCTGTATAAGCTCCATATCCGAATCATCAACATAGTCATTGAATGTTTTAAGTACATTTTCTCCTGAATCTACAAGATCAAGTTTTTTAGCTATAACGGGCAATAATGTCCCTTGAAATAATACAGATATAATAGCAAGAACAAATACTATATGAAATATATCATAACTGACGGAATTGTCATTCACTATAACAAATATTGCAAATACTATGGAAGCAGCTCCCCTAAGTCCTGCCCACATAACAAGAAGCTGTTTTTTTAATGAGATTTTAAATGGAGTTAATATTGAAAATACTGCTATAGGTCTTGCCACAAATGTTATAAATAATGCCACATATATTGCAGTAGGCGCAATATTAAACATTCTTGAAGGGAAGGATAAAAGACCAAGCATAAAGAAAAGCACCATCTGCATAAGTCCTGTGATTCCGTCAAAAAAATGCACCAAAGTAACCTTATTTTTAATATTGCTGTTTCCAAGAACTATTCCTACTATATAAACTGTTAAATATCCGTTTCCTCCTATAGTTGAAGAAAGAGAATATGAAAGCAGAGCCACCGCAAGCGCAAATATAGTATCAAGTCCGCTTACAGGAAATCTAAATCTCTTAAGCATATTATAAGCCATAAATGATACAAATGCGGCAATCAGCAAAGCAAAAACTATCTGAGCAAAAACCATATATATAATAGATAAAGGATTAGTTAAGGTTTTTCCTATAAGTCCCAAAAATATAACAGTAAGCATATATGACATAGGGTCATTGCTTCCGCTTTCAAGCTCTAATAATGAAGCTAAACCATCTTTAAGATTCAAATTTCTGGAACGAAGTATTGAAAACACCGAAGCGGCATCTGTTGATCCTATAACAGATCCTATTAAAAAACTTTCAAAAAAACCGAATTTAAGAATATAATAACATAAAACTCCTGTTATCATAGATGTTATAAATGTGCCTATAAAAGATAAAAGAAAAGCTTTACTTGCAACAGGTTTTGCAGCCTGCCAATTCGTTCCGAATCCGCCGTAAAATATAATGAATATTAATGTTATAGTGCATAGCTGCTCTGCAACTTTATAATTGCTGAATTCTATTTTTAAAAGTCCGTCAGTACCAAATACCATACCTAAAATTAAAAAAAGCAGGAGAGACGGAACTCCCACTTTGGTTGAAATTTTACTGACTATTATACAAAGAATAATTATTATAGAAGAAAGCAGTATTGATACATTCATAAAAAACCCGATATATAAACTAAAAAACTTAATTAGACAGTAATATAAATATTTTCTGTATGCTATATTATACAAAAAATATAATCTTTATCAACAATATTTATTTTTTATTATTGCAAGCTATAAACTCGCTTATATCATTTAAATAAATTAATAATCTGTATATAGAAATTTTATATAATTTTATGAAAGCATTAGAAAAACTTATAAAAGATGATACAGATTTGAATAAACAATATGATAAAATTACACCTCTTGGTTTAGCTGCTGCTAGGAATGATAAGACAATGGTTAAATTTTTAGTAGAAAAGGGTGCTGATATAAATTTAGAAGACGGATACGGCTATACTCCTTTAACATATTTGGTAAGTAAAGCTGTGTTTGGAACAGATGTTTGTTATTATTTGATAAAAAACGGTGCTGATGTAAATAAAAAAAATAATAACGGATATACTCCATTAATACTTGCTGTACAATGTACAAATTATGGTATTTTAGGAGTACTTGTAAATATGGGTGCTGATTATAATATTAAAAATAATGAAGGAAAAACAGCTATGGATATTGTTATAGAAAATGATGATAAATCAGCACTTCATAATTTAAATAATCCTAGCAATTTGGAATATTATTTGAAAATATATAACTATGTTAAACAGCATATTATTTTTAATTTTTGATAATTTATATTATTTTTGTATTATATTTATATAACAAAAATTAATGTACTAAATGATTATTTTATAAGATTTCTTTTTGCTAATAAAGGTAATGAGGATATATTAGAAAATATAGTTAATGCTGTATTATATAATATGGTATTAGAACAAGTTTCTAATTTAGAAATTTTAAATCCTTACAATTTAAAAGAAAATGAAAACTTAAAAAATCTATTTTAGATGTAAAAGCTATAACTAAAGATAATAAAAAAATAATTATAGAGTTTCAGATATTTGGAAATAGATTTTTTTTGAAAAGAATTTATATATTATCTTGGGTTGAATTTTTTACTACAGATGATTTAGAAAAAGTTATAACTAAATTAAAGGAGGTAAATCCTATTATGAATAAAGTAATAGAAAAATATGAATTATTCACTTCCGAGTAAGAAAACTATGCAGGAATACTATGACAGAGAGGCTTTTCTATATGGTCAGGAAATAATGTTTAAGAAGAGAAAGAAAAGAAGGGGTTGAAGAAGGAATTGAAAAATGAGTAAAAAAAATAAAAATATTCTTTGGCTAAAAATATGAAAAATAAAGATATGGATATAAACCTAATAAGCGAATTAACAGGATTAAGCACAGAAGAAATAAAAAAATTATGAACATCTGATAAGTTTACTTATCAGATACTTTATGTGAATAATTTTTTTATAAATAAATAAGAAATAAAAAAATTATTCAAATTTTAATAATTTCCTGCAAAAAATAGAACAGCCTGAAAATAATAATACCAAAACAACTAAAAAGCATAAGCAAAATAATAATGCTGAAATTTTTATAAAATTATAATTTTAAGACGGCTCTATTACAAACATAGTAGCAATCATTTTTGCAAGCATATTGGACTCTTCATCTCTTACAGCAGACTCAACTATAATAAGCTTCTTTCCAGCACTTATAACTTCTCCTGTGGCTATTATCTTTTTTGAAACAACGGGCTTTAAAAAGTGAATTTTTAATTCCGAAGTTACTATTTTATAACCGTCTTCAAGCATAGTTGCGGCTGCATGACCTCCCGCCGTGTCAGCTAATGAAGCAACCATACCTCCATGCATATATCCTAAATATTGAGAAAATTCTTTTTTATTTCTGCATGATATCGAAACTTTGCCTTTCTCTATATGCTCAAGCTCCATTCCGACAAAAGATAAAAAATCCTGAGATTTAAATCTGCTTTTTATTTTTTTTATCATCTCTTCATTACTCATATTGATATTAACTCCTTAATTAAAAACTTTTATTTATTAATTAATAAAAAACTTATATATATAATTTATAATAAACATAGCAAATAATATTACAGGAAGAATATATGTTACATAAACTCTTGACCGTTTAGGAAACTTTATACCGCTTCCTAAATCAACCTCATATAAAAAGTTATCCCATCCCCAACCGTATTTAGATACACAGAATACTATAATATATATTCCTCCGAGCTCCACTAAATTATAACTTACTATAAAATCAAATAAATCTAAAAAACTTGTATTTTTACCCATAGGCTGTATAAAAGATAAAATATTGAATCCCAAAGCTGTAGGAAGCGAACATATAAATACAGCTATTCCAACTATAACCGAAGCTTTTTTACGCTCTATTTTAAACTCCGACATAGTGAATGCAATTAAATTTTCAAATACTGTAACAACGGTAGTTAAAGCCGCCATAGATAAAAATATAAAAAATAATGTGCCCCATAATCTCGGAAGAGGCATTGAATCGAATATATTAGGCAATGTTACAAAAGCAAGTCCCGGCCCTTCTCCAGGATTTACTCCGAAAGCAAAGCATGCGGGAAATATTACAAGACCTGAAAGCAAAGCTATCAATGTATCAAGCATAACTATTATCACAGACTCATTAGTTATTGATTTTTCTTTTCCTATATAGCTTCCGAATATGGTCATACTGCCTATGCCTATCCCCAATGTGAAAAATGCCTGCCCTACCGCAGCATAAACGACTTCAAAAAAATTTTTTATTTCTCCTTTAAACATTTTTGATAAATCTGGAAGCAGATAAAACTTTATTCCTTCTAATGCTCCATCTAAAGTTACAGACCTTATAATAAGTACTATCACTATAACAAATAATGAAGACATCATAAATTTTGATGATTTCTCAACTCCCGACTGAAGACCTTTAAAACATATAATCGTACCTAAAAATACGGCTATAAATAAGCTAAAAATCATAATTTTCGGATTAGAAAGCATATCGGCAAAAAATTGCTCCGTTCCGTTAGGACCTAATCCTAAAGTTGAACCAGATGCCATATAATAAGAATAAGTAATTGTCCAGCCTGTAACGCTTGTATAAAACATCATAAGTATTAAGCAGCCAAGCATTTGAATATAACCTATTAAATGCCATTTAGAACCTTCTTGCTCTAATACCCTGTAGGAACCTGCTATATCCCTCTGACCTCCCCTTCCTATACTAAACTCCATAATAAGTATAGGAATACCGACTGCGGCTAAACAAATTAAATATATAAGAACAAAAAGAGCTCCTCCGTATTTTCCTGTAATATAAGGAAATCTCCATATATTTCCAAGACCTATGGAACATCCTGCAGATACAAGCAGAAAACCAAGCCTGTTAGAAAGCTTCTCTCTTTTTTCAATATGCATATTCATAACTCCGAAATAATTAATAAAAATATTATACATTATTAATATATTACTTCAAGCAGTAATAAAAATATTATTTGTTTTGTTATATTTTTTAATGCGTAAAATATGATAAAACAAAACATTTGAAACAAAAAATATTTTATATAAAAAATATAAAAATCAGTGTATAATTACAACACGAACACTGTTCTCCTGCCATCTTCCCTGCCATTTGCTTCCGCTGACAAGTATAGCGGTATCTCCATGAGAAGCCAAATTATGCTTAACTAAAGTATCTTCAAGTATATCAATCTGTCCGCCATGACTGATACCTGAACTAAAATTTAAATCTTCAGGCATAAGTATTGTATAAACATTATGGCATATAGCAAGTCTGCGGCATAAATCAGGGTCGGCAGACATAAAAACAATAGGAGTTTTGGGTCTTTTCTTAGATAAATTTTTAACGGTATGCCCCGATTTTGAAAGGGCAATAATAACTTTATTATCCAAACAGTATGATAAATAAGAAGCGCTGTCCGATAAAGCATCATTTACTCCTGTATCAATATAAGCAATATTATTATGAGAAGTTTTAACGGCGGATTTTTCAGCGGCTTTGATTATAGAAACCATAGCTTTAACTGATTCTATAGGATAATCTCCAGAAGCAGTTTCTGCAGACATCATTACAACATCACTTTCATCTAAAACAGCATTGGCAACATCGCTTGCCTCAGCCCTTGACGGTACAGGACTTTTAGTCATACTTTCAAGCATCTGCGTTGCTATTATTGTAATTTTACCCATAGCATTAGCCATTTTCAATATTTTTTTCTGCCAAACAGGAACCTCTCCGAAAGGTATTTCAACGCCTAAATCTCCGCGAGCCACCATAACACCGTCAGAATGCTTTATTATATCTTCTAAATTTTCTAATGATTCTGTATTTTCTATTTTTGATATAATACCTACATTATGAAAATTATTATCATCTAATATTTTTCTAAGTCTTACAACATCATCAGCGCATCTTACAAAACTCATACCTAAATAATTAACTCCATTCTCAGCTGAAAATAAAGCATCGCTTACATCTTTTTCGGTTAAAACTTCTGTTGTTACATGAGCCCCAGGTAAATTAATTCCTTTACTGCTTAATATACTGCCTCCTGTTATAACTTTGCATACAACAAGCTTTGAAGCCTCATCGCTTGATTCAACTATTAACTGTATAGTACCATCGGCTATTAAAAGCATTGAACCGCTTTTTACATCATGGGCTATGTTGGAATGTGTTGTAGGAATTATGCTGTCATCATTTGTTTCTTTATATCCGCTTAATTTTACAATATCGCCTTCTTTTACAGTTATAGGTTCTTTTAATTTGCCTATTCTTATTTTAGGACCCTGCAAATCGGCAAGTATTGCAACAGGCTTCTTTAAATCGTCTGAAACTTTTCTTATTATATTGATTCTTTTTAAATGCTCTTCATAAGTTCCGAATGAAAAATTTAATCTGCATACATCGGCGCCGTTTTCTATTATTTTTTTTACAATATACTCATCTGACCATCTAGGTCCCAAAGTAGCTATTATTTTAGTTCTTCTCATTTTATTTTCCCTTTTTATTTTATATTAATTTACTCTGATTTTATTTATTATATATATAATAAATAATAAAACAATGTAAGAATATTTTTTAATTTTTATAAAAAAATATACTTTAAAAATATATATTATAATATATAATAACGGTATGAATAAAGCTGCTATTAATATATCAATACTATTAATAATAATATTTTCATTATCTTCCTGCGGTCAAAAAAATAAAACTATCACTATAACTAATATAGCTATAGATGTACCCGAAGATTTTACCCCCGGATTTTTAAATAATACAGTAGCAGCCGATAATACAGTAGCGTTTAATGAATCTTACGGAGCTGAAAGAAGAACGGCAATATATACAATAGTATATACAAAATACAAAAGCGCATACAGCGGAATAATAAATTTAGAAAATGCAAAAAACAATGTGATAAACGGACTTAAAAATCATAATGCTGTAAAAGATTTTAAGCTGGTTTCTGAAGAAATATATAAAGATATGCCTAATTCTTATCAGATTTTAAGCAGTTTCTATTACGGACCGAATAAAACTTATCATAAATCATTTTTAATGCTGCATGAAAACGGCATACTTCAGATAATGTGCATGTATAATGCAAACAGCCAAAAAGACGGTACAGAGATAAATAATATTATTAAGTCTGTAAGAATAATAGAAAATAATACAAATCTGTAATTAAATATATTCTTTTATTATATAAGAGAGTTCTTTAACTTTATTTATATTTAAAGTTTCTCCCCTTATATTAGAATCTATATCTGCTCTTTTTAATATTTCGTCTATTTTTTCTTTATCTATACTTAAATACGGGGAATTAATAAAGTTATTTTTTACAGTTTTTCTTCTATTATGAAATAAAGTTTTTGATACATTTTTAAATATTTTTATTATATCAATATCAGCTTCCTTTGGTAAAATACTTATAATAGATGATGCAACCTTAGGAATAGGATAAAAAACATCTTTAGAAATATTATATTCAACTTTAACATAAGACATAAAATTTGCAAATAAAGTTAGTGCCGAATAATTTTCCGTATTTTCTTTTGCAGTAAGCCTGTATGCAAAATCACTCTGAACCATAAATACAGCATAATTCCATTTACAATAAGATTTTTCTAAAAGCCATTCCATTATAGGACTTGCTATATTATAAGGTATATTGCCGTAAATATCATATTTATTTACAGAATTTGATATATCTACTGTTAATATATCTTTATGAATTATATTTTTAAATTTTTCCGTTAAATGATTATATAAAGCATTATCATATTCCACTATGGTAAGATTTTCTTTATATATATCATTAAGCATGCTGCTTAAAGCTCCAAGTCCTCCTCCTATCTCCAATGCATATTTACTTCTTGACATATTATTAGGCACCGTATTTGCAATATTATATGCAATGTTGCGGTCGCATAAAAAATTCTGACCTCTGTTTTTATTTGGAAATATTGATTTATACTTTAAATATTCTATAACTTCTTTTTTGGAATATAAATTATCTAACATCTCTGGAAATTCTTGCCATCTGGAATATAACAAATAATATCAAAAATAAAGATAAAGAAACTATAATAATAATTCCTATTGTAATATGCGATAGAATTAACGCTAAGACACCTATATAATTTATAAAAACTCTGTATACTAAAGTAAGCAGTAAAGTTCCTACTACTCCCGTAACTTTATTATAAAGATGAAATTCTTCCGTAGCTGTAGAAAGTCTGAATCTGAAAGAATAATATGATATTATAATAAATAATAATAAATAAGTTATAGGTTCTATATCTTTGATTAAAATCTCTAAATTAATATTTTTATCTGAATATCCGAATTTAGTTATTTCATTCTTTAATGTATATAAATCAGGCAGGCTTATATATTTTAAATTTATATAGGCATAATTTTTAATAACATCAATTGTACTGTATGATATATTAATAGGTATAATCCTGCTGTCGGCATCATTATAAATATATTCATTTTTATTTTTATCAAAATGTACCTTTAATATTATATTTTTAATATTATTAGATGAATTGTAAGAATCGGCTATCTTGCCGAATAAAAAATTATCGGATCTTACAATTTTCAATTCATCATTAAATTCAATAATAGATATATCAAACATATATAAACTATTTTTAAAAACAGCACTGCTTGAAGAAGACAATAAAATATTTTTTCCAAGCATTAAATTAATTCCGTTATAATTAAATGAAGAAGAATTTAATAAATAAGGATTATCAATATAGGCATCCCTCACATCTTGTGCCTCTCTAATAAAAAAGTCATACCTGCTTATAGCATCTCTTATAATAGAATAATAATTATTTATCTCAGCAATATTAGGAGCTTTCAAATAAAGCTTGGAAATATTATCATAAGCCTTCCAAAAATACCCGCTTTCATATAAGTTAATAGTTTCGGATAATCTTCCGTATACAGATATTTCTTCGGTAGTATTTCCATAATACAAAGGTTTTTTATTTACAGCTATACTTATTTTATTCATATAGTAAAGTGCTAAAGGATTATTTTTATCAATTTCAAGCACTTTTCTAAAATGCATATTAGCTGCATCATAATTAGACAAACTAAACTCTCTGGATCCGAGATTAACTAAATTATTTATATTGCTGATTTCATTTTGATGAATACTATTATATCTTTTCATTTTTTCTTCTTGTATAGTTTTTATTAAAAGCAATGTGTTTCCGTCATTTTTATCATAAAATAAAGCATTTTCTGCAAGATTATATGCCTCATCTAAATTTCCGTCAAGCATTTGCTTTCTGGCTCTTTCATAAGCTTCATTTTTTAATTTGAGTTCATATTCATAATATACCTTCGAGTCTCTTATCATATTATGATTTTTAAGATTTGACATAAAAAAATTTGTAAAATAATAATCATAAACTGAATAAAAACATACTAATAATACAATAACTGCAATCGGAACAGCTATAACTTTTGATATGCTTTCTTGATATAAATATTTAGATTTAAAAAATGAAAGATAAACTGATAATGAAATTATATACGGCATATAGTTTTTATAAAATATTAAACTATATAATATATAAGTTGTTAAAGAGTAATTTCTATTCTCTCCTTTGGTATATAAAACATATATTATGAGTATGGCAATTATACTTATAATACTAAGCATCAAAAAACTTAATATAATAGACAAAGTAATATTATGTTCTTTTTTCATGAGTCCGTATTTTCTTCAATAACTTCTATATCCTCTTCTATTATCTCTAAAGGCTTCAAATTAGGCTTCTTTTCATAAATATCCAGCATAACTTTTTGAGCCAAAATTCTAGGAGGTAAAACTGTAAAATCATTTATTACTATATTAAAATAATCTAAAGCTTCATTATACTTATTCTGATAGTAATAGCAGAAACCTATTTCATAATAAGCCCAAGCTATATCTTTGGCATAATTATCTCTATCAAAATTATCTATTATGTACTGATAATAAGCCACAGCATTTTTATAGTTTTTATTACCAAATTCCGTATATGCTTTTTCAGCTATTATTTTAGGGTATCTCTCTTCTTCAAGTGAAATCTTAACTGATGAAGCGCATGAAATTAATAAAAAAATAAAAATAACTAAAAAAATAAAACCTTTTTTCACTAAAAAATCCACTATTTCTTTACAGTATATACCTCATCGCGTACTGGCAGACTCTTACGCAAAGCCTTAAGAAAACTCCTTAAATCTCCCATTTCTTTATAATCGTCGCACTTTTCAACTGTTCTTCTAGCCACCGTAAAATACTTGTACATTTTTTCTTCGCCAAGCTTTTTACGCCATTGCTCCTGCGCACATTTTACTCTAAGCAGATATTGATTACCTTCTATACCGCTTGCTTTTCTAAACAATACGCAATAACGGCAATTAGCGCAATAAATGCCTATTTCTGACAATTGTTCATTTTGTTCTTCGCTCATAAATACTTACCATAAATTATATTTGTTATTTTATGTTAAAAGTATAACAAACTTTATAATTAAAGTCAAGATTGTATATTTACATTGCAGTATATGCTGTATATAATAAAAAATATATAACTCTATTTAATAAAAATAGTAAAAAATATAGAAATTATTTTTTTATTATTGATAAATAAAAATATTACGAAAATAAACTTTAAGGATATATAAGGATATATATGAAAAAAATATTTCTAATAATAATTATATTATATTGCAGTCTGTATTCTCAAAACAATGATAAAAATTTTCAGGAAATATATAATCAAATAAAAGAAAAATATTCTTTAATATATCCTAAAAAATTTGAGGCATATATAGACGGCAAAATAGTACAAAAACAAATAGATACTATTCCTGCTAAGAGCTATTCTAAAACAAAAGAGGATATAAAATTAAAATTTACTTTTGAGAAAGGGGCAAAACCGACAATAATACTTGAAAATGTAGACAGTTTCTATAGAAATATGTTTTCTGTATTTGAAGGGGCTTTGGAAACAGTGGGATTTTATGCTTTAGTCGGAAATAATAATACTTATTCATCTCTGTCAAAAAAATTCACATTTGAAAATATAGAAGATAAAAGAGATGAATACAAAATTACTTTAAGAGCCAAAGGCAAAAACGATAATTATATTGTAACTTACACTGCAGATAAAGACGCTTTAATAATAAAAAGGGCGGAATATTATAATAAAAACTCTAAAATATATGATGTAAATATTTTATATCAGGAAATAGGTAATTATACTCTTCCAAAAACAATTAAATATAAAAGTTCAGACGGAAAAGTAAACTCCGAAATTGAATTTAACAATATAAAAACTTATTAAAAATAAAAAATTAAAACGGATATTAAAATTATGAAAAAAATATTATTAATTATAGCATTATCAATATCAGCCATACCTATTTACGCCATTAATGTGCAGAGTTTATTTAATCTTTCAAATAACGGAGAGATTGTATACTATAAAAGCGGAAATATAAATAATGAAGATTATATACAGGCAGAAAATATAAAATCGAATTTAGAAGGCAAAGGATATAAAGTATATTCAATAGTTATTGCTGATATACTGCCTAAAAACGGAAACGAACTTATAGCTTTAGCATCTTCTTCTCAAGGAGATATAATTTTCATATATAATAAAGATAATGAAGAGTTTTCATACAAAACGGATAAATTGGGAAATAATGCTGCTGTAGATTTAGAAAATTTCTATGATAAAAAAGATGAGGTAGGAATTATAAAATATTATATTATAAATGATAACGGAAATGACAGAGATATATACATGTATATGTTTAGAATAGATGCGTCAAGTATTAAATTTATAGCGGATATATCTTTTTATAAAGAAATTAATTCTATGAAAAGTTCAGTAATTATGCAGATGGACAATATATTTGAGGATATTGACGGAGACGGAATATATGAAATGCTTGTAGAATCAAGAGAAAAAGTAGAAGGCAGAAAAGACAGAATAGAATATCAAATATACAAATTAAGCAAAAGCAAAGGAAAATACGAATGCATTATGTCATCTTGGCTTGAAGAAACTCCGATTGACCTGTCAGGTTATTTTCAAAAAAGCACAAAAAAATAATAAAAGTATAGAAACAAAAAAGCATAAAGTAAAATAAGGCAGTTAAAACTGATTACAGCTGACATAGAAGCATAACAGAAGTAATAACTTTTTTATACTTGTATAAAGAATACATATATTATTGCTATAAAAAGAAATATTATAATAGCCCCCAATCCGAACATTATTAATTTAAAAGTATTAATTTTTGCAAATGTCTTCTCAAATAAAGACTTTTCTGCATTATCATTTTTTTCCGCATCAGAATCAGCTGGAATATCCTTATTAGGAACATTAAATAATTTTAATTTAATAGGCTCTATTTCTTCTATTAAACAGCAGTAACCCTCTATCAATTTTAATAATATTTTAATTAATTTATCTTCAACATGCTTTTCCAATACTTCAGCAGGAACTAAATATCTGGAATATTTATCTTTTTTTCCGTTAAGCTCAAGATATATTATATTTTCTTCCACTGTATTAGAATTAATGCTGACTATAACCTTATCTCCCGGCACTATATCATTAATAGATTTACCTGATATAGGATCTACCACAAAAGAAGCATTAATTAACTTATAGGCAGGAGCCTGATTCTCTAAGGCTTCTTCTCCATATTCATACTGTCCGTCTTTATTGCCGTATGCCATATTTACAGATTTTGAATTTTCAACTTCCTTATTAATATCTTCCACAGCAGAATTAAGAGTACTAATATCTATAGTTTTAGTATCTATATCAAATGTGCCTATATGAAAATCCATAAATTTATTAATACTTCCTGAAAATATATCAATTGTTGAAATTTTATTATTTCCGCTGCTATATATTATAATATTGTTAATATTCTTATCTTCGCTTAAGATATTCAAAAGAACATCATTAAATTTATTGTAATATGCGATGCTATTGTTTTCATTTAATTTATTGTAAATTTTAATATGTTTATATAATTCCACTAAATCGGTATATGCATTTAAAAAATTAAGCATTTTATAATCGTTTGAAATAATAAATGCAATATCTACTAAGTTATTATTATATTTATCTATAAAAAACACTATATATACATATTCATTCAGATCACTGTATTCCGCTAATATTTTAACAGCTAAAACTTCATCATCAGAGTTTAATTCTTGTGGACACATAATTATTTATCATACCCGCTTAAAAATATAAATGTTATTATATAATAACCTATATAATAAACAATAGCAAAATAATTTGACATATAAAATGGAAAATAATTATTAAAATAAATGCTTGATTTTTTTATATTTAATTATTATAATCTAATATCCTAAATTAATAAAATCTTTTTAAGAGGATATTTATGTCTGAAAATACAAAAAAAATGCAGAAAAATGCAGAATTAATATTTGCATATATATATAATAACAGAATAATATTCATATCGGCTTTTATATTAATAATAGTCCTGATAGGAGGTATTTTAATTTATAAAGCTAATATAGAAAGCATGGATTCTGCTGTAAACTCTGAATTTGAATCTGCATTAGCTTTGTATAATATATATCAAAATTATGAATTACCGATAGAACAGCTAAATGATCCTGCTTTGATAATAGATATAACTTCAAGATTTCAAAAGGTATATAACGGCGCTAAAGGAAAAAAACTAAAATTAAGAAGCGCCTATGCTTTAGGCTCCGTTTATTATGATATAAATAATTTCAATGAAGCTGAAAAATATTATCAGGAAGTTGCAAATTCAAGAGGATTTTATCTGCAGGAAACGGCTATTTATAATCTGGCTAATACTCAGATAGAATTAACTAATTATAAAAAAGCTGCCTCCACTTTAGAGAATTTTATTAAGGCATATCCTAAAAGTTATCTGCTTGCTCAGGCAACTTTAACATTATCCGATATTTATTTAGCAAATAATGATAAAACAAAAGCTTTGAATGCATTAAAGTCTTGGATTATTCAAAATACGAATAATACTGAGTATTTAGATTTATTTAGAGAAACTATTTCATTAATAGAAAATAATGTTTATTAATAGATAAAAAATATTTGTTATCAATATTTTTTAATATTTTAAGGAAACAAAATTGAATAAAAATGCTCCTATCATAGTTCAGGGCGATGGTACTATTCTATTAGATGTAAGTACAAAACATTTTGAAGAAATTAGAAATTTTATGCTGGTATTTGCAGAATTAATAAAAAGCCCCGAATATATACATACCTACAGAATAACTTTAGTATCTTTATGGAATGCTGCAAGCCTAAACTATACTTCGGAACAAATTATAAGCTTCTTAAAAAAATATACAGTTTATGAAATACCTAAAAATATTGTTAAGCAAATAGAAAACAGTATTGAAAAATACGGCAGAATAAAAATAATAAAAGAAGATGAAAAATACTATCTTATAAGCGAAGATAAAAATATTATAGACGAAATAATGCATTATAAACTGATGTCAAAATATATAAAAACTGAAATTAATAATAATAAATTAGAAATAGATTCCACATACAGAGGACATATAAAACTGGCTCTTATAAATATAGGATATCCTGTTCAGGATTTGGCAGGGTATAAAATAGGAGAACCTTATCAATTTAATATGAGAAAAAAACTATTATCAAACGGAGAAGAATTTGAACTTAGAGATTATCAAAAAAACTCTGTTGAAGCATTTTATGCAAACGGCGAACCTAAAGGAGGTGCAGGCGTAATAGCTCTTCCATGCGGTACTGGAAAAACTATTGTAGGCATAGCCGCAATGCATAAAACTCAGACAAAAACTTTGATAATAGTTACGGGCGTTACAGCCTGCCGGCAATGGAGAGATGAAATATTAGATAAAACTGATATTCCTGCTGAAGATATAGGAGAATATAACGGACTTAATAAGGAAATAAAACCGATTACTATAGCAACTTATAAAATTTTAACATACAGAAAAAATAAAGAATCCCCTTTTATACATTTTGAATTATTCTTCAGGCATAATTGGGGGCTTATTATATATGATGAGGTTCATCTGCTGCCAGCCCCTATAATTAAACTTACAAGTGAAATTCAAAGTATGAGGAGACTCGGACTTACTGCAACCCTTGTAAGAGAAGATGGACTTGAAAAAGATGTGTTTTGTCTTATAGGACCAAAAAAATTTGATATACCATGGCGCGAACTTGAGGAGAAGAAATTTATTGCTGAGGCATATTGCTATGATATAAGAATACCATTAGATGAAATACATAGATCCGATTATGTTGTGTCAAGCGATAAATTAAAATTTAGAATAGCAAGTGAAAATATATTAAAATATACTGTAGTTAAAAAGATAATAGAAAAGCTTGAAGGAAAAAACATACTTATAATAGGTCAGTATTTAGATCAATTAAATGAAATGAAAAAAAGAACGGGATATACAATAATTACAGGAAAAACTCCCCAAAGCGAAAGAGATATTATATATAAAAAGTTCAAAACGGGTGAAATCAACATACTTATAGTGAGCAAAGTTGCCAATTTAGCTGTTGACTTACCAGATGCAAATGTTTTAATACAAATTTCAGGTACTTTCGGCTCAAGACAGGAAGAAGCCCAAAGACTCGGAAGGGTTTTGCGTCCTAAAAAAGGAGAAAATAAAAGCTATTTCTTTTCTATTATTACAACCGATACAAAAGAGGAAGATTTTGCTCATAAAAGACAATTGTTTCTTACAGAACAGGGATATCATTATGAATTATTAGATAAAGATTCATTTGAAGAACTTGAATTTAATAATTAATTTTTTTATTTTTAAGAATACTTTTATTTTTAATAAAAATTGCAAGCACGTAATTTTTATAATTTAGTATTTATTTACTGCCTCTTTTTAGCTTTGTTATATTTTCAGATTCTATTATTGCAGAAATACTCATCTCCGTATTCATCTTCTACTTCATTAAGGTTTTCCAGTATCCGCCATTCATTTCTAGTAAGAACACCATTATTTAATTTTATTTGATTTGCTTGCTGTCTTGTAAGAGTATCACCTCTCAAAAGCCCATCCAAATTAAACTCTATATTATATTTTTTCTTCTCTGAATTATTTAATAAATATCCATTCAATGCTTTTTCTATACGAACACACCACGGTCTTATTGTGTGCGTTACAAACTCTATACTTTGATGTTCTATATTATTATTTGTACTTCTGCTTAAATCACCTATTAAATGAGGAGGTACCCGAAACACCCTGCATATTTCTTCTACTGAAAATCTTCTGCTTTCTAAAAACTGAGCATCTGACAAGTTCATCGTTACAGGCTCTATTTTCATGTCTTCTTCAAGAACTACAATATCTTTTTCCCAAGCCTCTCTGAAACTCTCTTTTAAGTTCTTTTTAGCATCTGCATTAAATCTTGCAGGATGAGAAATAATAGTGACTTTTTTAACACCGTTAGAAAAAAGTACAATGATTATAAAATATTATATTACTTATTATTAATGTAGATTTTTAACTAAAATATACTGTTAGGAGTATGAATGCCCAATAAAGCCAAAAATAAGCCGAAAAAAGCTGTTATAATACCAACTCCGCCAGAATATTTTTATGGGTATTCTCTAAAAAAGTGGGAAGAACTTGCACCTGTTTTCGCTGAAAAAAATATGCTCGGACCTGCTGACATATCAGCTTTTGAGCTTTTATGCCTGCATTATGGTGATGCTATGAATCTTTATGAGGCTATGATTAATGAAGGAGGTTCTATACAGGATATTTAGCTGGTAAAAACTCTCAAACTATGGGCGAATATTTAGCATATCACAAAGCTATAACGGCATATACAAAAATGCTTACCGAGTTCGGTTTAACTCCTGCTTCAAAAAAGAAAGTTCCTGCTCCTGACACTGTGGAGGAAGAAGATATACTTTCTAAGATGCTTAGCGAATAAAATAAACGAGCCTCTTGATTGTAAAATTAAGAGCTTTTAGGCGAGTTTATTTTATATATAAATAAAGAGGATGATCCGCTTGAAAAAATGATAAATGGTTAAATATATAAGGAATGAAAACCTGCCAGATTTATACAGCGTATAAATCTAATTATAGGCAGGTTTGCCGACGCTCTGCGTGCCGTAGGCAAGGCACCTATTCGGTGAATGATAACAATAATATGTATACTTATGAAGAATATATCAATAAAGTTATAAATAAAGAACTGCCAGTATGTCAAGCTGCCTTTTTATCTGTGAAAAGGCATTTGGATGATATAGAAAAATCTAACGCCAAAGGCGATAATGATTATCCTTTTTATTTTGATGATAATGAAGCTAAACGTCCTATTACTTTTATTCAATCTTTAGTACATACAAAAGGAGAATAGGCAAATCATAATATTATACTAGAGCCTTGGGAACAGTTTATAATAGCAAGCATATTCGGATGGAGGAGAAAGGAAAATAATTTAAGAAGATTTAAAAAGGCTTATGTTCAGGTAAGCAGAAAAAATGGAAAAACTACTTTTACATCTGGCATTGGTAATTACTGTTTTTTCTGCGATAGTCCTGCAGAGGCTGGAGTTGAAATATACTATATAGCTACTAAAAAAGATCAAGCAAAAATTGCATGGAGTGAAAGCGAAAGGCAGATAAGAAAAGCAAAAGCTTTAAATAAAGAAGCTATTACATATAAACAAACTTCTACAATTACAAAGAAAAAAGATACTGCATCAAAATCAAAACCATTAGGACAGGACAGCAGCACTGAAGACGGTTTAAATCCTCATCTTGTTATAGTAGATGAATACCATGCGCATCCTGATAATGAACTTTTAAATGTTCTGGAATCTGGTATGGGAGCTAGAAGGCAGCCTCTTACTTTTATAATCACAACTGCTGGATTTGATAAATCTTCAGTATGTTTTTCTGAATATGAATATGCTAAGCAAGTATTACAAGGTTCATTAAATAATGATGAATATTTTACAATAATATATGAGCCTGACGACATCAATGATATTTGGGTATTTATGTCTGAATATAAAGAAAAATTAAATAAATTAAATAAAGCGGAAAGCCGAGTGCCTGCCGATTTAAAAGAATCGGCAGGAGATTATAACGAGGCTGTACGCTTGAAACAAATAAAAGATATTTCAAAGCAGGAAGAATTAATAAATAAAATTATTTTTCAGGCTAATCCTAATATAAATGTTTCTGTAAAAGACAGTTATATAAAATCTAGGCTATTGGAAGGATTAGATAAACCTATTCAAAGAACTGATATACTTACAAAAAACTTGAATGTTTGGACACAGGCTAGCGAGGTTTGGATATCTTCTGAAAGATGGATTAAATCTTATTCACATCAAAATATAAATATAAATGACTTGAAAGGCAGAAAGGCCTGCATCGGTTTGGATTTAGCAACTACAAGAGATATAGCAGCCTATGTTTTATGTTTTGATTCTGTTGATAATGGTCCGTATATACTTCTGCCCCGCTTCTTTATGCCTAAAGAAAATATAAGGCAGCGTTCTAAAGAGGACAGAGTACCTTATGAATTATGGGCATCTAAAGGTTTAATTACTTTAACAAGCGGTGATATAATAGATTTTGATGTAATAGAAGCTTCAATATTAAAAGATGCCAGAGATTTTGAAATTATAGAAATAGCATACGACCCTTGGAAAGCTATTGAAATAGTAACACACTTAGAAAGCGAGGGCTTCAAAATGGAACAGGTTAGGCAGTCTTTTGCTGTCGGCGGTTTATCTGAAGGAACTTCTTTATTTGAAAAAACTATAGATGAACGAAAACTCTTACATGGTAATAATGCAGTTCTTAATTGGATGATAAGCTGCTGTGAAGTAAAAACGGATGGCAGAGATAATTATCTGCCTGTTAAGCCTGACAGAAGAAGATCATATAAAAGAATAGATGGAATTGCAGCCTCTATTATGGCTCTTCATAGAGTGATTAAAAATCATTTTGAAGATACTAAAAGTATTTATGAAAGTGAAGGTGTATTTACCTTATAATCTGGATACTTTATATATTATATATAAAGTATCCATTAATAAATAATTAAAAAAGGTTTATGATACTTTCAAATTGTCTATTTCTGTTTCTGTCTTTATTATATAATAACCTAATAATTCATTTATTTTTTCTCTCATTTCTTTTCTCATAAATCTTGCTGATAATTCTAAAAAATCAGCATAATTATTTATAATATCATCGCTTGTATTAGTATCTGCTCTCATGCTGTATATTCTGAAAGAAGATATTATTTGTCCGTCTGTTTTTTTATTAGTTTCTAATATTTCCTCTTTAATTACCTCTTTTTATTTATTATGTGACAATAACTCTGTCACACAGTGCATATTTGATGCCAAAAGATAGTAAGTTCTTTTCAAACAAAACAAGATTATTTTTAAGTCATAAGTTTAAAATGACTATTTTAATTTTAAAATTTAATAAAAAGACTATAATTATAAACAAAAATACAAATAAGGTTTTTAAAATGCAGGATTCAAGAAATAGCATAACAATTAATTTTAATCAGGATTTATACAGATGGATTGTTAAAATGGTTGAAAAAGCTAAAGCTGATCCTTCTAACTTTTCCAATTCTACATTTGGAGGTTTTGTGCAGGCTTGTGTTGCAAAAGCTAAAAAAGAATACGAGGAAAAAGGCAGTGAAATGCAGAAATTAAAAAAAGAGTAGAAGAATTAGAAGAAACTGTAAAAAGAATTGATGAATTAGAAAATAAAATTAAAGAATTAGAAAAATGACATTGATACCCCCCTAATAAAAAAGTTATCGCCATGCACAGAAGACTAGCCACTCGTTGCACAGATTGAAAGTCTGTAAGGATTTTACCCACCCCCGCCAAGCAAATATATAAATTAGTTATATTCTTGATATAAAAAAAATTAAAAAATTATTTATTTTTTGTAGAAAAAGTATTGACAAAATCATCAGAAATGGTATAATAATTTTATCCTTAAAGTTAAGGAGGTAAAAATGGAAGTTCTAACTTTCATAACTGCGGTTATTAATTTAGTGTCTGCTATTATAATCGTAGTTAAATCAATTAAAGATTAAAACCTTTGATTGATTATGAAAGGGAGTCAAGTTGGTAGCTTGGCTCCTGAACTTCCATACTTACTATTATATATAAATTATATGAGGTGTCAAGTATGCTTTCAACAATAACGGCAATAATTTCTATTATTACATTATGTCTTAATATAACAATATTAATAATTTTATTTAATAAAGGAAATAAAAATGGAAGTAAAGAAAAAAGATAATAGAGGCGGTGCTAGAGCAAATACAGGTGGAGCTCGTAAAGGTGCTGGAAGAAAAAGAATAATAGAAGATAGACTTGACATTAAATTATATATGCGTGTTAGTGAAAAAGAACAGCTTTTAATAAAAGAAAAAGCAGAGCAGAAAAATGTCAGTGTATCTCAATATATTAGAGATGCTGTATTAAAAGAATTAAATATATAATTATTAATTATAGGTGTTGCGATAATTGGTGTTATCGCAACAATTTTAATATTTAATTTTAGTTCTAACTCTATTTTGAAGTTTTATTTGATTATATAAATCTATCTCTTCTTGATGTTCAAATATTATAGATATGCAATAATCTTGTTCAAACTCAATATCTTTCAACCATTTATTTTCATTTAAAAGTACTATATGAATAGGAGAAGATGGAATGTTCTTTTTTCTATCAGTATATTCTATAACATATTTTTGGTTACATCCATTACTTATTTTAGTTTTATTATTTATTTTTATTTCATATTTATTAATACCATTATTTATTTCTTCAATATCATTATTTATTTCTCCATTCTTTTTTTCTTTTTTTCTCATCTTTTCAAATATTATTTTAGAATCTATAGAATGATATAAATAACATTTCATTTTATTTGAAAAATATTCTAAACGAGTTTTTCTAGTTTCTGGATTGTAAGTAAGTGTAATAATAATTTTTTTATTTCCTTTTGTATTAAAAAATATATCTGGTACATTAATAGTATAAATTTTAAAGTTATCTATTTTTATAGAACTTTCATCATATAATAAAACCCGATTATTGTATGAATTAATACTTCTTTCGTAATTAGGTAATCCATAACCAATGATTTTTTTAAAATTACCAATTAAATCTTTTTCATCAGTATAAAAATCAGGATAATCAGCTCCAGACAATAATATATTTCTTATAAAATTAGAAGATGCATTTGGAAATTTATTAGCTATTTTTCCAACTATATGAGATACTTTTGCTGCTGCAAAACTAGTACCATAATCATATTTAAATAATTTATCAAGATTATTATTTAATAATATTAATTTACCTCCTATGTCCTCACGTATACGACCATTTTCATAATATAGAATCATATTACCTCCATAATCCACTAATTCTGGTTTAATAGTATCGTTTATTGGATCACCAGTTCTTGAAAATATAGAAGGATGATTTTTTGTCGCTATCGGATCTTTTATTTTTTCAGCTACATGATCATTATATCCATTTTTATGTATAGTTATGTCATTTGATATTGAACCAACAGTTATAGACAATGCTGATGTAGCAGGATTAATTACTTTAAAATTACTTTCTAGTAAATATTTAGGATAATTATTTTTTATATCACTTATAGAATCATATATTTCTCTAGGATCTTTATTTCCAGAAGATATAACAAAAACAGTTTTATTATATTTTAATGCTAATTCATCAATTAAAGCAGCTAAAGGAAATTGTTTAGATTTAATATCACTATCATCACTATCTCCTATGGATATATTTACACATTTTATATTATTTGAATTATTATTTAGGAAATATTCCATAGCATCATAAAATTGATGTTCTAGTAATTTTTCTGGATCATATTTAGCATGTAATTTTCCATGAAAATCTTTTTCTGAATACATAACTTTAGCAGAAAACACATAATTTGAAGGTATAAAACATTTATTTTCTATACATTCTTTTACATCTCCATAAGCAACACAACCTGCTACAGAAGTTCCATGTCCAGCTTTGTCCATTTCTTCTTTTTCATTATTTTGAAAATTATTTTCATCACCTACACATTTTTCCAATAGTGGATGATTAGAAACTATACCAGAATCTATAATCAATATTCCTGTAGCATTATAAGGTGGTTCTTCTATATTAAGTTTTTGTATATCTACATTATTATTGTATTCGTGTATATTTATATATGAATAATTAGGTCTATCCATAAAAGCTATATAAGGAAAATCTATAATCTTTTCTAATGTATCATTATTAATATATGCTCTTAAAATTGCAAATGATTTGCATAAAAAACTATCAGAAATTCTACAATTTTTATCCTTAATGTTATTTTTAATAATAGTTATTTTTTCATTGAACTCATCTTGGGAATATTTATCTAACCATAGTTCTATATTTACATATTCATAATTAATTAATTTTTTTTCTTTTAGACTATGACCTAATTTTTCTTCTTTTGTTATTGGAACAATGCTATCTATGTAATTGATATTATCATATTTATTTATTTCATTTCCATATGAAATTATATATTTTTTTAATTTATCTAAATTTGATTTATTTATTACTATTATCTGTATTCCTGTGCTATTTTTATATGATGATATTATATCTATATCTCTATTATTTAAATCTTCTTCTATTGATTTTAAATAAGCATCTTTTTTTAAATGAATACAAAAAATTAAATTATTATCATTGTAATTCATTAATTCCTTTATAGATTTTGCATTAGAAATAATATTTTCTATATTTTTTATGTTTGATTCTGAAAAAGATTTTTTTTCAGTAGATGTTCGCACAATTTTTTCTTTTCCGAAAGTATGTTTATCTCTATCAAATATATAATTTGTAGCTTCTATTTTTATATGTTCATATTCTTCTTTTTTCATAATTATTTTTTACCATTTCTAATTTTATTTCTCTTTAAAAATTTATTCAATGATAAGTTAATAGTATTGTTATCTATTTCATCTTTGGAATTAATTACTGATATTTTTATAGCTTCTGTAACTATCATTTTGATATCGGATGCTGAAAGTCCTTTAGATTTTTTTACTAATTCTTCCATATTAATATTATCTTTTCTTTTTATAATTTTTATATATTTATCAAATAGCTCTCTTCTAGTTTTATCATTAGGTAAATCATAATAAATTATATCATCAAACCTTCTCCATATAGCTGGATCTAATAATTGTTGGTGATTTGTAGCAGCAAATATAATACTATCTCCACTAAAATTATCCATCATTTGAAGAAAATTATTAACAACCCTTTTTATTTCTCCATGTTCATGTGAATCATCTCTATTTTTAGCAATAATATCAAATTCATCAAATAGTACAATCCAAACATCACTTTCCAAAAAATCAAATACTTTTTTTAGATTATTTGCTGTTTCTCCTAAATAAGAAGATATTATTGTATCAAATCTTATATATACTAATGGAATGTTTAAAACTGAACTAATAATTTGAGCAGTAAAAGTTTTACCTGTACCTGGAGGACCACATAATAGTATTTTATTTTTATATGACATATTATAAGTTGCAAGTACATCTGAATATTTGAATTCTGATATTATTTGTAATAGCTGATTCATAATATTTTTTTCTACTTTTAAATCATCTAAAGAATAATCATAATTTTTAATTTCTAATAATTGAAAACCTTTTTCTGAATCTCTTGGAATTGGAACAGTTTCTTTAAATCTTTTTTCTGTTACAAAACTTTTATTGTTTAATAATTGTTCCAATTCTTTTACTACAGAATTATGTTTTTTTAATTTTTCTTTTTCTATATATCTATTTACCGTATTTATAAATTTATTATCATCACGTTCTTTATATGATATAATAATATCTTTTATTATATCTGTATTATTCATTATGTACCTTCTTAATATTTCTTATAGTAAAATTTCGCACGTACTGCCCAACACTTAAATTTTCTTTCTGAGCATAAGTATTAATAAGATTATACGTTTCTTTGGTGAGTCTAAACATAACTCTTATGTCAGCCTTTTCACGACCTTGTATTTTCCTACCAGCTCCTTTTCTAGCTCCACCTCTTGGCATAAAGATATCCTTTTTATTTGATATAATTATAGTATATAGCATTTATTTGAAAAAGTCCACTTTATTCAATAAAAGATGTATGAATAAGGTTGACAATTAAAATATATATAGTTATAATAATACTTATCAAAAAATAGGATAAAAAAATATGAACAATCAAACTATAACAAGAATTATCGCAACTATAGAATATTATTCTACCTCCAAACTTTTTAAGTATATTCCTGTTATAGCTATACTGCTATGATTTAATGCCTGTCTGATAAGTTCTATATCTTTTGTTTTTTTATATAAAGTTACTGCAAAATAATGCCTTATATCATGAATTGAATAAGCAGCTTTTATTTTGCCTTGTTCATATAAACGCTTTGAACTTCTATAAAATACATTTCTAATAACTTCAGAGCTTTTATTTATAAATGGATGTACCATATTTAATTTATATCTTTTTAATTCTCTAATAGTTTTATCAGTAACTTTCCAGCTTATTTCCTTGCCTTTCGAATATGAATAATATTTATTATTTCTTATTTCTAGTTTAGATAAAGCTCCGACACGCACACCGCATTCCATTATAAAAATGATGGACATCTTTACCAACGGATCAGATATATCTTTTATTATTAATTCAATTTCTTTTTTAGTAGGTACTTCAAGTCTTTTTTTATTTTTCACAGGCGGACGAGTTTTTGTACCTCGAAAAGGATTTTTCATAAAAGGATATCTCCTTTCTAAAAATGAAAAAAAAGATGAACAGGAAGAAACTAAAGCGCGTATGCTTAAATTAGAAAGCTCGCTTGAATTAACTTCTGTTATAAAATCATCAGCTTCTCTGGCTTTAATAAATAAAATATTCTTATTATTCATAGTGCAGTATTCTTCTAGTTTTTTAAGTCCATTTTTATATTGTCTTTTTGTGTGACTGCTTTTTGTTTTTGAACATTGCTTAAAAAAGTTTTCTTTCTCTCTCTCATAATCTATTGTCTTTATAAGCTGCTCTTCTTTCATATAGTCAAGTATATTTAAATAGTTAGCTTGTTTGTAAAGAATTTCTGCTTGCTCTTGGCTTATTATATTACTATTTTGTATTATTAATTTATTATTTTTTTTAGAAGCCATGTTTATACCTTAAAATATAATAAAAGACTTTTGTCTATACTATATAAAAAAGAATATAAACTTTTATAACTCCTAATTTAATTTTATTACTATATCACAAAGCAAAGCAGCAATATTTGATAAAAAGAAACAAAGTAAATAAAAAGCCTTAGCGATTTCATTTTTTGATGTGATACTTATACAAATGGACATCAATCCGAATATTGTAAAAATTATAGAACCTATTTGATAAACTATCATTTTATAACCTTATTCAATATATTTCCTACTGTCTGCATATAAAACTCTAAACTATGATTACACTCTAATCTTTCATTATTAATAGTTACAAACAGTTCATTTTTATTTTCGCTGCTGCCAAGTAGGCACCTATTGGTGCGTGCCTTTGGTATTACTTTTTTATAACTAACATTAATATTTTTATATTTATATTTTAATACACCTAAAATATCATTCATTCTTCTGAACTCATCATTTACATCATTATAATTAATAACGCTTTAATCATTATTATTAACTTTTTTTCTTTGTATTTTATTTATATAAAATATAATTTCATTTAAGTTATTATTTGAACATAGTTTTTTAGATGATTTTGAATATAAACAAAATCTCTTTTTCTCTCTTTCATAAGCTATATTAAAATCTCTGCTTTTGCTATTAGGATAAAAATTACTAACAGTAAAAGCAAATATTATACTTTTATCTTTCTTATAACTTAGAACAGCAATATCTTTTCCATAAGTAAAAAATAATTTACAGAATGTTTTAGATATTAATCTCTTTTCTTTAAAAGTATATTTATTAATATTCATTTCATACCTCATCTTCAAACTTAATTGTTGTAGGAACTCCAGACTTTGCTATTTCTAAAATACAATCTTCACATATATTTAATTCTTTTTCTTTTGTTTTTCCTTCTTTTCCATCTTTAGTTTTATACTCAATTTGAATAGTTGTTTCTGGCAATTCATCAAAATTTTTTTTGCATATATTACAAATCATATTTAAATCCTTCATCAGTTTCTAAAGACTTTTTATTTTTCTTTTTCATAAACTTGTATAAACTTTCTTTATTATTTCTGATTGTATACAATATATCCAAAACAACATCTTAAGGTTTTTTTCTTACTCTTTATAGCTGTTTGACATATAAGCGTTGTATATCCTATTAAAATATCATCATAGCTGCCTTTGATTTTTCCAATATTTTGATTTTCTTTTGTATTATCAAATATTATAATATCTTTCATTTATAAACCTCAATCATCAAAAAGAAATTTATTACCGTCTTCATCTGCTTTATCACCGTCTGTATCAAAGTCCCATCTGTTTATATTATCTTCATCTACACCTGAACTTAATGGATCTTCTTCATTCTCCTCATCTATTCTATAATTAGACTGTTCTTCATCTTCTCTGAAAGATATTATCTCATTGTTTTCTTTTAATGTTTCTTCAAAAGATTTATTTTCTATTTTATCAATTTCTTTTTGTATTTGTATCTCTCCCTTTATTTCATTACAGCTATTTTTTGATATAAACCTCTGTATAGCATTCATAACAGTACTAGCTTCATTTTTATCATCTGACTTAAAAGTTATACCGAATAAGCCGTTATCTTCTATAAAGTTTAACTCTCTCATTCTTTATTGCCTCTCATATTTTCTAATTCTCGTTTTTTCATTATTGCTTTATCTATCATAGTTAAAAATACATTTGTAGGTATATCTTCTTTTTTGCTTATAGTAAGCGTTCTTTTATTAAATCTGTATGCAAAAATATCTAATGTAATACAGCAGTCTAAGCCGTCAAACACATCATTGTATTTTTTTATTATTTTTTCAAGCGCTTCAATTTTTCTTTCTATTTTGCTTTTCTCATCGCTTACGCAGTGACACATAATAGGCACTAGATTTTTTCTAGAAGAAAATATTTCTGAATTAGTAGTTTTTACAAATCCGTATTCATCGCATTTTGTGCAGTGCGGATCTTTTCCCTCACTTGCTGTTTTCTTCAGTTTTTCTAAATGCTTTTTATAGCTTTGAAGACAGTATTTGCTATCCGCAGTCTGCAATTTTAGCATACGCTTCATTTATGTTTCCTCCTTTCTCTAATTCATTTAATAAATAATTTAATTTATCAAGACCGCTGGGGATTTGATATTTTTTATTTTCTTCCTGTATTTTATTTTCTTTATTGATGTTATTTTTTGGACTTTCATTTTTTTGGCATAAAGCCATTTTTACTAAGTCTTAAAGTTTCATATCATATTTTTTATTTACAGGTAATTTATAGAAGGCATTTTTTATAATTTCTAATGCATTATCAATATTATTATTTACTCTGTTTTTGAAGATATTTATTAAATGCATTTTATAAGGAGCTCTTGCCGAGTAGTCTAATTTCTCAAACAATAATTCTTCATACAATTTTTTGAACTTTTCTAAAAACTCATTTTGAAGTTTTATCTCTTTTATCTCTTTATCATCTGTTAAAAGTTTTGCAGGATAAATCGGATTATCATCTACATCTTCATTAAACAAGCTAGGTTCATCATATATCGCAGTAACAGGAGCTTCAAGATTTTGAAGTCTTTTATCCTCTTCTTTCAGCTCTTCTATTTTATTTTTAAGATTGGCAAAGTCATAGGCAAGTCCCTTTCTTATAACTTTTTTATCTTTGTATTCTGTAGCTATTTTTATTTTTAAATAACCTTTTGCAATTAAACTTTTTCTCTGTCTTACAAAATTAGTTTTTTTGCTAGTCATATATCTGTCTTTTATATTTTCTATATTTATATTTGTTAAATGAAATATCCAGCATATAAATTTAAACTCGCTTGCACTTAATCCTAATCTGTTGCTGTATTCAAGAACTTCAAAAGGAATAGTTAACAAATCCGCAGGATAATCTATCTTCCCGTAAAGTATTATAAACTTTTCCAACTCTGCCATTTTTTCACCCCATAATATTTTTTATAAGTCAATTTCCGTACTATCATAAAACTGTCCCATCCATAATTATTTTTTTATATTCCTCCTTCTTTTGCAGTGATAAAATTATTAAAGCAAAGAACTGCCCGAATGATAAATTTTTATTGTATAGATTTAGTATTTTTTTAACTGAGAAGTAGTTAAAAGATATGCTCAGATTTATATTAAAAAAGTTATAAAAAAACTTTTTATCTGCTTTTATTTTCGAGATTTTAAAAAAATGATTTTGTTTAAAATCCAGTATGCGATTAACACATACTGGATTTTTTATTATGTCGATTAGTGAAAATTTTGAAACTTGTACCGCTTTCCATACTCTTTTGAAATTCGTTAAAATTATTATTTGATTATTGTCTGAACCGTATTACCGCTATGCTTCTGACTAATAGCATCAGACTAGCTTTAATTTATTAAGGCTTTTAAATATCTAATAAATAATTTTTTTTATTGACTTTTAACGATTTATATATATAATGATTCTGTATGAAATATAATATCTTTTTTAAAATAAATAACTTTTTCTTGTTTAGTTTCTTTGGCGTTTAATACGCCGTTATATTCTATTTTTTTAAATTAAAAACTATAAGCATAATATAAATTAATTTTTTAATTACCAATGAAACAATAAATTAACTTAATATTTAAGGAGATAATTATTATGATAATTGTAATGAAACAAAATACTAAAGAGGAATATATAAATAATATAACAGACAGACTTATTGAAGCTGGTCTCGGCACTAATAAAATAGTCGGAATTGATTGTACTGTAATAGGCATAGTTGGAAATACTTCAAAGATAGACAGAGAATTAATCTCCTCTCTTCCTGGAGTATCCAAAGTATTAAAAGTTCAGGAGCCTTTTAAGAGAGCAAACAGGGCTTTCAAAAAAGAAGATACTGTTGTAGATGTTAATGGCGTAAAAATAGGGGATGGAAAGCCTGTAATTATCGCAGGTCCCTGTTCAGTTGAAAGCGAGGATCAGGTTATCAATATTGCTAAAAGCGTAAAATCCGCAGGTGCCTCCATACTTAGAGGCGGAGCCTTCAAGCCCAGAACCTCTCCTTATGCTTTTCAGGGTCTGGCTCTTGACGGACTGAAAATATTAAAGCTTGCCAGAGAGGAGGCAGACATTCCTATAGTCAGCGAGATAGTATCTGTAAGACATTTAGAGGAGTTTGAAAATACTGTTGATATGATTCAAATAGGTGCAAGAAACATGCAGAACTTTGAGCTTTTAAAAGAGGTCGGAAAGTTAAAAAAACCAGTTCTCCTAAAAAGAGGATTATCAAGCACAATAGAAGAACTTCTTATGAGTGCGGAATATATACTTAATCAGGGCAATGAAAATGTAGTATTATGCGAAAGGGGAATAAGAACATTTGAAACTTATACCAGAAACACTTTTGATGTAGGGTCAATACCCGTTATAAAGCGTTTAAGTCATCTTCCCGTTATAGGAGATCCTTCTCATGCCAGCGGTAAATCTTGGATGGTTCTTCCTCTTAGCTTGTCTGCTCTTTCAGCGGGAGCTGACGGTATGATAATAGAAGTTCATAATGATCCAGAACATGCCTTATGCGACGGAGCGCAGTCTGTGAAGCCAGATGTATTTTCTGATATTATGGAAAGCTTAAATATGATGACTGATACCATTCAAAAAATAAAAGAAAAACATAACGGAAAGATTTATACTGAATAATATAATTTTAAATTAAAAAAAAGATGAATAGAAAAATGAATCTGTTCATCTTTTATTAATTATAATCAGGCAATAGGCATTATGCTGAAGTTCATAGATTCAATAACCCTAAGCAGTGCATAAGCCGTATCTAATGAAGTAAGGCATGATATATTATTTTCGGCTGAAGCCCTTCTTAATTCTAAACTGTCTGAATTAGTTTGATTATTAGTTTCTATTGTATTTATAACATAATCAACTTTGCCTAGTCTTATAATATCTATTATATTTTCTAGTCCTTCCTCATAAATTTTTGAAATTTCTTTAACATAAAGCCCTTCTTTTCTTAAGAAATTAGCTGTTCCTTTTGTGGCATATATTCCGTATCCTATATTTGAAAATCTCTTCGCTAAATCTAAAGCCTCAGATTTATGATTATCTGCTATTGTGAAAATAATATTTCCTTGAAGAGGTATTTTTACGCCGCTTGCTATTAATGCTTTATATAATGCCTTTTCAAAATTAATATCAAATCCTAAAGCTTCTCCTGTACTTTTCATCTCAGGCCCTAGTATAGTATCAACTTTTCCCAATTTAGCGAAAGAAAATACGGGAGCCTTAACAAATACTTTATCAGATTCTTTTTTATACAAATTATTGTATCCCTGTTCTTTTAAAGATTTTCCAAGTATGCACATAGTAGCTACATTTGCCATTGGAACATTAGTTATCTTGCTTAAAAAAGGTACGGTTCTGCTGCTTCTCGGATTAACCTCAAGCACATAAACATCTTCATTTTTATCAACTATAAACTGTATATTATAAAGCCCTATAAAATTAAATCCTTTACCTATTTTATTTGTATAATCAATGATGGTATCTTTTACCTTATTAGAAATAGTTTGAGTTGGATATACGCTTATAGAATCCCCCGAATGAATGCCCGCTCTTTCTATATGCTCCATAATTCCTGCAATAAATACATTATTTTCATGGTCTGCAATAGCATCTATTTCTATTTCTTTTCCTATGATATATTTATCAATCAATATGGGTGCCTTATTGCTTATTTCTTTTACAGCTGTTTCCATATAAACTCTCAGAGATGCGTCATTATCAACTATTTCCATAGCACGTCCTCCAAGCACATAACTGGGACGCACTAAAACAGGGTAGCCTATATCTTTGGCTATTATCACAGCTTCATCGGAAGTAAATGCAGTTTTTCCTTTAGGCTGAGGTATATCAAGTTTTTTCAGAGTTTCCTCAAATTCATGTCTGTCTTCAGCCTTATTTATATTTTCTAATGAAGTGCCTAGTATATTAACCCCATGCATAACAAGTTTTTCAGCTAAGTTAATAGCAGTCTGTCCTCCGAACTGTACTATAACTCCTCTCGGTTTTTCTAATTCTACTATATGCATAACATCTTCTATAGTTAAAGGCTCAAAATAAAGTTTGTCTGATATGGAAAAATCTGTTGATACTGTTTCTGGATTATTATTTATAACTATAGCCTCATATCCTGCCTCTCTTATAGTCATAACCGAATGAACAGTAGAGTAATCAAATTCTACTCCCTGACCTATCCTTATGGGACCTGAACCTAATACTATTATGCTTTCTTTTTCGCTTTTTAAAGATTCATTTTCTTTCTCATAGGTAGAATAGAAATAAGGCGTCTTACTTTCAAATTCTCCCGCACATGTATCCACCATTTTATATATTGGTATAATATTATTTTTATGTCTTAATCTATACAAATCAATCTCTTCAATATCCCAAATTTTTGATATATAGCTGTCTGAAAATCCTCTCTCCTTGCATTCTCTTAAAATATCAATGTCTGTTTTATTTCTATATAGCTTTTCTTCTAATTCTATTATATTTTTTATTTTATCCAAAAAGAATCTGTCTATATGCGTAATATCTATTATATCCTCAATATTTTCTTTTCGTCTTAAAAGCTCTGCTATAATAAATATTCTCAAATCGTCTCTTAATTTTATACACTCCCATAACTTTTCAGTATTATATTTAGATACATCTTTATGTGTTATATGATCGCATTTTATTTCAAGAGAACGCACGGCTTTTAAAAATGATTCTTCAAAATTGCGCCCTATACTCATAACTTCGCCTGTAGCTTTCATCTGAGTTCCTAATTGTCTGTCTGCATTAGGAAATTTATCAAAAGGAAGTCTTGGAAATTTTGTGACTATATAGTCAATTGAAGGCTCAAAGCATGCATAACTTTTTTTTGTAATAGGATTGAGTATTTCATCTAAAGTCATACCTACTGCTATTTTAGCACTTATTTTAGCAATAGGATATCCTGTAGCCTTGCTTGCCAAAGCGCTTGAACGAGATACTCTGGGATTAACTTCTATTATATAATATTTAAAGCTATCAGGGTCAAGTGCAAGCTGTACATTGCATCCGCCGCAGATTTTTAAAGCCCTTATTATTTTAAGACTTGCATTTCTAAGCATTTGATTTTCAGTATCGCTTAATGTCTGACAAGGTGCCGTTACTATGCTGTCTCCCGTATGTATTCCTACAGGATCTATATTTTCCATATTGCATACAACAACAGCATTATCATTATTATCTCTTATAACCTCATATTCTATCTCTTTATATCCTGCGATGCTTTTTTCAACCAAACATTCATGCACAGGACTTATTTTTAATCCAGTTTCGCATATTTTAATCAGCTCTTTTTCATTAGAAGCAAATCCTCCTCCCGTACCTCCTAAAGTATATGCAGGACGCACAACTAAATGATAGCCTATTTCATTTGCAAACTCAATTGCCTCCTCCACGCTATGAACAATAACACTGTTAGGTACAGGTTCATTAATATCATTCATCAATTTTTTAAAAAGTTCTCTGTCTTCTGCGCAGTTTATGGCATTCAAATCTGTTCCCAAAACTTCAACATTATATTCATCTAATATTCCGCTTTCGGCAAGCTCAACTACCAAATTGAGCCCCGTCTGTCCTCCAAGAGAGCCCAATACAGCATCTGGTCTTTCTTTATATATTATTCTTTTAGCAAAGTCTAAATTAATAGGTTCAATATAAACTTTGTCCGCTACAGCGGTATCGGTCATTATGGTTGCAGGATTTGAATTTATAAGTATAACTTCATAGCCTTCTTCTTTTAAAGACTGACATGCCTGAGTGCCTGCATAATCAAATTCAGCCGCCTGACCTATGACTATTGGTCCAGAACCTATTACCAATATTTTTTTTATATCATTTCTTTTAGGCATTTTTAACCCCTTCATTCATCATATTAATAAACTTGTCAAATAAATATTTAGTATCTTCTGGTCCGGGATTGGATTCGGGGTGATACTGAACTGAAAATACAGGATATTTTTTATGCTTGACACCTTCGCAGCTTTTGTCATTTAAAGATATATGAGTCATAATCAAATCAGTATTGACTAAGCTATCCGTTTCTACCGCATAGCTGTGATTTTGACTTGTTATGCTTATTTTTCCAGTTTCTAAATCTTTAACAGGGTGATTGCCTCCTCTATGTCCGAATTTTAGTTTTACAGTGTCGGCTCCTAATGCTAAGCTTATAAGCTGATGTCCCAAGCATATACCGAATATAGGTACTTTGCCTATAAGTTCTTTTATTGTATTTATTGACTCTTTTACATCTTTAGGATTTCCAGGTCCGTTTGAAAGCATTATACCGTCAGGATTTAAACTCATTATAGTTTTAAAATCGGTGTTATAAGGCACGACTATTAAATCGCAGTTTCTTTTGCTGAGTTCTCTTATTATTCCAAGTTTTGCCCCGAAATCAATTAATACAACTTTTTTTCCTCTGTTTGGTATAGGAAAAGCATTTTTGGTAGATACCGTTTTTACATGATCATTCATATAAGGCGTTTCTTTAAGCATTTTTACTATATCATCTTTATTGTCTATAGTATCGCTCATTACTGCTTTGAGAGTACCAATCTCTCTTATTTTTTTTGTTATGGCTCTAGTGTCTATATTTTCTATAGCAGGTATATTTTTTAATTTCAAAAACTCATCTATAGTTTCAACATTCCTAAAGTTATTCGGATTTTTACAAGCCTCTTTAACTATAAGCCCGAATATGGCTGGATTTAAACTTTCAAAATCATCTCTGTTTATTCCGTAATTTCCAATAAGCGGATATGTCATAACGGTTATTTGTCCGCAGTATGATAAATCAGAGAGTATTTCCTGATAACCCGTCATAGATGTATTAAATACCAATTCTCCAATTCTGAAATTATCGGATCCGAAACCTGTGCCTTCATAGTGGCTTTCATCTTCAAGTATTAAATATCTTTTCAAAATTCCACCTTCCTAAATTATTCTAATTTTTTATATTTTGCTTGAAATAAAAAAGATTGGAAATCAATAAAAAATTAATCCCCAATCTTTTTAAATTATCAAAAACTGCATTATTTGCAGAATCTGTTTTATTTTAAGCTTTTTTAAAATCATAATATATTTCTCAATTTTTTATCATACTATAACATATAATAATTTATTTTACAATATTTTTTTATCTTAATCTTTAATTTTATAAGAAATATTATTATTTTTTATAAAATTAATATTTTAGTATAAAGATAAAGTTACAGTAAATATTATTTATAAATTTGAACGGATACTCTTTTAGTTTCTTCATCAAGCCATTTTATAAATGATTCTCTCATACGAGATTCTGCAAGATAGTTTTTTACTCTTGCCCTTATGCTTTCCATATCCTTTTCTATTGCCACTATTTTTACTATATAAAATCCTTTTCCAACCAATTCCCTTACGCTGCTTACAGTACCTTCTTTATATCCTCTTTTAGCCAAATTAAGACCTGCATTTATCTGAGCGGGCAAAGATCTTTTACCTGCATCAAAAAGCAGGTTGTAGCCCAAACTGCCTCCGTTATTTTTTGTAGCTTCATCATCGCTGTATTTCTTAGCAAGTTCTGCAAAATCAAGCCCTCTTGCCGCCATATTTCTTACTTTTCCTGCTAATTCCTGTTTTTCTCCTTTTTCTTTGAAAGTTGCGGCTTTAAATAATATCCAAGAAAGATCCACTATAGTGTCTGCTTCAAATTCCGACTTATCTTTAGTATTATTATAAAATTCGTCCGCTTCTTCATCTGTAATTTCCGTATTATTAACAACCAGTCCATTTAAATTTTCAATAGCTATCTGTTTTTTTATAGTATTTTTATATTCTTCATAAGAAATTCCTTCAGCCATAAGCTGTTTTTTTAACTGATTTAAATTCATATTATACTGTTTTGCCATATTTTCTAATCTTTTATTTACATCATTTTCTTCTATTACATAGTTATATTCTTTCAGCTTTAAGTACATTATTCTTTCTTCTATTAAATCTTTATAAACCATATCATCATTGATTTTTTTTCCTATGGATCTAGCCTGTAATGTCAGAAATGATTTTCTGCTTAAAAAATCTTCATAAGTAATAGGTATAGATCCTACTACTCCTACAATGCTGTTTACTACATCATTGAATAATAAGCCGCTTTGTATAAAAATAACAGATAGTACAAAAATAAATATTTTCTTCATCAATAAATACTAATCCTTATAATTATTAAATAAAATGATATCATCAAAATAAATTATATGCAAGTATAAATTTTATTTACATTATTTATATTGATTATTAGCTAAATAATATGAAAGTATATTTTTTAATAATTTTATATGATATTTTATATCATATATATCTCTTATGTTTTTTATTTTCTGCATAATATATATAGGATTAAAAGATAAATTGTAAAAATATCCTATATATTTAAATATTGCCTCATCATCTATATTCAATTTTATAATGCTTTTTCTCATGTCATAGTCAAACCAATTTTTTGTATTTATAAGCCCGTTTTCATTGCAGTATTGAAATAGTTTTGTACCCGGATATGGTATTATTATAGAAACATTCATTAAATTTACATATCCGTTAAGCATTAAATATTTTATAATATTAAATGTACTTATGATATCTTCATCGGTCTGCCAAGGATATCCTATTTTTACCATTATATCTGTAAATAATCCTGCTTTTTTTGCCGCTTTTATAGACTCTGTCATATCTTCCATATTGGCAATTCTGAATTTTTCTGAAATATCAGCATTTACAGAATTCAAATTAAATATTACTGTTTTAAATCCAGATTTTTTCATCATTCTATAATCATGATATTCTAATGAGCCGAAATGAACATAGCAGTCTATATAAAGTTTCTTATGCAGTTTTCTTTCTTTCATAGTTTCGCAGAATAACGAAAGCCATTCATTTGTAGGAAAATATACGCTTGTATCTAATATTTCTTTTATCGCATATCTCTTATTTAAATATTCTATTTCATCTATAACATTAATCGGATTTCTTACTCTGACATTATTAAATAGAATACTTGAAGAGTTGCTGTTATAACTATTGTATATGGAGCCTCTTGCAGACATTATAAAAGTACCAGGTGTTTTTTTGAAATATTCATTTCTTTTTGAATATAATTTCCAGTTTGTAAGATTTCTGTCTATAAATGGGAGCATATCCAAAGATTCTTCAAGTTCAAATTTTCCCGTATTTTTTATATTGCCGTTGGATGTTTTATAATATATTCCTTTAGCTAATTTTTCGCCTTTATTAATATGATTAACTAAACTTAAAAATAGAAAATCATAATCGCCTCCAGTTAATATAAAATCCGCTTTAGATTTCTGCAGACTTTCTTCGGGTAAAGCGGTGACATGATCTCCCGCTAAAACTATATAGATATTTTCATATTTATTTTTTAATGTTTCAACAGTATCCCAAATATAATTTATAATTGGAGTTTTTACTTCAAAAAATATGATATCGGGCATTATTTCATTGATATTATTAAACCATTCTATAGTTGTTATATTTCTTACTATAGTGTCAAGGAATACTACATTGATTCCGTTATTTTTTAATAATGTTGCGGCATAAGACGGTATTATAGGATATGAGTATGACGGATTTTTCAGCCATTGAAACTGCCTATTTAAAGACATCAGCGGATATCCGTTATTATATTCAAAAGGAGGATATGTTATGCAGACTTTCTTTATTTCTTTTTTTTTCATGTTTTAAACTATTTAATTTTTTTGTCAGATTTTCTTTTTGAGCTGCTTCCTTTTTTCTTAATAACTTTATTTTCATATACATATTGTTCTAATGCATATTGATCGTCAAATATTATATTATACCACTCTTCATATCTTTCGCATTTCGGCGGACTATGTTTTGAACAAATCTCATTTCTGTTTTCATAATTTCTACATAAATAAGTTTTTTTATCAAGATACCTGCATTCGCTTCTTATCATATGATACCAAGTATTTTCATATATAAAAATAAAAGAATGTCTGAAATGCAGATACCATTTTAATGTATTAAGCTCGCTTTCATTTTTAGGAGGAGATATTTCCATAACCAAATCATGACAGCATAATGAATTGCAGTCTGCACATAATTTTTCGCTTACTTTTTCTTTTCTGTCTTTTAATAAATTAACTTTCAAAATCAAACCGCCTTTTAAAATAATTGATTTAATTATTATATTAATTATTTTGTTAAATTCAATATTTTAATTATTAAAATAATTTTCCATAAATGCTATAAGTTTTTTCTGAGATTCAATATAATTTCTTATTTCATTTTCAGACATGCATTTAAACATTGAGATATCTAATTTTTCTAATTCTTTTAATATGGGCTCTGCAAATGTGTTTCCTTTTTTGGTTAAACTTATTAATCTGTTTCTTTTATCTTGCGGATTAATCTTTTTTTTGATATATCCTTTTTTTTCAAAGTTATCCAATATTGAGCAAACGGTCTGCTTAGGAACGGATAATCTTTCCGTAATAGTATTTTGAACGCATTCTTTGCTGCTGTAAATTATAGATAATGTAAATAAAGCCAAATCCGTTATTCCGTATTGCTTAGCCCATAAATAATAAAATCTATCAGATGTATACCAAAAATCATATATTATTTTTATATATTCTCTAATATCTTCATTTTTCATAATTTTTCCTATTATACATTATTACATTAATTTATCAGCAGTAATAATAAATATTATTTTACTTTTATTTCAATTGAAGAAGCTTTAACTCTTTTATTTTTTACGGTAATTTTTATACTTCCTTTTTTAGTATTTGATCTTACCCAAAAAGAATAATAGCCGCCTTCTAGTACAGGATTATCATTTCCTATTAACTCTCCGCATCCTTTTACCTTTATGCATATAGCTTCGTTTATATAAGGAAGTCTGTTTCCTGCCGTATCCGATGCTTTTACTGTTATTCTGGTAGAATCCCAAGAAGAACCTTTATTTACGGATTTTATTTCATAGTCATCTGCGGTTAATTTTAAACTTGAAAATATGGGATTGCTTAAATAGTTTTTTTCTATAACAGCTTTTTTGTCTATATATCCTATTATTTTAAGATCTCCCCAGCCCATATCACTTACACCTGGTACATTAACTTCCATAGTTAATATTACAGGGGCATGTTTCAATCCCTGATATTTTCCGGCTGCAGGATATTCTTTCAGTAAAAGCTTATCTCTGTAATATAGTTCAACATAATCGCAGTTTGTAGCAACAGTTAAAGGAGATATTCCTCCTATAGATCTTTCTCCTCTGGCATATATGGTTATGGGCTCTAATATTATTTTATTTTCTTTACTAATCTGAGAAGAATATACATTTGCCGCAGGCTTTGGGTTTCTAAACATATCATAAACCCCATGATAGCATATTCTGTCTCCCGAACCGAAATTATAATGCGTATGATAATCAAAAGCGCACCAGCCTGTGCAGCCTGAAATATTATCGTCTATTGCAACGGCATTAATTATTTCAAAATGTCTTTTTGTATGTTCTATTAATCTCTCTTCACAGTCCTGCATTTTTGCAGGAAACATATGTCCATTATATTCAGTTATCATATACGGAACATTTTTATCCAATTTTGTTACATTTTTCTGAGCTTTTATGGGATCTGCGATACCGTCATAATTAAAATCATTTACAGTATATACATCTTCTAAAAGTTCGCTTCCAGTTATATATCTTACTCCGCCTGTTTGTCTGGTTTCATCTAATTTATGCGCTGTTTTATTGGTCTTTTTATAAAAATTATGATTATCCTGACTTTCATTTATTCTTACACCCCATATAATTATTGAAGCATGATGAAAATCTCTTTCTATCATATCTTTTACATTCTCTATAGAAATTTTCTGCCATTCTTTACCGCCTATATGCTGCCAGCCAGGTATCTCTTCAAAAACCATTAATCCTATTTCATCGCATCTGTCTAAAAAATGTCTTGAAGCTGGATAATGAGATGAGCGTACTATATTAAGCCCTAAATCAAATTTTAATATGTCCGCATCTTTTTTCTGTATTCTTTCAGGCATAGCATATCCTGTATAAGGGAAACTTTGATGCCTGTTTAACCCTATTAATTTTATTTTCTCTCCATTTAAAAAGAAACCGTTTTCCGTAAACTTGACATCTCTGAAGCCTATTTTTATGGAAACTAAATCTTTATTATCTTCATTAGAAATACATGCTTCCAGTCTATAAAGCTTCGGATTATTAATATTCCAAAGTTCTATTTTATCTGAGTTTATATTTTCATTTATTTTAATTTCTGTAAATAATTCATCTTTTTTTAATATTATTTCTTTTTTTATTTCGCATATATGATATTCTTTATTATATAGATTAATATATACTGTGTATTTTAAACTTTCTTTTTTACTGTTTCTTATTCTTATTTTTCCAGTTATATTTTTTTCAGCTGTACCTGAAAGCATTACATTTTCTATAGAAACCTCATCTGCTATAATTATCTGAACCTCTCTGTATATTCCCCCATAGCATAAATAATCTATTTCATTTCCGAACGGAGGTATATCTTTTCTTTCCGTGCTGTCCAATTTTACGGCTATGATATTATCTCCTTCCTTCAAAACTTCCGTTATATCATATATAAAAGGCAGATACCCGCCCTTATGTTCGCCGAAACTTTTATTATTTACAAATACTTCGGCTAGAGCCATAGCACCTTCAAAATTAATAAGTATTCTTTTATTCTTTAATTTTAATTTATTATAATTAAATATATTTTGATAGCCTGAAACAAGCCAAGTACTTGATTCATCAAAATAATGAAGAGGTATTTCCGAAACCGTATGAGGTAATGTTATATTTTCTCCTTTTAACTGCGCATTGGTTTTTATATTATCATTCCATTCTTTATAAAATTTCCAATTGGTATTGAAATTAATAATCTCTCTCATTTTGACAGATACTCCAAAAGTTATTATGTCAGATATTCTATAATTTAAAAAAATAAAAATCAATGAAAGTTTTATAAAAATATTTTTATATTTTCTTTAAATTATGATTATAAAAACTTTAATATAATTTGAAGTTTATTTAATATTTTTAAGCATAGGTATCAATGACATTTCCTTTAGAAGAAAAGCTTGCTATAGCAGCTTTCGTAACTCCTCCTGAAACATAAACTCTTTTGCATTCAGGACATATATTAGTGGATAATGTTACATTTTGGAAAATTACTTCGCCTCCGCTTTTTTCTGCAGCTCTTTTATTATTGGCAACATGCTCCTGTTCATGCGATGCAACCATAGAAGGCGCGCTTGAAGGATCTATATGGGTAGGGCTTTTAAAAGATACGCCTATATCATTAGAGCCGTCCTGATATGTTCTTGAGGAACAAGTTTTACATACTCCGACCTCACTTATCGGAGTTTTCTGGCTTGCTTCCTGAACAATATTATTAATATTATTCTTTACAGTGCTGTTATTTCTCATATAAGGGGCATTATTACGAATACTTATTTCCATAAAATATTATACCTCTTAAATATTTAATTTTATCACTGCTACCCATAATAAATAAATTATAAACCTATACAAATAAATATCAATATGCATTATATTTATATTTGATGTTATGTTTACTATTTAGCGGATTTTATTTATAATTTTATAAATTTATATTATTTCCGATAATAGAAACGGTATTTACAGCTTGGATTTTATAATGAAAAAAATAATTACTCTATTACTTATAGCATTTAATTTTTCATTTTCTCAGAATGATGATCTAATGGAAGGCATAAAAAATAATGATATTGATAAAATAAGAACTTTATTAAGAGACGGTGTTAATTTAGATTGGTATAATATAAAATATGGTATGAGTCCTTTAATGTATGCTGCTCAGATTGGAAATATAGAAATAGTTAATGAATTATTAGATTTCGGCGCAAAAGATTTTGAATTTGCATTCTATATCTCCTGTGCGCAAGGATATTGGAATATTGCTGAAAAGATAATGAATGCAGGAACGGTTAATTATAATACTGCTTTATCCTATGCCGCTTTCGGAGGACAATTAAATATTGCTGAAAAACTTATTGATTTGGGGGCTAAAGATATTAATTCAGCCTTAGTATCGGCATGTGAAGGGAATAATCTTGAGGTTGTAAAATATCTGATAGAATTGGGGGCTAATGTTAATACAATGGCATATATAGAATTGTACAGAGATTATAAAGGAGCTGAGAGAAAATCGCCATTAACAGCTTCTACTAATATTGATATAATAAGAGAATTAGTTAATGCAGGTGCAAGCAATTTAAACGAAAGTATTATATACAATGCAGATTCAAATTTTGACAGCAGAATATTTAACGAATATATTAATTTAGGGGCGGATATCAATTCATATCGTATGAGCGACGGAAAAACTCTGCTTATGTGTTTAATAGAAAAAAAGCAGACTGATTTTGAATTAATAAAGAAATTAATAGAGCTTGGAGCTGATGTTAATGCCCATGACAGAAATGGGAATAATGTTTTAATAAGGGCTGTAATGTATGAATATGAATCACCTATTGAAGATACTAATTTAAATAAAAAAGTATACAGAATTATAGGCACTCCTATAAATATAATAGAAGAACTTTTAAAAGCCGGAGCAAATCCTAAAGACAGAAACAGATACGGAAATACGGCTTACAGAATAGCTGCAAAAAAGAAAAGAGATGATATAATAAAATTTTTTGATGAATATACAAAATAGTTTTATTTTACAGTTTTTTATTTTATGGGATTAGAATTTTTTCAGAAATATATGTAACATCATATTCAGCAGGTTTTGAAATTTTATCTTCATCTTTTTCCGCAATACCAGCATTATATTATAAAAGTTTTTCAGCGGATTTTTTCATAATAAATTATAATTTTTAAATATTACTAAGATTAAATTATGAAAATTGTGAGCTTCTGGCATTCGCAAGAATGACAGAAACTTTAAGCGAACAATTTTTATTAGCAATAATAAGAAATTATAATTTCAATATATTTTTTGTTATATTTAAATCAATAATTATTCAATATAAAATCAAGATATTTTTTTAGTTTATATTGACAATAGTATAATTTTATGTACTATTATAATATGATTTGATTTTAATTAGAAGGATTTTGTATAATTAACAGAAATATATTAGATAATAAAGTAAAATTTAAAGATAATGAATCTTTTATTTCAATATGCGGCATTAACGATTCTAATATAAGCATATTAGAGGAAAAATTTGATGTTTCCATATATCCTAAGGGAAATGAGTTAACTATTGAAGGCAGTTTCGGTAAAGTAGAAGATACAATCAAAGTTTTATATATATTAAAAGATTTATATAACTCTTCATCAGAGATAAATCCGCAAAAAGTTATAAGCATAGCTGATAATGTTAATAATGATAAGGAAAATCAATTAATATCAATGCATATAAAACTTCCGTATTTAGGAAGAAGCATAGAAATGAAAACTATATCTCAAGGCGAGTATTTATATAAAATGCAGAGAAATGATATAGTATTTTCTACAGGCGCCGCAGGTACGGGAAAGACTTTTCTTTCTGTTGCTTTTGCAGTAAATTTACTTGCAGAAGGAAAAGCAGAGCGTATAATAATAACAAGACCTGTTGTGGAGGCAGGGGAAAGCTTAGGATATTTACCAGGGGATTTCAAAGAAAAAATTTCTCCCTATATGCGTCCTATTTACGATTCATTATACGGCATTCTTTCAAACGATATGATATCAAAATATATGGAAGAGGGTAAAATAGAGTCTGCCCCTTTAGCCTATATGAGAGGAAGAACTCTAAACAGATCTTTTATTATTCTTGACGAGGCGCAGAATACTACCATATCTCAGATGAAAATGTTTTTAAGCAGGATAGGCTATAAATCTAAGGCAGTTATTACAGGGGATATATCTCAAAGCGATCTGTCTAATAATGTGCAGTCAGGTCTTGAGCATGCTTTAAGAATATTAAAAGATATCAAAGGAATTGGTTTTCATCATTTTGAAAAAAAAGATGTTATAAGGCATCATTTAGTTTCTAAAATATTAGAAGCTTATGATAATGCCGATTTATAATAAATAAATTTTATATTTTTGAAAAAAAGGTATTGTTGATTATGAATATTAATAAAAAAGCAATGAAATCAGTTTTAAATAAACCGCCGAATATAGAAAGGATTATGCAGTTAATTATCTCTGTAATATTGTATGCTTTTACTTTGTTTCTGGTATTTCCTACATATATACAGAAAGTTGAAATTCCGCCTGTTGGAGATATTGTAAAACAACCTTTAATAGTAAAACAAAATGTTAAATATGAAAATAAAGAAGAAACAGAAAGAGTTATTTATTATATGGAATCAACCATATCTCCAGTATTTGATATGCCTAAAAGTATAGAGTATGAAATCATATCAAAAATAAGCAATATGTTTTCTTTTATGAGAATATCGTATGATAATGAAGTTCCTATTGATGAAATATATAATCAATTCGTTATTCTATATGATGAGCCTATAAATAAATCCGTATTTTCTAATGCTGTAGTTAATGAACTTAATATTGGTTATGAAAACAAGGTAATAGAAACCATTAAAGAATTATTTGATGTTGGAATTATATCAAGGGTGAGCTTAAGTTCAGATACATTAAGTTTAATATTGGATAATGGAATATTTATATACAGCTTTGATAATTATATAATTGAAGAAAAACTGCTTCCTAGAAACAGAGTGTTTTTTTTGGAGGATTTAAGAATTGAGCTTCCTTCAATTATAGCAGCTAAATACAGGAATTTAAGCATTAATCATATAAACACAATATCTTCTATAGTAAATGTATTTTTAAGAGATAATCTGATATATAATTCTGCAAAAACTAAAGAAAAAATTAATTCTATAAAATACAGTGTTGAGCCTGTTTATAATTTAATAAAAAAAGGTTTTTCTATTTTGAAAGTAGGAGACAGAGTAACCGAAGAAAAAGCAGAATTTATAAGAGATTTATTCGGAAATAATTTTGAAAGCTATAATATATCTGTTTTGGTAGGTCAGGCTTTATTTATTTTAATGCTTTTTATATTTATAGGATTTATTATTTTTAAATATAAAATACCTTTTTATATCAATTTTAAAAATTTTCTTCTGTTTTCGGCGGAGTATGCCATCATAATTGCAATATCATATATATTCTATAATCATATATCATATAAGATACCAGATATTTCTATGCCTTTTTATATTTACACATTTATACCTATGTTCAGCATTATAAACTCTTTGCTTGGAGCTAAAAGAGGTATATCATCTATAATAACATTATGCATAACAGTGCTTGCAGCTAATATAGCTCAGGCAGGCATATTTGAAATATCTGCATTATTTGTTATATCCGTATTTGTGTCTATACTGTCAAGAAAAATTAATAATAGATATGCTATTCTTTGGATAGGATTGCTCATAGGGGCATATTTGAGTGTTATGTCTTTAGTTGGAATGTTTCTTAACAGCAATATGAAGATAACTTATTTAACTTTTGTATTTTCTTTTGCAAGCGGATTTACTCAGTCTATATTTGTTATGATATTTCTTCCGATTTGCGAATATATGCTTGAAACTGCTACTATATTCAGACTTCAGGAGCTTTCAGATTTGAATAACCCGCTTCTTAGACAATTGCAGATGAAAGCTCCTGGTACCTATCACCATTCAATAAGCATGGCTAATCTGGTTGAAACTATAGCAGAAGAGATAGGCGAAGATGCCAGACTTGCATGTGTATCTGCATACTATCATGATATAGGAAAAATGGAAAATCCTTTATATTATATAGAGAACTCAAATAGAAATGAGAATAGACATAATAAATTAAAGCCTACTCTTTCCGCTTCTATAGTAAAAGCCCATGTCCGTTTGGGAATTGAAATAGCTAAAAAATACAGACTTCCTAAAGAGGTTATTGCGGCGATAAGGGAGCATCATGGAACTAGTTTGATAAAATACTTTTATGTAGAGGCTTTAAAAGAAAATCCAGATGTTGATTTGAATTTATTCACATATCAGGGTCCTGCTCCTCAGTCTAAAATAACTGCTATTCTTATGATATTAGATTCCGTAGAAGCCGCAAGCAGAACTTTAGATTCGCCTAAAAGAGAAGATTTGCAGATGCTTATAGATAATATTGTTGATGATAAAATGGCTCAGGGTGAATTAAATGACAGCGGACTTACTTTAAAAGATATAGAAATAATTAAAAGAATTACATTCCAAAAAATAATAATTTCTCTTCATGAAAGAATTAAATATCCTAAGCTTCCAGAAGAAGAGTCTAAAGAAGATAATGAAGATATGGATTCTAAAGAAAATATTAGTAAAGTAAAAAAAAGAGCGGATAATATAAAAGAAAAAATATCAAAAAAGACTCCGATAAAACATAAAAATGAAAAAGAAGAAAAAGAATTAAAATACGGCAATAGTAAAAAATATACAAAAGAAACTATTAAGAAATAAAATTATGAAAATTAATGTTTTTAATGAAACGGATTATAATATTGATTTAAAATACTACAGATATTTTTTATATTTTTCATTGAAAAAAGCAGAAATTAAAGGAGATGTAAATTTACTTTTTTGTTATGATGAGTATATAAAAAAGCTTAATAATAATTTTAGAAATAAAAATAAATCAACAGATGTATTAACATTTTCTATGGGAGGTATTGACGAAGGCGGAGATATAGTTATTTCTTATGAGTGGGTTATAAATAGATATCCTCAAACTAAAGTGAAAAAAGCTATATTGAAATTAATTATACATTCCGTACTGCATTTGAAAGGAATACATCATAATTATACCAAAAAATCTTTAATAGAAAATAATGAGAAAATGAAAACTCTGTATAACAGCGTAATAGATGCCATAAAAGAAAATAGAAGCAAAAAAATAAAAGTAAATTATAATTTTTAAATATTACTAAGATTAAATTATGAAAATTGTGAGCTTCTGGCATTCGCAAGAATGACAGAAACTTTAAGCGAACAATTTTTATTGGCAATAATAAAAAATTAATATTTTTATGAATTTAAGATTCTTTTATTTCCGCTTCTTTTTCCAATAAATCTTCTAATTTTTTATTGGTGTAAAAATCAGATTTAACCTTTGCAGCTATTTCCAAAACATTTTTTTTAGGTATTTTTACAGCTTCACCCATAAATATATTATAATTATTTTTCATAAGTTTTATTGTTTCATAACCCATTAAAACCGCAACTAAACAAAAATGCCTGTACCCTAAAGCTTTTTTATCTATAGACATAATATATTCAATTGAATCTTTAAACTCAGTCATAACAGAATCTATCATTTTTGACAGAATTTCCATAGATTTATCCATATAAGCGCCGTCTTCAAAATATGGAGCAGGATTCTCATTATCAAATAAACTCAGCGGCCAAAATACCCTTTTTTCTTTATAGTCCAATTTAGCATCTTTAATAATATTTACTTTCTGCAAAAACCTTCCAAGACTTTTAGCTTTATCTTTATCTAATTCCATATTATCCAATATTTTTGCAAGTTCTGTAAGATAAAGCCCAACGGTTCCTGCAACATAATAACAATAATCGTCTAAATCTTCAAATGAAGATATAATATGATCCTGATAGTAAATCATACCGTATCCCATTTCTCTTAAATATGAAACAGACATATTTTTTATATCATACCTGAAAGTGAAAAATGATTTTAATACTATATCAATATTTTCTATTAATACTTTATCATTTTCATTAATGGAATTTTCTATAACTATTTTTTTTAAATTTTCTAAATTATCTATATTCTCCGTTTTTAATATATTTATAAAACCTGTTATCAATGTTTCTTTATCCTCAGCACTATGAGTTGAATCTTCTATAGTATCTATTATTCTAGCAAGCAGATATTGTATTTCCACCTTATTCTTTTTATTTTTATCAAGCAATGGTATAGTAAGAGCAAAACTTCTTGAAACTAAGTCAAGTAAATATTTTGTATTAATTTTTGTCGCCATATATTTTCCTAAGTCTTTATTTTATTCTTTTCAACAATGATACGCAATGAACAGCAACCCCCTCTCCTCTGCCTATAGAATCCATTTTCTCATTAGTTTTAGCTTTTATGGAAATATTTTTTATATTGGTTTCTAAAATTCCAGATAGATTTTCTCTCATAGAGTTCGTATAATCTCTTAATTTAGGCTTTTCCAGAATAATTGTAATATCAGTATTAACAATAGAATAATTATTTTCTTTCATTATTGAAACCGTTTTTTTAAGTAATATTACAGATGATATATCTTTATATTTATTATCATTATCCGAAAAATGACTTCCTATATCTCCTAATGCCAACGCCCCAAATATAGAATCTATTAATGAATGAATTACCGCATCAGCATCAGAATGTCCTTTAAGACCGAATTCATAAGGTATTTCGATACCTGCCAATATAAGCTTACGATTCTCTGCAAATATATGCGAATCATAACCATAACCTATTCTCATTTAGTAATTTCCATGTTTTTTATATTTATAAATTATACAAAAATAGATTAATTTGTCAAATTATTTTATGAATCATTAATATGTATTAAGTGTATTATAAATATTTAAATACTAATTAATTAATAATTAAAATAATCAAATAGATTAAAAAAATTATATATTAAATTGAATACATAAAAAAAAATTATATACTACTTTACATAGAAAAATATAATGGAGACATCAAATGAAAAAAATAGGTCTTTTACCTAGGATCATAATAGCCATAATTTTAGGTATATTAATAGGTATATTTCTTCCTGCACCTGCAGTAAGAATATTTATAACTATAAGCGGTATATTCAGTTTATTTCTGAATTTTATAATACCTTTGATGATAGTTGCTTTTATAGGATATGGCATATCAAGTTTAACTGAAGGAGCTTCAAAGCTAATAGGAATTACTGTAATTATATCTTATGCATCCACATTAATAGCTGGAAGCATAGCATTTTTCACAGCTTCAAATCTATTTCCGTCGCTTTTGGGAGCAGCAAGCCTAAACAGTGTAAAAATAGAATCTGGACTGCAAAGCTATTTTACAATACCTCTTAAACCATTATTTGATGTTACTTCTGCCGTAATATTTGCATTTATACTTGGAATAGGAATAACAATGCTTAGACCTAAAAGACAGGGCGCTGAATTATTTTCTATAATAAAAGATTCTGAGGAAGTTATACAGGCAATACTTAAAAATATTATTATTCCCATACTGCCTTTGCATATTTTAGGAACATTTGCAAATCTGGCTTATGCGGGAAGCATACAGCATATACTTATAATATTCGGAAAAGTATTTGCTGTAGTTATTGTTCTTCATATACTCTATATAACAGCTTTATTTATAATTGCAGGAGCTATAGGAAAAAAATCTCCTATAATGCTTATAAAAAATCAAATACCTCCCTATTTTACCGCTGTAGGTACTCAAAGCAGCGCCGCTACAATACCTATAAGTCTTATAGCAGCCGAAAAAAACGGAGTAAGCGAACAAATAAGAAATTTTGTAATACCTCTTTGCGCAACTATACACTTGGCAGGCTCTATGATAACATTAATCTGCTGTTCTACTGCCGTTATATTAATTTTAGGACAAAATCCTGTTTACAATTCCATACTTCCTTTTATACTTATGCTTGGAATTGCTATGATAGCAGCTCCGGGAGCTCCAGGAGGCGCAGTTATGAGTGCATTGCCTTTTCTGTATATGATTGGAATTACGGGAGAAGAATTGCAGGGACTTATGATTGCATTATATTTAACTCAGGACTCTTTCGGCACAGCAGCTAATGTATCGGGAGATAATGCTATAGCAGTATTTATAGATTGGTTCTATAAAACTAAAATAAAAAAAGAAACCGAAGCTTAAATAATAATAAAAGAGATAGTTTTATTAAAATATTAAAAATAACTATCTCTTTTTTTATACTAAAACTCTGTATAATTATTTTCAGAATCTATAAATGCAGTTTTTATACTGCAGTTAAAAAACTTTGATAATAATACGCTGAGCTCGTCTCTGGCTTTAACAGCAATATCATCATTAATACCTGCAAAAGCATCTATTGGAAATATTATATTAGAAGAGCTTTCAGTAATTTTCCCATGTTCGCTCTGCCTCCATATCCATCTTCTAGTTCTTACATCATTCGATACTGCATATACTAATTCATTATTATCAACCTTTTCTGAATTTGTTTCTCCAAAAGGAATAAATGAATCGTTATTAACTGAATATCTTATACAGAAATCTTGATTATTCATAGAATCTAAATCATGAGCTCCCATAGGAAGCTTATATTTAATGGAAACGGCATTAACTAAATCCACCGCTGAATTTATCTCAGGCATTCCTTTTTTCTTTGATATTCTAGTAAGAAGGGCTTCTATAGAACACATAAATTTATTAGGATTTATATTTAATTTCTGAAAAGCATCTCTGTAGCATTTAATAGATTTGATTTCTTTTACTTTAATATTTTCAAAATCGGACTGAGCTTTTAAAATATTTTCCTTAAAGATAGAAGATATTTCATCATTTTTTTCAGTATTATTTATTCCTTCAGCAATAACTAAAGCCACGCATAAATTATCCAAAATTTCAAATACTTTATTCTCTATAATAAATTTCATAATAATTCCTTAAAACAATGATTTAATGATAAACTGTAAGTAATAAAAGAATGAACTATAAAAATCAGAGGCTTTGATATTCAAATATAAAAACTAATTTATGATAACTGTATAATTAGTTTAAACTTATAATAATTTAAACTTAAACTAATTACTGTAATGCAAATCGGCATTAATTCTTTATAATGAATTATTTTTTTAAGCCGTAACGTTTTTTGAACTTATCAACTCTTCCTGCAGTGTCAAGAATTTTCTGTTTGCCTGTAAAGAAAGGGTGGCAGTTATGACAAATATCTACATGCAAACTCTTTTGCACAGAGTGAATTTTAAAATTAGCTCCGCAAGCACAGTTTACATCTGTTTCAAAATATTGTGGATGTATATTTTTTTTCATTTTTGCATCTCCATTAAAAAGTAAAATAATAAATCATAGGTAGCGTATATTATATTATAAATACTTATTTTTGCAATAGCATATAATAATAATTTTTAAATGCTATAAACTTGCTATGAACCTATGACTTAATTTATTTAAGCCAGCTTATGAACCTGTAAGAATTTATTAATTTACAACAGCGTCATAGTAATTAACTATATACCAGTATTGTCCCATTCTTCTTAGAATAAAAGTTCTTTTTACAACGGGATCATAAATATCTCCCGTATCAGCATTAAAATACCTATGATAAAGTCTGGTATCTACTTCGGCTCTTTGAAGACCGTATTCTTCCGTCACCGTTATTTTATCTATCACATAATTTAAAAGAGTATAAGTTACAGCAGGATTATATTCTCTTCTAATCATATCCAATACTAAACTGTAATGATTTTTTAATTTCGAATCTTTAGCTGATATAATATCTCTCTGAAGCTCCGCTATAAACTTATTTCTTACTTGCCTGTCATAAGCCGATGATAGATATTTTTTAAACTCTTCAAATAATATTTTTCTATCCTCAGGCAAAGAAGTTCTATAAAGAATATCAAATCTTATGGCAAGCTCTCTTATATTGCTTGATTTATAAGCCGTCTCTAAATTATTTAAGAAATTATTTCCAAAGTTTGTCCTTATCATATTAACGCTTACAGTATCTGAGAATTGATCTTTTAAAAATGCTTCAAAACTTAAAGTTCTTGCCTTCTGCATTACTCCTGTATCAGTAAAATCTTCAAGATATGTATTGCTGTAATTATTTCTATAAGCTTCATAATATCTCTGACTTATACTTATTATAGAAGGCATATGCATATACTTAAAATAATTAGTCCAATCTCTGTTTTTCATAGCTAATAAAGTATTAGATATAACGCCGAAAGAAGAATAATTTTCAGGATCACTTTGATTTGCAGCAGTGTTATCTGCAGTAAGAATATTCATATCATTATTTTTATATACTCTGGCATCATCTAATAAAAAGTAGGAGGTATCAGCCGTCATAGAAAAATTATCGCTTATTTCAGGCATAGGATTAAAACTGCATTCCACTCTGTATCTTCCTTTTTTATTAAAATAAAACCAATTATTTAAATCCACATAATATGAAAAACTTTCGCCTTCATTTAAGGTTACAATTCTGTCTTTAGATGTATCTTCGGAAACTTCATTTTTATATTTCCAAATTGTATAACTATCCGACGATGACACGGCATTATTATAATTATCATAAACTGTAAAATTATAATTATTAAAAGGGTTGACTGAATTAGTAAAGCTTATAGTGCCTTTCTTAGCATATATTTTTATCTCCATAGTTATAGGCTCATTTAATCTGTATCTATTCAAATCAAAACTCATACTTATAACATAGCTAGAAGGAGCGGCGGCATTAGCGTTGGGATAAACTCTTTTAATTTCATCTAACATGATTGTGTCTAAAAAATTATCATTTTGGGAAAATATATTAGAACAATTAATAATCATAAATAAAAGTAATAATATTCTATATTTCATGTTTCATTACCTTAAAAAATATTACTATAATATTTTATCGGAAAAAAATAAAAATAAATTATATATATTTTGCTGTTAAAAAAACATAAATATCAGTAATTTAATTAAAGAATATCTGCATTTTTATTTATTGCTTAAATCTATTATAATTTTTATACAGCTTAATAATTATGCATTTTTAAGATAATTCTTTATTTATCTTTATTAAAGAACGTTCTATTATGTAATGATTAAAATCAATGCTCTCTTTCATAGCTTCATATAACTTAAAAGAACCTATTATAGCTTTATTCATAGTCTCATCTTTAAACTCAAAACCTTCTGTAATAGTTTTTATAGTTTTCTGCATAGTAATTCCTAAAAACTCATTAACCTTGCTTATGCCTAATATTTTTATATCGGCTTCATCTAATTTTGAAATAAGCCTGTCAACTTTTCTATGCCTTGATAACTCATCATTTATTGTATAGCATAAATTAATTGCATCTTCAACATAAGGCTTTAATGCAGTTATTTCTTTATCTATTTTTATTAATCCGTTTTTTATATTTTCAAGTATTTTTATTTTATCTTCCGTATTTCTGTCATTTTTATCTGTATTTATATTAATATCATCAAATTTATCTATAAGCTCCTGAAGGGCTATGTTTTCCATAGCATTAATTATAACTCCTCCTTCTGTAGCATTATAGAATTTTATTTTACTGTTATTAGTGCATTGCGCCTCATACCAATTTCTATACATATCAAATCTTGAATCAGTAAATACGCTTTCACCGTAAATATTTTTTTCTTCTCTTAAGTTTCCTGCAATAAGCACTTTATATATTCTGCTGTCATAAGAATCAAGCTTTCCTATTTCAGTAAAGAAATTTTCTTCATGGTAGCTTCCTTTTATATGAGTCTGATGATTGGGAAAAGATAAATCCAAACCTGTCATTATTATAGGATTAGCGCCTATTCTCACAGCAAAATCATAAGCAGCAGTAGAAACGCTTCCGCCCATAGTAATATCTCCCCTGTCTCCGAGAGGCTTCATGAAATATTTTGCAAGAGGAAATATTGAATCTATAAAATATACTGCTCCTTTAAAAGATTCTAAAGCCTCATGATCAACCGAAGATTCCGCAATCAATACCGAATCTTCAAAATAAATATTTCTGAAATATTTAGAGTTTTTCTTCTGCGGATCAATAGTAATAACAAAATGAGGCGATATTTTATGAGATGATAAAGGCTTCATTGCAGTATCAACAGCTATTATAACTGCCTTTTTTTTAATCTCTTTTAATTTTCTTATATTTTTTTCAAGCGAAGGACCTGCGGATACTATGACTGCAGGAATATTTTTATATTTATCAAAAAATTTATTAACTCCGTAATGAGTTGCAATTTCAACCGTATTAGAGGCTATATTATAAGCCCAAAGCTTATCAAATCTTGAAACCGTATTTATATTTATAATTTTCTTATCAACAACCGACAGAACTTTGCTTTGATAATGCATAGCCTCATCAGCAAAAAGAGCAGCATAAGATCTTGTGATGAAAAACTTTACTTTCTTTGTAGCAGTAACGGATATAAACTTTTCAATATCTTCATCATCATTTCCGCCTATAAAAAAAGTTATTTTTCCGTCTTCAAGTATTTTATCCAGTCTGAATCTGTCTATTAAAATATTAAAAAAATTTATATCAGGTTCAATTACAGCTGCCGCAATATTAAGTTTTCTAACAGCATTAATCAAATAACCTCCGCCTATGCCGAATATAAATACTAAATCCAAATCGCCTTCAATTTCTTTTACCAAAGCATCAGCTTCTTTTACAGGATCATAAGCGCTGTGAAGAAGTATATGTTTTCCGTTTTTTTCTGCTTTTGCCGAAAGTTTTTGAGATTTTGTTTCTATAATCTGCAAAGTTATATCAGATTGTACGCTTTTTTCAAGCATATCAATAAAATTATACGGATAGGCTTTTATATTTTTATATATTGATTCTAAATTTATTTTTCTAATTTCATTCATAGTAATATAATATTTATAATATTTTATTGCAAAAAAATTAATTATTTGAATATATAAAATATTTTAAGATTTTCTCTCTATTATATAAAGAGCCAATTCCTTTAAAATATTTTTAGCATCATTATCTTTATAGGAATCTAAATATTTCAAAGCATTATCAGCCACTTTTTTAGCTTCATCTTTTGCACCGTCAAGTCCGAATTGCTTTATATATGTAAGCTTTCCTTCTTTTTCATCTTTTCCTGCAGTTTTTCCTAAAGTCTCATTATCGGAAACAACATCAAGTATGTCATCCTGTATCTGAAAGGCAAGCCCTATAGCTTCGGCATATTTTGTTATATTTTCAATATCATTTTCATTTATATTTTCAGAGGAAATAGCCCCAAGTCTTACAGCTCCTCTGATCATAGCGCCAGTTTTTTTTGCATGAAGAACTTTAAGCATATCAAAATTAATATCCTTATCCTCATAATATAAATCCATAAACTGCCCCATAACCATTGCATTAATTCCAGCCGCATAGCTCAATTCAAAAAGAAGTTTTCTCAATGTATAATCTGAAACCTCAGCTTTTGAAAGCAGCTGAAACGAATATGTTAAAAGTCCGTCGCCTACAAGTATGGCATTAGCCTCTCCATATTTAATATGCGTTGTAGGTTTTCCGCGTCTTAAATTATCATTATCCATAGCAGGCAAATCATCATGAACTAAAGAATATGTATGTATAAGCTCTAAACATACTGCAGGTATTAATGATTTCCTATAATCTCCGTTAAAAAGCTCGCATGCCAAGCAAGTAAGTATGGGTCTTAATCTTTTACCGCCTGCATCCAGCGGATATTTAAGCATCTCTATAAAACTATTTTCTAATTCAATATCGCTTTTATCAAATATATTTTCAATAATTTTATTAATATCTTCAAGTCTTATATTCATATATTCTTTAAGATTCATAGTTTTATCCTGCTTTTAATGATTTTCTTCTAAAAATATAATTATACAGCAATAAGTAAAAATGTAAAGTTTATCAATAGGTAAAAAGCGCATATGCAGAAAATACAGATATAATTAATTAATATATTGACTCTGGAGTTTATTTAAATGATACAATATAATATAATAAAACTGAATAATATAAAGTTATAAACGGAGATTAAAAATGAAGAAAGCCATATTAATAAGCATAATATCAATATTATATATTCTGTCATGCAATAATTCCTCAAATGCCCAGACAAAAGAAAATTCGGAAAATAACAATGAAGTTCAAAATAATTATTCTAATATAATGTATAGCAGACAATTATCTCAGGCTGAAATCAATATAAGGACTAATGCATACGGAAAAATAATATCAAAAGGATTTGCGGCTGTTTCTGCAGATATGGATTTTAAATATCATGAATTTACAAGGCATTCAGTTGGAAGCGGCGATATTTTGATAGAAATACTTTATGCAGGGATATGCCACAGCGATATACATGTTGTTGAAGGAAAATCAGGCAATACCCCTCTTGTTGTAGGTCATGAAATAGCGGGAAGAGTTATTCAGGTAGGCAATTCTGTTGCAAAATTTAAAGTAGGAGATTTTGCAGGAGTAGGCTGTATGGTAAATTCCTGTAAAATATGCGAAAGCTGTTTGGATAATCAAGAGCAGTACTGTTTAAACAGGACGGTTTATACTTACGGTTCAAGAGACAGATTTCATGGCAATGAGATAACTCAGGGCGGATATTCCGATAGTATAGTATTGTCTGAAGATTTTGCTGTACTTATACCTGAATATGCAGAACTTGATAGAACAGCTCCGCTTCTTTGCGCAGGCATTACAACTTATTCTCCTATAAAGGCTATGAATGTGCAAAAAGGCGATAAAATAGGTATTGCAGGATTTGGAGGACTCGGATCTATGGCTGTAAAGTATGCAGTAAAATTGGGGGCTGAAGTTACGGTTTTTGATATTACGGAAGATAAGAGAGAGGACGCCTTAAATATGGGGGCTGTAAAATATGTTAATGTAAATAATAATAATGATTTGAAAGATGTTAATAATACTCTTAACTATATTATAAGTACAATACCAGCTTATTATGATGTTAATATGTATATGCGCATGCTTAAAAGAGGAGGAACTATGTGTCTGCTTGGACTTCCCAGAAGTTCAAAAATGCCAACTCTTGCGGCTATGATAGGACAGCATGGAAGCAAAAAATTATTCGGCTCATTAATAGGAGGCATAAAAGAAACTCAGGAAATGCTTGATTATTCCGTAAAAAATAATATTTATCCTGATGTAGAAATAATAAAAGCGGATGCCGAAACTATATCGGAAGCTTACAGAAAAGTTATAGACGGCAGAGTAAAATTCAGATATGTAATAGATATGAGAACTATTAATAAATAAAAGTATCAAGTTAATAAAAATAATTTAATTTACAAATTATTTTCCGAACTTTATACCCAAATTCAAAGATACCTCAAAATTGCTTAAGCCGTATTTATTCATAAAATTACTTAATGGGGCATCTAATTGCTTGACATCATAATATATGCCGAAATCATAAACAATACTTACACCAAATAAAAATGCCGCATATTCGCTGAAATAAAAATAATCATCTATTTGAAATTTTATATACGGTATGACAGCATAAGTAAAAGCTCTATTTATATCGTTAAAAGATATTTTTTCATCATACTCTATATTATTAATATAACTATATGATTTTCCTCCTAAAGGTATTTTCATTCCGAAGCCTATTCCTATGCTCATCATTCTTGTTTTAGAATCTATGCCGATTGAAGTCAATAAATCTCTTAAATCTATATTTAATTTAGGCATAATTCCTAACAATAATGTATCAAATGAAAGATTATCTTTAATATTTATATCTAAATAATTCATTGAATAAGAATATGATTCGGAAAAAGTCTGCCTGTAATAACCTAATTCAGTTAAAAGACTTATGGAATATTTGCCGTCCTTAATTACAAATTGATGACCAAAATTGCCTATAACACCAGCAGAAAAACTATTATTTCCTCTAATCCTGCCTATATTAATATTCTGCACATCAAAAATAGGAATCGTTGTAGAAAATGATAATTGAGAATATATGCTTGAATCAAACTTAGCAAATATCATATCTGTAAATAAAGATAGAAATAATCCTGCAAATAATATTAGTCTTTTCATAATAAAACCCAGAATACTTTTAACATAAAATATTATAGCAAAACTTTAATAATTTTTCAAATTTATTTCATACTTTATTTTATTATAAATTAATAAAATAATATCATTCTAAATAAAAATATATATTATTAACATAAATATACAAATACTGAAAAATCATGGCTTAAATACTCATCGGATATTTTTATTTTGCATTTAAAATTCAAATCTTTTACTATATCTGAAACCATATTAAACACATCTTCTTTTTTATAGTAATAGTAATTATTTCCATACTTTTCTTTATATGATATATCAAGAAGATTGAAGCATACGCCTTTTCTGGCTGCAATTAAAAAATTTTTAACGGCATTTTTTAAAAACTCTTCATTGTTTCCAAGATTAAGATTAAATATGCCTGAAGAATATATATAATCAAAATCATCTTCTATATCAGAAGTTTTAAAAAAATCCATAGTCATAAATTGCGGGTGAATATTTTTAAAAGTTTTATTCTTTGCCCTTTCAATCATTTCCTGCATTATATCTATACCTACATAATGAATATTAATGTTTTTTTTATCTATATACTCAGCCAAATGTCCAAGTCCGCATCCTACATCAAGCAAAACGGAATCTCTGATATTAAAATTATTCAATAATGCGTTAAATCTGGCTTCCTGAGCATTTTCAGATTCCCAATCCAAAACCTGATACTCAGGTATATTAAAGTTTTTCACTCTTTCTATATAATGTTCTATTATAATTGATTTTTTATCATTCATAAATAACTCCGAAAATAATTATCTGTTATTTTAATCCTAATTTATACATAGTCTTATGATTATAATTTTTATCAGAATCAAATATTATGCTTGGAAAGTGAGGAAAGTTCATAGAAGAAGGCAGGAACTCTGTTTCAAAGCAAAAAGCATTATGCTTATTCAAAACAGTATTTCTTACCGCTCTGTTATCAAGCATATTTCCAGAATAAAAATGCATAGCTGGCTTTGTTGTGTATAATTCTAAATATATTCCTGTATTTTCACTATAGCATGAGGCTCTCAGTTTATTGAAATTATCTTCTTTATTATTGGACAATATATTTTTTTCATTAAATATAAAACAATTATCATAACCTTTTGCCTCTTCTATATCAGCACCTATTTTTTTTGTATTATTAAAATCAAAAGGCGTATTTTCTGTTTTCAAAATCTCTCCTGTAGATATGCATTCATCTGTTACAGGAAGATAAAAAGAAGAATCAATAAATAAATCATGATTGTATATAATACCTTCCCCGTTAAGATTCCAATATGCATGATTGGTAAAATTTAACGGAGATGGAGCATCGGCATCTGCAAAATAATTTATCAATATTTCATTATCATCTGTTAAAGAATATATTATTTCTATATTTACATTTGCAGGATATCCGTCTTCTCCGTCTTTTGAAAAATATGTAAATGATACTAAATTACCGCCAAGTACTTTAGAATCAAATTTTTTGAAAGATATTCCTTCAATGCCGCCATGCAAATGATGTCTGACGCCATCATTTTTTGATAATTTATAAGCTATGCCATCAAGAGAAAACTCTGCATTTATAGTTCTATTAGCCACCCTTCCTACAGAAGCACCTATATAATCATGAGGCTTTAAATAAAAAGAATAATCATCGCTTCCGAATGATGCCTGAATTTCATTTCCGTTTTTATCTCTAAAAAATACACCCGTTATTGATGCTCCTATATCTGTAAGTTTTAATATCATGCCATTTTTATTTTTTAGTTCATATAAAAGATAACCGTTTCCAAAATTTTTAACCTGCATATTAAAAAACTCCATATTTTATATAGTAATTATATCATTACACGGCATTATTTCAATAATATAACAAAATCATAAAATATAAAAATATATCAGATTCATTAATAATTCTTAAATATGCAAAAACATATTATTAATAAAAAATCGGTTATTTTATACAATTGTATAACTTTAATATTATTGACTTATTAATATCTCAAGTATATACTTAAATTAATATGAAGCATATACTTACCCTTTTATTTTTTACAGCTGCAATTTCAAATATATCATATCCTTATGAATTAAGATTAAATTTTTCAAGAAGTTATATACATAATGATATGCTGTATGTTGATGTTCAGACTTCATATTCATTAGTTTATCAAAATATAAAAAAATACTTAGATAATGGAATTATAATATTCATTAATTACAGAATAGATCTAATGAAAAAGAATTTATTTACTTATGATAATGTAAGAGAAATATATATATACAGAAAATTATATTATGATTTTCTTACTAAAGAATATGCCGTATTAAATTCGGAAACTATGAGTGAAACAAGAAATACCAATCTTCAAATTTTAATAAACAATATTTCAGAAGTTAATAGAATTGAGGTTTTAAATATAAATAAATTAAATAAAAATGTAATATATCTGTTTAAAACAAGATTATCAATGCAGTTTCAAAATTCATATCCTTATTTATCAGTATTTTTTAATATAATGACGCCTATACAATACAGAATAAAATGGTTAAAATCTAAGGAATTCAGAATTAAGGAATTATATTACAGCAGCATGTAGCTATTATTTATAATTAAAAATCCGATTTATTATAACAATATAATTTATTATGTAAGTTTATCGGAGTTTATATGATACATTTTTATACCGCCTTTTTATTTGTAGCATTATCATTTTTTTCGCAGGTATTCTGCAATGAAAATACAAGATATGAAATAGTAAAATGGGCTAATTTTTACCTGGAAAAACATTATAAATATAATCAAAGAGACATTATAGTAAATCCTTTTTCATATGAAAAAAAGGAAGTCAGTTTTGACTGTTCGGGTTTTGTTGCGGCAGTTTACTGGACGGCAGTAGAAAACCCAAGCATAGCAATCAGCGGATCAACAAAAAATATATTTTACATATTATCCAAAGAAAATAAAACCTATAAGAACTCTATTCCAAATATAGGAGATATAATATTTTTTGACGGCACCACATCTCCAGATAAAAAACTTACGCATTCTGGAATAGTTATAGATGTTGATAAAGAAGACGAAACAGTATCATATATACATGCTTCCACAAGCAAAGGATTGATTATAGGGTATATGAACTTAAAATATCCTGATTTGGCTAGAAAAGACGGAAAAGTGATTAACAGCCATCTTAGAAGAGGAAGCGGCGGAAACAGTACGGATTCTCTTGCATCATACTGTTTTAATAGTTATGGCACTATTTTTGAAAAACCAAATTAATAAATTATAAAAAAGCAAGAATATTATAAATTGCCTTGACTTTTTGACAATATTCTATAAAATATTTTTTTATTATAAGAGTGTATTATGTGTTTTAATATTATTATATTACTGTTTATAATGCCGTTATCTTCAATATCATTTGCTCAAACATACGGATATGACAAAGAATATCAAAAGCAGCTGAAAGAAAGCGCAGTGGAAATAAATGAAAAACAAAAAGAGCAGCTTAGAAAAGATATAAGCAAATGGGCTAATTTTTATTTGGAAAAACATTATAAGTATAATGAAAAAGCCGTATTAACGCACCCTTTTTCGAAAGAGCAAAAAACTTTTAATTTTGATTGTTCAGGGTATGTTGCTGCAGTTTACTGGACTTCTAATATAGCCGTATTTGAAAAACAGGCGATTTTAGATATTGGAGGAGTAAAAACTATATACGCTACTTTATCAAAATATAAAAAGATATACAGCGGCGTTTTACCGAATATAGGCGATATAGTAATGTTTGACAGAACTACATCAGATGATAAAAAACTTACTCATGCAGGTATAGTAATAGATATTGATAAAGAAGATGAAACTGTATCATATATACATGCTTCCACAAGTAAGGGATTGATTATAGGATATATAAATTTAAAATATCCTGATTTGGCTAGAAAAGACGGCAAAATAATAAATAGTTATCTAAAAAGAGGAGGAGGAGCAGAAGCTTTGGCATCTTATTGTTTTAACAGCTACGGCACCATATTAGATATACCTGAAAAGCAATAATTTTTTAATATATTAAGCTAAGATATAACAGCTTTGCAATTATTTGATATTTTATTAATATTTATTTATATGTTAATTTACAATATATTTTGGAGAATACATGAATAATAAAAAAAACAAAAATAATAGAAGACATAATATGCCTCATTCTGGCGGAGGCGGCGGAAATCAAATTATAATAATACTGCTTCTTACAATGGTGGTGGTAATGGCTATAATGTACTTTCAAAAAACACCGCAGATAAAAGCTCATGAATGGGATTATTCTACAGTAGTTCAGAAAGTTAAAGAAGGCGTTGTTAAAGAAGTAACTATAGTAGATCAAAACATAAGAAACGGCAAAGCCATAGAAACTGTAAACGGTAAAATAACTGAAATAAATTTTTATTCATTCATACCATTTACTGCAGTCGGATTTGTTAATTTGCTTATAGATAATAATGTAAAAGTAAGAGGAGAGGCTGAAAAACCCAGTTATTTAAGTTTAATACTAGTTAATCTGCTTCCTATACTTTTTATTGGTTTTTTACTATGGTTTTTTATGTTCAGGCAGGTTCAGGGCTCTAATAACAGGGCTATGAGTTTCGGAAAAAGCAGAGCAAGACTTTTAACTAAAGAAGATGTAAAAGTAACTTTTAAAGATGTTGAAGGATGTAAAGAAGCTAAGGAAGAGCTGCAGGAAGTTGTGCAGTTTCTAAAAGATGCAAGTAAGTTTACAAAACTGGGCGCTAAAATACCTAAAGGAGTGCTATTGGTAGGTCCTCCCGGAACTGGTAAAACTTTACTTGCTAAGGCGGTTGCAGGTGAAGCCAATGTGCCTTTCTTCAGTATGTCGGGCTCCGAGTTTGTTGAAATGTTTGTCGGTGTCGGTGCATCAAGGGTGAGGGATTTATTTGAACAGGGAAAAAGATCCGCTCCTTGTATAATATTCATAGATGAACTTGATGCTGTGGGAAGAACCAGAGGCGCAGGATACGGAGGCGGTCATGATGAAAGAGAGCAGACTTTAAACCAAATGCTGGTTGAAATGGACGGCTTCAATACAGATACTAGAATTATCATATTTGCTGCTACCAACAGACCAGATGTTCTTGATCCTGCTTTGCTTCGACCAGGAAGATTTGACAGACAGGTTGTTGTTGATTTACCCGATATTAAGGGAAGAGAAGGTATATTTAAAGTGCATGTTTCAAAAATACAGCATGATCCTTCAATAGATTTGTATCATTTAGCCAGAGCCACTCCCGGATTTTCAGGAGCTGATATTGCCAATATGGTTAATGAAGCTGCTTTAATTGCCGCAAGAAATGATAAATCAAAAGTGGAGCTTTCCGACTTTGAAGAAGCGCGCGACAAAGTTATGATGGGACCTGAAAGAAGAAGCATTTTAATAAGCGAAAAGGAAAAATTAAATACGGCTTATCATGAAGCAGGACATACCTTAATGGCTGTACTTCTTCAAAATACTGATGCTTTGCATAAAGTTACAATAGTGCCTAGAGGAAGAAGTTTAGGAGCTACATGGACTCTTCCAGCCGACGGAAGATATACGCTTCAGAGAAAAAAAGCTATTGATGAAATGTCTTTGCTTTTAGGAGGAAGAGTTGCCGAAGAGTTTAAATTCGGAGAGGATTCGGTTACAACAGGAGCTTCTAACGATATAGAAAGAGTTACAGAACTTGCAAGAAGAATGGTATGTGAATGGGGTATGAGCAGACTAGGTCCTATATCATTCGGGCAAAAAGAACAGCCTATATTTTTAGGTAAGGAAATTGCAAGACATAAAGACTACAGCGAAGAAACAGCTCAAAAAATAGATGAAGAAGTGCATAAACTTGTAATGAAAGCCTATGAAAGAACACAAAAATTAATAGCCGAAAATGCTGACAAATTCGAAACCTTATCAAGAGAATTATTTGAAAAAGAATCTCTTGATATAGAGGATATTGAAAGAATATGCGATGTTAAGCTTGATAAAGTAAAAGATAAGCTGGTTTATGCAGGCAAAGATCCTAAAAGAGGCACCGATGAACTTGAGGATCCGTCCGATTATCAGGAAAATGAAGTAAAAAGTATAAAAGAAGAAGTTTTTAATACACCTATTAAGCCTTTAAAAAAATCAGAAAATATAAAGGAAGATGAAGTAAAAACGGCAAAGAAAAATACCGCTTCAAAAAAGACATCGGCTTCTTCAGGCAGAAAGAAAAAAACAACTGAAGAATAATTTTTTTAATATACAAGCTGCGTTATATTTTTATATGCCGCAGCTTTAAATAAGCCTAATTATTTTTTGATATCATTAAAGCATTTAAATCCATGCAAAGACTCTGCGCTTTTTACCGCATTATTAATAGCTTTTCCCATAACTACAGCGGCAATAGTTCCAACAGCATCTAAATTAGCATTAATATCACCCGTACTCATAGCATAAATACTATCGCCGTCTAATGTGGTATGAACTGGCTTTATAGTTCTTGCAAATCCGTTATGAGCCATAGAAGCTATTTTACACATCTGAGATTTCGTAAACTTAGCATTAGTTATAACAGCACCTATTGTTGTATTTTCTGTATTTGAAGCGAAAGATAAATTACTGTTTTGAGTCATTTTTATAAGCTCTTCTTCTGAACTTCTAAAGCCGTCTTTATTTTTATTAAGAAGTCCAGCTATCATTTTACCGCTGTCATAATCATATATATCTCCGAAAGCATTAACTGAAACCACAGCGCCTACTTTAACATCTCCGATTTGAACGGCATAAAATCCAAGTCCTGATTTCACAGCATAATCAGCGCCTAATATTTTACCTATAACAGCACCTGTACCAGCTCCGTAATTTCCCATTTTAAGATTATTATTCTCTGAATTAATACAAGCCTCATATCCCATATTTATATCTGGTCTTACTTTATAATCTCCGATACGCAAATCAAATATAGAAGACTGGCATACTAAAGGCACCTTTGTAATGCCTGCATCAAAACCTATATTTCTCTCCTCCAGATATTTCATTACACCGCCTGAAGCATCAAGCCCGAAAGCGCTCCCTCCGCTAAGCAAAACTGCATGTATAACTTCGGCACTTGCAAGCGGTTTTGTAAGCTCGCTCTCCCTAGAAGCAGGTCCCCCTCCCCTAACATCTAATCCAGCAGCAGCCCCTCTTTCGCATATTATAACGGTGCAGCCTGTTGCAGCTTCTTTGTTTTCGGCATTACCTATTTTAATATTTTCTATATCTGTTATATTTATCTCTTTCATAATTTTATCCTTTTTATTTATTATATTTATAAAGCAAAATAAAAAGAAATGCAAATATTATTAAACTTTTTATTATAAATAAAAGTGGCGAATGCATAATATTCAAATAAAAAATAGATTTAAGCAACATCAATATTTAAAATTACTGTCTTGTATTATTGCTTATAAAAATTATTTAAATAGTTATATAATCATAATATTAATTATAACCATCGCTTCTTCCAATAGACACGCCAAATATCAGCCCTATAGAAATAGCAGAGAAATTATATTTATTATATATATTATTTCCAAAATTATTATTAACAGCATCGGTTTTGTACTGCATACCGAAATTATACATTATATATCCTCCAAAACCAGCGGCATAATTATTAAATAAATATAAAAATCCCTCGACAGTAAGTTTTATATAGGGCATTACAGGAGCTTTAAATAAATGCCTCATATCATCAACATTCCAATTATGTAAATTAGGTGCAGCTATAACACCTCCGTATTTACTTGAAGCAACAGCAGCATATAGAGGTGCTAATACTCCAGTGCCTAGTCCTACAGATATTTTACTGAAATTTAATTTAACTGAAGCTCCAGCCATTATAGAATAAAATGCCATAAGCTCTGTATATTCTTTATTATTTTGCTTATAATCAGACATCAAAGCATTTATACTAAAACCTATATCTGCAAATAAACTTACTCCTTTAATAATGCTGGTATAATCATCTTCAAACAATTTAAAATAATTTCCCATTTGAAGAAACAGATTTCCTTCAAACCCTAAAGTACCATCAACACTGTCATAAATAGTTTTTTTATAATTATTATTAACCTCTATAGAATTAAATGGAAAAGCAATTCCGAAATGCCCCTGCGTACTTATTTCAAAACCAGCAAAAGCATTATATGCAAAAGTTATGATTAAAATATTTACAAGTAAAAAATATTTTAATATTTTCATAAATATAACTCCCATTTATTATAAACACAATTTTTCTACTATTTTATTTCTATACATATATTATCAGTATAATATCCATTAACTGTAGAATATTTTGATAATTCAAAACATACAATTATAGATTTGCCGTCTGGCAGATTCTTAATTTTCTCATATTGTATATAAAATGTAGCGTCTGGCATTCCTCCTGAAATGATAAGTCTTGTAATTAAACCATCTGATTGAACTCTAATAGGATTATTATAATTTTTAAATAAAAAATACTGATTGATTTCTGTATAACTCATACTATTAGGTTTATATTTTATATACCATCTGATAGGTGCCAAATCTGATTTTAAAGGTATTACCAAATTAAGCACATTATTAACACCAAACAAATCTCCATCAAATACAATATCCTGACTATCTTTCAATACTAAAGCAGAACTTTTTCTATAATTTATAACAAATTTTTTATCTGCATCTTTAGAATTTTTTCTATTTTTTATAGACCAATCAATTAAAACTGCTAATCCTACTATTACAGCAATTCCAACTATAGTTTGAGCAATTAATAAAGCAACACTAGCCATTACACCTTTTGCTATACCTGTTACAATGATCCCTAATGCTTGGAGTATAGGAGTAAATATAACTATTTGAACTTGACTATTATTCAGAATATGATTATTAATTGAATTTAATATAAATAAACTATTCATCATTATATTAAGATTATAATTTTCATCTTTATCTAAATTTGAGTTATATTTATAATTATTTATACCTTTTTCTAATTTTACACCAGATATCAACTCCATTATATTATTCATATAAAATGTTATATCAATATTATTATAATTAACTAAATCTATTTTTACTAAACCTTTTATTATAGTACCATTTTTATGAAAGCTAATTGTTTCAGGAAATATTTTTTTATTTTTATATCTCATTAAAACTGATGTATCATCTTTTGATGTAATAGAAACCAGATATTCATTATTATTTTCTTTTTCCGAAAAGATAACTATATCTTGAATATCTTTAAAAAACATACTAATAATATCTGTTTTATTTTCTACAGAATTATAATTACTATCCAGATATAATAAATTAATATCTTTGACATTATCAAGAACAGATGGACAGTCAGAAATATTCAGGTTTTCTGGAGTATTTGGATAATATACCGTATATTTATGTTTTGTACATGCTGATAAATTAAATAATGTTAAAATAATCATAAAAATGCATATCAATTTCATAAATTACCTTAAAATTAATAATAATAAATTAATATATAAATAAGAATTATAGTTTATTTTTAATAAAAAAAGCTGTCTAACTTCTAACTTAAATTAAGTCAGACAGCCTAATATAAAAATAATAATTAAATTACTTAATAATTTGATCGGCTATACCCAATATTGCCTGAATTTTCGGAGAGAATGCCACTATAGCCCCTGCAAATACAACGCTTATCAAACTCATTAATTTAATAAGAATATTTATTGAAGGTCCTGAAGTATCTTTGAAAGGATCTCCTACAGTATCGCCTATAACTGCAGCCGCATGATTAGGGTTAGTAATTTTTTCTCCTGTTTTTTCATCAATAATTTTTTTACCGCCTAAATTGCCAGCTTCAATATATTTTTTAGCATTATCCCAAGCCCCTCCTGCATTAGACATCATAACCGCCATAGCAAAACCTGCAGTTAATCCTCCGACCAACATACCTATAACGGCAGGCACTCCGAATAAGAAGCCTACAATAACGGGTACAATTATAGCAAGCACGGAAGGAACTATCATCTCTTTTTGAGCGGATTTAGTACAAATTTGAACAGCTTTTTCATAATCGGCTTTTACGCCTTTTTCTCCTGCTAATAAACCTTTAATTTCTCTGAACTGTCTTCTAACCTCCTCTACAACACCAGCAGCTGCGCGTCCTACTGCCTTCATAGTCAAAGCACAGAAGAAAAATACAAGCATAGCACCGATAAATATGCCTATTAATACTTTAGGGTTCATCAAGTGAATATTGAATGCATTCATAAACTCATTCATACCTAAACTGTAAACAACTTTGTCATATAATTCTTTAGCGCTGTTGGCCGTATACTGTACTGTACCTATATTTATAGATGTAAGATTTCCAGAATTAATCATTCTTCCCAAAGCGGTTTTAATTTCTTCTATATAAGCTGCTATTAAAGCCATAGCTGTTAAAGCGGCGGAACATATTGCAAAACCTTTGCCTGTAGCGGCAGTAGTATTTCCTAAAGAGTCTAAAGCATCTGTACGCTCTCTCACACTTTCAGGAAGCCCTGACATTTCAGCATTACCCCCTGCATTATCAGCTATAGGGCCGTAAGCATCTGTAGCTAATGTAATGCCTAAAGTGGATAACATGCCGACTGAAGCTAAAGCAATACCGTATAATCCCTGGGAGAAAGAAGAAATTCCTGAACCGAAACCTCCTGCAAAACCGAATGCCAATATTATAGATATAACAACAGTAACAACAGGTATCAAAGTAGACTGCATACCTACGGCAAGCCCGCCTATAATAACGGTAGCGGGACCTGTTTTAGATTGTTCTGCAACCCATTGAGTAGGCTTATATTCTGCTGCAGTATAGTATTCGGTGAAGAATCCTACAACATTTCCCGCTATAAGACCTACGATTATAGAAACAAATAATCCTAAATTATTTGGAAGAAGAGTTTTTACAAGCAGGAAAGACACAGCTATAATTATAATGCTGCTTACATAAACCCCGACTCTTAAAGATTTTAATAATTCTCCCATAGAAGCACCTTCTTTAGTTTTAACAAAGAATACGCCTATTATAGATGAAAGAGTACCGATAGAAGCAAGTATCATAGGAAGAGAAACTGCAAATATAGGGCTTATATCAGGATTAATATATCCGAAAGCGGCTGAACCTAAACTCATAGCTGCAAGTATTGAACCTGCATAAGATTCATAAAGGTCAGCTCCCATACCAGCAACATCTCCCACATTATCTCCGACATTATCGGCTATAACGGCAGGGTTTCTTGGATCGTCTTCAGGTATTCCAGCCTCAACTTTACCTACCAAATCGGCTCCCACATCTGCTGCTTTAGTAAATATACCTCCGCCGACACGGGCAAATAAGGCTTGGAAAGAAGCTCCTACTCCGAAACTAAGCATTGTAGTTGTAACAAAATGCATTTTAACTGCAGTATATTCCGCAGTTCCTTTAGCTATGCCTGTGGACGCCAAATTAAGAAAGTCAGTACCAAACAGACTGTTATCAAGCCATATATTTAATACTATAAACCATAAAGAAATGTCAAGCAAAGCAAGACCTACAACTGTAAGCCCCATAACAGCACCTGAACGGAAAGCTATAGTTAAGCCTTCATTTAAAGATTTACTTGCGGCATTTGCAGTTCTAGCCGATGCATAAGTAGCGGTTTTCATTCCTAAGAAACCTGATAAAGTTGAGAAAAAACCGCCTGTTAAAAAACCTATAGGAATGAAAGGATTCTGAACTTTTAATGCATAAGAAAGAACAGCAAAAATAATGAAAGCCCCTGCAAAAAAGAAAGCTATAACTTTATACTGCTGTCTAAGATAAGCTATAGCTCCCGAGCGTACATGCGAAGCTATTTCTTTCATAGTTTCATTACCCTCGTCTTGTCTGCGCATCCATTTATAAAAATAGAACGCAAAAAACAATGTTAGTATTGCCGCTGATATAGTAAAAAAGCGGGCATTTTCAGCTAATATTTCATAATTCATACACATACCCTATTTTTTAAATTTTGATAAAAATATTACAGTTTTGCATTATAACATTAGTATATAAATTGTCAATTGATTTTATAAAGTATTTTTGTTTAAAAAACATATATTGAATATTTTTATAATAAAAACTAAAACATAATTTATCCTTAACTCTATTTTTTTAATTCATAATAATATTTTTTGCCCTGAAAAATATCCTGCGATAAAATTCTCTGAGCATTTTCATATTTAAATATTGCAGAATCCTTACTAATATCATTTTCCAATACTAAAGTATCATTACTAACTTTATAAAACTTATGATATGTACTTATTATACCGTCTATTTCATCTTTATATAATAGAGAAATTATACTGTTTTCATAGTTAGTAATAGCAGCATTTAAAGCTATAAACATAGGTATATTTTCAGGCATAAAATTTACAGGTGCTTTATATGCTCCGTTAGTACCGTCCCAAATTAATATAGGTGTCGGAGTATTATCATTTAAAAAATTATTTTTAATATTATCATCTATAGAAGAATTTTCTATTATACTCTTTAAATGCGGATATAAATGATCATGCTTAAATATAATAAGAGCATTAGGAGAATGCTTTAAAATAATATCTCTTGTTTTTAATACTTCAATAGATGTCATAACAGAATTATCAATAGTTTCTATAATTTTAAATTTATCATCATTAGAAAAATAATTAATAAATCGTTTATTATTAGATTCTACATTAAAATCATTAGTTATATGAACTCCTGTATGACCTAAATAAGTAAATCCGTATACAAATATAGGGCTTTTATAATTTATAATATTGGTATTTAAGTATGCATCTATATTTGCAGTTCCTATATTAAATACTATTTCATCAAAATATATAGAAGGCAGAAAAGTTTTTAAATTATATGTATTTGCAGCTTCTTCAAGAGCTATTGATGTATATCCCATATCATGCAGCAAATAAGGCAAAGTATATTTATTTTTAGAGTTCTGCATTTTAGGATTTAACGGACTTGATGCTGTAAGACCTGCAAGTCTTGCATTAAAACTTCCTCCTCCGTCATTTGGTGCTATTTTTCTTGAATTATCTGCCCACTCTCTATATTCTTTTGGAAACGGATCTTTATTAAATAAGTTAGTAAAATGAGAATAATCATAAAAAGATTCCAAAAATATCAAAAATATATCTCTTTTAGAGTTTATATCATTTTGCAATATTATATCAGAATAATTTCTTTCATTTTCAATTTTTTTTAAAATATTAACAGCATTTAGCACATCTTCTTTTGAATGCTTAATATTTGTAATTCTGTCATAATTTATTCTATAATTAATAGTATCTATTATACCATTCCTATTGCTAAAAGATATGAAATCTACTCCCCATATTTCTAAATTTGTACTTCTAAAAAATATTGCGAATGTAAAAATACAAATACTTAATATTATAATTACAGATGTACTTCTTTTCATTTTTATTAAATTATATATAGACAATATTATAAGTAATATTATTATAGAAAAATATATAATAGTGATAATTATAGTTATAATTTTCATATTATTAGACAGCACTGCCAATAAAGACGGATATAAATACGGAATATCTGCGGGAATAAGTATTTTATTTTGAAATGTTAAAGCAAGAGGCTCAATTATAAAAAATGAAAATACATTAATGATTTCAAACAATAAAGTATATAATAACTTTTTATTAAGAAGATTAAATGCCGTCATTAAAAATATATATGATAACAATATATCAGCATAATTATATTTCAATTTTATAACATTGAACTTTTCCAATATTACAGGTATAATAAAATAAATTACAGTATTTATTAAAAGAAATAAAATATAAAACTTATAATTTTTAATTATATTAGGTATTATATAGAAATATAGAATAGGAAAAAAGAAATATTATAGACAGAAATATAATATTCTTTTTTAATTTCAGTTTGTATTGAATATCTATTTTTTCATCATAGTTTAAATCTTTATCAATAATAATTTCTCCAAATGGGGAGCCTTCTATATAGAGAGGTATATATTCATAATCATTATTTTGTAAATTCGGATATACTCCATATATGTCATTATTTCTGAATATTTTACTATAATATTTTATTCGGCAGTAATATTTATCCTCTAATATATTTTCAAATTCTGATAAATAACCTTTCCTTTCAATATTTCCTAATAAAGATAAAGCTGATAAAGTTACGGCTGCAATAAATAGTATAATGATGTATGAATAAGCAAATTTTTTATTATTTTGTGATGGTATTAATTTAGTTGTGTTGGTTGTCATAGATATCCTATTTTAATTCATCTGATATTATATACATTATAATTATATTTGTCAATTATTTTAATATATTTTTACTTCTGAAATCAGAAATAATATTATTGAAAAAAAATGAACTGCTATTATAATGCAGATATTATGAAAATTATTTAAAGTTGGGAGTTATCATTATGAAGATTCTTTTTATAAGACATGGGCAAACCCAATTAAATGCTGATGGAAAATGGCTAGGCTCAACAGATGCGCCATTATGCGAGGCTGGAAAAAAAGTTTTAAAAGACAGAAAAAATATAATAAGCAGTTATAAGCCTGTACAAAAACTGTATTGCAGTCCTATGAAAAGATGCCTGGAAACGGCGGATATATACTTTAATGATATGAAAAAAAATATTGTGCCTAATTTAAAAGAAAGAAGCTTCGGCGATTTTGAAGGCAGAAATCATAATGAATTAAAAGATAATCCATATTATAAAGAATTTTTTAAAACTAATTGGAAAAGCAATGTTCCTAACGGCGAAGAATCTCAGAGTTTCTTTGACAGAACTGAAAATGCATATTTATATATAATAGAAGATATGAAAAATAATAACTTAGATTATACCGCTGTTGTAACGCATGGAGGAGTTATTATGTCGATATTCAGCAAATATGATAAACAAAAACTGGGATTTTATGAATATCTGCTGCAAAACGGATGCGGATATTATACAGAAATAGACGGTAAAAATAATATAACTATTACAGAAAAGTTTTAATTTTACGATGATTATATAATAAACAACTTTTATTGGAATTAATTATTATGAAAATACTTCTAATACTGCCTATATCTTTTCTTTTAAATATATTCGTTAAAAATATTAAATTTAATCCTTTTATTTTTATATCAAGACTGCACTTTATATCTGAAGATCTGTTCAGAAAAAAATTCAGTCATGAAAATAATATACTGTCATTTACAATAGGCACATTATCATCTTTAATAATAATAGCTGCTGGTTTTATAATACCGTTTTTTATTTTAATGCTGCTGTACAAGATACATTTTATTTTAGGTCTTATAATAGAATTAGTATTATCCTATGCGGCATTGGGAATAAGAAAACCTTTAGAAATCAGTTCATATATATATCATAGTCTGCAAAATAATGATATAAAAAAAGCAAAGTATCTTATAAAAGAAAATACTGATATAGATACTGAAGATGCGGAAGAAGAACAAATTATTAAAAATACTATAGAATATACAGCAATAAGTATCGCAGAAGATTATATATATCCTGCTGTATTCCTATTGCTTGGAGGTGCTCCTCTTTGCATAGCCTATAAAACTCTTTATGTTCTTTGCACAAGCTCATCGGATACAGCGTTCATAGATGAAAATAAAAGCAAAGATAATTTCGGAATATTCAATATAAAGTTCTGCTATATATTAAATATAATACCTTCTTTCTTTGCTTCATTTATAAATATCATAGCATCTAAATTTTTTAACTATGAGTTTAAAAATGCTTTTGCGGTACTGCTTAAGTATGGTAAAAATAATAAATCCAGATTGGAGGCAGGCATAGCGGGAGCTTTAAATATAGAGCTTGGAGGCGAATATATAAAAGACGGTGAAATATATTACAGACCTATAGTCGGAGAATATTTAGAAGATTTAGAATATTTTCATATAGAAAAGGCTAATAAACTTATACTGACTTCCGCGGTATTTGCCTTATTTGTTTTAATAATAATAAAGCTTGTTTCTATGCTTATATCTTCAATAATTGCATAGTAAATTACAGGCTTTAAATAATTAAAACAGAGTTGATAACTTAAATTATCAGCTCTGTTTATTATTTTGACATTATTGCAAATGCATGGAGTTGCAATTTTTATATTACCATATTTGTTATAAGTCCTATACTCATAAAACTCATAGCATAAATAGTTTTTCCAAGATTTCTTATTATAAGCATGCATCCGAATGATATTATTTGAAATCCTCCTCCCAAAATGATAACAGTAATATATAAATCAGCCTGCTTAAATACCTCATCTCTTGCACCAAGCAAATACAAAAGTATGTTTTTTAATAAAAATAAAATAACTGTTAATACTATACCTGCTAATACTTAAAGAAATAAAAGTATTTACTTTATCCTTATTAAATCCATGCATATTATTTTCTCCAAGATATGTTGACATTATAACAGAGCCTCCCATACCAAGCATAACAGCTACAGCCGCCTATAGGATAAACTAAATTAATTGCTGTAACCCCTATACACCCATAGAATTGCCTATAAAAAACCGTCTACAACATTTTTACACTTCTTTATAAGAATTTAGTCTAATTTCATACTATTATTATTTATTTGTCAATAGAAAAAGTACGAAATTTTACTTTTTTATTAATCTTGAAATATCTTGTTTTTAATATATATTTAGAATTGCAGGAGAGGCTTAAAACTATTATGATAAAATTTTATTCTCTTATATTAATATTATATATATTATTTTCTTCTTTCACATTTTTTGATGACGGATGCAATATTCAATTTATACCCTACACTTCTATGCCTAATAATATTCAGGAATTTGTAAATATATATTTTAATGAATATGAAGTATATAGTTCATATATCTCTTCAGATTATGCTGTTATTTTTAAGGGAGGCTCATCAATACATTTTAACAGAAAAGGAGAATGGACTTCTGTAATAGGAAACAGAAAAATAATAGAGATTAGTACAGCTCAGAAATTTATAGACAGTAAAATTATAAATATTATAAAAAATAAATATACAAGCATAAATAATATATACAAAAGAAGAAAAGGCTATGAGTTTAGAGTTGATAATAAAGAATATATTTATATAGACTATGACGGAAATATAGTAAAAATAAAAAAAGCTTAAAAAATAATACATTGAAATGTTATATATATTTAATGCTTATAAAAAAACAATATATTTTAAGGCAAAACTATGGATAATATACCATATCAGAAACTTCCTGATAAAGCAAAAGATTTTATAGAAAAATATTTTTATTCATATTATGTATTTAAAATAACATTTTCATCATCATATAATGCAGTATTTAAAGGCGGAAGTTCTATTATTTTTAATATGAAAGGCGAATGGAATGCTGTTATAGGAAACGGAAATAAAATACCTTTTGAAATTATAGAAAAATTCGCAGAAGATAATATTATAGAAAAAGAAATCATAAAAACAATAAAAGACAAATACAGAGACTTCAATATATATAAAGTAGCAAAAAGAAAAAATAAATATGAAATAGAAATTAATAAAAGCATTATCATTATAGATAAAGACGGCAATATAATAAAAACAAAAAATGTATAAAATATATATTGAAATTTGTATTTTTAAGGTTTATTATACTAACATGAAAAACATATTAATAATAATTTTTATATTTAATTCATTTTTATTTGCACAGTATTATTCTTATACCAATATTCCTTCTTTTCAGAAAAAAGAATATTTTGTTCATAAAGGAATATCTCAGAAAAAAAATAATGCATTAATAGTATATACTGAAACTTTAATAGATAATAACGGATACTGGAATATTAAAGAAACATATATAAGAGGTTCTTTAACAAATAAATCAAAAGATCCCTTTCTTCTGGAAGAAGAGATGATGACTAATATCAGAAAATCTCAGATGCATTCCATTATAGATTTGGAAAATATGAGAACAGTTTACAATAAAACCGTAGATTATTATGATTTCGGCAAGATAGAAAATACATTTGATATAAGGAATATTATAAATTACACAAATGAAAACGGAACATTGGCTATATTTTCTATGTACGGAATATATCAGATAGCAAGAACATTTCCGATTGACTGTACAAATCAAATGAATATTATTATGCCTTTCGCTTCCATAAACAGCAAATTAAAGGTATCGGTATTAAATAACGGATTAAAAAAAATAAAAATCAATGATAAAGAAAAAGAATGCTATGAAATGGAGATAAAAATAGAGGGAATGCCTTTTGCTGTATTATTTCCGAAAATAGCCGCATATATTGAAAAAGATGATGAAACTAGAAAAATAATAAAATACAGCACATTATTGGGAATGCTTGACTATATTGATATTTTTCTTATAGAAACTGAAAAATAGGGCATAAAATAAAAAATGAGTAAAAAAATAGGAGACATATAATGAGCGAATTAAAAATTGACTGTATATGCAGAAATATGTATGGAATGAATTCTTATGTAGTATCTGCCGATGATGAGGCTGTTATAATAGACGCCTGCAAATTACCGCAGGGATATGAAAGCTATAAAAAATTATTAGAAGGCAAAAAATTAGTAAAAGTAATATATACGCATGGACATTTTGATCATATATCAGGAGCGGACGACATAAGAAAAGAATTTCCGAATACTAATCATTGCGTTCATAATTTAGATTATGATTTTTTTCAAGACGGCAATTTAAATGTAAGCTCCTATTTGGGAAGTATAATTCAATGTCAAAGTCCCGAAATACAATTTAATGACGGGGATACTTTTAAATTAAAAGATATAGAGTTTAAGGTAATACATACGCCCGGACATACAAGAGGGGGAGTATGTTATTATACTGAAGGACATTTATTCTGCGGCGATACTATATTTGCTTACGGAATAGGAAGAACCGATTTTCCTACAGGAGATTTTTCAGTATTGGAAAATAGCATATCTCAAAAAATATTTGCTCTAGACGATGATACTTTATTGTATCCCGGACATGATGCTTACGGAGTAAAATTATCCAATAGAAAAAAAAATGGGAGTATTTTAACCTTCATATCAAACGCTTTTTTAAATATATTAAAATAATTATGTTAAAGTTCAAATTAAAAAATATAAAAGCATAAAAAAATAAAAAACTTAATTCAATTAAATATATATGATATATTTATCATAAAAAATTTTGGATATTTTTATGTTAAAAGAAATAGAATCTTTTTTACTTTCAAATATATACAATATAAAAAATAAAACATTAGCCGTTGCCTATTCAGGAGGAATAGACTCTCAGGTTATGCTTGATGCCGCATACAAGTTAAAACAAAAATTATTATTTAATCTGATAATAATACATGTAAACTATAACTTAAGAGGAGAAGATTCGATAAATGACGAATTATTTGCACGCAGCATGGCATATAAATACAATGCTGAAATATATGTTAAAGAAATAGAGCATAATAGTTATAAAGGAAAAAATATACAGCTTGAAGCAAGACATGACAGATATAATTTTTTTAAAGAACTTTATAATAAGAATCTATACGATTATTTGCTTATAGCACATAATAAAGATGATTTAACCGAAACTATAATTTACAGAATTATTAAAGGAGCTGGAACTAATGTTTATAAGTGCATGAGAGAGAAAAAAGAATATATATTAAGACCTATGCTCAGTTTCTGCAGGAAAGATATTGAAAAATACGCTGAAAATAATAATCTCTCTTATAGGGAAGATTCTTCAAACAAAAAAAATTATTATGCAAGAAATAAAATAAGAAATTTAATAATACCTATGCTTGAAGATATTAATACAAAGGCAAAGGATAATATTATTTTATTTTCCAAAAGAATATACGAAGAAACCGCTTTATTAAGAAAAAAAACCAATAAGATATACATAAAAAATATATCTGATGACAATAAGTCTCTGAATATAAAAAAAACAGCAGATATAAGCAAAACTTTTATAAAAAAAATTATTATTAAGTTTCTTGCAGAAAACGGCATAGAAATTACCGAAAAAAGGATTTCAGAAATACTGAATATAATAAAATCAAATAAGCCAAATATAAAATTAAGACTTGATAATTTTTATCTGATAAAAGAATATGATTTAATTAATATAAAGCCTAATTCATATACTGAAAAAAGCTGTAATATAGAAATAAATAATTATATAAAAATAGAAAAAGACGGAATATATAATTTTTTAGATAAAACAATTGAAATCAAAACTATTTTAAATAAAAATATTGATTATAAAAATAATATTTATATAAAAGCGGAATATCCCATTATAATAAGAAACAGAAAAGACGGCGATTTTATAAGAGTTTATCCGAATAATAATAAAAAAATTTTAAGGAAAATTTTTATAGATTTGAAAATACCTCTGTATGAAAGAAATAAAATACCTGTAATAACTTCTTCATGCAATGATAAAAACATATCGGCATTATATTTAAAGCCTTACGGTTTTAACAGAATATCAAATGAAGCCGCCGCAGATAAAAAAGACAAATATATATTAGAAATAAATTTTTATGATAATTAATATAAAGCAATCTTTAATTTATAATTATTTTATGCGGGCATTAATCCACTCTATTATCTCTTTGGAAACATCATCTCTTTGAATATCATTAAGTATCTCATGTCTTCCGTCTTTATAAAGACTTATACTTACATCTTCAAACCCCAAAGATTTATACATATCATAAACCCAAGTAACGCCTTTTCCCATATCTCCTACAGGATCTTTATCACCAGATATTAAAAGAATAGGAAAATCTTTATTCATAGAAGAATAATTATTTTTATCTGAAATTTTATCAATAAGCTCAAATAATTGTATATATGTCTCTATACTTGCAGGCTTATCCAAAAAATATTCATCATCATTAGTTTTTTTAATCTCCTCTTTATCTGATGTAAGCCATGCTAAATCCGACTCATCTTCAGGAAAGAATTTTTTACCATATCCACCTACAGACAATTTATCTATTAAATAAGCTCTTTTTTTTCCGCCGAATATTAATTTCTGTATTTTTGCTATAGCTTTTCCTAAATTTTCTATTCCTTTATATTTTCCTCTTGTGCCCATTATAACAGCGCCGTCTAATTCTTTATAATATTTTATCAAAAATCCTCTTGTTAGAAAAGAGCCCATACTATGACCTATTATAAAATAAGGTATATTAGGATAATCAGCCTTTGTATTTTCCATTAAGCGCTTCATGTCTTCTATTATAAGATTATGTCCGTTATTATCTGCAATATGCCCCATATTATCTTTATTAAGAGCGCTTCTTCCAAATCCTCTATGATCATCTGCATAAACTAAAAAACCCGCTTTATTTAATTTTTCGGCAAACTCTTTGTATCTTCCCGCATGCTCGCCAAGTCCATGAACTATCTGCACAGCTGCTTTAGGCTTTAAATCTGGTATAAATGTATATGTGTACATTTTATGTCCATCTTCAAGAGTAATAACTTTATTAATAATTTCCATAAAATCCTCCAAAATTAATTTATCCGCCTGTATTACTAAAAAATATTATATTTATATAACCTATTTTTCATAAAATTATAATATAAAATCTAAAATTATTTTCAAGTTATATAATATATTTTTTTAACCTCTTTAAATAATTATTAATTTCATTCATAAAATATAGGCATACTTGCAAAAAACATATTTATATTTTAATATGATTTAAAACTGTTTAAGGAGGCCTCAACTTTAATGAGAATAATCGGATTTAATTCAAATAAACTTCATCGCATACTTTTTATAATGCTGCCTGTAATAGCGGCTATAGGATTTTTTATATTTTCAAGTATTACAATAGTTTCTACAGGCGAAATAGGAATAAGAAGCAGATTAGGAAAAGCCATATCTCAGGAAGAGCCTGGGCTTCACTTTAGAATACCTTTTATAGATACTATAAAAATTATGGAAGTAAGAGAGCAGACTGTAGAAAAAATATATTCCGTATCATCAAAAGATATGCAGACAATATCGATGACACTCAATGTTCAGTATTCTATAGGAAGCGATGCTTTGGATTTATATAAAAAATTCGGGCTTGATTATAAGGATAAATTAATCAATCCGAGAATATCCGAAAGCTTAAATGCCGTTTCTGCCAGATATACTATAGAAGAGTTTATAACAAAAAGAAACGAAATGGCTCAGGAGCTTTTAAAAGAAGTTATGGCTGATTTTAACGACTACGGCATAACTGTTGCAGCATGTTCCATAATAGAACATGATTTTTCAGATGAGTTTGATCAGGCTATAGAAAGAAAATTAATAGCTTCTCAGGACGCTCTTACTGCTCAGAATGCTTTAGAAAAAGTGCGTTATGAAGCTGAAGCTGAAATTACTAAAGCTAAAGGTGTTTCAGAGGCTAACAGAATAATGCAGGAATCTCTGACACCTTTATTAATACAGAGAATGTATATAGAAAAATGGGACGGGAAAATGCCTCAGGTTGCAGGCTCAGGCATCTCTCCTATGATACAAATAAAATGATAAATAAAATACAAAAAACTTTTTCTAATATAATGCATCTTATATTTCCAAATCACTGCATAATATGCGGTAATTTAATTCAAAGCGTCAATATGAATTATATATGCATAGAATGTATAAATAAAAAATTGGATTATATACATAAAGACAGATATATAAGATGCATTAAATGCGGAAAAGTCTTAGAAAGTGAAGATTCATTATGCGTATGCAAAAACGAAGAACTTTATTTTGATGAATGCAGATCTATGCTGTATTATAGTAATCATACAACAGACTTAATTCATAAAATGAAGTTCTCTCATAGATATTTGATTTGTAAAGATTTTGCCGCTATGCTTAGTTACTATTATAAAGATTATATTAAAAGCTATGATGCGGTTAGTTTTGTGCCTCTTGGAAAAAACAGGCTTTTGGATAGAGGATATAATCAAAGCGAACTTATAGCAAAAACATTATCAAAAATTCTAAATATAAATTTAATCAATGATATAATCGCACGGAAAAAAGAAACTCAGGCATTAAGTATGCTGAAAAGCAAGGAAGAGAGAATTAATATGATAAAAGATGCATTTACTGTAAGCAGAATCTATAATACTGAAAATAAAATAAATTTGCTTATTATAGATGATGTATTTACTACTGGAAGCACTTTAAATGAAATTTCTAAAGAGATAAAAAAACTAGAATGCATAAATAAAATAGGCTTGCTTACGGTAGCCCGTACTTAAATATTTAATGCTGTTTTAATTATACTTATTTTTATATAAATACTTTATTTAATCTCTTTTAAAACTTTATCCTTTAATTCTGAATCGTTCATTTTATCAGCACACTTTATTAAATTATCATATACCGATCTTGAATAATTTAAATGTTCATTATCAAATGCTATCTTTATAAATTGCCATAATATATTAGTTTTATCATTAATTTCCGTATTGAGTAAAATTTTTAATCCGTTATCCACTATTGATATTCCAGCATGAATATTATAAAAAGCATTATTATTTACAGACTTTATATCTTCAATATTAGTCAAAATGATATTCAAAGCCTCATCATAATTAAAAAGCTTTATTAAATTTTCTATATAGCTGCTTAAATATGAAACTAAATAAAATAAATATTTTTTAGAGAGCATCTGATTTTGCTTATTTTTTTCATAATCTTCATTAGCAATATTAAAAAGTTTTTTATTTGCCTCTAATTCTCCGTCTTTATTTCCTGCTTCAATTTCAAAATCTCTTAATCTCTCCAAATTAATTCTATCCCAATTATTTATACTTGATTTCCATATATTTATAAGTTCATAATATAAATCTTTAAATCCCAATTCCAAAGCATAATGTATGCAGTAATGAATATCTAATTTTTCAATATCCGTTTCAAACCTTATATTACTGTCATATCCTATGGCGCAGTCTGTATTTATTTTTTTCGCTTTCTCAAATAAATCTTTATTATCTTTGCCGTATTTATTAAGCAGGAATGATAAAGCTTTTAATGCTATTCCTATTCCCTTATATTTTGATGTTTCCCTGTCTTTTAATTCCTCTTCAAATAAATAAATGATTATGCTTCTAAGACCTTCTTTATTTAAAGCTTTTAGATTTTTATAATAAATAATAGAAATTGAAAGCCTTGCTCTAAGCAAATAATTCTTATCAACATTATCCTCAGTATCGCAGGAATATTTATTTATCAAATTATTATATTTATCTTTATCATCAAAAAATGTTTTTACTATATTATCAAAATCATTCTGATACATTTCTAAAGCTTTTAATAATTTCTCTTGAAATACCTGCATAATTAAACTCCTACTATTAACAGTAAAAAAATATATCAAAGAAGCTTATAAAAAAGAAAATATATATTAAATATTCAAATTAAGCATATTATTAATGAATATTCCAACTCCGTTTTCTTCATTGCTCTTTGTAATATATTTAGCCTTTAATTTTACTATATTCTCAGCATTTTCAACAGCAACGGATATATTTGCATATTCAAGCATTTCTAAATCATTATTATTATCACCGAAAGCCATTATATTATCTGCATTAATATTATATTTATCAGACAAATACTTTAATGCCTTAGCCTTAGATACATTAGGGCTATGAACTTCCAAATAAACGGGTCTTGAAAATGTATAATATATTTTATCTCCAAAAGTCTGCTCTAATTCTTCGGCTATATTTTTCAATGTACTATTTTCGCCTATAAACATAAATTTACTGAAAGAAAAATCTTCTATATCATCAAAACCAATTGTATAATTATCTATTTCGGCTATTGATATATAAAAATCAAGCCATTTTTTATCAAAAAAACCTATATTCCATCTATCAGCCAAAAATCCCTGATAATATATTTTATATTTTTCAGCAATATTTATTAGCTCCTTTCCTATATCGGCATTTAAACTCTGATTGTATATAATATTGGAATTCTTATCCGTTATCATAGCTCCGTTAAATGATATAAGCTCGGTATCAATATTTAAATCATATAAAAATTTTAAAGCCGCAGATACAGGTCTTCCCGTTGATAATATTATTTTTATGCCCATCTCACAAGCCGCTTTTATAACATTTTTATTATATTCACTTATTTTATGTTGATTATTTAATAAAGTACCGTCTAAATCTGTGGCTATAAGCTTAATATTATTCAATAACTATCTCCAATATTTTAATATCTCTTCTTTAAACTTTCTGGCTTCCTCAGCAGGATCTTCAGCATCTCTTATGCTTCTTCCAGTAATGAATGCAAATACATTAATATCTTTAAAAAGTTTTAAAGTGTCCGTTTCAAGCCCGCCTGTAACGGAAACTTTAAATCCCATTTCGGTTAATTTTTTTATTTTTTCCAAATCACCGTCAGACCAAGTATGTCCAGCCAAAAGTGCATCTCTGCTTTGATGATAAACAGCCTGCGTAATATTCGCTTCTTTCCAAGCCTTTGCATTTTCAAAGGTCCAATCGCCGTAAAGCTCAACTTGAAGTTCTTTAATCTCTTTTAAAGCCGCCTTCATAGTAGGTATTGTGGCGGAACATATAACAGTCATCCAATCGGCGCCTGCATCAGCACACATTCTAGCAACAGTGCCCCCCGCATCGGCACATTTAGTATCGGCTAATATAATTTTATCTGGATACAAAGCTCTAAGACATCTTACAGCCTCCATTCCTTCAGCCAAGCATAATATAGTGCCTGCCTCTATAATATCAACTTCATCTCCGACAGCTTTTGCCGATTTTAAAGCTCCGCTTAAAGAGGTATTATCTAATGCAATCTGCAGTAAAGGTATAGCCATATTTATTCTCCTTAAAAAATAACTGTATTATAAATTTTGTCCGTAATAAGCATTTGAACCATGCTTTCTGAAATAATGCTTATCAAGTAAATACTGCTGTACGGATTTTGCTTCCTGATTTATTTGTATAGTTCTGTAAGCCATTTTAGCAATCTCTTCCATAACAACGGCATTATGAACAGCCTCTTTAGCATCTCTGCCCCAAGCAAAAGGACCATGAGACGCTATTATAATACCGGGTATGTCCATAGGATTAATATTTCTTTTTTTAAGAGTTTCTATAATAACAAATCCCGTATTTTTTTCATATTCTTTTTCAATTTCTTCTTTCGTTAAAGGTCTTGTGCAAGGTATATCTCCGTAAAAATAATCGGCATGCGTTGTACCGAAAGCTGGTATATCTTTTACAGCCTGAGCCCAGCTTACGGCATAGCTTGAATGAGTATGCACTATGCCTCCTATTTCAGGAAACGCTTTATATAACTCTATATGCGTAGCGGTATCGGAAGAAGGATTATACTTTCCTTCTAATTTTTTACCTTCCAAGTCTAAAACCGTCATATCTTCCGCTTTCATTATATTATAATCCACACCGCTTGGTTTAATAGCAAATGTTTTTGATTGTCTATCCAAACCGCTGACATTTCCCCATGTATATATAACAAGATTTTTTTTTACAAGTTCAATATTCTCTTCAAATACTATTCTCTTTAATTCTTCAAGCATATTTTAATAAAATCCTCCCTCCTTCATTTTTTCCAGAACCCATTTTTTTTCTTTTATTACATATTCTTTAGGATTATCCGATTTTTCAGACCACATTTCCATCATAAAAGTTCCATTATAATTAAGTTCTTTTAATAATTTAAAACATTTCACAAAATCAACGCATCCTTCCCCAAAAGCCACTTCTTTAAACTTACCTTCAAAACCTTCTTTAGGGGCTAAAGTATCTTTAATATGTATTGCTGTAATTTTATGAAATCCTTTCCTTATCTCAGATTCAACATCATTTCCCCAAGCAGTTAAATTTCCCAAATCAGGATATACTGTAAGCCAAGGACTATTGCAAATTTTATCATATTCTAAAAACTTAGTTATGGAGTTCATAAAAGGAGTATCCATAATTTCTACGGCAAGCATTACCTGATATTTTGAAGCTATTTCAAGCGATTTTTTTAATCCTTCTATAAATAATTGTTTTGTTTCATCATCTCCTTTCTCATAATAAACATCATAACCTGCTAATTGTATTATTCTTATTCCTATATCACTTGCAAATATTACAGCCTTTTCCATAAGCTCCATAGCTTTCTTTCTAGTATATGGATTTTTGCTGCCCATAGGAAATCTTCTATGTCCGCTGAAACACATAGTAGGTATTTTTATGCCTGTTTCCGATATTGATATTAACAATTCCTCTCTTTCTTTTTTAGTCCAGTCCAATCTTGAAAGTCTTTCATCGGTTTCATCTATAGATATCTCAACAAAATCAAAACCCAATTCTTTAGCGTCCGATAATTTCTGATGCCAAGAAGTGTTCTTTTCCAAAGCTTTTTCATATATTCCAAATAAATTATTGATAATCAACCTCCGATATTCAAGTAAAAAATAGAGAAATAATTAATAAATACTTCCCTGCTTCAAAATTATCATTTATTTCTTAATTCTTCCAAATATCCTGATTCATTAAGTTTCTGCTTAAACTCAGGTTCTGACAGAACATTTTTAATTCCTATAACTCTTACACCTTTTTCAATTGACTCTTTAAACATATCAATAAAATTTAAAGGACAAAAAACCAGATCATAATTAACGGCTGTACTCTTACCTTCTGATAAAGCGCAGTGATGAACATTTACTCCGTTAATACCCAATGACTTAAGAGCTTTTTCAGCAGTCATTTTCATCATCAAACTAGTACCCGATCCATTAGCACAGGCAACTAAAACTTTTAACATAAAATATAATCTCCTTAAAATAAAATATATTACTTCATTTTCTGTCTATAGGCTTCATAATCATCGGTAATTAAGAAATATGTATCTTTATTTCTTCTATACTGTATCTGAGGTATGGCAATCAATATTAATATTATGATGCCTACACCTGCATAACCTAAATATTTCATAATAACTGTAAATCCAGGCCATAATACAGCCCAATCCCACATACCTAAATAACCTCCGTAAGCCGCAAGACCCACCCAATAAGCTATAAAAGCAGAACCGAATACCTGACATAATCCTGATATAAAAGGAAGTATGCAGGCAGCTTTAATACCGCCTCTGTTGTTTGCAAATACGGCTATAGTTGCATTGTCAAAAAATACAGGTATAAACCCTGCTATTATTATAACTGGGCTTTTCATAAGTATCAATGTAATAATAGCAAGAAACTGTCCTGCAGCTCCGAATAATAAACCTATTGTAACGGCATTCGGAGATCCGAAGCCGAAAGTAGCTGCGCAGTCAATACCGGGAACAGCTCCGGGAAGAAGTCTTGTAGATATGCCCTGAAAAGACTGAGTTAATTCCGTAACGAATGTTCTAACTCCTAACTGAAGTATAGCCAAATACACAGCAAAATTCAAAGCTGTAGTTAATGTATAGAAAAAGAAACTCTGACCTTCTTTCATAAATTTATTAGCTACTAAATAATCTCTTCCTAAAGTTATTAATATAATTCCGAAAAAAACCAGCATCAGTATTGAAGTTGATACCATATTTTCATTGAAAATAGATAAAAATCCCGGAAATTTAATATCTTCTAACTTTTTACCTTCACACTTGCCTTTTAGTCTCTCGGCTATAGTGGAAAATATTTTTAAGGCAAATATCTGCTGATGAGCTACGCAGAATCCTCCACCCTCTGTTAAATCCTGAGTAATTTCCACCGTTAAATTAGAGCCTACAGCCCAATATAAACCCAGAAGTATACTCATCATTATAAGCATAGGAGTATCTCCTAATTTAGGAAAACAGAAAAATATCAGCCAAAAAGCCGTAGCAGCCTGCTGTATCTGAACATTTCCTGTAGTAAATATGGAGCGTATTTTTGTAACTTTCCTGAAAGCAACTAAAATAATATTAAATATAAAAGCAATAAGAAGAAGAAGCATTACCTGAGAAAAAGACTTTCCTATATGCTCCATTGCCGACTGAACTGCATTTTGTCCGTAATAAGGATCTATAACTGTAGCCTGCAGATTAAATTTATCTTTCAAGCCCACAAGTATAGGTCTGAAGTTATTCACAAGCCCTCCAGAACCTACCGAAAGTATAAGATAACCTACGGTGGCTTTTAAAAATCCTGCCAAACATTCATACCAAGGTTTTTTTAAAAGTATATAGCCTATCAATACTATAAAACCTATAAAATATGCCGGCTGAATTAAAATATTTTGGGCAAAATATGTCCATATTTTTAATAAAATTTGCATTATTATCTCCTTAAAAATTTAATTAGTTTTCTATTAAAGCATAGAACGGAAAGGAATATTTTGCTCATATTCAAAACAATCTTCAAAACCTCTAGGGTGATGATATCTTACTAAATCTTTATCTCTGGGATAAACATACTTTCCCCCCACTTCCCATATAAAAGGTTTAAATTTATACTGCAGTCTGTCTTTTTTCATTTCATATAATACTTCTATTTCTTTCGTATCAGCCATAAAGTTAGTCCATACATCATAATGTATAGGAATAACAATTTTACATCTTAAAGCCTCAGCCATTCTGAGTATATCAACTGAAGTCATTTTATCAGCTATGCCTACAGGATTCTCTCCGTAAGAGCCTAAAGCAACATCAATATCAAAATCTTTGCCATGTTTGGCAAAATATATTGAATAGTGAGAATCTCCGCTATGATATATATTTCCTCCAGATGTTTTAATAATATAGTTTACGGCTTTAGTATCCATTTCAGGAACTGTATTTCTTAAATCATCAGGCGGTGCGGTTACCAAGCATGTTCTGTCAAAAGAATCTGTAGCTATTATCTCAGTATCCTTAATCTTTAAAGAATCGCCTGGCCTGACAACTATGCATCTATCTGCGGGAACTCCCCATTCAATCCACTTATCTACGGAATATTTAGGACCTATAAAAGGTATAGGTTCTTTAATATTTTTCATAACAGCAGCCGCAACATTAATATCTATATGATCATTATGATAATGAGTTGATAATACGGCATCTAATTTTTTTATTGCAAAAGGATCTATAACAAAAGGAGAAGCTCTAAGATTAGGCTGAAGTTTTCTCACACCTGCCATATTAGCCATTTGATGTCCTGCAACCATATTTTTAGTTTTCTTTGTTCTTTTTCCATTACCGCACCATAAATCTATGCATATATTAGCATCTTCCTGAGTTTTTACCCAAATTCCCACACAGCCGAGCCACCACATAGCGAATGTATTAGGCGCCACAACTTCTTCTTCTATCTCTTCATTTAGCCAAGTCCCCCATTCAGGAAAACTATCCAATATCCAGCCTTCTCTGCTAATTGAATCAATTTTGCTCATATTTTCTCCTTTTTTTATTTAAATTATTTTTACAGCAGTGATAAAATTTCCTCCTCTTAAATTATTAAGATATACTTTTATCATCTTTATTTAATTCATAATCATTGTACAAAAAATATGTATGCTTAAATATGCCGAGCAGATATGCTTTTTAATAAGCCTGATAAAATCAATTCAGCCATTCATTTTTAACGCATCAGCTAATAATTAAGCCTATTATTAAGTATAATAATTTTTATATGTTTTTCAATTCTAATATATTATTATTTTTGTTTATATATTAAAAAATCCTGATTAGAATTTTATGACGGCAGAAACCTGCCGCTGCCTTACTATTTAAAATAGAGTTTTCCGTTCTCAGTTCCGCAATTTTTTGTATTCAGCAATATAATATTTTGGAATATTATTTATTTAAGATAATAAAGATTTATATAAAAAATCACTGCAGAATAATATTGTATATTTCTAAATCGGTTAATTCATCATACATTATTCTTTTAATTTTTTCGCTTTCATTCAATAAATCGGCTATTTCACCCATTAAATCCTGATGCTGTTCATTATCTTCAGCGGCTAATGTAAATAAAAGAAAAACCCTATTTTTTTCATCAAAAAAATCAACTCCGTTTTTTATCTTTAAAAGGGTAATTCCGTTTTCTATAACTCCGTCCTCAGGTCTTGCATGAGACATAGCCATTCCGTCCCCAAGAACAATATAAGGACCAGTTTCTTTTATATTTTTTATAATACAATCTACATATCTCGGCTCTATGCATTTATTCTCAAGTAAAAGCTCCGCACCCTTTTTTACTGCATCTTCCCAGCTGTCAAGACTATCAACTATATCTATTTTGTTTTTTATAAGTTCTTTTAACATACTGCCTCTTAAATAATAAACTTTTCAGCAAGAATAATATTATACTTTTATTTTTATTATTTGTCAATTAATATTTTTTATATGTAAAAAAGCTTCAAAATATTAATTTTAATATATATGCCTAAATTCCGAAAATAAATATCTGAAATATAACATATTTGTATATAAATAGGTTATACTATATAATGTAAATAAACATTGATAAGAATGGGATATTTTATTGCGCAAAAGAAAGAAATACTCTAGATTCAAAATGTATATAGCTACAACCTTTATAGCTTTTATGATACCTACGCTTTTCAGTGTTTCTATTGTATTATCAAATAAGCAGAAATATTTGTATAATGTTATAGAGTATGTAAATAAAGTAAGCCCTGTAAATATACATATATCAGATATAAGCGTATCGTATAAATTAGAATTAGTTTTAGATGATGTTAAGCTCTATTCCAAAAACAAAACAGAACCATTCTTTGATATGGATAGAGCTTCTTTAAGATTTAATTTATTAAGAATATTTGTAAAAAGAGATCCGTTATATCTTTTAAGCGATATAAATATTAATAATGCAGTATTTTATCCCATATTAATGGATATGTCTGTATTTCAAAGCGGCAATACAAATAAAACTTCAATAGAAGATATAATAGAAATAGTTAATAATATAAGTCCTGTATTTATGGATAAAAATATCAATGTTGATAATTTTTCAGCTAAAATATCGGATAATGATAATAATATTACAGAAATATCGCTTAATTCTCTAAATGGTAATTTCAGAAATTACGGTTATTTTCTTTCGTATAACTTAAACTTACCAGATAAAACATTGATACATTTTTTATTAGAAAGCAAAACTAATTTATCGGAAATAAATGCAAGAATATATGCTGAAGACGAACATGAAGATTTATTTGATTATACATTATTTTTAACCAATAACTGCAATGTACTTACCGCAAATTTGCAAAATGAAAATAAAAATGATTTTATAAACTTCAAATATAATTTTGATAATAAAGATATAAATTTCTCTGCAACAAATATAAAAATAAAAAAAGATTCTATATATAAAATTATGAATATAGCTTTGGATACGCCTATAATTTATAAATTTGTAAAATCAGATGTTAAAACAATATCAGGAATAAGCAATTACATAAACACATTCAGAGATGCTGAAATAAATGCTTATGGATATTACTCATTTGAAAAAAAAGAAAAATCATATATTGATTTTGATTTAAATATAAGAGATAAATTATTTAATGCAATGGTAAATGCCGAACTTACTAATAACAGCATAATATTATCAAACGCCTATATTAATATTTTGGAAGGAGATATTATAGCAAGCGGAATTGTGCCTTTATCGGATCCTATTTCAAGTTTAATATACTTAAATATAAATAATATAAAAGCAGGAGTTAATTATTTATCCGCAAAGGCATATTTAAAACCCGTAAACTCCGATAATAATAAGGTAAGATCAATATTTACAGTATCTTCATTAAGCTATGCGAATTCTATGTCGGATCCTATTGCCTTTGATTTTTTATATAAAAAACATGAAAAAGAAATATCGCTTAATTTAATAGCTCAAAGATATGCCCAACCTTTTTTCGCCAGTTATTCTTTTGATAATAATAAACCTGTAATAGCAAAAGCTAAAGGCGTAATACCGCAAGATATATTTGTAGTATTTTTAGGACAAAATATAATAGATAATTTATCATCTCTGAATATAGATTACAGTATGAGCAATGCCAAGTACACATCAGGAAACGGAAATATACATATATTAAAAGCATCATCTAAAAAAATATACACAGAAGAATATTTAATAAGAATAGCGATGACGGCATATAAAAACATTATAGATATAAATGATATTTATTACAGACTTTCGGAAGACGGAGGAATAAGCGCCGATGCCAAAATAGAGTATGATAAAAATTTTAATGTAAAAATAAACGGAAATATTAATACGCCTGCAGGAAATTACGGATTAAGCGGATTTACAGCAGAATCCACTAATGGAAACAAAATAATTTACGCTTCCACAGATAAATCGGAAATAATCGCCAATGGAGTAATAGCCACAAACGGTTTAATAGATTTAAATATAAAAACACCTAAAACTTTAAGCATAAAAGATATAGATTTAAATATAGATGTTGATATAAACAATCATACGGAGAAGCCGTTATATCTGTATGGAAACATTAAAGCAAAAAAGAATTTGGCTCCTATATTTGCTTTAAATATGCAATTTGAGCTCTCTAATCAAAATATAGCGATAACCAATATTGTTTTAGATTACGGCGAGAATAGAGTAATGGGAAGCGGAATTCTAAGTTCTGCCGACGGTATAGGAAAATTTACTGTATTATTAAAAGATTTAGAAAATAACGGCATATTTGCAGCAGACGCTTCAATAAATAAAAATAATATATACGGAAAATTAACCATAAGTCAATTACCTTTTGATATAAGCGGTCAGGCTTACGGTATATTAAGCGCTAATGCTACCATAATAGGCTTAATGAATAATCCTGTAATTTATATAGAAAAATTTGATGTAAATGATTTTCAAGTTCCAGGAATGCAGTTTCATGTATCTTTAAATGGATACTATAAAAAAAATGAAATTGAAGTTAAAGATATGCTTATAACCAAAACAGGCAATTTAGGAATGCTTAACACAAAAACATTTGCCAAAAAACAGCAGATAAAAATTCCTTATGCTTATTTCTCAAAAGAAAGACAAACTATGACTGTGGAAGTAAATAATATGGATATAATAAGTTCATATTCTGGTACAATAGATTATAATATGAGAAAATTACCAAACGGCAAAGATGAATACAGAATACTTACAACTCCTATAACAATAAATAAAAGAAATCTGCCGGAATTTGGAACTACTGTAGTCTATGACGGAGAAAGCATATTATTTACAAACACAAGAGATCATGGAATAAAAGGACATATTGCTTCAGCAGAAGAAAATACTAAAACGGATCTTATTTATGTATATAATGACAATAATATGCTGAATCTGAAAGGCGTAATAAAAAATACAAAAAAAGATCAAATAGATTTGCTTTTAACATCAGATTTGATAAATGTTGAAGTTTTTGAATTATTTAATGTTCTATTTACGGAAATACAATCATCTCCTACAAACTTTAATATAGACGGAAAGCCGTACACTTTGTATGCCAGAATATACGGAGATGCAGACAATGTATCTATAGACGGAAGATTCTTAGGACATGGAAAGAAAGTAAAAATATCATACTTTACAGATATATTTGATGATGTAGTAGTGGACTTCAGCTTTAATAAGCATACATTTAATGTTAATAATCTGACATTTACATCAAAGAAAAAGAAAAATCTGACAATAACAGGCGAAGCAGAAATTTTTAAAAACAATATAAATTATATGGCATTTGATTTGCTTTCATCTGATGAACAGTTAGGACTTTTAGACGGGAATATAAATTTAGGTATAGCTAAAGTAAGAGGACCTGTACATTTAGACCTTGTAATAGGAGGAAATATAAAAGCCCCCAGAATAGGAGGAATACTCACTCTTATGAAAAGCGATGTTCAGCTGTCTACTCTGCCTTCAGGAAGCACATATAAAGAAAGAGTTTACGGCATATTAAATAAAATATATTGGGATTTCACAATAGAAGCTTGGCGCCAGGTTAGAGTTGCACATAATTTAGCAGGTGATGTATATTTGGAAGATGGCTCAAAAATGAGGGTTTATAATACTTTAATTGACGGTATAGAACTTGCTGGAACTATAAATGTAGACAGAGGAAGCATATATTATCTTCAGAATGTATATCAGCTGGAAAATGGCTCTGTTACCTTTCCGCCTAATAATAGTTTAGATCCTATAATAAAAGCCACCGCATACACTTATAAAAAATATTATCCTACAATCGGAAATATATCTTCTCAATCGTATGAAAATGAATTATCGGGAGAAAATGTAACATTATATATGGAAATGGATGCAAGACTGTCTCAGCTAGTATCTTCTGAAGAAAGCGGACTGTCGCCTGTAAAATTTTATACTATACCTGCTTTAGGGCAGTATCAGATTAATCAGCTTGCGGGAATACCTCAGGGAAGTTTCGGAAGCAGAGAGGATCAAATGTTTGCAGACAGTACTGCAAATAGAAGCAGCATCAATAATAATCAGCAGCAGCTTCAGCAGCTTACTATGAATTACAGCGATTTAATTTTAAGAAGCACCGTTTTAAGGCCTGTGGAAAGATGGGTAAGGCAGTTTTTAGGTATAGATTATATAAATTTAAGCCCTACAGTTGTAAATAATCTGCTGTTTGTTACAAATAACTATAATAATATAAGTCCTACATCCGTATGGGACAATACAAGCGTAGGCATAGGCAAATATGTTTCAAAATATTTATATCTGAAATATGATGTTACCTACAGAGTTAATGATACATCAAGACCAAGCTTAAACGGAAGAAACTTGGATCCTTACTATTTTGATCATCAGTTCGGTTTTGAAGTATCATTATTAAAAAATTATAAGCTTGCAAATTTTGTTTTTGAATATAAAATAAATCCTTTCAATATAAAAGGAAAAGGACAAGATTTTAATATTGTTACTCGGTGGAGATTTTAGTGTACTTTATCAATAAAAATTTTATTATTTTATTTTCATCTATTATACTTGCGGCGGCATTATTAATAGCAGCTGAAAGTGATTTTAAAAATTTGCAGACGGCAAAAAATATAGCTGTATATGAAGGGCTCATCATAAATCGTATAGATGTTGCGGGTGAGACAAGACTCACAAAAGAACAAATAATAAATAACTTTCCTATAAAAACTGGAAGCAAATTCAGCAGAATAGAAATAAATGAAGCTATAAAAAAATTATTTGATACTCAGTTATTTGACAGAGTTTCAGTTGATGCCAACAGAGATGAAAAAGGCGTTGTATTAAATATTATAGTAGCTGAAAGATTCATAATAAAAGATATACAGTATGTAGGAAATAAAAGACTAAGCAGAACGGCTCTTAATGATGCTATAAAACCTATAATGAAGCTCGGAGATCCGTATATGCCGCAGAAACTTAATGAAGCTGTAAATGCTATTATTACCAATTATCAGGACAAGGGATATTTAAAAGCGTATGTGGAGCCGAAAGTTACGGAAAATGCGGGAACTTCCGATGTTGTAATTCAAATGGATATAGTGGAGGGAAATGAAGTAAAAGTTTCAAGCATAAGATTTCATGGAAACACATATTTCTCAGCCAATGAGCTTAAAAGACAAATGTCCACAAAAGAAAACGGATTTTTAACGCTTGGAAAATTCAATGAGTTTAAATTTGAAGATGATAAAGCTAAAGTTGTAAAATACTATGCAGATAGGGGATATTACAGGGCTAAGGTAGATAATGTAAAATTTACATATCAATGGAGAGATCCTGAAATAAAAAATGAGCAGGATTTAATTATAGACATATATATTACGGAAGGGGATAAATACTATTTCGGCGATATAGGATTTAAGGGAAACTTTATTATTTCTTCCGACAATATACAAAAAGATATAAAATCGAAAAAGGGAGCTTTATATAATTACACATATCATATTACGGATTTTCAAGGTATACAAAATAAATACTCGGAAAGAGGATATATATTTAGGCAAGTTATACCTGTAATTAATGTTAATGAAGAAAATAAAATAGTAAGTATAATGTATGATATAGTAGAAAATGATAAAGCTCATATAGAAAACATCACTATAACGGGAAATACAAAAACTAAAGACTTTGTTATAGAAAGATATGTTGATATAAAACCAGGAGAGATATTCAATACTGCAAAAATACAAAGAGTTCAGGAAAAACTTTATAATACTCAATTTTTTGATAATATTAATATCGGAGTAAAACCAGGCACTGCTGAAGGTTTAATGGAATTAAATTTAAATGTATCCGAAGGCAAAACTGCTATGGTGTCTGGAGGCGGCGGTTTCTCCACAAGTTCAGGATTCAAAATATTTGCATCCATAAGAGAAAATAATTTTTTGGGAAGAGGTTTGCAGTTAGGATTAAGCGGAGAGCTTGGACAGCAGCAAAAGCGTATTGCCGTAAACTTTGCAGAACCTTATTTACTCAATTTACCTATATATATAGGAGTTGATCTGTCATATTTTAATGAAGGAGTAAATACAGGCTACAGAATAGGAACGGATCAATTCGGCATACCTAAATATTCATACTATACAAGACATGGTTTTGAAGGCATAGTAAGACTTGGTTACTATTTTGCCGATTATTATTCTACATTTATAACATTTGATACTATAGTACAGCAGTATCAGCAATGGCATGATCAGGGAGCTAACGGCAATAGTCCTAATTATGTACTTAGCGATATAAAAAAATATTTAATTCATAAAGTAAATAAAAAGAACGGTTCTTTTGAAAGATGGGAAAGCGATTGGTTTACAACATTCATAATATCGTATTCTCTTCTTAGAGACAGCAGAAATGATTATTTAAATCCTACAAGGGGAAGCTTCTTAAGAGGTATGATTGATTTATATTTCGGACATACTCAGCTTACAAGATTAAATTTAACAGGATTCTTAGCTGTTCCAGCTACCGAATGGCTTTCATTTGCCTTCTATGGCGAAATAGGTCAGATAATAGCAACTCCCGGACTCAGTCTTAGAAATGATGCGGATGTTTTATATTATCTTAATCCGTTTGAAGATATTCGTGGCTGGGATACTTCTGCATATACTGTATTTAAGAAAAACAGAGGGCTTCCAACTTATGACATGAAAGGAGAAAACGGTTCAACAGATTCTTGGAGTTACGGAAGAGCTAAGGTAAGATTCTTTGCAGAGCTCCGCATACCTATAATACCAAAAACTCTGGGATTTGTTACTTTCTTAGATGCAGGTCAGTTATGGATGCCTGCAAGCAGCGGCTGGAATCAAGACGGCGATGCACATAGTTATCCTTCTCAGTTTATGAATATAAAAGATATGTTTGATCCTTCTCAGTATATATATTCCGTAGGATTCGGAGTAAGATTAACAATACCTATATTTAATGTAAGATTCTATATTGCAAAAAGATTTGTATATAATAAAGACAATGTAGGATTTGGAAAAGGTCTTAAAGATTTTGAGGGAGATACTTTTACACCTCTGGGAGCTTGGCTTGGAAGAGGCTGGGGAATTGCATTTACTATGAACCATCCGTTCTATTAAAAAATATATGCTTTTTTATAATAATTTTATAAATTTATTAAAATAAATAAGGAGATTAAAAATGAAAAAATATTATATTATGAGTTTATTATTTATAGCCTTACTTGCAGTATCTATTATCAGTCCCAGAGTATTTACGCAGTCATACAGACTTACAAAAGTAGGATATATAGATCTTGAAAGAGTCATAAAAGAACTTACAAGCGATGACGAATTTGTGGAAAAATTAAAAACTAAATTAGAAGAATATAAAGCTCAGAACGATATGCAGACAAATATGCAGGATACTTCAATAGTTCAAAATAACAGAGATTATTCTTTAAGAGGAGAAGTAAAAAGACAGGTAGCCTCTTCTCTTATGTTTATAGTAAAAAAAGAAGGATATACTCTGATACTTGAAAGAACCGAACATGCCATACTCTATGCTGACAGAACTTTTGATATTACGGAGCCTGTTATAGCAAAAGTTAAAGCGTCTTTACAAAAATAATATATTTTTTTATTTTTCCTAAAAAGGAGTTAAAATCTTATGAAAATAAAATATATAAGCAATATTATTCAAGCTAAAAAAATAATAGGAGATGATAATAAAGAAATATCTGCTCTTTCTCCAATAAATGATATATCCGATGATTCTATAGTATGCATAGACAATAATAAATATCTTCAAACAGCTTTAGAAAGCAATGCAAATGCTTTAATATTAAGAGAAGATGATGCCTGTACTATTAAAGATTTCAATAATAAAACTTTAATAGTACATAACAATCCTAAAGAAGCCTTTATTAAACTGCTTTATTTTTTATTTGAAGATAAAAAATACCCGTTAGGCAAAATTGAGCCTTCTGCCGTAATAAAAGAAAATACAAAAATTTCTGACAATGCCTATATAGGAGATAATGTGCATATCGGAAAAAATACAATAGTCGGAAATGGAACCGTTATAGAGGCCAATGTATTTTTGGGCGACAATGTTGTTATAGGAGAAAAATGCATTATATATTCAAATGTTTCTATACATGACGAATGCATAATAAAAGACAGAGTCATTATAGGCTCGTCTTCTGTTATAGGAAATGACGGTTTCGGATTTTTTGAAGTCAATGGAAAGCAGATGAAAATACCTCAGAGAGGAAATGTCATAATAGAAAATGATGCAGAACTTGGGGCAAATGTATGCGTGGACAGGGCAACTTTGGGCTCAACAATCATAAGAGAGGGTGTAAAAATAGACAATTTAGTACAAATAGCTCATAACTGTGATATAGGAGAACACTCTATTATTGTATCTCAGGTCGGAATTGCAGGAAGTTCTAAAATAGGGCATCATTGCATATTGGGAGGACAAGCTGCTTTAGCAGATCATGTAAGCGTAGGAGACAGAGTAATATTCGGAGGAAGATCAGGCGTAATGTCGAATGTAAAAATAGCTTCAAATTCTATAATGCTTGGAGTTCCAGCCCAAAATATAAATAGAGAAAAATTAAAAATGATTGCCGAACAGAAATTACCAGAACTTATAGAGTTAGTTGAAGAAAGATTCGGAGTAAAAATAAAGAGAAAAAAATAATACTTATATTAATTTTTAACTATATATAATAAATTCTCTATATAAAGTATTAAAAAAATATTTTATATATGGAATTTGACTTTACAATCATTTCATGTTATAATAAACAACCGTTACATTTTAATATTTTATGAAACTACCAAATTTTTAAAAAGTTAAATCAAGGTGTGTATGTTATGGATAAAAAAACATTAAAAACAAAAAATAATACCTATGTCTTATCGCAAAAAGATATTAAGCAGAATTGGCTTATAATTGATGCTAAAGGTAAGTCATTAGGAAGGGTGGCAAGCAGGGCAGCCTATATGCTTAAAGGCAAGCATAAAACTGACTATGCCTATAACTTAGATAATGGAGATTATATTATTATAATAAATGCTAAAGACATAGTTTTAACAGGAAACAAAAAGAAAAATAAAATTCACTACAGACATACAGGTTATCCGGGCGGTATTAAAGCCGTAAGTTACGGAGAATTATTAGAAAAAAAACCTGAAAGAATGGTAAAAATAGCTGTAAAAGGCATGCTTTCTCATAATCCGTTGGGAAGACTTCATCTTAAAAAGTTAAAAGTGTATGCAGGAAGCGAGCATCCTCATGAAGCTAATAAACCTACCATAGTAAATATATAATTAGGAGATAATCATGGCAGCTAAACAATTAACTATTTTTACAGGCAAAAGAAAAACAGCTAATGCCAGAGTACGCATAACTTTAGGAAGCGGAAGAATTTTAATAAATGGAAAAAACTATACAGAATATTTTTCAGGCAGAGCGGCTCTTCTTAAGGTAGTTGAAGATGCTTTAAAAGTAACCGGTAATTTTGGAAAATATGATGTGCTTGCTAATGTACATGGAGGCGGAGTTTCGGCTCAGGCTGATGCCGTAAGACATGGAATTGCCAAAGCTTTAGTAGGCGAAAGTCAGGATTTCAGAACTACATTAAAAAGAAACGGATTTCTTACCAGAGATCCCCGTGTTGTTGAGCGTAAAAAATACGGAAGATCAGGCGCTAGAAAGCGTTTCCAATTCTCAAAACGTTAAACTTCTATTTTAGTTACTATTGCTTAAAGGTTTTATTATATGACTGCTAAAAAATTGAAAAAATTTAAAGATTTGTTATTGGAAGAAAAGAGAAAGACTTTAGATGAGTTATTAAGCGGAAATGAAACTTATGAAGCTCTTAAAGATGATTCTTACGGAGATGTGGTAGACATAGCATTTCAGGCTTATGAAAAACAAAATTTAATGAATTTCTCTCAAAAAGAAAAAGATAAATTAGAAATGCTTAATAATGCTCTCAAAAGAATAGAAGATGGCATTTACGGAAAATGTATTGATTGTAAAGAAGAGATAAACGAAGAAAGACTTACAGCATTGCCGTATACTTTGAGATGCGTAAATTGTATGTCTAAATATGAAGATAAAAAACGACGAGAAAAAATGTAAAAATGTATGTTAAAGTTATTTTTAATCTGCCTATAGACAAAATACTTACATACAAAAAACCAGATGAGATTAATGATAGCTTGATAGGATGTAGGGTTATTGCTCCTATTAAAGGAAAAAACAATAAAGGCATTGTCATAGAAGAAACAGAAACAGCTGAGGGTAACTATAAAATATATCCTATCAAGGCTAGAATTGATCTTGAACCTATATGTTCGGATAAAGAATTTAATTTAGCTAAATGGATGAGTAATTATTATCATTCATCTTTCGGAGAAGCTCTATTTGCAGCTCTTCCAGTAGGAACTCCTGCTAAAAAAGAAAAAAAAGCAAAGCTCATTGCCGCAAAGCAAAAACCATATCTGAAACTTAATGATGAACAGCAAAATGTACTGAAAGAAATAAATAAAAGCATAGAATCTAATTTATCAAAAACTTTTCTGCTGCATGGCGTTACAGGAAGCGGAAAAACCGAAGTATATATTCAGGCAATTAAAAAAGCAGTTGATATGGGTAAGCAGGCTATAGTTATACTTCCTGAAATTTCTCTGACTCCTCAGACTATAAAAAAATTTGCAGAAAGATTTGAAGGAAAAATAGCTGTTCTTCACAGCAAATTATCTCCTGCATCTAAATACAAATACTGGCAGATGATAAAAAAAGATGAGATAAAGATTGTAATCGGAGCGAGAAGCGCCATATTCTCACCTGCCTCAAATTTAGGAATAATAGTTATAGATGAAGAACATGAAACCAGCTATAAAGCGGGCGATACTCCAAGATATCATGCCAGACAGGTTGCATTTTACAGAAAAAATCATGAAAATGCCACACTTATTTTAGGAAGCGCCACACCTTCTGTAGAAAGTTTTTATTATGCGCTTAGCGGAAAAATAGATCTTGTAAGCTTAAATAAAAGAGCCGCTTCTGTTAATATGCCCGAAGTAAAAATATTAGATTTAAAAAAAGAAAAAAGAGCAGAAGTTTTTCCTATGATCACTCAAAAACTAGTTGAAGAAATAAATAAAAAACTGGAAAAAAAAGAACAGATAATATTATTTTTAAATCGAAAAGGATATGCCCCTATTGTAAGCTGCTCGCATTGTCAGAAAGTATTGGAATGCCCTAATTGTTCCGTTTCTTTGACATATCATAAGAAGAAGAATGTTGTTATGTGTCATTACTGCGGATATACTCAGTTTTTAGAAGATCTCTGCAGCGAATGCAGGATAGGTCATTTTGAACGGATAGGAGGCGGAACGGAAAAAGTTGAAGAAAATTTAAATATACTCTTTCCAAATGCGGTAATAGAAAGAATGGATCAGAATACCGTAGGAGGAACTAAAAATTATGAAAAAATATTTAAAAGATTCTCTGAAGGAGAAATAAATATATTGATAGGCACTCAAATGATAGCTAAAGGACTTGACTTTCCTAATGTAACTTTAGTGGGTGTACTGCTTGCCGATATGTCTCTTCATATACCAGACTTCAGAAGTGCTGAGAGAACTTTTAATTTAATAACTCAGGTTGCAGGAAGAAGCGGAAGAGGAGAAAAAAAAGGAATCGTATATATTCAAACCTATACTCCTGATAATTACACCATAGAATGTGCTAAAAATCATGATTATATATCATTTTATAATAGAGAAATAGAAAATAGAAAAGCTCCTTTAAATTATCCTCCTTTTTCAAGACTAGTAAGACTTGTCATAAGGGGAATAGATGAAAAAAAATCAGAAAGCGATGCGAATATTATAGCAGATATGCTTAGAATGGAAACTTATAAATATTCAGATAAAATTATAATATTAGGAGCTTCGGCATGCGCTATAAGTAAATTAAATAAATATTACAGATGGAATATTCTTATAAAAACACCGTCTCATTCTTTATTAAAAGACTTCTTTTATAAATTAAAAAATACTTTTAAAGCTCAAAACGGAAATTACATAGAAATAGACATAGATCCTATAAATATGCTTTAATATACTCAAATATCTACATAAAATCTAATTACATTTTTTATTCTTGCTTTAAGCTCATTTTGTCCCACAGGTTTCTTCACATAATCGCAGGCGCCTTTCTCAAGTCCGTTTACAACATCGTCTTCATTATATTTTTTTGTAATGATAATTATTAATGCAGTTCTTAAAGATATCTCATTCTTTATTTCATCTAATAAATAAAAATAATCTTTACCGTCAGCTAAATTAATATCCATTAAAATAACATCGGGAGAGAATTTTTTAAGCTCCTTTAGAGGATTAAGTAAATTTGCAATGCAGACAGCATCATAATCATCTTTAAGCCATTCAAGATAATTTTTTCTTGTAATATCCATAGGCTCCATTATTGCAATCTTATATTTAGATTGTTTTCTTTTTAATTTTATTCTTTTTTCTTTTTTATTAAAAGCCAAAAATGCTTTTAAGTCAGCATAGCGTATTTTATATCTTTTTCCGGGCGTAACATCAGCTTTTAATCCGTAATGTCTAATCCAATAGTTAACAGTGGTTCTTGAAACCCCCACAATCTCAGCAGCATCAATAGGAGACAGCATATCATCATCATCGTATATTAACTCTTCAATATTATTCATATAACCTCTCAAAGTAAAATAACCCGTACAAGATTAATATATAATATAGTTTTTGTCAAATAAAAATATAAAAATTATCTTTTATGTTAATAAGCATTTCATTTATTAACGCAGTTTAAGAATTATATTTTATGCATAAAAATATTATTGTTTTTTAATTAATTTTTAGATATAATTAAAAAATAAATATCATTAAAAGGTATATATAATGAAAAAAGCTGTACTTATAATTGCCGGAGGAATAGGCGAAAGACTATGGCCCTTAAGCAGAGAAAACAAACCTAAACAATTTTTAACCATTGTAGAAAATAAAACTTTAATAGAACAGACAATAGACAGAGCATTAAGAATTACAGACGAAGACAGCATATTTATAGTTACAGGAAAAAGATATAAGGAGGCATTCAGCAAATATATACCGTCATTTAAAAAAGAAAATATAATATATGAACCTGCGGGTAGAGACACGGCTGCTGCAATAGGTTTAGCAATGATCTTAATAGAAGAAAAAATAGGAAATGCCATTATTACAATACTTCCTGCAGATCCTATTATAAGAAAAGAAGATTTATATATAAAAGCTATAGAAAATGCAATTGATATAAGCCGAAATACTAATAATATCGTTATAATAGGTGTTAATCCTGACAGAGCGGAAACAGGATACGGATATATTAAAATAAAAGATAATATTGCTTATGATGTTTATAATGTTGATAAATTTATAGAAAAACCTAATTATGAAAATGCATGCAGATTCTTAGAAGACGGAAATTATTTATGGAACAGCGGCATGTTTATATGGTCTATAGATAATATAATTAAATCGATAAAAACATTAATCCCTGACACATATAATAAAATAATAGAAACTTTAAAAAATAAAAATGATGATGAAAAGCTGAAAATATTCAATACTATAGATAAAATCTCTTTTGACTTCGGCATAATGGAAAAATTAACAAATATTATATGCATAAAATCTCATTTCTTTTGGGACGATTTAGGAGCATTTTCTGCGCTTGGAAGAATACATAATAAAGATAGCAATAAAAATGTAATAGTAGGAAATGTGTATGCAAAAGAATCAAACGGCAATATTATAATAAATGATGATAAGAAAACATTTATAGCGGCAGATGGAATTCATAATCTTACAATAGTAAAATCCGACAATGTGCTTTTAATTTATCCTAATAATGAAGACTCTAAAATTAAAGAAATATTAAAAGATATAAGAGAAAAAGATGAATTGAAAGATAATAGAAATTTACTTTAACTTAAATTAAAATATTATTATTTATTTTCATCATATTCAGGCTATATTTTTTTATTTTTAGCTTCTTTTATTTTTTTCAGTGTTTTTTCTTTCTTTTCTTTGTCTTTTTTTTCTTTTTGATTATCTTTTATAAAAACTCCGTTTATAGCCGTATTTATAAACTCTATATTTTTATTTTGCATAAGTTCTTTAGGTATTGTGATGCCTCTTATTTCAACATTCTCAAATTTTAACGATTTATAAAACTTTATATTTCTGAAATCTGCATCGCCTTCTATAATAATATTTTCAAAGTATGCATCTCCCTGAAAACTTGAATTAAGAAAACTCAGATTATTTTTTAAGCGAATATGATTAAATTTAAGATTATCTATTATATTGCAATTGGATATACTGAAATTACACTCTGTATTTATATTATCAATATCAAGAGAATAAATATTTGATAAAGACATATTAAAATCTATATTAATTTTAGAGTTTTTCATTATAATTTTTTTATGCACATTAGACATATTAATTATAATACCGCTGTCAAAATCAGAATCTGTAAAATCTAAGGAGGCATTTAAATCAAAATTTCTTATAATAAAAGGACCGTAAAAAGATGAATTTCTAAAAAGCAAATCGGAATTTTTTTCTATTTTTAACCCTTCAAAATTAAATCCGTCATAGCTTATCATATAAGAAAAGTTATAAAAACCTCTATAAATATCATCTCTTATAATTCTTCTGAAAAGTCCTTCAGGTTTATCATTACTGTTATGATGAATAATACATAAACCGTCTTTATACTCTTCCCTGCTGCAGTTTCCAGTATTAGATATAATTCTTTTACAAATAGCCATAATTAAATACTTAAATTAAAAAATAAAACTCATGCCTATATCATGCGAAATATTATCCTTGCTGAAATTATCAAAAATAACAGCATAATCAAGTCTGAACAATTTCACATAAACAGATAAGCCCAAAGAAACGCCTTTATTTCCCACTCCGACTCTTGCTAAAATACCGCTCGGCAATTTAGATGAAAATCTTTTTTTATCCAATACTTCTTCAGGTAAATCGTCATACCAAGCCGTTTTCTCTTCAAATAATCCCAATTTATTAAAATCTACAATCATAGCCTCAAGTCCCAATGATGCATTATGACTTACTGAAGGAACGGATATTGTATATTGAGCAGATATTGAAAAACTATTATCGCTTTTTATATATGCTAAAGAAGCCGTTATCTCGGTATCTACCTTTGCAAATACATTATCATAAAATCCAAAATTTCTAATAACCATTCCTAATTTAAAATTAGGAGTAAAAACAGACTGCATATATGATAAATCAAAAAACATTCCAAAATTATTATCTCTTCTGCTGTTATTAATAATGCTTTTTATATTAGCCCCTATAAAAGAGCCTTCGCTGACAGCATAGGCGGCAGACAGATTTATTAAATAAAGCCCATTATATATATTATTTTTTTTAATTCCAAAATTATCATAAGAATATATTTTATTAATCTCGGATGCAAAGCCAATTCCTACAGCATAAGAGGCTCCTATATGCGCATAGGAAGCATTAAATATATACTCATTTTCAGGATTTGAAGATAAGGTATAATTTAAATTAATACTGTCTCTTAAAACATTCATAAGAGATGATGAGTTCAAAAATACGGCAGATGAATCGTTTCCTGTTAAAAAACCCGAGTTCATCATTCCTCTTGACCTTGTACTGCTTGTTTCCAAAACAGATAAAGAATGCTTTGAAGATACCGAAAATAAATGCTTTGAATGAAATAGGAAAGCATATATCAATAATAAAGCAAATGTTCTTTTAATCATTTTTACTGCAATTCTCTTTTATAATATATGATTATATCATAATAAAGCATTAAATCAAACTTAATTTATAAATACTCATATCAGTTTCTGATTTTAATTTTCTGAAATCTATATCCAGTCTTTCATCATCTTTTTCATATAAAGAAAAAAGAGAAGAACCAGAACCGCTCATAGAAACTTTTCTTTTTATTATATTTTCAGTTTGTATTTTTATTTCCTCTATTTTTTTTTCTAAATTAAAAACATTTTTTTCAAATATATTATAAGTATTAAATACTATATTATTAAAATCAATATCTTTACTGTCAAGCATTTTTTTTATAGAAAAAATATCCGATTTAGAAAAGTCTTCTTTTACAAATCTTGAATAAGCTAATTTTGTGGGTATATGAATATTAGGATATATTAAAATAATATTATAAGGCAGTGTAAAGTCATAATTTATTATTTTTTCTCCTATTCCGCAAACCCAAGCACAGCCTCCCCTTATAAAAAAAGGTATATCTGCCCCAAACTTTGAAAAAGATTCTATTAAACCGTCAGTAATTTCTATATTAAGTTCTCCTAAAAAAAATTTAATAATAGATGCAGCATCGGAAGATCCTCCGCCAAGTCCTGCACCTGTTGGGATATTTTTCTCTATATGAATATTATAATTATCTTTAAGATTCATATTGCTTTTAAAATAATTAAATACTTTTGTTGCCGTATTATCTTCCGTTTTATCCTGCAATGCAAACTTTCCAGAAGTTGATATATTATATTTATAAGATTTTTCTATACTTATAATATCATATAAATTTACAGTATGAAATAAAGACTCTATTAAATGATAGCCGTCTTCTCTTTTTGAAGTTATATCAAGAGAAAGATTTATTTTGCATGGGGCTTTTATTACAGGCATATATTTTCCTTAAAAATAATTATATTTGCTGAAGTATATTTATTATTTCTTGAATATATTTATAAAGCTATTTTATTTTTCTAAAGGAAGTTTATTTACAGATTCTATTACCCATCTATTAGACTTATAAACAAGCCTTATATAGTAGTATACAGGATAAAACTCCGTATTTCTAATAATATAATATCCGCTGTAGGAATTGCTGCTGTCTCCTATTGTATAATTTACAGTTACAGAATATTCTCCATTTGAAGATAATATGAATTTTTTTAAAGAATCATTATTATTTATTAATATATCTTTCATATCCTCAATATTTTCAATATCAGAGTTTTTCTCTATCCAATTTATATTATCATTTAATATTTCAGACTTAATATTATCATAGAATTCAAATAATTTTTTTTTCCTAATACTGTCTAAATCTTCCAAACAAGATACAAAAACCGATAATACAAAAATAAATATAATAAAAAATTTTTTCATTAAAAAAATCCTATTTTCAAAATTAAATATTTAAAAAATTAATGGTAATCAAATTCCATTTATTATTTGAATACAAGGCAACAAGCTCTATGGAATTTTCAGAAATTTTATTAAAAGAAGGATATTCAATTTGAGCAATTATAACATCTTTATATTTTTTATAAGTAATATTAACATCATAATATCCGCCGTCTTTAGGCAGATAATTGCAAAGCGAATCGTCATTATCTGAAAATATTCTCTGATATAAAGCTCCCCTATTTTTTACTGACTCTATAATATTAATAGGCGTAAGCTCATATATTAAACTCATCTCATTTAAAGTGTTTATTATATTGCCGTCTAAATTTTGAATAAAATTTGAAGTAAACTCCAAAGTATCCTTATTTGATATTAAAGAAGATATATAGCTTTCATATTCATAAAGACTGTATTCGGTACTATATTCCTTTTTACATGAAGATGCAAAAATAAATAATATTATAATAAAAATATTTTTCACTGCAATTTACCCCTCAGGTATTGTACTAAAAATTCTGCAATATCATAAAGCGATAATACTAAATATGCAGCCTTATTTTCTATAACATTTCTAGGCATGCCGAAAACTGTGGAAGTTGCTTTATTCTGAGCTATAGTTAAATTATTAGCATTATGAAGTTTAATCATACTGTCAGTGCCGTCATTTCCCATACCTGTCATTATAATTAGAATAGCCTTATCTTTCAGCACATTAAAAATTGTATTAAATAAATAATCTATGCAAGGCGTATATATAAACTCCTTATTAATATCAGGATAGAATTTTATTCTAAGCCTTCCCGCACTATCCATATATACGCCCATATTTTTATCTCCTGGCGATATATATACAATAGATGGAAGTATTTCTTCATCTACAAGAGCTTCTTTTATTTTAATTTTGCATATATCCTGCAGACTGGAAATAAGAGAAGATGAAAATTCTTTGGGTATATGCTGAGATATAAGTATAGGAAGAGGAAAATCTTTAGGAATACTAGGAAGCATTATTCTAAGAGCTCTGGGGCCTCCTGTAGATATACCTATAGCAACTATAACAGGAACTTTAAAATCGGCTCTTAAAGATTTGCTTAAAGCCAATGCCACTTCTTTTTGATCATAAGGAATAATTTTTATATTGTCGTCAAATTTATCCATATAATTTTTTTTATCTTCTTCTATTAATGTATCTTTAGAATTATTGCTGACATTTGAAATACCTATATTATAATCTAAATCCGATATTTTGCCGCTTTCATTATTTTTTGCACATTCAATTATCTTAGGAACTATATTTTCTTTAATAAAATCCGCAGACATGTTTCTAGGCTTATATATCATATAAGAGGCCCCTAAATATAAAGCTCTTGAAGATAAATCTTTATCCTTAGCTAAAGAACTCATAATTAAAATGTTAGATTTTATTTTTTCTTTTTTCAGAAGTCTTAGAAGCTCTATGCCTCCCATTAAAGGCAAATCTATATTCATTACTACAAAATCAGGTTTTAATGATACTATAGATTTATAAGCGTCTATGCCGTTATTTACTGCACATACAACTTCTATTTTATAATGATTAGAAAGCACATCATTTAATAGTACACTGACCATTTTAGAATCTTCAGCTATAAGCACTCTAATAGATCCCAACATATACAAAACCTTTAATTATCTTTTTTTCAAATTACTTTTATTTTTCTTAATATCTTTACTGCCGATACTTTCCTCATTTTCTTCTATTATCTTAGTTAAAACAGAAGATATGTCCGATGCAAAACGATTATCATCAAATATATTATAATTTTCAGAGCCGTTTTTTATCTCCTGCCTATCTTTAGTATAATCCGAAAATCTATCAGTATTTTTTAATACATTATCTTTAATTTCATTATTATCTTTCCTTTTTTTATTAACAGAATATTCTATATCATCCAAGCTAGGCAAATTATAATTATTATCATCATTAATATATTCATCAACTCTTTTATACGAAGGCAGTACGGCATCATTTTTTGCGGCGGCAAAGAAATGTTTTTTTATGTTTTCCTTTAATTCAATTAAGCTTTTTGCGGCAGAAATAAATATAAAGAGTAAAATCCCTATAATGCAAAGGTATACAAACCACTCTCCAAATCTTGTATATATTGTAATTCTGTCATTAAGGGCAACATTAGCAATCATATAACTTGGCTTCCAAAAAGGAAGAGCTGAAATAATTTTACCTGTACTTGATATATGCCCTGTTACTCCTGAATTTCCATTATGCACAATATCTCTTCTATTTTCTACAGCTCTGAATATTGACATATTAAAATGCTGAACTAATGATTCGTCGCTGTAAGACCAAGAATCTTCGGTAATAACTGCCAAAGTCTGAGCTCCATCATAGGCAAATTTTCTTACAAAATCTCCGAATGCACTTTCAAAGCATATTACACTGGAAAAATTATAACCATTCGGATGATTGAATACCGTAATTTTTTTTCCTCTGCTCCATCTATTAGCCCCTGCTTTATCAAACTGATTATACATAAAATTAATTATATTTTTAAAAGGAAATGTATTAAGCAAAAATTCATTATCCTGAAAAGGATATGATTCTCCCCCGGGTACAAGCTTTATTTTAGAATATTCATCTATCACATTACCCATATTATTAACGAACTCTATACCATTATAATATGTAAATTTATTATAGGCGTCTCTATTTGTATTTTCTTTTATAATTGTAGTTCCAAGTAAATGATAGGTTTGAGTATATTTAATCATATCATAAATAATATATATATTATGTATTCCAGAATATGCAGAACTCGGATATGTATTATAATCAAAAAATTTTTTGTATTCATTAATATAAAAACCATATCCGTCAGCAATAGCAGATTCAGGATATATTATTAAAGAAGGTTCATATAAAGATGCATCTTCTACAAGCTTGGCTATTCTCTGCATACAAATGGTGCCGTTTTGAGTAGATCCGTCAGGTTTCTCTTCATTTTTAAATTTATCGGATCTTAGAAGAAATTTTTCCGCAACACCTTGTATACCCTTATGTGATTTTATTAAAGGCTCACCCGTATATATACTGTTCCATGGAATATTAGGATCAAAAGCCTGCTGTATAAGAGCTATAGATGTTTTAGGCTGAAAAACTCTTCTTGATTCCTCAATATTTATTTTAATAGCTCCGTATATAATAATCAATAAAAATGATGATATAAAAACTAATGCAGGAATATATGATATTTTATATTTTTTGTCTTTCTCGGCATATAAAAGCAGATAATGAGCAATAACGGAATTACTAAAATAAATAAAAAAACTAATTCCTAATACACCGAATATATCAGCAGACTGTATAAATAAAGAAAAATTCCATTGAGAATATCCGATAATTCCCCAAGGAAAAGCAAGATATCCTATATTACGCATATATTCCATAAATGTAAATACAATCGGTACAATTATAAATCTGAAACTAGGAATTTTTTTAGAAAGGAAACCGCTTAAGAGCATTGCAGGAAAATAAAACAAAAATATCATTAAAAACAATATGGTAAATAATGTTAAAAAAGAAATGACAGCCCCTGTTTCCTTAAGCATAAAAGAAGTTATCCACATTAAAAGATAGCCGAAAAATAAAAGTACAAATACAGACGATGCCGCCGCATAATATCTAAGTTTATCTGCTTTATATATTATTATATTAAGCGGCAATAAAGCAATAAAAGATATTGGAAATAAATTTAAAGGAGGAAAAGCCAAAGATAAAAGAACGGCACTTATGATACTTAATATAATTACGCCAACTATATATGAATTACTTTTCGACACTTAATAAATCCCTTCCACTTTTTATTCACTGCAATATTACTCAAAAGGGGCAATAACAAAATATAAATATCTGATATTTACAAAACTATATTCATAAGCAGTACTTTATCAATTACCTTCTTTTTTCTTCAAAGCTTCTTTTATCTCATTTACAAATTTTTTATCTTGGAAGCCTATATGCTCTAAAAGCCAATCTTTTAAAAACTTAATAAACTTATTAGCTACAAAAGGCTGACCTTCTTCATATTTTCTAATTTGATCCACTATTTCCAAATAAAAACTTTTATGCATAGCTTTATGATTCTTAGCATCTGAATAATTAATCAAATCCATTATTTTTTCTTCTGTTTTAAAGTGATACTGAGTATAGTCTATGCATTTTTTAATAGCTTTGATAAATGCTTCATTAGTATTGTCTCCGTTATTGGTTGTCGCCAAATAAAGTTCATTAACAATATTAACTAATTCTTTATGCTGGCTGTCTATAAGTTTATGTCTGGTTTCATATAAAGGCACCCATTTTATAAATACGGCAGCCTCTTCTTGTTCGTTATTATCCATCATTCACTCCTTTTTTATTTTATTATATCTTACTATTTTATAAAAAAATAATAAAAAATCTATTTTGTATAAAAAAACAGTATTATAATATATATCTACTTATATCTCTATTATCTTCTATATCTTTCATAGCATCTTTAATATTATCGGCATTTATTTTTATAAATTCACCTTTATGTTCATCTGCACTGAAAGAAATTTCTTCAAAAACTTTTTCCATAATAGTATAAAGTCTTCTGGCACCTATATTCTCTACATTAGAATTAATATCATAAGCCATATCCGCTATTGACTCTAAAGCGGCATCATCAAACTCTATGGCAACTCCCTCCGTCTTCAAAAGCTCCTGATATTGCTTAGTTATGGCATTTTTAGGATTAATAAGTATATCTTTAAAATCTTCCTTAGATAAGGCTTTTAATTCCACTCTTATAGGAAATCTTCCCTGAAGTTCAGGAATCAAATCCGAAGGTTTATTTATATGAAAAGCTCCGGCAGCAATAAATAATATATGATCTGTTTTTACAGGACCATATCTTGTATTAACTGTAGTACCTTCTACTATAGGAAGCAAATCCCTTTGAACCCCATGACGTGCAACATCAGAGCTGTCTGTTTTGCTTCCGCTGGCTATTTTATCTATTTCATCTAAAAATATTATACCCATATTTTCAGTAATACTTAAAGCATCTGAAGTAATTTTATCCATATCTATAAGAGATTCTGAAGTCTCATTAATAAGATACTTTTTTGCTTCCTTAACTCTAAGACGCTTATTTTTTTTACTTTGAGGCATAATACTTCCTACCATAGACTGAATCATATCGCTTTCTTCAAAGCCCATACCCGGAATTATACCAAACATTCTATTATTGCCGCCAGATATTTTTAATTCAACATAATTATCGTCAAAATCGCCGTTTGCTATACGCTTTTTTATCTGTTCTTTAGCTGACTTTTTCTTTTCCATATCTTCTTCGGATATATTTTCATCATCTTCTTTTTTTATAGAAGGAAGAAGAAGCTTAGCTAATTTATCTAATGCTATTTCGGTAGCCTCTTTTTCAACTTCTTTCATCATAAAAGTTTTTAAATCAAATACGGCAACATTTACCAAATCTCTTACCATACTCTCAACATCTCGTCCCACATAACCGACTTCCGTATATTTAGTAGCCTCAACTTTAATGAAAGGAGCATTAACTAATTTGGCAAGCCGTCTGGCTATTTCGGTCTTTCCAACTCCTGTAGGACCTATAAGTATAATATTTTTAGGAGCCACTTCATCTTTTAATTCTTCTGGCAAATGTCTTCTTCTATATCTATTTCTTAAAGCTATTGCAACCGAGCGTTTAGCTTCCGTTTGTCCTATTATATATTGATCAAGCGCTTCTACTATTTTTCTAGGTGTAAGTTCGCTTTCTAATTTTGCGTCAAATAACATATTTACTCTATTACCTCCAAAGAAATATTACTGTTAGTGTATATACATATTTTAGAAGCTATTTCAAGAGATTTTCTTGCTATCTCTTGTGCTGAAAGGTCTGTATTTTCACTCAAAGCTATAGCGGCGGCTTTAGCATACTGACCTCCGCTTCCTATAGCCAGAATATTATTCTCGCTTTCTATAACATCGCCATTACCTGAAAGTAAAAGCATTTTATCTTTGCTGGCAACTATAATCAAAGCCTGTAAATTTCTAAGCATTTTATCCGTTCTCCATTCACGGGCAAGTTCAACGGCGGCTCTTGTTAAATCACCTGAAAATTCATGAAGTCTTTTCTCAAATTTTTCAAATAATGTAAAAGCATCTGCAGTGGATCCTGCAAAACCAGATATAACTTTTCCGCCGTATAATTTTCTTAATTTTACTGCATTAGGCTTCATAACCGTTTCGCCTAATGTAACCTGTCCGTCTCCCGCTATTGCCGTAATTCCGTTCCTGCATACTGCACATATAGTAGTGCCTTTAAACATATTTTTCATTCCTCTTAAATTAATATATTGCATCTATTGTATTATATATTTATTTCTATTGCAAATTTTAATACTATATTTTTTATATTTAATAATAAAAATAGACTTGAAATCTATTAAAAATATCAAGCCTATTTATAATTGCTATATTAATTTAATTACCACCATTTTTTATTCAAATCGGGCTTTCTTTTATATTCAGGAAGCATTAATTCTTGTTCATATATATTTTCAATATTTTCATTGGTATTTTTAGGAATATACTGCGAATTGCCTCTCAGATAAGAAGCTATATTTTCATAACCATTATTGTAGGCTAAATCGGCAGCTGTATATCCGTCTTTATCTTTTAAAGTTTTATCAGCATTGCATTTTTCAACCAAAACAGCAACACTATTCATATTTCCGTAAGCTGATGCATAATGCAAAGCAGTATTATTATTTGAATCCTTTATATTAACATCGGCGCCTCCTTCTGTAACTAAAACAGCTAAAGAATCGGCATTGTCTTCCAAAGCAGCATAATGAATAGGATACATATTTTCGTTATTTGCCGTATTAACAATAGATTTATTATAAGAGGCTATACTTCTTACAATACCAGAATCGGCATACATTGAAGCATAATGCAAAGCAGTATTTCCGTCAGAGTTTTTTATTTCAGCATCCGAATTATATTTTAAAAGAATATCAACTGCAGAAGGCTTATTCTTCATAGCAGCCCAATGCAGAGGAGTATCATTTCCGTTATTATCCGTTTCATTAACTAATGTATTATCTTTCTCTAATAATAATATAACAGCATCATCATTGCCGTTTGCAGAAGCAACATGTATAGGCATAGCGCCGTCTATATCGTCTCTCGCTCTTATATTGCAGCCTGCATTAATAAGAGTATGAATTATATCGGAATTACCTATATAGGAAGCAGTTATCAAAGGAGTAGCTCCTCCTAAATACCAATTATCCAAAACTGCATCATAAGGAAGCTTTGCCTCTTTATTTATATCTTTATATGAAAGCAAAATCTCTACAGAATCCAAATTATTATTAATAACAGCCAAATGAAGAGGATAATATCCGCTTTCATCTGCAAAGTTAGGATTAACTCCTTCTTTAATCAAAGTATTTAATGCTATTAAATCATTATTTTTTACGGCAACTAAAAGTTCAAGCTGTTTTATATCTAAATCCCCGCTTTCCTTATATGATTCTCCTCTTTTCTGTATAGAATTATCATAAACCGATTCAGTATCTATTTCATTTTGAACATCTTTATCTGTAATTTCTTCTTTGGTATTATTATCTATGTCTGAAATTTCTCTTGATATATTATTATTGCCTGTAAGATAATTTTTAATATCATCTCGTATTGCATAATATGCTGGTATATTTCCGTCTTTAGTAATACTCTCTTTATCGGCATTCAAATCTACAAGAGTCTGTACAGTTTGAATAGATGAAAAAGCAGCGGCATAATGAAGAGGAGTCCACCCGTCTTCGTCTTTAGCTTCTATATCTGCCCCGTTTTCCATTAATAATTTTATAGTATCAGGCTTATCTTTCATAGCAGCCCAATGCAAAGGGGTATTTCCTCTATTATCCACATCATTTATAACTGAAGGATCCTTTAAAAGGAGAAGTTTTACAATGTCATTATTTCCGTTAGCCGAAGCCATATGTACAGCCATACTTCCGTCAACATTATCTTTAGCTTTTATATCCGCATTATTATTAAGCAAAACTTCAGCTATTTCCAAATCGCCTATATATGAAGCCAATATTAAAGAGCTAGCACCTCCTAAATACCAGCCGTCTATACTTACTTTCATATCTAATTTAGAATCAATATTTATATTTGTATTTTTCAAAAGAGTATTTACGGTATTTAAATCTCTATTATAAACAGCTCTATGCAAAGGTGTATATCCTTCACTATCCAATACATTTATATCTATATCAATAGAATTATTTAATATATTGGACACATTATCAAAATTTTTTTCATTAACAGCATTAAATAAATCAGCTTCATTAGTATTTAATGCAAATACACAATAGCTCAAAGTTAAAAATAAAACTAAAAAATTAATATGCTTCACCTTTCATACTCCTGTCTTAGGAAATAAATAATATATTTAAGTATATTAGATAATAAATAAATATCAAGTACAATAAAAAATTAATAATTAAAATTCAGAAATAATAATTATTTATATAAAGCAATTATTTATACCTTCCGAAAGAAATACCAGCATAAATTTCTACAGCGAAAGCAGAAAAATTATATTTATCATAAGCATTATACGGATAAGCACCCAATCTATCAAAATCAAGCTCCATACCGAAATTATATATTAAATTTCCTCCTATCTTAAAAGACCATCTGTCTGAAAAATAAAAATACCTTACAACATTTAATTTCACATAAGGCATAAAAGGAAGCTTATACACAAAATCAATATCTTTTTTACTAAAATTTGTAGTCTTGCCGTAAACACCAAGGAAATAATCTTCCTTATTAGCTGTGCTGTATAAAGGAATAAAAATTCCGCCTCCTATACCTAAAGAAACTTTATTGTGAAAATTTAATCTAAGCAAATAGCCTAAAATAATACTATGATAATCATATATATAATAATCCTGATCGGTATAATAATCTTTATATCTCCTTCTCTCCCTCATATAATAATTATATCCTGTTTCAATCATACTGCTTATACTGGTTAAAATATTATTATTAATTTTATCATTTCTTCCTAATGACAACAATATACTTAAGGAAAGGCCTGAATCTATTCTAAAACCATCTAAATCATTTAAAAAGTTTCCATCTTGATAACTAAAATCAAATGTAGCTCCTGAAGAAACGGAAAAATCAAATTCAAATGAAGAGGCGAATATAATGTTTGATGCCAAAAGAAACATTAAAAGTACATTTTTCATAAATTGTCCTTTTTAATTTAAGGTTTTAATATTAATCTAAATGAAGATGCTGCATTACCATTTATCATAGTACTAGCACCAACCTCAATATCCATATATATTTTATTATTTCCAACATCATTGTACGCTTTTTCTATTTTTATATAAAAGTCTTGATTATTGTTAAATTTTGTTTCAGGTAATAAAACATTATCTTTATCAACAGAATAACATTTACCATCATTATCTTTACTTATTTTATAATAAGCACCTATAAGGTTATATCCATTAGGCTCATTTTCCATTTCAGCTTTAATTTTAAATTTATCAATCTCGGCTTCTACAATATCAAAAAATATATAAAAGCTGTCTCCTAATCTATCAAGGCGTATTTCATCATTATTTTTATATAAATTAACTTCAGAAATATCATCAACTTTTTTTGATATAAATAATTTTTTTACTCCTGAAGCTGCTTTCTCTTTATCTTCTTCCACTGCTTTTATATCAAGAACTTTTATATATTCCATAGCATTACTTATAACTTCTATCATAGTAGGAGCTAGCGGAGGTACAAAAATAGCAATAACTACCGCAACAACTATTACAATTGCAGCAAATACTTTTTTCCAAAAATTAGAAAAAGATTTGAACAATGATCTAGCCATAGGTTTAATTGTATCATTATTATCAACATATTTATTAATAGCATCAGATATTCTAAGACTAATTTTTATAGTTTTTATTTGATAATCAGTATCCGACTCAACTCCTACACTAGGACTATGATCATATATAGAATTTTTTAAAGGTATATTTTTTACAGTTTCGTCTGATCCATATTCTGAATACCAAATAATATCAAAGTCCTCACTATCTCTGCGATGCTTTGAAGTATATCCAACTAAAGATTCATTGCCTTGAACCAGCATTATTTTATATGGAAATAAAGAGCCGTTTTCATAATACATTGATATTGAAGAATTATTTTTGGAATCAATTAAATATGCTACATAATCTTTATCATCTTTTTTTGTAGAAAACATATAAAACCCGCTATCATCATCTTCTAATTGCATTAGTATATTATTAGTTTTATTTTTAGAAATATTATCGTTATCATCTACAAATATTATTTCCAAAGTTTTATTAGGAGTATTTATAGGATTTACGGCTGATTGTTTTGTACATGCATAAAAATTAAATAACACTAAAAATATCATTAAATAGATAAACAAATAAGTAACATTGTTTTTCTTCATAATCAAATATCCTTAAAGTACACTTGCAGCCTAAGTATAATATAATATAGTATAATACAAAATCAAGTACAATATATAATTTTTTTTTTAAATTTGATATACATTTTGATAATTCATTAATAATAATATTCTTTTAGTGTTGTATTATAGACAAAAAAGCATATAATATTTTTGATAACTATTATTTAAGGAAAATAATATGCAGAGTTTCATATATAACAATCCTACAAAAGTAATATTCGGAAGAGATGCTGAAGAAAATACTGCAAAAGAAATAAAAAATTTCGGAGGTAAAAAAGTATTTATAGTATACGGTTCTAAAAGCATAAAAGAAAGCGGATTATTAAAAAAAATAGAAAACATAATAAAAAATGAAAATATAGAATATGAATTATTCGGAAATGTAAGAGCAAATCCGACATTATCCTATGCCAGAGAAGGAATAAAAAAAGCAGTAAATTTTAAAGCAGATTTTATATTGGGCATAGGAGGCGGAAGCGTTATTGACACGGCAAAAGCTGTAGCGCATGGAGCTGCAAATCCTAATGATGATATATGGGATTTTTGGATGGGATTAAAAGAAGTAAAAAAAAGCCTTCCTATAGGATGCATACTTACAATAGCCGCAGCAGGAAGCGAAACAAGTATGTCGGCAGTTCTTACAAATGAAGAAACTTTAGATAAAAGAGGACTTCCAATTGAGTTTAACCGCCCTAAATTTGCAATAATGAATCCATGCATTACATTTACTTTGCCTTATTATCAAATAGGATGCGGTATAACAGATATGCTTATGCATACGCTTGACAGATATTTCGGCGACAGCGAAGGTTCTGTAAACGGAGATAATAATCAGACAACCGATGCAATAGCGGAAGCAGTTTTAAGAACTATTTTAAAAAACGGCTTAATAGCTATGAAAGATAAAACTAATTATGATGCTATGAGCGAGCTTATGTGGTTAGGCAGTTTATCTCATAATACTTTGACTGGATTAGGACTATCTTCAGATTTTATTACTCATAAATTCGGTCATGAATTAAGCGCCAAATTCGATTGTGCGCATGGAGCAAGTCTTTCCGCTGTTTGGGGCTCTTGGGCTAAATACTGCTTAAAAGACAAAAAAGAAAGATTTATTCAATATTCAAAAAATGTCTGGGGTATAAATGATGATGATACGGGATTAAAAGGAATAGAAAAAACTATAGAATATTTTAAGCAGATAAATATGCCTACAAATTTTACAGAATTGGGAATAGGAGTTCAAAGCGAAGAAGTAATTGAAGATCTAACAAGAAGATGCATAAAAGACGGAAAGCTTAAGTTTAATCATTTCAGAGCTTTAAATAGAGAAGATGTTTATAATATTTTTAAAACGGCTAATATTTAATTATTTATAATAAAATGCTGCGGCATAATATCAGAGTTTTATTTACAGTGAAAACTATTTATAAATAGGCAGTATAATATAATTTTTTATACTTGTAACTTTACTATTCTTATGATATAATTCTGCTGTATAAATATTTTAATTATTATATTATTTAGGAATTATAAAAAATGGAAAAAATCAATATAAATAAAATAATGGAATTATTACCTCATAGATATCCTTTTCTGCTTGTTGATAAAGTAGAAAGTATTGAAGACGGAAAAATTCATGCGGTTAAAAATGTAACTTTTAATGAACCTCAATTTACAGGGCATTTTCCAGAAAGCCCTATTATGCCTGGTGTATTAATGGTGGAAGCATTAGCACAAACTTCAGGAATATACTGCTATATCAACATATTAAAAGAAAATGAATACGGAAAAAAATTTATGTTTTTTGCCAAAATAGATAATGTAAAGTTTAAAAATCCCGTAATACCCGGAGATATAATGGATATGTTTGTTACAGTTCAGGCATTCAGCAGCAATCTGCTTAAAACACATGGCGAGGTAAAAGTTAATGATAAATTAGCATGCTCTGCAGATTTAGGCTTATTTTTGGTAGATAAAGAAGCTATGAAAATATAAAAATAATTTTTATTTTAAATTAAAAAAGCGGGAAACAAAAATGTCAGATAATATACATAAAACGGCTGTAATATCAGATTCTGCTGAAATTGCAGACAGTGCGGAAATCGGTCCTTATGCTGTTATAGAAGGAGAAGTAAATATAGGTGAAAATACTATTATAGGCTCTCATTGCGTAATAAAAGAATATACCTCAATAGGAAAAAATAATATAATACATGATCATGCAGTAATAGGAAATTTACCGCAGGATATAAGCTTTAATAGAAAAACTGTAAGCTTTCTTGAAATAGGAAATGGAAATGAAATCAGAGAATTTGCCAATTTGCATAGAGCCAGTAAAGAAAACGGAAAAACTATTATAAAAAATAACTGCTATATAATGGCTACTGGTCATATAGCCCATGACTGCGAAATACATGATAATGTTATAATTTGCAACGGTGCTTTGCTTGCAGGACATGTAAGAGCTGAAAAGGGAGCTTTTATATCTGGAAACTGTGTTGTGCATCAATTCTGCGCCATAGGACAATATTCTATGATCAGCGGTATGTCTGCTGTAGGAAGAGATATACTTCCTTTCGCATTAACCTCCCATGCCGGGGAAGCTATTGTTTATAAACTTAATTTAGTCGGAATGAGAAGAGCAGGTTTTACATCCGAGCAAATTTCTCAGGCTGAAGAGGCTTATGATATGTGGTATAATTGGAATAAAACTAAACAAGAATTCTTAGATACATATTTAAATAACGATTCATTAAATGATATAGCTAAAAATATTGTAGAGTTTATATCTAAAGCCAAAAGAGGAATAACTCCCAGAAAAACCGTATGAGAATATTTATAGCTACAGGCGAAGTATCGGGCGACATTCAAGGTGCCTTATTAGCAAAAAAAATAAAAGAGTTAAATCCTAATATAGTTTTAGACGGTTTCGGCGGAGTTGAAATGCAAAAGGCAAATGTTAATATATTATCCGATATGTCAACATTATCCACTATAGGAATATTCGAAGGTGTTAATCCTAAAACAGCTTTTAAAAAACTTGGTTCTTTTAATATATTAAAAGATTATCTGAAAAAAAATAAAATTGATATTATGCTTCTTGTAGATAATCAAGGCGTTAATCTTTTATTAGCCAAATACTGCAAGGCTAATAAAATAGATTACATTTATTATTTTCCACCGCATGTAGGAATATGGGGAGCTTGGAATGCTAAAAGACTGCTTTCGGCTAAAAAATTAATTACGCCTTTTTTATTTGATTATGAAGTATATAAAAAATACGGCTGTAATGTAATGTACAGTGGTCATCCATTTGCCGATTTGGATTATAATAAAGATATACCAGAATTAAATATGCCTAAAAAAGAATATACTGTAGGAGTTCTATTCGGAAGCAGAAATCAGGAGATAAGAAAACTAGCCCCAGTATTTATTAAATCTATGAAGATACTCAATGACACGCTCTTATCAAATATAAGATTTATAATACCAATTGCATACCCTGAATATGTGGAACCTATCAAAAAAATTCTAAATGAATATAAGGACTTGCTTAAAGGAATTTCATATTCTCTATTATATGAAGAAGAAAAGGAATATGTATACTCTTATTCTAATGCTCTTATAATGTCAAGCGGTACTGCCAGCCTTTTAGCTGCATGTTACGGTAAGCCTATGGTAATATGCTATAAAATATCCTATATTACTTTTATTTTAGGAAAATTGCTTACCAATATAAAATATGTGGGTATGCCGAATGTTCTTCTTAATGAGGAAGCTGCCCCTGAACTTCTTCAAAACGATTGCAATCCTAATGCTATTGCAAGTCATATTATTAAATATTTAACTGATAAAGAATATTACAGAAAAACAAGCAATAATCTGCTTAGAGTTAGAGAAACTTTAGGCGAGAAAAATGTGCTTGAGCGTATAGCAAAAGAGATTATAAATTAATGATAGATACTCACACTAGTATAGAAGAAATAGAAAAATATATTAAAAATCATAAAAAAAGTCCGATTAAGTTTAATATTACTTGGCTTAATAATACAGCTAAGCATAGAATAAGTTTCATATTGGAAGAAATATTAAAAAAATATAATATAAGCAGATATAAAGACGACTGCATATATATTATAATGGAGCTTATTTCCAATGCTATAAAAGCAAGATATCTTCATATTATTACTATAAATAAACTAATAAGTAAATTTCCTGATTTCTTAGTAAAAATAGACAACGGAGAATATTTTAATGATTATGAGATAATGGGAGAGTATTCTAATATAATTAAAGACAAAGAATCGTTAAAAGAACTAAAAGAATTCATAAAATTAGAAAATAAACTTATTAAAGATATAGACAATAATATAAAGATAGATAAAAATAAATATTCCAAATTATTATTATGCAGCTGCGATGAAAAAAAGAAACTCACAATAAATTTAATAATAAGATTAAATAAAAATAATATAGAATTAGAAATAGTTAATGATGCTCCTCTCACTATGATAAGCAGAACAAGAATAGACTCAAAAAGATTAACTTTTAAAGAATACTATATGCAGAATTTAATAGAAAATTTTTTTACGGAACAATTAGATAATACTGAAAGTGCAGGGTTTGGACTTGCATTATGCGATTTAAGACTTTTTAATCAGAATTTAGAGCCTAAAGATCATTTAAAAATATATGATGAAAATCATAAAACACATTCAAAATTAATACTTCCTATTAAGAAAAAAGGATTTAGTTTAATTTCTTATAATAAATATTAATTTTATATATTCAAATAAACTATTTTAGCCCCGCTTCCTCCTAAATGTATTGGAGCGTCTGAAGAATATCTTATATAATTTTTACCATCAGTTGCTAAATAATACTCAACTAAATTTTTAAGTACAGGTATTTTATTTTCACTTCCAAAACCTTTCCCATGTATAATTAATACAGGGCTTAACTTATTTTTCATACATCCATAAATAAAACTCTTAATTTCTATTAAAGCAGCTTCACTTGTAAATCCATGCAAATCAATTCTGTCTTTAGGAACCGCATTTTTAATATTCGGTTTGAACTTAGTATTAATTTTTCTGTCATAAATATATTTTTTAGAATGATTGGTGCAGTCAAGATTTTTAACCGCATTTAAAAACATATCTTCATCTTCTTTTGTATAAGCTAATTCTTCTTTTAAATATTTTTTATATTCTTTATTTTTTTTATTTACATATTTTTTACTGTTATGCTCTGTATTTTTTTCATCAGGAAAATATCCATGTTCTAAATAAAATAAAAATAGTCTTTTATCTTCTTCAGAATCTTTTGACATGATAATAAATCCTAAATAACAATTTTATGAGTTTAATAATTTTAAGAACTCGGCATTATCTTTAGTAGAATTCATTTTATCAACAACAGTTTCTATTAACTGATCCTCATCTATACCCTGAGCCTGCATAAACTTTCTCAAAGCCCACATCTTAGTTTTTTCTTCATCTGTAAGAAGCAAATCTTCTCTTCTGGTAGAAGAAGAATCAATATCAATAGCAGGAAAAAGTCTTCTATTTGCAAGCTTTCTGTCCAAATGAAGCTCCATATTTCCTGTACCTTTAAACTCTTCATAAATATAATCGTCCATTTTACTTCCAGTATCAACTAAAGCAGAAGCAATAATGGTAAGAGAACCGCCTTCTTCTATATTTCTGGCAGCTCCGAAAAATCTTTTTGGTTTATGAAGCGCATTAGAATCAACACCACCTGTTAAAACTTTACCGCTTGCAGGAACTACTAAATTATAAGCTCTTGAAAGTCTTGTAATAGAATCCAGTATAATAACTACATCATGTTTATTTTCTACTAATCTTTTTGCTTTCTCAAGTACCATTTCAGAAACCTGACAATGCTTATCTGGAGTTTCATCAAAAGTAGATGCAATAACTTCAGCTTCTGGAACCTGTCTTCTCATATCGGTAACTTCTTCAGGACGCTCATCTATAAGAAGTATAAAAAGCTTTATATCCTTATAATTTTTACAAATAGAGTTTGCAATTTCCTGAAGCATCATAGTTTTACCAGCTTTAGGAGGTGCTACAATTAACCCCCTTTGTCCCTTGCCTATTGGAGAAACTAAATTAATAATACGGGTTGAAATTTTATTAGACTCAAATTCTAAATCTATACGCTCATTAGGAAAAATAGGAGTAAGTTTATCAAAATGGGGTCTTTTATAAAGATTATTAGGCTCTTCTCCATTAACGGTTTCTATTCTAAGTAATGCAAAAAATTTCTCTCCTGCATTATCTTTAGGAGGTCTTACCTCTCCTGTAATAAGATCTCCTGTTCTAAGTCCGAAAAGTCTTATTTGGGCAGGAGAAATATATATATCATCAGGTCCAACCAAATAATTACTATTTTTAGAACGAAGGAAACCAAATCCGTCCTGTAAAGTTTCTAATGTACCCTCTGCTACTATCTTTCCTTCCAATGCTATTTGAGCTTTTAATATAGCATGCATAAGTTCTTGTCTTCTAATATTATTATTGGCATCTTTTCTTATTCCGTAAGCTTCTGCAAACTCTAATAATTCTTCAAAAGTTAAAACACTCAGTTTACTGATATAAAGTATATTATGCGGTCTGTTTATTTTTTTAATATCTTCAATAGTTTTGCTCTCTTCATTATTATTTATTTCATTTTTAGATTTTTCAACTTCAGCATTAATAGTTTCAGAAGAGCCTGCTGTTTGCTTAATTACTTTTTTTCTTACGCTTTTAACTTTAACAACTTGAGGCGTATCTAATTCTTCATTTTTGCCTAAAGCTTTAATGTGTTTTTTAGTTTGAAAAGGCATAATAATTCCTCCGATAAAATTAACTATGCAAAGCTATAGCGAATAATCGCTATAACTAAAACACATAAGTAAGATTTATCTTGACTTGCTTATATTAGATTTATAAACTTGATTTATATTTTATTTATTTTCAGTTTTAACAGAAGAGCCGTCAGATTCACAAAGCATTACTACACACATATCGGCAGCATCACCAAATCTTTTATACGATAAAATTTTTCTTACATAACCGCCGCCTTTATTAACATATCTGGGAGCTATATCTTTAAAAAGCTTAGCAAGTACATTTTTATCTTTAACATATTTTGAAATAGTTCTTCTATTATGAACATTATCAACTTTAGCTCTGTATATTATTTTATCGGCTAATTGCTTTATAGCTCTGCCCTTTTCTTTAGTTGTTTCTATTTTCTCATATTTAAAAAGAGAAGTAAGCATATTTGAAAGCATAGCTTTTTTATGTGCGCTTGTTCTATTAAATTTTTTTACTGTAACTCTATGTCTCATTTTACTATCCTTAAAGTTTATTAACTTCTATATTAATCGTTAACCCCTCATACCAAGATGAGCATTATATTCCGCTAATTTCTCTTTAATTTCTTCTATAATCATTTCATTTGAACCTATGAGTCTTAATAGATCCGTATCTGTTTTTTCAGCTACTTTATCTAAAGTTTTTAAATCGGAAGCCATTAAGAAATTAGCTGTTCTAACAGAAAATTCAACCTCTTCAATATGCTTCCCCTTAAGATAATCCAGAACCGAATCTTTAGGAGTTTCCTCAATTTTTTCATCATCTCCGTTAGCCTCTTCAGGATCCATAAAATGCTTTAGATTTTCTCTTAAAATTTTAGCGGCTTGAGATAAAGCCTTATCAGGAGCTATATTTCCTTTAGTTTCTATTTCAAGGGTAAGTTTTCCATAGTCTATACGCTGACCGACTCTTATAGGATCAACATTATATTTAACACTCACGATAGGCGAATATATAGCATCTATAGCTATAGCATTAATATCTTCCAATAATTCAATATTCATTTCAGCAGGAACATAACTATAACCGCCTTCAATTTGAATATCCATTTCAAAAGTATATCCTTCTGCAATAGTTGCTATATAATAATCAGGATTATGCACTTGAACTTCTGCATCATCTGCAGCTAAATCTCCTGCTGTAATAATGCAGGGACCTTCTTTTTTCATATGAATAGTTTTAGTATCCAAATGATTAGGAAGAGATACTACAACATTTTTAAGATGCATGATCATCACTATAGTGTCCTCTTTCATTCCCGGTACATTTTCAAATTCATTGCTAACACCATCTATTTTAATAGTAGTAATAGCATAACCGGGTATAGAAGACAATAGCACTCTCCTTAAAGCATTACCGACCGTTACTGCATATCCCCTTTCAAAAGGCTGAGCTATAAATTTACCATAAGTAGGAGTTAAATCTTTTTTTTCAAAAGTAACTCTATGAGGATGTCTAATAGATTCTAATATTTCTTTTAATGCCATTATTATAATACCCCTTATAAAAGAGTTCCATTATTTAGAATAATACTCAATAATGAGCTGTTCATTAATAGGATACTCTATATGCTCTCTTATAGGCAAAGTTACTATTTCACCTGTTTTACTTGAAAGGTCTAAGCTTAGCCAAGCTGGAACATATTCGCTTTTTAAAACTTCCACTATTGATTTTACTTCAGATACTGCATTTCCTCTCTCAGTTATGGAAACTTTATCCCCTACTTTAACACAATATGAAGGAATAGTCATTCTTCTGCCATTAACGGATATGAAACCATGAGTTATGAATTGTCTAGCCTGATTTCTGCTTTTAGCAAGTCCAAGTCTGTAAACTACATTATCAAGACGAAGTTCCAATAATCTAAGCAAATTTTCTCCTGATACGCCAGCTATTCTTATAGCTTCATGATAGTAATTTCTAAATTGTTTTTCTAAAACTCCGTAAATTCTTTTAACTTTTTGCTTTTCTCTCATCTGAATACCATACTCTGATAACTGCTTCATTTTACGGTTACTAGGACCTGGTACATCTCTTCTTTTTGTTATAGCACATTTAGCAGTAAGACATCTATCGCCTTTTAACATAAGCTTCATTTTTTCACGGCGACATAATCTGCAGCTAGCGTCTCTATATCTTGCCATAATTATTCATCTCCTATAAATACAATTATTAATTAACTATTATATTCTTCTTCTTTTTTTAGGACGACAGCCGTTATGCGGCATTGGTGTAACGTCCTTAATAAGTTTAACTTTAAGACCTGAAGCTTCAACTGCTCTTACAGAGCTTTCTCTGCCCATTCCAGGACCTTTTACATAAACCTCTACTTCCCTAACACCCATATCATAAGCTTTTTTAGATGCCTTTTCGCTTGCAACCTGAGCTGCAAAAGGAGTTGATTTTTTACTGCTTTTATAATCTCCATCCAAACCTGCACTAGCCCAAGATAAAGTGTCTCCGTTTCTATCTGTTATAGTAACTATTGTATTATTAAAACTAGCTTTTATATGTACTATACCAAAAGCTTCAACTTTTCTATCTTTTCTGATTTTTTTATCTTTTAAATTTTTTTTACCTTTCTGAGTAGCCACTATTATCCCCCATTAATTATTTTTTACCCGGTGCTTTTTTCTTACCGGCAATAGCCTTTCTTGCACCGCCGCCTCTGGCATTACGAGAGTTAGTACGGGTGCGCTGACCATGTACAGGAAGCCTTTTAATATGACGCATACCTCGATATGAGTGAATATCTTTCAGACGTTTTATATTATTGTAAAGTTCTGTACGCAAATCACCTTCCACTTTAGTGGTGGCTTCTATTGCATCTCTTAATGCTGTAATTTGTGCATCTGTTAAATCTTTAGCTTTAATAGAATAATCTATATTGGCTTTATCACAAATAACATGAGCAAGAGTGCGTCCTATACCATATATATCAGTAAGGGCTATTTCTATTCTTTTATTATTTCTTATTTCAACACCCATTAAACGTGCCATATTAATTATCTCCTTAAATTAATTACTTCTGTTTTTGTTTATGTCTTGGGTTTTTCTTACATATTACTCTAACGATGCCTTTTCTTTTAACTATTTGGCAGTCATTACAGCGCTTTTTTATAGAACTTTTTACTTTCATTGTAACTAATCTCCATTTAATTTATTACTTATAACGATAAATTATTCTGCCCTTTGTTAAATCATAGGGAGACATTTCTATAGTTACCTTATCACCGGGAAGTATGCGGATAAAATTCATACGCATTTTACCTGATATATGAGCCAATATTTTATGACCATTTTCTAATTCCACTCTGAAAGTGGCATTCGGAAGAGGTTCTACAACCGTACCTTCAACCTCTATAGTTTCTCTCTCAGCCATATTATTACCTTCTCACTTTAGACTTTTTTAATATACCGTCATAATTATGCATTTGCAGATAGGATTCTATTTGTTTTAATAATTCAACAGCAACGCTTACACTAATCATTACAGAAGTTCCTCCCATTAGATATACAAGCGAATTATTTGTACCTCTAAAAGGAGCAAATACAGGAATCTTAGACATCAAATCTGGAAATACTGCTATAGCAGCTAAAAATATTGAACCGCCTATAGTAATTCTACTTAATACCGTTTTTAAATATTCCGCAGTTTGAGTACCTGGTCTATATCCTGGTATAAAACCTCCTGATTTTTTAAGATTCTCAGCTATATCATCAGGATTAAACTGTACAGATGTATAAACATAAGCAAACATTATAACTAAAAGACAATAAAGGATTATATATGCCCAGCTTCCATAAGAAAAGAATCTAAGCAAAGCATCAAGCCATCTCCATTGAACCCCTCTAGTTAAACTAGCTACTTGCGCAGGAATTGCCATTAAAGCTGAAGCAAATATTATAGGTATAACACCAGACGGATTAATTTTAAAAGGTATATGAGTTGATTGAGCTCCCAAAACCTTTCTTCCAACCACCCGTTTAGCATACTGAACAGGAATTCTTCTTTGTCCGCTTTCTTCATAAACCACACAGAATATTACTATTGCAAAAATTATAAAGAAAAGAACTATAACTAAAGAATTCATATATTCACTATCTCTTTTCTGTATAACATCATAAACGCCTGCAGGAATACGCGCAACAATACCTGCAAAAATTATAACAGATATACCATTACCAAGGCCGCGCTCTGTAATCTGGTCACCTAGCCACATTAAGAACATGGTACCGGCAGTAGCTGTTACAACTACAAGAACTATGAAGCCTATTCCCGGACTCATAAATATCATAGTACCTTCATTTATACTTTGAATCCAGCTAGCCATAGCTGCAGACTGTACTATACAAAGAACAAGTGTCAGATATCTGACATACTGATTTATCTTCTTACGTCCGCTTTCTCCTTCTTTCTGCATTCTTTCAAGCGATGGAATTACCACGCCTAGAAGCTGCATTATAATGGAAGCGGAAATATAAGGCATAATACCAAGCGCCAATATAGAAAATCTAAATAAAGCACCTCCTGAAAATAGATCCATTATAGTTAAAAGACCCGCACCGCCCTGCGATGATGAAAGAAAGCCTAAAAGAGCCGATGGATCTATGCCGGGAGTTGGGATATGACTGCCTATTCTATAAACTAATATTGCTGCAATAGTAAATAGAATTCTGCTTCTTAACTCTTGTACTCTAAATATATTAGTTAATGATTTCAGCATTATAATTTACCTTAAGATTTTTTATCTTCTTTTTTTCTAATATATTTTTTACGCTCATGTATTATAACTTTACCGCCTGATTTCTCAATTTTTTCTATAGCTTTTTTACTAACCATATCAACTGTAATAGTTACTGCATTTTTTACCTCACCCATAGAAAGAAGTTTTATATAATCTCTCTTAGAAGATAAAAATCCTAATTTTATTAAAGTTTCTCTTGTTATTTCATTAGTGCCTATTGAATCCAAATCACCGACATTAATAATATCAACACATTTTTTAAAAGCAGCATTACTAAAACCGCTTTTAGGAATCCTTCTATGTAAAGGCATTTGTCCGCCTTCAAAACCTGCTCTTCTGCTGTATCCAGAACGGGATTGAGCACCCTTATTACCTCTGCCTGCAGTGCATCCCCAGCCTGAACCCTGTCCTCTTCCAACTCTGTGACGCTTTTTGCTTGATCCTTTAGGAGCTCTTAATATTTTTGTATTTTCCTGTGCCATTTTCTAAGACCTCACTTATACTCTACTTTAAGAAGGTGTGATATTTTATTTATCATTCCGTTTATCTGAGGAGTTGCTTCATGTTCCACAACTCTTTTTTTCTTTTTAAAACCCAATGCCACAACAGTATCTCTTTGAGATTTTTCATAACCTATAGGAGATTTAACTAATGTTATTACAACTTTAGCCATTATTTTGCCCTCCCATAAATCTGTTCTATACTTATGCCTCTTTTATTAGCCATATACTTTACTGTTTTCAAAGATTTTAAGCCTTCAAAAGTAGCTTTAGCCAGATTCATAGAATTATTATTACCTAAAGATTTTGAAAGAATATTTTTAACTCCTGCCAATTCCAATACCGCACGTGCAGGACCGCCCGAAATAACTCCCGTACCTTTTGAAGCGGGCTTCATTATTATTCTGCTGCTTCTAAAAACTCCAATAGTATTATGCGGTATAGTTTCACCTTTCAAATTAACTTCTATCATATTTTTTTTAGCCTGTTCTATAGCTTTTCTGATAGCATCAGGCACTTCATTAGCTTTTCCATAACCTAAGCCTACATGACCATTTTTATCGCCTAAAACCATTAAAGCTGCAAATCTAAAACGTCTTCCGCCTTTCATAACTTTAGCAACTCTATTTAAAGTTATCAGACGCTCTTCATACATACTTTTTTCTTCGTTATTATTTATATCGTGTGCCAAAGTTATACTCCTTAAAATTTTAATCCTGCTTCGCGGGCACCGTCAGCTAAGGATTTTATTTTTCCATGATATATATAGCCGTTTCTGTCAAAGACAACTTCATTTATATTTTTTTCTTTTGCTCTGACAGCCAAAACTTTACCTATTTCTTTAGCTATATCCGTATTCTTACCGCTTTTTAAATCTTTTTCCTGAGAAGATGCCGATACTAAAGTTAATCCTTTGCTATCATCTATTATCTGAGCGGAAACATATTTAAGACTTTTATAAACCGTAAGTCTAGGACGCTCTGAACTTCCCTCTATTTTAATGCGAATGCTTCTTTTTCTTCTTTCTCGCTGAGCTTTAATTTTTTCTCTTAAACTCATAAACCACCCCTTACTTAGCAGCTTTTTTACTTTCTTTATATTTTACATACTCGCCTTCAAATCTGACGCCTTTGCCTTTATAAGGCTCAACAGGTCTTTTCTTTTTGATATTCATAGCAAGCTCACCCACTTGTTCTTTATCATTGCCTTCAATAATAATTTTAGTGTCTTTTTCCACCGTTACTTTTATGCCCTCAGGTATTTTCATCTTAATATCGCTTGAAAAGCCTAACTGCAATGTTATAATATCACCCTGAACATTAGAACGATAACCTGTACCTTCCAACTGAAGAACTTTTTTATATCCGTTGCTAACACCTTCTATCATATTAGAAATAAGCTTCCACACTAAACCTAACTGTGCGGAATATTTAGTTCTATTTTCTTTAATAGCTGTTTCATCAGTACTGTCAATCTTAGGAGGTTTAACAAAAATAGAATTATTTTCAAGTTTAATTATTATATAATCAAAAAACTCTCTTGTCAACTCCCCTCTTTTACCTTTTACGATTACCTTATTTCCATCTATTTTTATTTCAACATTTTGAGGAATCGCTATAGGTTTATTTGCCAATCTACTCATTATCAATACCCTCTAAATAATTTATTACCAAATGTAGCATAAAACTTCGCCGCCGACATTTTCTTTTTTAGCTTCCTTGTCTGTCATTACGCCTTTGCTTGTTGATATTACAGATATACCGAAACCGTTTTTAACTTGAGGTATAGTATCTACCGATGTATAAACTCTCAAGCCCGGAGTTGATACTCTTTTAATGCCTTCTATTACAGAACTTCCCTCATAATATTTCAAATCTATTTCTATGCGGAAAAAATTTTTATCTTTTACTTCTGCTTTTTTGAAGTCATTAATATATCCTTCTTTCTTCAAAATTGCAAGTATATTTTCCATTTTTGTAGAAAAAGGTATAGTAACAGAATCTTTTTTTGCTCTACATCCATTTCTTATTATAGTTAAAGCATCTGCTATTGGATCATGTACGCTCATTTATAATTCTCCTTAAAATTACCAACTAGATTTAGTTACCCCTGGTATCAAACCTTTATTTGCTAAATCTCTGAAACATATTCTGCACATCTTATATTGTCTTATATAAGCGCGGGGTCTTCCGCATATAGGGCAGCGATTATATTGTCTTGTTTTATATTTTTGTTTTTTTTCAGCTTTAACTTTAAGTGCCAATCTAGCCATTATTTATTCTCCTGAGTTTTAGGTGCAGCACGAAACGGCAGTCCGACTTTTTCCAATAAAGTACGTCCCATTTCATCATTATCTGCAGTAGTTACTATTGTTATATTTAAGCCTTTTACGGCATCTGTTTTATCAAAACTTATCTCTGGAAATATAGTATGCTCTTTTATTCCCAAATTATAATTGCCATTACCGTCAAAACCTTTTCTAGGAATACCCTGAAAATCTCTTACTCTAGGCAATGCTATAAATATTAATCTTTCAAGAAAATCATACATTCTATCGCCTCTTAAAGTTACTCTGCATCCTATAGGCATACCTTGTCTTAATTTGAAGTTGGCTATAGACTTTTTGGCTCTTGTTACAACGGCTCTCTGTCCAGCTATCTGGCTTAGTTCTTCTACAGCAGAATCAACGTATTTTTTATCTGTTACAGCCTGACTTATTCCCATATTGATTATTATTTTCTCAATTTTAGGAATAGCCATTACAGAACTTAAATTCATATCTTTTAGTAGATACTGCTTAATTTCTTTTTCATACCTATCTTTCAATACTGACATAATTTATTTCTCCTACTTACTTATCAAGAACTTCACCCGATTTTTTGGCATATCTTTTTAATTTACCGTCTACTTCTTTTCTTCCAACTCTAGTAGTTTTACCAGATTTACTTACTACCATTACATTGGATATATGTATTGAAGCTTCTTTTTCAACTATACCGCCCTTCTGATTCTCCTGACTTTTAGGCATAGTTTTTTTAACCATATTTATATTTTTAATTAAAACTCTTCCTCTTGCTCTATCTATTGATAATACTTCGCCGCGTTCTCCGCTTTGTTCGCCTGCTATTACTTCAACAGTATCGCCTTTTTTTACTTTATATTTTGTCTTACTTAAATCTTGTTTTTTTATCATAATTATATTACCTCTGGTGCAAGTGATACTATCTTCATAAAGCCTCTGTCCCTAAGTTCACGGGCAACAGGTCCGAATATGCGTTTTCCTCTAGGTTCTTTCTTATCGTCCACTATAACAGCAGCATTCTCATCAAACCTTATATAAGAACCATCAGGGCGTCTAACTTCTTTTTTTACTCTTACAATTACAGCTTTAACAACTTTACCCTTTTCTATAGAACAAGTAGGTATTATATCCGTAACAGAGCAAACAATTATATCGCCTAAAGTAGCATATCTGCGTCTGCTTCCGCCTAATACCTTAATACATTTTAGCTTTTTAACACCGGTATTATCGGCTACATTAAGAGTACTTGGTACCTGTATCATAATTATTACTCTCCTTCAACCTGTGAAGAAACTGCCGATTCAGAAGCATGTTTTTCACGTTTTAATACATTCTCTACATCGCTGTCTATAGAATCTTTTTCTATACGATCCGATTTCTTGATTATTTTTGTCAATCTGAATTTTTTATCTTTACTAATAGGTCTGCATTCTATTACTCTTACCAAATCACCTTCATGGCATTCATTTTTTTCATCATGGGCTTTATAGCGTTTATTTTTGCTAATAGTTTTACCGTAAAGAGGGTGTTTCTGCCTGATTTCTACTTTTACAACTATGGTTTTATCCATTTTATCAGAAACCACAATTCCCTCAAGTACTCTTTTATATTTTTTTGCTTTGCTTTCCACAGTAATACCTCACTATTTTTTCATGCCAAGTTCATGCTGACGAATAAATGTCTTAACTCTGGCTATATCTTTACGGGCTTTTTTAAGCTGATGAGTTTGTCTTGCATCGCCTACAACTTTTTCAAATCTATGATCTTGATATTTTTTCTCTAATTTTAGAAGTTCAGTTTTAAGTTCTTCTAAAGACAATGATCTATAATCTTTTTTATCTTTAGCCATTATATAGCCTCCCTCTTAATGAACTTTGTTTTGATAGGAAGCTTGAAGCCTGCTAATCTGAAAGCCGATTGAGCTAACTCTTCAGGAACACCCGCTATTTCAAATATTACTTTTCCTGGCTTAACTACAGCCACCCAATATTCAACATTACCTTTACCTTTACCCATTCTGGTTTCAGCAGGTTTTTTAGTATAAGGCTTATCAGGAAATACCTTTATCCACATCTTACCCACGCGTTTCACATGTCTTGATACGGCAATACGGGCAGCTTCAATTTGCCTGTCGGTAAGCCATACAGGTTCTAATGCCATTAAGCCGTAATCTCCGAAAGTTAAATTGCTTCCTCTCTTAGATTTACCTTTCATTCTGCCTCTATGATGCTTACGATATTTCATTCTTGAAGGTTGTAACATTATCTATCTCCTTTGGCACTGATAACTTTACCTGCATCATCTTGTCTATGTTCTTTCTTATCAAGAATTTCCCCCTTATAGATCCACACTTTTATTCCGATAATACCGAAAGTAGTAAGCGCTTCTGCAGTGCCGTAATCTATATTAGCTCTTAATGTATGTAATGGTACTGAACCATTTTTATATTGTTCTGTTCTTGCGATATCGGCTCCTGCTAAGCGTCCTGAACACATTACTTTTATACCTTTAGCGCCTTTCTTCATAGCCTGAGTTATAACACTTTTCATAGCTCTTCTGAAAGCAATGCGCATTTCTAATTGACGGGCAACATTCTGAGCTGCTAAAGCTGCATCCAGTTCTGCATCTCTTATTTCTGTAATAGAAAAATGCACAGGTTTTTTTACTATTTTCTGAACCGTTGTTTTTATAGTTTCAACTCTCTGACCTTTTGGTCCTATCACAACCCCTGCTCTTGCAGTAGATATGAAAATATTGATTCTATCAGGAAAACGCACTATTTGTATATCGGATATGGCAGGATCAAACGACTCTTTTTTTCCGCCGATTTTCTTTTGCTCTTCTTTTAATGTTTTATAATAATAATTCATTATATATCGTCTGATAGATAAATCCTCATGCAGGCTGTCAGCATAAGTTCTGTTATCTTCAAACCATTTACTAGACCAAGTTTTATTAATTCCGAGTCTTAAGCCTATTGGACTAACCTTTTGACCCATAGTTTATACCTCCGCTGTTTTAGGTGCTTCTTCCGCTTTAGCACTCTTAGCTTTAATTTTTTTCTTTTCAGGTTTTTTATCATCACTTAACACTATAGTAATATGTGAAAGTCTTTTTAATATAGGATCTGCACTTCCTCTGCTTGCTGCACGTATTCGCTTTAATGTAGGAGCTTTATCCACATAAGCAGTTTTTATCCATAATATATCAGGGTTAATATTTCTTGATTGGAATATAGCATTAGCTATTCCGCTCTTAATAGCTTTTCTTAGAACTACCGATGACATTTGCGGCATAACTGTAAGATTAGATACAGCATGATTTACATACTCACCTTTAACAAACGGAAGCAACCTTGCCACTTTTCTGCGACCAATGCGTAAATAACGTACCTTTACTTTATAATCCATAGTCTAAATCCTTATTTCTTACCTACTTTAGCGGCACCTGCATGAGATATAAATTTCCTTGTCGGTGCAAATTCGCCTAATTTATGACCTATCATATTCTCTTGTATATAAACAGCTACAAATGTTTTTCCATTATGAACATTTATAGTGAAGCCTATCATTTCTGGAATAATTGTTGAAGCACGGCTGTATGTTTTTATCTGATGCTTATTATCTCCAGCCTGTATTTTCTTAAATAGATTTTTATCTACAAAAGGTCCTTTTTTAATAGAGCGAGACATTATTTTTTACCCCCTCTTCTTTTAATTATTAATCTGTCAGAATATTTATGTTTTTTTCTAGTCTTATAACCCTTAGTAGGTATGCCAGTCGGAGAAACGGGATGCGGATTACCTTGTCCGCTTTTGCCTTCGCCTCCGCCATGAGGGTGATCTACAGGGTTCATTACAACACCTCTTACTTTAGGTCTTCTGCCCTTATGTCTTGTAGTGCCTGCTTTTCCATCTGTTGTATTAAAGTGATCTAAATTTCCAATCTGCCCTATAGTGGCATAGCAATTTTCCAATATTCTTCTCTCTTCTCCAGAACGAAGTCTTATTACGCAATAACCTCCGGATTTTGCAGTTATCTGAGCACCACCGCCTGCAGCCCTTACAAGCTGACCGCCTTTTCCAGGAGTTATTTCAATATTATGTATTATAGTGCCTAACGGAATTTTTTTCAACGGCAAACTGCATCCTATTTTTACTTTTGCATTCTCGCCGCTTACCACTCTATCGCCTACATTTAATCCTGATGGCTGTATTATATATCTCTTTTCGCCATCTGTATAATGAAGCAGCGCTATATGAGCACTTCTGTTAGGATCATATTCAATAGAAACAACTTTAGCTTCCACATCATGTTTATCTCTTCTGAAATCCACAAATCTAAAAAGTTTTTTATGCCCGCCTCCTCTACGACGCATAGTTATACGCCCGTTAGAACCGCGTCCGCTTATACGCTTTTTACCGCATACTAATGATTTGCAAGGCTCATTTGTTGTAATATCCGAAAAATCCACTACAGTACGATAACGCAAACTTGGTGTTGTCGGTTTAAATTTTTTAATAGCCATCGGTTATCCTTAATTATTTTACTATATCTATTGATTCTTTGCCGTCAAGAACTATAATCGCTTTCTTATAACTGCGGGTATATCCGCGTCTGCTCATTCTTCGATTTTTCTTTTTAGGCTTAACATTTATTATTTTACAATCCAGCGGATGCACATTAAATATTTTTTCAACCGCTTTCATTAATTCCCGCTTATTAGCGTCCTGTCTTACTTTAAATACATAATAACGCTTCTCTGTTCCTCTAGGCTCGGTTCTAAGCATATTACTTTTTTCTGTAAGTATAGGCTCGATTAAAAGTGAATACATACTCATATTTTTTAACCCTTAATTCTAGCATTTAATTTAGATAAAGCCGTTTTAGTAAAATATACTTCGTCGGCATAAAATAAAGGATGTATAGACATGCTGTCTGCATTTACAAGCTTTAAATCCTTAATGTTTCTTAAAGATAATAATAATCTATTATAATTATCACCTAAAGATTCATCTTTACCTACTACAAACGCCACTTTTCTTGTGCTTGGTTCTTTAACCTTACTTATAAAACTAGCCATTCTTTTTGTTTTAGGGGCATCAAAAGTGAAATCCTCAAAAACTTTAAGAACATTACTTCCATATTTCAAAGATAAAACAGACAGAAGAGCCTTGCGTTTCATCTTTTTAGGCAATCTATAACTATAATCACGGGGCTTAGGAGTATGAGTTTTACCTCCTCCCACCCATATCGGAGATCTTGTGGAACCAGCTCTTGCTCTTCCTGTACCTTTTTGTCTCCAAGGCTTTTTACCGCCTCCTGAAACTTCCGCTCTGGTTTTTGTAGAGTGAGTCCCCTGTCTTCTGTTAGCCAATTCATTTTTAATTGCTTCATAAAGCAGATTATTGTTAACTTCCGACTTAAATATCTCATCAACAATTTCCAAATTGCCTGCATTATCTCCATTTTCATTTAGTATAACTACTTCCATTTTATCATCCTGTTATTGCTATAAATCAATTCATTGAGTTCTTTTTCTTATTGCGTTTTTTAGCAGCTGATGTTAATTTTACTATACTATTAACTGCACCAGGTATTGCTCCTTTAATCATAATTAAATTATCATCAGGTCTTATTTCAACTACCTTCAAATTTTGTATAGTAGTTAATGTATCACCTAAGTGTCCAGGCATACCTTTACCTTTCCAGACTCTTGCAGGATAACTGTTGCATCCTATAGAACCTGCTCTTCTTCTGAAGTTAGATCCATGGCTCATAGGACCTCCGTCATAATTATGTCTTTTCATTACTCCCGCAAAACCGCGACCTTTACTCAAAGAACTAACATCTATAAAATCGCCTGCTTGAAATATATCCGCTTTAACTTCCTGACCTACAGTATATGAACTAGTATTGTCCATTCTGAATTCTTTTAAATATTTCTTAGGCTCTAAATTTGCTTTTTTAAATTGACCTATCTGTGGCTTTTTTAAATGCTTTTCTTTTACGGCACCATAACCCAATTGAATAGCACTGTAGCCATCTTTCTCATTATCTCTTATCTGCATAACTGTGCATGGACCAGCTTCTACAACTGTTACTGCTATAGCATTTCCAGTTTCATCAAAAACTGTCGTCATACCCAATTTTCTGCCAATTATTCCTACCATCGGCGAATCCTCTATAATGATTTTACTTACTACTTTTCCATTGTTTCAAACTATTACAGATAAAACGTAGTAAAGCTTTATCTTAATACCTTAATTAAACGCCTATTTAAGCTGAACATCAACCCCAGCAGGAAGCGCCAATTTTTTAAGAGATTCCGTTGTCTGAGATGTAACATCAAAGATATCTATTAATCTTTTATATATACGCATCTCAAATTGCTCTCTTGATTTAATATTTACATGCGGACTTCTTATTACTGTTACCTTTCGTATGCTTGTAGGCAATGGTATAGGTCCAGACACTCTGGCACCAGTTTTCTTTACACTGGCTACTATAGACTGAGCCGATTGATCAATAAGCTCAATATCAAAGGCTTTTAGTTTAACTCGTATTTTCTGTTCTTTCATAGTTTGAATTACTCGCTTTCTCTTAATTTATTAAAGGGTATATCTTTATAAAAGGCATACCCTTTTTATTTATTAATTTATTATTCTAATATTTTTGTTACAACACCGTTGCCTACTGTTTTACCGCCTTCGCGGATAGCAAATCTTTGTTTTTCTTCCATAGCTATCGGAGTGATAAGTTCAATAGTTAAGTTGGCATTATCTCCTGGCATAATCATTTGAGCACCTTCCTGCAAATTAATTACGCCTGTTACATCTGTTGTTCTGAAATACATTTGAGGTCTGTATCCTGTTACAAAACCACTATGTCTTCCGCCTTCTTCTTTTTTCAAAATATAAACTTCAGCTTCAAATTTTTTATGAGGAGTAATAGTACCAGGCTTAGCTAATACCTGACCCCTTTCTACAGCTTTACGCTCAATACCTCTCAAAAGACAGCCTACATTATAACCAGCTATACCTTCAACTTCTTTTTTGAACATTTCTACGCCTGTACAAGTTGTTTTCTGAGTAGCTCTGATACCCACAATTTCAACCTCATCGCCTTTTTTGATTTTGCCTCTCTCAATTCTTCCTGTAACAACAGTACCTCTTCCCGGAATTGAGTATACATCTTCAATTGACATCAAAAAGTCTTTATCAACCTCGCGTACAGGATCAGGAATATATGTATCTAAAGCATTTAAAAGATCCAATATGCATTTACAATCAGCATCTGTTCTAGGATCTTTACCTGCTTCAATAGCCTGAATAGCTTTAATGGCAGAACCTCTAATGATAGGAGTTTTTGAACCGTCAAAACCGTAATGATCCAATACATCTATTACCTCTGCTTCAACTATTTCAGCCATTTCAGGATCATCTAATTTATCACATTTATTCAAAAATACTACTATATAATTTACACCTACTTGCCTTGAAAGAAGCACATGTTCTTTTGTCTGGGGCATTACACCGTCTTCGGCAGATACTACCAATATAGCACCGTCCATTTGAGCAGCACCTGTTATCATATTTTTAATATAGTCAGCGTGACCTGGACAGTCCACATGGGCATAGTGTCTATTATCTGATTCATATTCAACATGAGATGTTGCGATTGTCAATATTTTTGTAGGGTCTCTTCTTCCCTGACTTTCAGAAGCTTTTGCTACCGAATCATAAGCAACTTTCTGCACTGTTTCAGGAAACATAGCAGATGATACTGATGTTATTGCCGATGTTAATGTTGTTTTACCATGGTCAACGTGTCCGATAGTACCAACATTTACGTGTGTCTTTTTACCTTCGTAAGTTCCTTTAGCCATTTTAATCCTCCAATTATTTATACTTTAGGAAATTTATTTTTTATAATTTATAAAATTTTAATTAATTATTTACTATTACCCATTCTAGCACCTATTATCTCCTCAGCCACATTTTTAGGCACTTCTTCATAATGAGAAAACTGCATAGTATAGCTGGCTCTTCCCTGAGAAACATTTCTTATACTTGTGGTATAACCGAACATCTCGGCAAGAGGCACTGTAGCATTGATAGATTTATATCCTGATTTATCAGTAAATCCATGAACCTGACCTCTTCTTGAAGCTAAATCGCCTATAATATCACCCATATAATCTTCAGGGGTTACAACCTCTACAGTCATCATAGGCTCCAGCAAAAACGGATCTGCTTTTTTACAGCCTTCTTTAAATCCCATTGAAGCCGCTATTTTAAATGCCATTTCAGAAGAATCCACAGGATGGAAAGAACCGTCATAAGCAGATACAACAACATCAAGCATAGGATAATTGGCAAGAACCCCAGTATTCATAGATTCTGCGCAGCCTTTTTCCACAGCAGGTATATATTCTCTGGGAACAGCTCCTCCTACAATTTCATTATTAAATTTAAATCCAGCATTAGGCTCATTAGGCCCTATTCTAAGCCATACATCTCCGTATTGACCCTTACCGCCAGACTGACGCACAAATTTACCTTGAACTTCAACAGTTTTCTTAATACCTTCCCTATAAGATACCTGAGGACGCCCCACATTCGCCTCAACTTTATATTCTCTTTTCATTCTATCGCAGATAATTTCCAAGTGAAGCTCACCCATACCTGCTATGATTGTCTGACCTGTTTCCTCATCAAAACTTACTTTGAATGTAGGATCTTCTTCGGCAAGTCTGGACAAAGCCACCGACATTTTATCTCTGTCGCCTTTTGTTTTAGGCTCTATAGCTACATTGATTACGGGCTCGGGAAAGTTTATAGCCTCCAGTATTATAGGAGCATTTTCAGGACACAATGTATCACCTGTTGTTGTTTCCTTAAGACCAACCGCAGCCGCTATATCTCCCGCATATACGGTATCTATCTCTTCTCTTTTATTTGCATGCATCTGAAGTATTCTTCCTATACGCTCTCTTTTACCTTTTGTAGCATTAAATATATAAGAACCAGCTTCCAATACTCCAGAATAAACCCTGAAAAAAGCTATTTTTCCTACATGAGGATCCGTCATTATTTTAAATGCCAATGCGCTGAATTTTTCATCATCAGATATTTTTCTTTTTAATTCATTCCCGTTTAAGTCTGTGCCTTCTATTTCTGATTTATCTAAAGGAGAAGGCAGATAATCAATTATGGCATTTATCAATACCTGAATACCCTTATTTTTGAATGCAGTACCGCAGAACATCGGAAAGAAATCCGCAGTTAATGTTGCTGTTCTTATAAGTCTTTTTATAGTAGAAACATCAATTTCCTCACCTTCAAAAAACTTATTCATAGCATCATCATCATATTCAACAATAGCTTCCAATAATGAATTTCTATATTCTTCCGCTTTTTCTTTTAATTCAGGTCTGATTTCTTTCTCTTCAATCTTCATACCGTCTTCAGAAACCCAAATTATTTCTTTCATATTCACTAAGTCAACAACACCCTCAAAATTACTTTCCGCACCTATAGGTATAACCACAGGGTGACTATTGGCTTTTAATCTGTCCCTAGTCTGATCTAAGACAGCATAAAAATTAGCTCCTATTCTGTCCATTTTATTAACAAAAATAGCTCTGGGAATTTTATAATTGCTTGCCTGTCTCCAAACAGTTTCGCTTTGAGGCTGAACTCCGCCTACGGAGCAAAAAACTCCTATAGCGCTATCTAAAACCCTTAAAGATCTTTCCACTTCCACAGTAAAGTCTACGTGTCCCGGCGTATCTATTAAATTAATTCTGTTGCCGTTCCAAAAACATGTTGTAGCAGCAGATGTAATAGTGATTCCTCTTTCTCTTTCCTGATCCATCCAGTCCATCTCCGCCGCACCTTCATGAACTTCTCCGATTTTATGAGTCTTACCTGTAAAATAAAGAATGCGTTCGCTTAAAGTAGTTTTACCCGCATCAATATGCGCCATAATACCAATATTACGCGTATTCTCTAATGAAATTTGACGTGCCACTAAACTCTCTCCTTAAAAACTACCACCTAAAGTGTGCAAATGCCTTATTACCTTCAGCCATTCTATGAACCGTATCTCTCTTAGCAACTGCCTGACCTTTGCCGCCTATAGCATCAACTATTTCATTTGATAAACGTTCTATCATACTTCTTCCGCCTCTTTTTCTTGAAGCGTCTATAAGCCATGTAAAGGCTAATGAATTCTGCCTGTCAGGTCTAACATCAACAGGAACCTGATATGTGGATCCTCCTACCCTTCTTGATTTCACCTCTACACGGGGCTTGATATTTTCTATAGCCTCATTAAAAGCTTCTAAACCGCCTTTACCAGTTTTTTCTTTAACCAAATCCATAGCTTTATAAAATATATTTTCAGCTTTACTTTTTTTACCGTCATACATAAGCTTATTAATAAACTTACTTATAACAACACTGCCGTAAACAGGATCTGCATCTATTTTTCTAGTTTGTGCTCTTCTTCTTCTAGCCATATTAATTTACTCCATTAAGCCTTAGGCTTTTTAGTACCGTATTTACTTCTAGCCTTCATTCTTTTTTCCACACCTGTAGCTTCTCTGCTTCCTCTGACTATATGATAACGGCATCCCGGCAAATCCTTAACACGTCCGCCTCTTATAAGAACACGGTTATGCTCCTGAAGCGTATGATCTATACCTGATATATAAGCTGTTACCTCCATACCGTTTGTAACTCTTACACGGGCAATTTTACGCATAGCGGAGTTAGGTTTCTTAGGCGTAGTTGTTGTTACGCGGGTGCACACCCCTTCTCTTTGCGGACATTTCATTAATGCAGGCGATTTTGTTTTATTTATTATACGCTTGCGACCTTTTCTTATTAATTGATTAATTGTAGGCATAAAATACAAAACCTCTAATTTTTTTTTATTTATAAGCCAATACATTACTTAAAGTAATGACTGCAATAATATTTGTAAAATTAAAACTTCAAACACGAAACAGTATTTACAAAACTGAGCAATTTATAGTATTAAAAACTAATTAATAATGAGAAAACATACTATACGCTTTAATCGTTTTTATGAAAGTGAGAAAATTATAAAGCAACAAAATAAAAAAATCAATAATAATTTATTAATTTTTTTTATTTTTTTAAAATAAAATGATTTTTTAAGTAGAAATTTTATTAATCATTTTAATAAAAAAAATTAAATAAAAAAAATTTTTTATAATATTTAAATACAAAAATAAAATTATCAAAAAATATTGCAAAAAATTATAATTATAGCATACTATTAATAATATTTAAAAGGATTTATTTTTATGAAGGAAAATTCAGCTAATATAGAAAATTTAAAATTTGATAATAAAGGATTAATACCAGCCATTATTATAGATTACTATACAAAAGAAGTATTGACTCTTGCATATATGAATAAAGAAAGTCTTAAAATATCTATTGAAGAAGGAAAAACTTGTTTCTACAGCAGAAGCAGGCAAAAACTATGGAGAAAAGGAGAGACATCTGGAAATTATCAGCATATACAAAGCATAAAATCTGACTGCGATAATGATGCATTAGTTATAGAAGTTATAAAAGAAGGTCCTGCATGTCATACTCTTTCGCAGTCATGTTTTTTTAACGACTTATATTCAAAAGAAGATTATAAAGATTTTTCCATTGATAAATTATACGAATTAATAAAAGAAAGAAAAATTAACAATATGGAAGACTCTTACACTGCATATCTTTTTAAAAGCGGAATAGATAAAATACTAAAAAAAGTAGGTGAAGAATGCACTGAAGTTATAATAGGGGCTAAAAATAACTCTAATAAAGAAACTATATATGAAATATCAGATTTATTATATCATACATTAGTATTGATGGCTGAAAAAAATATAACTATAAATGATATAAAACATGAGCTTGCAGGAAGGTCTATGAAAGATAAAAAAGAAAAGCAGAAAAGTATGAAATAATAAAAATTTAGCATCTAAAAAATATAGTCTTTATCGGCAAAGCATAAGCATAGAAATAATATATCTTTTATGTTATAATTCATCATCATTCTTGAATTAATAATTATTA